>JBAUOP010000146.1:0-198034 GCA_049579805.1 Acidobacteriaceae bacterium
GTGAAGCTGTGCCCTTTCAAAGGGGTCGATTTTTCGCGAGTTGTGAAACTGTGCTCTTTCGCAGCGATTCGTTTTTCGGAAAGCGTGAAGTCGTGCTGCTCTTTCGGAGCGAGCCGTTTTTCACAAACCGTGAAGCCGTGCCCTTCAAAAAGGGTCGGTTTTTCGCGAGATGTAAAAGTCATGCCCTGATAGAAGAGCCGATCTGTTGCCCGGCGCCGGTTATACCTCTTGAACGACGGCGATCAGGGCCGGCTGAGGCCCGGAAAGATCGCCACGCGGCTCTTTCAGCCGGTTCGCGAGCGATCTCCACGAGAATGATCTTCGCGGGGAGCCTCGACGCGATCCATGCCCTTGGCCTGATTTCCCGCGCAGACGCAATTGCGGCCCAGGCGCTTGGCGCGATACAGGGCTTCGTCCGCGCGGTGGATCAGATCGGCGGGCGGCATGGCTTCGTCATACGCGGCCACGCCTACACTGCAGGTGACGGTGAGCTGTCCGGCAGCCGTAAAAACCGGGCGCGCCGCGATGGCGCGGCGAAACTCTTCGGCGCGCTGCACTCCATTTTGGGGTGAACAACTGGGCAAAATCACGAGGAATTCCTCGCCGCCATAGCGGCCGATCGAGTCGTAGGGGCGCATGACTTCGGCGAGGCGGCTGGCGGCTTCGCGCAGCACCTCATCTCCGGCGGGATGCCCGTAGGTGTCATTGATGTTCTTGAAAAGATCGAGATCGATCATCACCAGGGTGACGGGACAGCGATCGCGCCGGGCGCGGAAGACTTCCCTTTCCAGCAACGCGAAGATCGCCCTGCGATTCCACATACCGGTCAGGCCATCTTTGAGAGCCTGCTCCTTGAGAGCTTCCTGGGCGTCGCGTGCGGTGCGGGCGGTCAACGTGAGTTCGGCTCGGGTCTGGGTTACAGCCTCCTGCAGCTTGCGGTTATGTTTGCTGAGATAACCAACCCGCAGCCTGTGAAGAAGAAGGATCAGGATCAGCAGGAACATGACGCACAGGGTTCGAACCCGCGCGGTTTGCCAATAGGGCGCAGTCACGGTAATCGGGATGCTTTCGACGATGGAACCGCGCAGGCGGCCGCTTTCTGCCTGGAAATCGAATTCGTAACGCCCGGGCGCGAGGTGGTAGTGGAGGATTTCGGGGTCCTTTCCCGCTTCTCTCCACTGCGCATCGAGACCGAGGAGCCGGTAGCGCAGGCGATTGGAAGCGCCCGATGCCGGAACCGCGAACTGAATTTCGAGATTCCCGGGACCGGGTCCGACCGACACTCCCTGTTCGAAGGGGATCGATTTTCGATTGAATCGGACCTGCTCGATCAGAGACCCAGGGTGAGTCGCCGGAATCTCGATGTGGGAGTGGATGCCGAATTTCCGAACCTCGCGCGCCAACCTGAAATGGCCGTTTTGACTGGGCGCGTCAGGGATGCCGGCAGCGGCGCAGATCGGCGTGAACCCGGCGAGCAGGAAGGCGAAGAGAAAGAGGCCGAGAAGGGCTCGTGATGGTGAGGGCACGAGGCCACGCCTGCATGCCGGAAGCGATCCGGCGGCGACCCATGATCCGGGTTCGTGATCGGTCCGCCGAGTTGAGGCGTCGAACCGCACACTTGCAGCGCTCATATGGAAAAACCGATATGGTGCTGAGTTTTCCTGCGTTATTCAAATGGCGGGCGAGCTCTGAACCAGCCAGGCAGTCAGGGCATAAGAACGCGGTATAAATCCACGATCCGAGCCAAAGGGGCCCTACAGATCCTCCCGTGTCGCACGCCTGTTCCTCTATTGTTATGACCCATTTGCGGGATTCTGCTGTCACAAAGGGCTGCGTGAGAGCGCGGAAGCTTTGTCTAACTCATTGAAGAGAATAGGAGATAACAGTGGTCGCGAACCATCCCCAAAAGGGGGAATTACCACAGACGCGATGGGACGAATGGGAGAACATGATTCATGCAATGGGTTTGAAAACAGTGGAATTGCGAGACAAAAATGCGGCGGTGACGCATGTCTGGAGGCGGGGAGAATGGCAGTCGGAGAAAAATACGGTTACTGGCGGAACACGGGGGCAGAAGCGGGGTTCATACAGGGTTAACGATAGTGAGCGGCCCTCGGGTCCGCTCATGGCAAGGACGCAAGACCGAAGAGGACGATCGGTCGCAGCCGGCAGGGCGCGGTCTGCGGGAGAAAATGCAAGGCTTCCACGAGCCTTTGGGCCATATGAGGGCACCCATGAACTCTCACTGCTTTCCGCACCGCTGCTGGATCACCGGCATTTCGGGACTGATTCTTACCTTCACGGCAACACCACTGTTGGCCCAGGTCTACGGGGGCTACGGTTATGGATCGCCCAATCCGCCGCAGACCTATGGCCAGGGGCAGACGAATGTAGCGCCTCCGCCGCCGGACTATAACGAGAACGCTCCCTACCCGAACGAAAACGCTCCCTACCCGAACCAGCCAGGCGCGACGGGACCGAATTACGGGTCGCCGTACGCTGCGGAGAACTATCCGTCGAATTACCCTCCGAGCTATCCGTCGAATTACCCGCCGAATTATGGGGCGGCGGATATGAACCAGCCGGCGCAGGGGTTGAGTGAGGGGCAACTGGAGCAGCTGGTGGCGCCGGTGGCGCTCTATCCGGACACGCTGCTGGCGGAGATTCTGGCCGCGGCGACGTGGCCGCAGCAGATTATCGAGGCGGACCCGTGGCGGCAGGCGCAGGGAGATGCTCCTCCGGAGGCCATTGCGGCGGGAGCGGACGCGCAGAACTGGGATCCGAGCGTAAAAGCGCTGACGGCATTTCCGCAGGTGCTGCAGCAGATGGATCAGAACCTGCAGTGGACGACGGAGCTGGGCAACGCGTATTACAACGAGCCGGATGCGGTGCTGGGCACGGTGCAGACGCTGCGCGAGCGGGCCCAGGCGGCGGGGACGCTGGAGAATTCGCCGCAGGAGACGGAGAGCGACAACGATGGATACATCCAGCTGGCGCCGCCGAATCCGAATGTGGTCTATGTGCCGGCTTACGATCCGTGGACGGCGTATGGGCAACCGATTGCGCCGTATCCGGGCTTCTCGCTGCTGGACGCCATCGGCGACGTGGTGGGACCGGCGCTGCAGTATGGGATCGGAAACGTGCTGTCGGCATTTACGCCGTTTGGCTGGCTGGGCTGGGGGCTGAACTGGCTGATGGGGGGATTGTTCTTCCACGGATCGGGATGGTATCCGCACAACGGGGCGCTGGCGGACTGGGGAATGCCGTACGGGGGTCCGCGGTGGAACTGGCGGGAAGGCGGCGGGCGGGGATGGGATCGGACGTACGGGCACGGGTTTGGGCGCGGGTACGGCCGGGGCGAATTCGGCTACGGGCGTGACGGGGAGCGCGGCTACGCGGGCGGCTATCGGTCGGGATCGAGGGGAGACTTTCGGTCGATCCGAGGGACGGGTCTGGACCAGCACGGGGTTTATCACGGGCCGGCACGGGGGCCGATGGGGTTTGGCGGGAACCGACAGATTCAGGGTGAGCGCGGATCGTATTCGGTGCGGGGCGGCGGCTATGGCGGACGGGAGCAGGCGTTCAACGGCGGGCGGACGGGGTACGGGCGCGGGAGCTACGGTTCGGGATACGCCGGACGCGGGGGCGAATCGTTGCGGAGCCCGGGCGTGACGTACGGCAGCCGGGTGGCGACGGCGAATCGAGGATTTGGGAGTGAGGGATTTCGAGGCTACGGGAATTCCGGGTCCCGAAACTCGACGATTGCGCGGAATTATGGCGGCGAGAGCGGGATGCGGAGCGGTTTTGGGAGTGCGTATCGCGGCGGCTCGTCGCGCAGCTTTTCGGGGCGTGGGTTCAGTGGGTATCGAGGATCGTCGCGTTCCGGCGGCTTCCACGGATTCGGCGGCGGGAGCCACGCGTCGCGGGGCTTCTCGGGTGGGAGCCATTTTGGCGGCGGTTCGCACTTCGGCGGCGGTGGACATTTCAGCAACCATGGGGGCGGCGGGCACTTTGGTGGAGGCGGGCACAGTCACGGAGGCGGCGGACACAGCCATGGTGGCGGCGGGCATCATCGGTAAGGGAGAAAAATCGTGGCCTCCCATGTCTGCCAACAGCGGGCAGACATGGGGCACCCGGTTCATGCGCCGCTTGAGTTCTTTTTCGGCCGCTGCGCGCCGTTCAACTGCATTCACCGCTGGGCAGATCGTTCCCGGCGCTGCGCTCGGATGACATTGGCTCTAGAATCTTGATGGCATGTTGCGTTTGGGCGCCTGGGTGCGCGTTCTTCTTTTCTGTCTGGTTGTGGTGCTGGTTCCGGTGACTGCGCTGGCCGCGCAGGAGACGGTGGACACCGATCCGCTGAACCGGACGCCGGAGGTGCGCGAGGCCTTCCAGCACTTCTACAACATGGATTACGACAACGCGCTGGAGCGCTTCGAGCGGATCCACCGGGAGCACCCCAGCGATCCGATGGCCACCGATTACGTGCTGAATGCGACGCTGTTTCGGGAGCTGAACCGGCTCGATCTGCTGGATACGACGTTTTACGCCAACGACGGGTTCCTGACCGGGAAGCACACGGTGGTGGAGAATCCGCAGGTGCGGGACCGGATTCGGGCGCTGGCGGATGAGGTGAATAACGAGGCGAATGCGGAGCTGAAGGCGAATCCCAACAACGCGGATGCGCTGTTCGCGCGAGGATGGTCGAAGGCCTTCGTGGCCATTTACGACGCGCTGGTGGAACGGTCGTTTGTGGCGGCTCTGCACTCGGCGATGAGCGCGCGCGGGGACTGCGATAAGGTGCTGCAGATCGATCCGCACTACGTGGACGCGGAGCTGGTGGTAGGCGTGTACCAGTACGTGGTGGGCTCGCTGCCGTTCGCGTTCAAGCTGCTGGTGGGGATCGTCGGCATTCACGGATCGAAAGGCTCGGGCATGGCGCTGCTGCGGGACGCCGGCGAGAACGGGGTGGTGACGCGGGTGGAAGCGAAGACATCGATGATGCTGTTCCTGCGGCGGGAGGCGAGATATCAGCCGGCGATTACGATCGCGAAGCAGCTGGCGGGGGAGTACCCGCACGATTATCTGTTCAGCCTGGAAGAGGCGAATCTGGAAAAGGACGCGGGCGACGGGATGACGGCGGTGCACACCTACCAGCAGCTGATCGAGACGGCGCAGCACTCGGGGTACTTTCCGGGCTCACACATGGAGCTGGCGTACTTTGGGCTGGGCGACACCCTGCGGGGACAGAAGGAGTACGCGGCGGCGGTGGAGGCGTATCGGGAGGGGGCGTTTCAGCCGACGACCAGCCCGGAGCTGCGACAGCGGTGTCTGCTGGAGGCGGGCAAGACGTACGATTTGATGCACGAGCACGCGAAGGCTGTGCAGCAGTACCAGGCGGTGCTGCAGGCTGGGGGCGATACGGCGCAGGGGGATTCGGCGCGGAAGTATATGCGGTCGGGGTATGTGGGGAAGTGAGCGGGGCGCAGGGTACAGGTTGCAGGGTACAGGTTGCAGGTTGCAGGTTGCAGGTTACAGGGTGCAGGGTTCAGGGTGCGAGATCCCGAATCCGACCGTGAAGGTCAAACTCTAAACGCAACGGTTCGCAATTCCCATCCACAGCGCAAAGGCGGCGGCTCTGGTTGGAGCGCGCCGCCTTCGTGGTTTTCGTCGATCTACTGGTTCATATCGTCAACATAGCGGCCAAGGATGACGGGATTTCCGGAGGTCGGATCCTTGATGAGGATTCCCACGACACGGACCTTGTCGCCGACGGTGACGTCGCTGTCCGAGTTATAGCCGTCGCGCCAACTGGTGCCGGTGGCAGTGTAGACGGTGACGGTGCCGGGTACCAGTTGGCCGGCAAAGCCGGTGACGTTCATCTGGAACGAGTCGGCCGTTGTGGAGCTGGTGTTGGCGGCGACGGTGCCGTTGAAGCCCCAGTTCCGCAGGACGACGCGCTTGACGCCGATGGGCTGAGACGCAGCGCCGGAAAGCGGACCGCCGACGGAGACGTGCTGGCCGGGCAGCAGCGTGGAGGAGTTGAAGAGGAACTGGGTGAAGCGGTTGTGCATCCAGTAGATGAAGTAGTTCTCCGTGCCGGTGAGAGCGACCTGGGTGATTTGGCCGAGCGAGACGCTGTCACCGCTGGCGGGCAGCGTGCCGCGGACGTAGAGGTCGAAATTGGCGGCGACACCGGAGGTGGGCTGCACGTACGTGATCTGGCCCGAGGCGTAGAAGCCGTTCTGGCTGAGGATGGCGACCTCATCGGCGTCGATGGTGGAATCGGCGTGGTCGATGATGCCCGAGATCTGGACAATGCAGGTGGTGGTGAGGTCGCTGATGGTGTCGTTGTTATCCCATTCGGTCTGGCCGTTCACATTGACGGTGAAGTTGTGGCCGTGAGGGCCCTGGATAACGAAGCTCTGGGCGGTGGTGTTGACGCTGACCACGCCGGCGGTGAATTCATCGATGTAAGCGCCGGAGCCGCTGGGGTCGACGGCGCGGATGTCGAGGGTGGGATTGACGTGGCCGGTGATCTGACCGCTGCTGTCGACCTCGATCGATTTGTCGAGGCGGAAGTCGAGACGAATGCCGACGGGACCGGTCTGCGCCACGACGAGCGGATTGGCCAAAGTGGCGGTGTAACTCGAGGAGTCAAAGATGGCGGGCTCGGTCTGGATGGAGGGCGCGGCGCCGGAGGCGGTCTGCAGATAGCCGATGGTGGCGGTGCCGAAGGTGACGGCGATCTGGGTGTAGGTGCCGGCGGGGACGTCGTTCATGTCGAGGAGGGTCTGAAGGCCGTTGTAGCGGGCGAAGTCAACGGTTGGAGTACCGCTGAGCAGGGAGACGGAGTTGCCGCTGGCGTCGATGGCGTCAATGGACTGAATCTGGGCACTGAAGGAGACGACCCCGGCTACGGGCGCGTCGGTGCCGATGACGAAGGCGGGAGCGGTGGGAACGTTCTGGTTTTGGACGGGCGTGGATGTGTCGCCGCACCCGGCGGCGAGCAGAACCGCCAGGGCGAGAGGAGAAGCATAACGGGTGAAACGGGAGAGAGCGTGGGTGGTCATGCAGTCGATCGCTTTCTGCGGTTCGGATGGGCTGTTCATAATTGCGGCGCCGGTCGGGGGAGGATCGTGGAGCGGATGGACGGAGGGCGCACGACGCGCCAACTCGTGTGATCCGAAACGACGAACCTCGGAGGAGCGGCGGTCGCGGTCGTGAGCAGAGCGTTGTCCGGAAACCGCTGATGTTATCTGAATGAATCGGCGTCATTGCGCCGTTGCAAGGGTGAACCCAGGGGTGGGGGCGAAGTTTCGGAAATGATTTCGAACGTTGGTAACCGTATCAGGCGTTCCTGCGGGAACCAATCCGGGAATCGAAGCGGGATGGGGCGTCCGAGAGTTACGAAAGGCATTCCGGCGACGGAAAATTGGGTGGAATGTAATGCCCTGTTGATGGTGCACAGGCGGATGGCTGTCATGCTGCGGGTGACGGCGGGCAGGAACTGAGCAGTCCATCACGCAGGGCCGGGGAGACGACAATGCGTCTGGGTGGAAAAACGGCGACCGGAAAGCGGCGAACTTCGCCATGGCTCTTCCCTTTCACCCACTGGAACTGGAAGGTGGCGCTGCTGACGGCGGTGCTGCGCGGCGGGGCCTGCGTGGCGGCGCTGCGCCATGTGGAGGTGCATGCGCGGCGTCATTTTGGGATCGTGGAGGCGGGGTTCGTGCTGCTGACGTGCGGGTTTTTTTCGGCACTGCAACAGCAGTCGCTGCATCTGCGGACGGAGCGGCTGGCGTGGCTGGTGTGCGTGGTGGTGGTGCCGCTGACTTCGCTGGGAATGGATGCGGGGCTGCACTTCTGGCTGGACGGGCCGCGGACGGAGCAGCTGGGAGTGGCGGCGCTGGCGTTCACGATTATTTCGGCGACATTCCACTGGCACATGATCCGCAACGGCGCGCTGCTGGTGGGCAAGGAAGCGCACACGCTGGGGACGGATCTGCGGCGGATTCCCAGGCTGCTGCTGAGCTACTTCCTGGCACCGGCGGCGTGGGTGAGCGGATGGATCGCGATGCGCGGCGACGACGCGGGTGCGGCGCTGGAGGCGGCATCCTCCGGTGGTTCGTCGCTCTGAGAGACGGGCCTGAGGCGCAGACCTGAAACGCAGCGGGGTTACCGAGGGCGGAACCGGCCATCCCTTTTCCCTTGCGCCGCATTCCCTCTCCTTATAGGTTGGAGGCCGAGAGCGGCGTGCACGAACCGGCGGTCGCCCTTTTCAGGGAAAGAGCATGACACGCAAAGAACTCCTCCGCATGATCATTCTCCGGGCACGGGTGCATGGGTTCGAATTCCGGCGCTGGTACCAGACGAACGTCGAGCCGGAGTGGACCAGCTTCGAGCAGGCGGTGGACGTGCTGGACGGGGGCAAGCGGTACTACGCGCTGCTGTTCGCGCACGAGTTCGCACGCCACTTCTGGAAGAAGGGCACACAGATCACGTTCGTGCTGCCGTCGCAGGAATACACGCGGATCGACGCGAAGGGCAAAGTAGTGACGATCAAGCGGAAGTCGTTCACGCGTCGATCGTCGCGGTCCACATCGAATACGGTGTGGCAGTATCACCTGGAGCAGATGGCGGTGTGGGACGAGCCTCTGCGGTACATCCGGCGCTTTATTCTGACCGACGAGGAGCTGGAGGCGGGAGGCGAGGAGCCTGGCGAAGAGGCCGCGGCCAAGGCGAAAACCCGGGATGCGAAGGCAGCGGGGCGGCACGCGGACTGGTGCTGAGGGAGCAGGCTCGGATCGTCTGGAACGATTGCCCGGGCTGGGGCGAACTGGTATTCTCGAAGGAGTCCGCAAGACCCCAAGCTGCGCGCCCTTAGCTCAGTTGGATAGAGCGACTGACTACGAATCAGTAGGTCGGGAGTTCGAATCTCTCAGGGCGCGCCATTCCTTCAAAAATTTACGGCGATTCGCTGCATAGGCCCCACCGGGGACTACGACGTGAAATATGACATTGGGTGGCAAGCCGGCACCTAATCCTCATCGTCCGGGAGGGTTTCTGCGACCAGCGTGATTGGCGCAACGGCCATGTTTGAAGAGGACCTGGTCCATACGAAGCGAGGGAGCCCCGATCCCGACTGGGCACCGCACCCATAAACTGAAAGAATGCCGCCGATCGTTAACGCACAGAGCATCTCCAAACGCTTCGGCGCCATGCCTCTCTTCCTGAACATCGGTTTCGCCGTCCATGACGGCGACCGCATCGGCCTTATCGGCCCCAATGGAGCCGGTAAATCCACACTTCTGGCGATCCTCGGCGGCGAACAGGAGCCGGACTCCGGCGAGGTCGCCTTCCGCAAACGCAGCCGTGTCGGCCACGTTCATCAGATCTCCGACTTCGCCCCCGGCGCCACAGTCCGCGCCGTCATCGAATCCGCTCTCATTCGCGCCGGAGTGCCGGAAGCCAACCACGAGCAGCGGCTGCGCGAAACCCTGGGCCGCGCCGGCTTTGTCGAGTCGGGCTCCTCAGGCATTTCCTTCTCCGCCGAAGCAGCGGCGCTCAGCGGCGGCTGGCGCAAGCGCCTCGCCATAGCGGAAGGGCTCGTCACCGAACCCGACGTGCTCCTGCTCGACGAGCCCACGAATCACCTCGATATCGAAGGCATTGAATGGCTCGAAGGTCTGCTCCAGAGCGCCTCCTTCGCTTTCGTCGTGGTCTCGCACGATCGCCGCTTCCTCGAGAACACCGCCCACCAAATCGTCGAGATCAACCGCATGTACTCCGACGGCTTGCTGCGCGTGCAGGGCAGCTACTCCAGGTTCCTCGAAGAGCGCGAGGCCTGGCTCGAATCCGAGCAGCGCGCGCAGGAAAGCCTGCGCAACCGCGTCCGCACGGAAATCGAGTGGCTTCGCCGAGGCCCGAAAGCTCGCGCCACCAAGGCCAAAGCCCGGATTGACAATGCGAACGCTCTCATCGCTCGGCTTCAGGACTCCGAATCCCGCAGCCGTTCTCTCACGGCGGGCATCGCTTTCGACGCGACCGAGCGCCAGACAAAGCGCCTCATCGAAATGGAAGACGCCGCCATCACCCTGGGCGATCGCGAAATCCTCCGCGGCGTCAACTTCAGCCTTACCGCCGGCCTGCGTCTCGGCCTCGTCGGCCCCAACGGCTCGGGGAAGACCACGCTGCTCCGCGCGATGACGGGCTTGCTGCCGCTCTCTGGCGGTCAGCTTCGTCGCGCTGACGCGCTTCGCGTCGTCTACTTCTCGCAGCTCCGCGAACTCGACGAATCGCTCACCCTCCGCCGCGCGCTCGCGCCTCACTCCGATTCTGTCGTCTGGCAGGATCGCGTCGTCCACGTCGCCAGCTATGCCTCGCGCTTTCTGTTTACCGGCGAGCAGCTGAATCAGCCGGTTTCCCGCCTCAGCGGAGGCGAACGCGCCCGCGTGCTCATTGCCCGCCTCATGCTGCAGCCCGCCGACGTGCTCATTCTCGACGAACCGACCAACGACCTCGACATTCCCACGCTGGAGATCCTTGAGGAAGCCCTGCTGGATTTTTCCGGCGCGCTCGTCCTGGTCACCCACGACCGGTATCTGCTCGACCGCGTCACGAACGCGGTTCTCGGACTCGACGGCCGCGGCAATGCCGCCCTGTTTGCCGATTACGTTCAGTGGGAAGAATGGCGCGCGCAGCTCTCGGCCCCGGCCGAATCCCCTGCCCCGGAGCCGCGGCCCGCATCGCCGGCTCCTCTGTCTTCGGTTCCAAAGAAAAAGCTCTCCTACATGGAGCAGCGCGAATACGACGCGATCGAGGCCCGCATCGAAGCCGCCGACCAGCGTCTCCTTGAGGCTCGCGCCCGCGTGGACGATCCCAGCGTCGCCATCGACGCAGCCGCGCTCACCGAAGCGCTTGCAGAACTGGACGCTGCTCAATCGGAACACGACGCCGTGCTGGAGCGCTGGATGGATCTGACAGAGAAGATCGGCGGATAAGACAGAGGTATGGATGGGTCGCCGAATGGCTGTGGTTGCGGTCACCGATCGCCCCTGCCACGCCAGCTCCGCTCAGCGGGGTCATCTCCGTGCGGCCAAGTCTGAGCGATATGGGCTGGCACACCTTTTCGGCATCCGAGACCAGTATTATGGCCGAAGCACATCCAGGAGGAATTGAGACCCGTGCCAACGAACGATTTGGCCGCTTCAGACCGGCGACATCAGATTCACTCGCTGCACCACCCCATCGATACCCAGGATGCGGTGCTTTGCGTAAGCGGAAGCGGCATCAGGGTGCGCGATGCCGACGGCCGGGAGTACATTGACGGTCTCTCGGGGCTATGGAATGTCAATGCAGGCCACGGTCGCGCCGAGCTTGCCGAGGTCGCGGCGGAGCAGATGAAGACCCTGGCGTATTTTTCCGGGTATGCCGGGTCGACGACGATCCCGTCGATCCTGCTGGCGGAACGACTGATCCAACTCGCCCCGTATATGGCAGCCGTCTTTTTCTGCTCCGGCGGGGCCGAGGCCAACGAATCGGCCTTCAAGACTGCGCGCTACTACTGGAAAGTGCGCGGCCAGACCGGCAAGATCAAGGTCATCTCGCGGATTCACGGTTATCACGGGGTCACGCTTCAGACGATGAGCGCCAGCGGGATCGCCGGCTACTGGAAGATGTTTGAGCCGCGTGTGCCCGGCTTCGTGCACATCGATACCTGCTATCCGTACCGCTGGGAGTCGACGCAGACGGGAGAGACCCCGGGCCAGGCAGCAGCCCGCGCGCTCGAAGACGCGATCCTGCGTGAAGGCCCGGAAACCGTTGCTGCATTTATCGGAGAACCGATTCACGGCGCAGGCGGCATCATTTATCCCACCGACGATTATTGGCCGCGCATTCGCGAAATCTGCACCCGTTACAACGTGCTGCTGATCGCGGACGAAATCATCACGGGCTTTGGAAGAACGGGCCGCTGGTTCGGCCTGGAGCACTGGAATGTCCAGCCCGACATTCTGAGCTTCGCCAAGGGCGTCACCTCCGGATACCTGCCTCTGGGGGGCATCATGGTGAACGCTGACATTCAGGAAGCTCTGGATTCAGTGGAACCGGCGAACCGATGGATGCATGGCTACACCAATTCCGGCCATCCGCCCTGCTGTGCTGTTGGGCTGCGGAATATCGAAATTCTGGAGCGGGAGAAGTTGCTGGAGAACTCGGCAAAGATGGGAGACGTCCTCCTGCGCGCTCTCCAGGACGCCCTGGGCAGTCATCCGAACACCGGCGATATTCGGGGAGGAAAAGGGCTTCTGGCGGCGGTCGAATTCGTCCAGGATCGCGGCACGAAGAAGAATTTCACCGCGGGAGACGAGGTCGGTGCGCGGCTGCGGAAGGAAATGCGGCGCCGAGGCGTACTCACGCGCACGCGTCCGGCTGTTGGCGCGCATCCGGCGCCAGGAGACCAGATGCTTTTCGCGCCGCCGCTCATTTCCACCGAAGCCGACATTGCTGAGATGGTCAGCGCGGCGCGCGAATCCGTGACGGCCGTGCTGGGCGCCTGAGCTCAGGCTCGTGTGCTCGTTGCGTCGTTCCTTCTTCCGGTTCGCCGATCAGGAGGAGATCGTCCCCTCGAGCTGGTGCTGCCCGGGAGAACCGCCGATGGGTGACGCCGCGGCAGCCGGCTCTCTGTCGGCAGCACGATGGGCTTTCTGTGCGATCAGGTATTCCAGCCAGTTGCGGTAGATCGTCTTTGCCGTCCCACGCCAGCCGTTTTCGATTGCGGTCGCAGAGAAGAATGCGGTGAGACGGGCCAGGATTTCCTCCTCGGGCATCGCATGCGCGTGACTCTGGATCTCCAGCAAGGCAGCCTCGTCTTTGGTGGCCAGCATACCGCGCGGAGATCCTGGCCAGGCGGCCGCTTCGCCACGAATATAACGGAGAAGGTCCCGGCGGTATTCAAGCAGGAGCGTATCGGGTTGATATTCCGGGTGACCCTGGAAAAACAGGAAAAGACTCTCTCCTGTTTCCTGGCGCAGGAAACAATCAACTCCGGCGTCGCCTGCAAGCGCCAACAGTTCATATCCGGAGCCCGTCAGCTTGTCTTTCGGAAGACCATTCCATCGCGAATGCGGCATGCGAAAATGCTGCGGCAGTTGCGCAAACAAAGGATGATTCGAGGTGCGGGAACAGTCAAAGACCCCGCAGTGCTTATGTTTGCTGCGTACCCGCTGAATGCCATCCAGATGCAGAACCGCTGCGTGAGCGGCAAGACACGACCAGATCGTGGAAGCGGTTCTCTCGCGAGACCACTCGAGCACCCGTACAAAGCTGTCCCAGTAGGGCTCATCGCGCAAATCAGGGGTGAGCGGCTCTCTTCCGGTGACAATCAGCCCGTCGATCTCTGTGTCGAGCATAGAGTCAAAATCGACATAGGAGCGGCGCAGATAAGACTCAGCCGCCTCGCTACGCGGAACCGAGGGCATGCGACAAAGCATGAGCCGAACGGAGATACCCGCTGACGCGGCGCCGAGTAACTGACGGAACTGCTCTTCCGTCGACTGCAGCGCCGCATCCGGCATGTTATTCAGCAACCCGATCACCAGATCGGAGCTGGAACCTTCGACAGAACGGGGCCGTGAACTGCCCTCTGTATGCCGCCCACCACGGGCAGGCGCTTGTTCGTTTTCGCTGTAAAGCGTCACGGGCACAGAATTCACCTCAGGGATTGCGGCCGAAGCCGAGACTGCGTCATTGGGCCCTCTTCAGCGCCTGATCGAGATCGGCAAGGATATCGTCGACATGCTCGATGCCCACACTGAGTCGGATCATTTCCGGGGTCACGCCGGCACGGTGCTGCTCTTCTGCGGACATCTGGCGATGCGTAGTGGAAGCCGGATGACAGGCCAGCGACTTCGCATCGCCCAAATTGACCAGGCGGGTGACCAGCCCCAGAGCATCGTAAAAACGGACCGCAGCGGGATAGCCGCCCCGGATACCAAACGCCAACAGCGAGCACGCCCGGCCGCCCAGGTATTTCTGCGCCAGCCCGTGGTATGGATTGTCAGCGAAACCTGCATAATTGAGCCATTCGACGCTGGGATGGCTGCGCAGGTATTCCGCGGTGGCGCGAGCGTTAGACGTATGGCGCTCGACGCGCAATGCCACCGTCTCAATCCCCTGCAACAGCAGAAAAGCGCTGAGCGGCGCAAGCACCGCGCCGTTGACGCGCTGATAGACGCTGCGACAGCGACCGAGGAAAGCCCCCCGGCCGTAGTGCTCGGTGTAGATCAGGCCGTGGTACGACGGATCCGGTTGTGTGAACATAGGAAACTTCGCGGCATGGTCGTTCCAGGGAAAATTGCCGCTGTCGACAACCGCACCGCCGAGGGTCGTACCGTGACCACCGAGAAACTTGGTGAGCGAATGAATGACGATATCCGCTCCATAATCGATCGGCCGCAGAAGAATCGGAGTGGCGACGGTGTTATCCACCAGCAGCGGCACACCGTGTCGGTGTGCGATCTGGGCCAGTGCCTCGATATCGCAGATGTTGCCGGCGGGGTTGCCGACGCTTTCGCAGTACACGGCGCGCGTGTTCTCGTCGATGCACGCCTCCATGTCTTCCGGTTTTTCGGTAGCCGCAAAACGCACCGTCACGCCCTGGTGGGGCAGCAGATGGGCAAACAGCGTGTGAGTGGTTCCATAAAGCTGCGGGACGGAAACGATGTTGCGGCCGGCTTCGGCAACATTGGAGACGGCGTAAGAAACCGCGGCCTGGCCGCTGGCCACGCACAGCGACCCCAGGCCGCCCTCAAGGGCGGCGACACGCCGTTCGAGAACATCCGTTGTCGGATTGCCGATACGCGTGTAGCGGTAGCCCTCGGCCTCCAGATTAAAGAGAGCGGCCGCGTGATCGGCGCTGTCGAATGCGTACGCCACCGTCTGATAGATCGGAACGGCGACAGAGCGGGTCGCAGGGTCGACCTGGTATCCGGCGTGAATGGCAATTGTCTCGGGCTTCATTGCGTGTAAAAAACAAACTCCTTATCTTTTCCGCGGCCGTGCATCAGGATGTCGCCGCGGCGAGCCGGCCAGCTCTCGGTTCCGCGACCAGCCGGGTGATTTGCTCGACGACCTGATCGATGTCCTCCTCGGTCGTCTTAAAACTGGTAATGCAGGCGCGCACTACGGAGGCGGCGCCAAGCCTGGCTTCCGACATCCAGGCAATCTGTTGCCCCTGCAAACTCTTCAGTAGCGAAGGCAGGTCAAGGCCTTCGCGGGTAAAGCACACGACGGGCAGCGGGGTATTGTTGACGACGGTCCACTTCGAAGCCGCAAGTCGTTCGCGCAGCCGGTTGCCCATGCGCGCCTGATGGTCGATGGCTCGGGCCTGGCCCTCTTCACCAAGCTCGGCAAGGGTGAGGAAGAGCTTCAGTCCCGCGAACCGGCGCGACCATTGCAGCGAATGCGTGTACGGATCGCTGGTGTCGGCGCCCGCCGTGCCCGGCATGTAGCTGGCCTCCGCTCGAAAAGCGCGCGCGACGGTCTCGGGATAGCGACAGAAGAACATGCCGCACCCCATGGCCACAGAAAACCACTTGTGGGCGTCGCAGGTAATGGAGTCCGCGGACTCGATGCCGGCAAGATGATGGCGCAGCGATGGCGAGACGATTGCAGCTCCGCCCCAGGCGGCGTCGACGTGGAACCAGAGCCTTTCGTCGCGGCAAAACCGTGCGAGGTCGGGCAGCGGATCGATCGCCCCGGCAGCCGTGGTGCCGGCGGTGCCAACTACCAGAAACGGGGCCGATCCCAGCCGGCGATCTTGCGCGACCTCAGCAGCCAGAGCGCTCACATCCATCTTCAGGTCACGGCCGGTCCGGATCGTGCGCACCGCGTCGCGTCCAAGGCCCGTCATATGCGCGATCTTGCTAAACGAATGATGGGCCTCTGCGGAAATGTAGAGCACGGGAGACTGCGGGAGACTGTGCAGCCCCTTCTCGCCATACCCGGGAAACGCGTGCGTCAGCGCTGCGATGACTGCGGAAAGATTTGCTTCTGCGCCTCCGCTGGTGAAACTCGCGGCGGTTTCGGCGGGCAGGCCAAACTTGCCTGCGAGCCACGCCAGCGTATGCCGCTCGATCTCAATGGCCGCGGGTGAAGTCCGCCAGGCAGCAAGCTGCGGGTTGTAGATGGCGGTCAGCGTGTCGGCAACGACCGAGGCAAACGTCGCGCTGGGATTGAACAGACCGAAGTAGCGAGGATGGGTGACCTGGACCTGCCAGCGGCGCAGCATCTGCTCCACGTCCGCCGCCGCCTGTTCCAGCGGCATGCCGTGCAGAAAATCGTAGCGCGCAAGATGGTTGCGAATTTCCGCGGCCGTCACCTGGGGATAGATCGGCCCCGCGTCGATGGCAGCTTCGGCGGAGTGAAATTCGTCTCTGAGCCCATCAATGAACATATATTCCTGCCGCTTTACAGCCCTTTCCGTTGCTGCTCCCGCTTTTTCCTCCGGGTCGCGTCCAGCCATCTGCGCAGCCATCCGGACGGCCGAAGTTTACAGACGAACGCTTCCGGTTTGGATTCGTTCGTACGTAGATCGATCGAGCGAGTGTAAAGTCTGCGTCTCCGGGTTGTCGAAATAGAGGGCATCGGAAATCAGCTCCGGGGTAAACTCCTGCTTGACTAACTCCGTCTTCGAATACTTAAAGGTCCCTGTGACGTCGCAATCTTCGCGAAAGCGCAGAAACGCGGGCCGGGCCCAGGACGCCAGGGAAGCAACCATATATTCGCGCAGTCGCACCAGGTCCAGCTTTCCATCGACGGTCAGGGCTGCCATTCCGATGCGTCCCTCGGTGCCGGGCACTTTGACCCCGTACACGACCGCATGCTTTACACCCGGGAACCCGCACAGGGTCGCCGCGACTTCCGTGGTCGCGACGTTTTCACCCTTCCAGCGGAAGGTATCCCCGACCCGATCCACGTAGTAAAAGAAGCCCTTTTCGTCGCGCCGCATCAGGTCGCCGGTGCGCACCCAGACATCGCCCGGCTGGAACACGTTCCTCAGCAGCTTCTCTTCCGAGGCCTGGGGATCGGTGTAGCCCTCGTAGCTGCTGCCGGTGGGGGATGTTCCGCTCAGGACGCGAGCCAGCGCTTCTCCGGGCTCATTCGGCGCGCAGGGGATGCAGAATCCGTGCGCATCGCGGTGAGGCAGTTCCGTCTCAGAATCGAACCGCACCAAAGCAGGAGCGAGCCGATGCGCCAGATACGAAGGTACGCGGCCGATGGAGCCTGGCTTCCCCTCCACGTTGAAGAGCGACAGCCCACCTTCGGTCGACGCGTAAAACTCAAAGACTGCCGGAATCCGGAACCGCTCTCGGAACGGGGTCCAAACATCGGAAGACAAGCCGTTGCCGCAGGCGACCCGGACGCGATGATTGCGATCGAGGGGCCCGGGCGGGGCGTGCAGCAGATAGCGGCAAAACTCCCCGATGTACTGAAACATCGAGCAGTCCCACCGGACAACATCGGCCCAGAATTCCCGGGCGGAAAACGACTCGCGGATGGCGACGCTGGCTCCGGCCACGAGCGCCGCACCCGGCGCCAGAACTCCGCCCACGCTGTGATACATGGGCAGGCAGTCGTACATGCGGTCTTCCGGCTGAACGTCCAGCATCGCCGCGAACCAGCAGCACCACTGCAGGATGCGCCCGTGGCTGATGCGCGCCGCCTTGGGCAGACCGGTCGTGCCCGAGGTGTAGATGTACAGCGCAAGATCGCCGAGCGTGACAGCCGGTTTTTCCGCTTCGGTCAGGCGTTCCGACGGCAGTTCGCGCAGCCGCGCGTCGATCCGCGGAAAGCGGTTGTCGTCGACCCCATGGATCCATATCGCCGGCTCTGCGGCAGCGACGGACAGCGCGGAGAGCAGAGCATCCAGGCATTCTGCTGCAACGATCACATGCCGCGGTCGCGCTACATCGATGCAATGGGCGAGCGACGGGCCGCTGAGGTTTGTATTCAACAAAGCCACAACGCCCCCGGCTGCTGCGATTCCCGACCAGCATGCAAAATATTCAGGACGGCTGGTCATCAGCAGGGCAACCACCTCACCCTTGCGGATTCCCTGCTGCAGAGCCCACCGTGTGTATCGGTCGGCTCGTTCCGCCAGCTCGCCGAAGGTGAAACTCTCCCGGTCAGAAAGCAGAGCCGGAACATTTTCAGAGCGGGACGCGATCTCTGCAATTACCGTCGGCAGGAGGCGACGAGGATTTCTCGCAATCGAAGAGCTCGCTTCGAGAGCGCGCAGCCAGGCGCGCGATGCCTTCCCGGCCGCGAGGGAAGCCATGCCGGTGGTTTCTGTCATGCGGTGCTCCCGGCGTCCACCGTAATCACGGTTCCCGTGATGTTCTTTGCGCCGTCGCTGAGCAGAAATTCCACCGTGCTCGCCACGTCGCTCACATCGGCCAGGCGGCGCAGGGCGCTGCGTCGAACCACTTTCTCGCGCTGCTCGCCTTCCAGCCCTGAGGTCATTTGTGTATCGATGAATCCGGGAGCCACACAGTTGACATTCACGCCCATGCGACCGACTTCTCGCGCCAGCGAGCGGGAGAATCCTGTCAACGCAGACTTGGTCGCGGCATAGACGGCCAGCCCACTGTATCCCGTGAATGCTGTGATGGAGGCTATGTTGACGATGCGTCCCGCGCCCTCGCTCATCATGCCCCGAACAACGGTTTTGGTGAGAACCATCGGAGACACCAGATTGACCTGCACCATCTGCTCGATGTGGGACGTGGGCATCATCGCCAGGGATCCCTCGAAACTGATGCCGGCGCAATTGATCAGTCCGTACAGCGGTCCGTACTCCTTGCGCAGCTCCGAGACCAGCGCCGGAATCTCGTCGATATGAGACAGATCGAAGGCGCGAAACGAAAGCTTCCCCGAACCTCCGCTCTCCGCCTGCGCGCGCAACTCAGCCAGTTCTTTTGTCTCGGACCTGGCGACCGCAAGGACCCGGTATTCCGAAGCAATGAGCCGCGATACGATGCCCAGTCCGAGCCCGCGGCTCGCTCCGGTCACCAGGACATTACGCATGGTGGCGCAGCACTTTTCCGGCTTCCGACAGCGCCAGCATCGGTACGATATGGATGGCAGCGGGCACCTTGTGAGCGGCCAGGCTCTCGCGGCACAGCTGGAGGATATCTTCTTCGATCGAGGGAATGTCCCCTTCGTCGCGCCCCGCGCCTTGCCGCAGGACCACGTCTGCGATGACCAGCGCACCTGTGATGCGGCTCTTCTTTCCCCGCACCAGGCACGTTTGTACTTCAGGATGGCGGCCAATCACCGATTCGATCTCCTCAGGATGGACCTTGAGCCCGCCGACGTTGATGACGCCATCGCGGCGGCCGCAGAAGAAATATCGGCCTTCCCGCATTTCCAGCAGGTCGCCGGTATTCACCCATCCGTCTGATTCCTTCAGCGTCGGTGCATGGTCGCCGAGATAGCGGCTGGCGTTGCCGGCAGATCGGATGTGCAGCGTGCCCTCACGGACGGAGATTTCGACGCCAGGGATGCTGGCCATCGCCTTCGGCGGAAAGCCCGCCATCGCATCGTCTACTTCAAACGCCAGGCCCGCCTCCGTGGAAGCAAACGCGTGCACGATGCGGGCTTTGGGGAAGATTTCGCGCAGACTGTTCAGGATGGTCTGATCCGGAGCTTCTCCCGAGAGACGAACATATTCCGGGTTCAGCCGATGAATCGCCGGACTCATCAAAGCCCGGCGCCAGTGAGATGGCGTTCCGGAAATGTGCGTGACTCCGAAAGAACCCGCGCGTTCCAGGAAAGCTGCGGTCGACTCATCCGCCCCGGGAAGAACGAGAGAAGTACCGGTCAGCAGCGCGCGAAGGAGAATCTGCAAACCGCCGTAGCGGCGGATGTCATAATACGTGCTCCAGACGATCGGCCGCCCCGACGAGCGACCGCGGCGAATGCCCGCGGTGAGACTCGCCAGCGTATGCAGCACCAGTTTCGGAGCGCCGGTGGTTCCCGAGGTCAGCAGGATCCACTCCGTTTCGCGGTCCGCCGGTCCCATCGCGCCTGCCGGCATGAGATTGCGACTGCACGGGCTGAAGTACAGTGACCGGGGCCCACTGAAACGCGTCACGTCGCGATCGGAAACGATGCTGTTCACCTCGGCGAGCTCCATCACGTGGGGAAGGTGCTCCAGCGGCAGATCGGGTGGACAGAGCACAACTCGGCGCGCCACGCCATCCAACTCAATCAGGGCGGACGCCGTCGTCAACTGCCCTTTGGTGGCCAGAAGCACCGATCTTCCCTGCAACTCGTCTGCACGGCCATACAGCGCGGAGCCGGCGAGGAGATCGCTGAGGGCTACGCAATGGTCCGCTTCCCGCAGGAAATGACCAGCGGGATCACCTGCTTCGCGGATCGCCCTGGCGAGACTGAAGAATTCCACCTGGAAGGTTGTCATACATCGCACCTCGTTTCGGCGTGTCCTGTTGCCATGTACCATCCCTGCGCGCGGATCACGGCTCTGCCCGCTCACCGCCACTCTCCGGTTCCCCGCGAGGTCGGACTGGCGGAGCCACCAGAGGCTGGAGATGCCGTGAAAACAGCTTCATCGAAACATCCTGGCGGAACGGGATGCCGCACCTGGCCACCGGAATCGCCGGATTGCCCTGCACCACGGTCATCGGCGGCACGGACTGCGACACGACGCTGCCGGCTTTGACAACCGCTCCCCGCCCCACAATCACCCCAGGCAGAACGATCGCCCCCGGACCGATAAAGGCTTCGCGCTCGATGCGCACGCCGCGTTGCTCCTTGAAGTGGGCGATCACCAGCGCGCGCATGCTGATGGCAACGCCGTCCTCGATCACGATGAGATCCGGACGCGCGGTGTCCAGCACCACGTCATAGCCAATCCAGACTCCCTTGCCGATCTTCACTCCCCGAGCGCGATGCAGGAAGACACGCAGGCTCTTCGCCCCTGGCATGGTGCGAGCGAGGATCTGCAGGATCCGGCCATACATTCCTCGCAGCAGGCCCTCGTCCGGCTCCTGCCAGTCGCCCGGGATCGAATCAAAAGAATTCATGGCAGATCGCGCCGGATCCGGCCTCGCCGCCTGAGAACCAGCAGCCCCATCCAAAGCTTCGGCCTGACCGTCCGCAGACGGCGCGTCCATAGCTTCCGGCGGGCAGGATCCAGCCAGGGGCGCCATAATTATCGAGCCGACGCCTCGTACAGGCGAACAAACTCCCCAAAAGTGATGGGGAACAGAACATCCTCCGCCGCGAACGGATCCACGCCGAGGGAATCCTCGAGCCGCGTCACGACCACGGCGAAACAAAGAGAGTCGAGTCCGGACTCGAGAAGCGGCAAATCGTCATTCAGAGCCGCCAGAGGCCGTCCGTGTTCTTCCGCAACTTTCCTGAATTGATCGGTGATGGCAGAGTGAATACTCATCGTTTCAGTGTCTCAAATCGGTTTCCCTGTCCCGCCAGAGCTGGGAACAATCACGGCGGAAATGCAGTACGGTTAATTTGCGGGACAACTGCGCTGCCCCTGCCGGACGGATGCGAGCGTGGACAGCCCGTCTCAACGCTGGGCTGCATCCCGGGTCTGCGCATTGCAGACCCAGGAGATGCCTCTTTTCAGGCCGCAGCCGGCTCCGGACGCAGGATTTGTTCGATCAGATCCCGCAGCAGATACACGCCTTCCAGAACATCGGCTCCCTCGGGAAGCGGCTCGACGGCCATTTCGGCCCACAGAGCCTGATAGAGACCCGCGGTATGTGCGATGTCGCATACGCCGTGCACGTCTGTGTACTCCATCTCGTTCGATCCCTGCTCCGCCGCAAGGCTCGCCAGGAAGGGCATGAACTTCTGAATGAAGCCTTCGAAAAACGCCATGGTCGCCAGCGACTGCACGCCGCACAAACGTCCCAGGAACAGCCGCACGTTGGTCAGATCCTCGTGCACCGCCAGGGCATCGCGATCGTTTGGGAAAGCGCGGCCCGCCATGGCAAACTTCCGCATCATGTGGGGGTGAGCGTCGCGGGTTTCCTCATGGAGGTTTTCCAGAATGATCGGACGCGCATCCTCCGCCTTCGTGGCCAGCAGCGTCGCCGTCATCCAGTAGATGAAATTGCCTTCCAGAACCGCGGTGTAGCGTGCGATGATGCCCCGCCGCTGTTCACCCGTTAGTTGGCGGGGATCCGGCAGCGACGCGATCAGTTCATCGACAAGTTCCTCGATCGAACTCTGAATCGCTCTTTGTGACTTCACTTCCGATACGAGAACATCGGCTCCCGCAATAGTGCTCATGGCGAAATGCTCCTTCCGGGGTGAGGTTTGGGTTGCGGAAAAGGGCACGTCGTTGAATTGACGTTCTGCGTTTTTCCGGCGCGAGCGACTGAACGTGGGGAGGACGCCGCTTGGATGTTAATCCCGTGCTGGTTCTGCCAATGTACTGCGCACTCGAAAGTTAGAACAATCCCCCATCCGTGACAGATAAGGGTACGATCGTAATTTTGTGAGGTAATCATACCCGATGAATGAGTCTTGACAGGCAGTGCGCCGACCCTGAGCAGAATTGTTCTTTGTCCATGAACGGCGGCATCACGGCGCGATGGCATTCCTCCGGCGCCTGAACGATCAACAGCGCGGTTCGGCAGGCGTCCGAGACACGATCAGTTTTGCTTTAGGATCGGCTCTCGCGTCTGGCTGCCGTTCACCATCCGCAGAATCCCTCCGGGATTCGCATCGCGCAACTCCTCCGGCAGCATCGCCTCCGGAAACCCCTGATAGCACACGGGCCGAGCGAAGCGCAAAATGGCGCGCGTGCCAACCGACGTGAACCGGCTGTCCGACGACGCCGGGTAGGGCCCACCGTGCACCATAGCGTCCGAGACTTCCACCCCGGTCGGGTATCCGTTGCAGATCACGCGGCCCGCCTTGCGTTCCAGGATCGCGATCAACTCGCGGTACCCCTCCAGGTCCTCTTCCGTGCCCAGCACGGTCGCGGTCAGATGTCCTTCCAACTCCTCGGCGGCGCGCATCATCGTCTCGCGGTTGTCGTAGCGGATCACCAGCGATATCGGACCGAAGATTTCCTCGCTCAGTTCCGGCTGCCGCAGAAACACGTCCATCTCGGTCTCCAACAGCGCCGCCCCCACGCCACACAAGCTATGGGCCGCCGCGGCTTCCTGTATTTTCAGGCCCGTCGCGCCGCGTCGATTATCCACCGAGTTCCGGTAGCTGGCCGCAATCCCGGGCGTCAGCAGCGTCATGGCTGAACTCTCGCCTGTCAGCCGCCGCAGTTCCGTCAGCAGCGGCTCGGTCTCCGCCTGATTCGGCAGAAAAACCATGCCCGGCTTGGTGCACTGCTGTCCCGCGGCCAGGGTGAACGACCCAAACAGCCCGGTCGCGATCCCGTTTCCCCGCTGCCGGAGAGCCCCCGGCAGCACAAACACCGGATTGGTGCTGCCCATCTCCGCGAAACACGGAATCGGCTGCGGCCGCTGCGCGGCCAGATCCATCACCGCTCGCCCGGCCCTGCGCGAGCCCGTGAATCCCACCGCCTGCATCAGCGGATGCCGCACCAGCGCCTGCCCAACCTCAATCCCGCCGTCGAACAGCAGCGAAAACAGGCCGTTCGGCGCACCGCAGCCGCGGATGCTTTCCGTCACAACCCTCCCCGCCAGCTCGCTCGTTCCAGGATGCGCCGGATGCGCCTTGACCACCACTGCATTGCCCGCGGCCAGCGCCGACGCCGTATCGCCGCCCGCCACCGAAAATGCCAGCGGGAAATTGCTCGCTCCCATCACCACCATCGGTCCCAGCGGCTGCAACATCGACCGGATGTCCGGACGCGGCAGCGGTTTCCGGTCCGGGATCGCCGTATCAATGCGCGCTTCTACCCACGACCCCTCCTCGGCCACCCGCGCGAAGACTCGCAGCTGATTGCAGGTGCGCAGCGTCTCGCCCCGCAGCCTTGCCTCGGGTAACGCCGACTCCAGCTGCGCGCGCGCCACCAGGTCGTCCGTCGCTCCCTCAAGGCCGTCCGCGATCGATCGCAGCAGCCGTGCCCGCTGCCCACCACTCACATGTCGCCATACGAGGAAGGCTTCCTGCGCCGCGCGTGCAGCGCGCTCGACGTCGTTCGCTGAAGCCGAGTAAAACACCAGTTCAAGCGCCTGCCCTGCAGCCGGATTCGTGGCGCGAAACTCAAAGCCACTCTTCTTTGCCTGCTCTCCGGCGATCAGCGAAACTCCTGCCAACTCCATCTCACCCTCCCTGAGACGACAATGCCATGCTCCGCCTCGCACCCGCGTCGACCAGCACATGCTTTACCGCTGTCCGGACGTCTTCGAGACTCCAGTGTATGAATTCGCCGCCGTGAACATCCGCAGCAGCGGTTTGAACCTGCCAGCACAGCGCAAGGCCTCTTCGTCCGGTCTCTCGCCGGACTCGCCGACGAAGTTACCGTGCCGGTTCTGATTGGCGAGTGCGATGATGAGTCCGACGACTTCCCAGGGGCGATGACAGCGGGAGTCATGGCTTAGCCTCTTGCGGTCCAGAGGCCGAACATGAGGAGGCATGGGCGAGCAACTGTCGCATTTCGGCGATGCCGGGATTCAGGGTCAGGGCGGACTGCAGGGTGCTGCGAACGCCGGCACTGTCGCCAGTCATGCACTGGACCCGGGCCAGATTCATGGCGAGGCCGGCGATGTCGCGATTGCGATCGAAGGCCCGGTGCAGCATGGCGACGGACTCCGCGAACCTGCTCTGCTTCGCCAGGAGGACGCCGAGATTGGACAGCGCGGTAAGGTCAGAGGGGTCGAGGGTGAGAACGCGACGAAAGGCCGCTTCCGCAGTCTTCTGGTCGCCTCTCTCCACGCTCAGGTTTCCGAGCGCATCGAGCGCGGGTGCGTCGTTGGCAATGGAATGCTGCAGGGAGCTGAGAATGGACCAGGCGTGCGGTTCAGCAGCGCGGTTGCCGTTCATCAGAGCAAGATACCAGGCCATACCCAGATCGCGCGTGGTGGCGCCGGGAGAGAAGATGGGCACCAGCCGATCGGGAGGAGCAGAGGCCGCGTCCGGAGATTCGAGCTCGGGCTGGCGCAGGATGCGGTGATCGGTCCAGGCGACGTGGGGGATGTTTTGCGCACCGAGGTGCGGCATGTGGCAGCTGGTGCAGTCGGGCTGCTCGGGATGATGAGAAGCGGCGAAGCCCGGAGTGGTGTGGCAGGCGAGACATTTGCTGCGGAAGAAGGCCACGCGTTCGGAAGGCAAAGGCGTGAAGTGCGGATCATGGCAGCTGGTACAGGACATTTTGTCGCCGCTCATGCGCTTGCAGGTGCTCTGGCTGAGCTGTTCGACTTCGCTGACGCCGCGCCGGGTGAGATTGCTGTTGGCGTAGACGTAATACGCAAGGTATTTGGAGATGGACTGGCCGGGGCGATAATCGAGAATCGTGTGTCCGGCGCGCTCAACGCTGACATCGCCCTCAAGATGGCAACTGATGCAAATGGAGTCGCGGGCTACGGCGTCGAGTTTGGCGGGGTTAACCACCGGAGCTTTGCCTCCGGAGAGCACATGCTGCGTGGTGTCGCCATGGCAGGACTCGCAGGTGATGCCGCCATGAAGAAAGGGCAAGCCGGAGTAACGGTTGACGGTGCCGGCGTCGCTCGGCTGCACGGCGCTCATGTGGCAGCGCAGGCAGTTGCTTTGCATAGGAAGCGACGGGGGCATGGTCGTGGTGTTTGCGAGCCCCGGCTTCATATCGAAGCCCTGGGAGGCCGCATACCAGGCGATGGGTGACTCGAAAAGGTAATCGCCCAGCGAATAGAGCCACGTGGTGCCAAGATGACCGGAGCCCAGGAAATACGTGAGGTGCACATGGCCGGAGAGGCCGCCGTCGCTCGGATCGCTCCAGGTGAGGGTGGGTTGGCCGCCGGGATCGGCGATGGTGTATTCGACGCCGGAGGAGCGGTGGTCGAAGGCGCCGGGGATGATGCGGCCGGCGGCGGCTCCGCTGGCATTCGCCATGGGGGTGAGGAGATAGCTGCGAAATATCTGCTCATGGCAGCGTTCACAGGCCGCATCCGCGACGTGGACCGGAGTGGCCTGGGGAACAGCGGCCCGCGCGGCGAGGAGAATGAGCGGAAGAATTCGCATAGCGCGTCGCATCACGGGGCCTTCCTGGCGGATTCGTCCGGGCAGAAGCGAGCGGTGATTCCGTGGCCCTGTCCGATGGTATAGATACAGTCCGGTGCGGGAATGGAAAGCTTTTGGGAGGAGCCGCCGGGCCAGCGGATTTCGAGGCTGTCGATCGACGCGGCATCTCCGAGTCCGAAGTGCACGCGCGGGTCGCTGGAGGAGGCAAAGCTGCCGCCGCTGAGAACGTCGCCGCGCTGGGTGACGCCTCCGGCAGTAAGAAAAACCGTGGCGCCGACGGCATCGCGGGGAGATTTCGGGCCCCCGATCAGTCGGAACTCGACCCAGTGGTGGTGGTCGGGACTGACATTGCGCAACAGGGTGGGAGGACCGTCGATATTGTTGATGACGACGTCGATTTTGCCGTCGTTGAACAGGTCGCCAAAGGCCGCGCCGCGCGCCGTGAGGAGACGCGCCAGGCCGGATCCCTGGACAGCAGGCACGAGGGCGAACTTGCCATCGTGGGTGTTACGAAAAAGCAGCGGGCGCTGCGCGAAGCTGGTTCCCCAGTCGTGCTGGTCCACCTGCGGATAAACGTGCCCGTTTGCGATAAACAGGTCCTTCCAGCCGTCGTTATCGAAATCGATGAAACCGGCGCCCCATCCCAGAAATGGGATCGTCGGCGTGGCGAGTCCGGCTTCGTAGCTGACATCAGTGAAGGAGAGCGGCCCCTCATTGCGGTAGAGGACGTCATAATCGTCGGAGAAATCGGTGCTGAGAATGTCAAGCGCGCCGTTATTGAGGTAGTCGCCGACGGCAATTCCCATAGTTGCGGTGGGGCGGCCGTCTTTGTTGACAGCGTAGCCAGATTCAAAGCTGAGGTCCTCGAAGGTTCCATCCCCCTTGTTGCGATAAAGGTAGTTGGGGGTGGAATCGTTGGCGACAAGCAGGTCGGGTTTGCCATCTCCATCGAGGTCGACAAAGAGCGAGGTAAGACCGTAGTAGCCCGGGGCATCGTCAACTCCCGCTTTGCGGCTGACGTCGGTGAAGGTACCGTTTCCGTTGTTGTGAAAGAGATGGTCGTGTTCGCCGCGGAGGCCGCGCGGCCCACAGAAGACGCTGACGACGCGGAAGAGGCAGTTGTTGGAGGCTACCTGGTCGGAGCCGACGCGGGGCGGATGGTCGAAGTCGTACGCCACGTATCCGGGGACGAAAAGGTCGAGAAAACCGTCGCCGTCGTAGTCGCCGAAGGTTGGACCCGTGGACCATGTGCCGAGGGCCACACCCGCCTTCTCCGCCACATCGGTGAACGTACCATCGTGGTTGTTGTGGTAAAGGCGATTGCCGCCGCCTACGTTTGTGACGTAAAGGTCCGGCCAGCCGTCGTTGTCGTAATCGGCCACCGCGACGCCTACGCCCCAGCGGTCGTTGGTGACCCCGGCCGCGGCGGCCACGTTGGTGAATGTGCCATCGTGATTGTTGCGAAAGAGCGCGGCATGGGGAGGCTCAGCTTTGCCGGTCATGGCGTCGTACGTCATACCGTTGACAAGGTAAATGTCGAGCCAGCCATCGTTGTTGTAGTCGAGGAGAGCGACGCCGCTACCCAGCGACTCGACAATATAGGCTTTCTCGGGCGTGCCGCCAGAGTAGTGCCAGGCAGTGAGACCGGCTTCCCGCGAAACATCCCTGAATACGACCGGGCCTTTGGAGACAAAGCCGCCGGCGGTAATAGGGCGGTTTTGGTTATCGTGGACAGGGGCAAAAATCCCGCCGGTGCTCATGCCACCCTGGGGGGGCGGAGGAGATCCCGTTTGCGCATAAACGAGCGCGGCGGCGCAGAGATAAGCGGCGACCAGAACCCGGCGCGCCATTCGCTCAGTGCGCTGCGCTCTTGAGAGTGATGACTTCATTCGCTTGCGTGGCTATGGCCTGGCTGGCTTCCCGCTGCAGTTCCGCGTAGATGTGCAACTCCTGTTTTGCTTCGGCGGCGCGACCCTGGGCGCGGTAGACGGAGGCGAGAAAAAAGTGAACGGAGGGCTCGTCCGGGCTGTTCTTTTCGGCGAGGAGCAGGTCGGGCAGGGCGTCGTTCTGGCGGCCGAGATGGATCAGTGTACGGGCGCGGTCGACGTGGGCCTGCATTAGATTGGGGCAGCGCTGGAGGGACTGGTTAAGCTGATCCAGAGCTGCGCCGGTCGAGCCATTCGCTTCGAGGATGGAGTTAGCAAGCTTCCAGCGCGCGAGGCAATCGTTGGGATCGATGCCGAGCTCGGTGCGAAACTCCGCCTGCGCCGAAGCCCACTTGCCCATCATCCAATAGACGTTCGCCAGGCGCAGGTGGGTGCCGGCTTCCTGGGGAGCCAGATCGACGGCCTTTTTAAATTCCACCAGAGCGCCATCGTAGTTACGCATGCTCTGGTCAATCTCGCCAGCCACTTCGTGCGCGACGAAAGAATTTGGATTGATTTTGTTCACCTCGCCGAGAGCATCCTCGGAGAGCTGCAGGTAAGTCTTGCCGAGCAGATACCAGGCCTGCTGATCCTTTGGGTTGAGCTTCAGGTACTCATTCAGACGGCGAGTCGCCTCGTCGCTTTTCCCAAGGTTGAGCAGCGCGTGGGCCAGACTCAGCTGCAGGTTCTCATCCGATGGATTGGCGCGGACAGCGCGCTGCAGCAAGGGCTCAGCCTTCTGATTCTCCCCGAGTTCGTAATAACTCAGGCCGAGCAGCGCGGAGGCCGTGGGCATCTCCGGATTGAGGCGGAGGCCGTGTTCGAGCACCTGCGCCGCCTGCGCATAGTCATGCTGGTTGAAGCAGAGCATGCCGAGGTTGTTATAAGCCGCCGCCAGATGAGGAGCCAGCCGAATCATGGCGCGATATTTTTCGATGGCTGTGCCGACGTCGCCCTGCTGCTCCGCCGATTTCGCTTCAGCATAGAGCTGCTGCACCTGCGGCGTCACTTCGTCGCCGGAGGACTGGGCGAGGAGAGGCGCGGCCAGGCACAGGAGCAGGATCGCGCCAAACGCCATTTTCCCAGGGCCGCGGAACACGAACGACATCTCCAACTTCATGGAACCGTATTATAGGGCCGCTCGCGCAGCCCCTGAAGAACAGCGGCACATCGAGATGCGCCGCCGGATTGCAGGTACGCGGCGAAGGCGGACGGCTGCCTTCGCCGCCCGGTTCAGAATGTCAGCTGGAACTGAACCTGTCCCTGTCGAGAACTGTTTTGTTGCCCCTGGCTAACAACCTGCCCAAAGGTGCCGTCGCTGAAGTTGGTGTCGGGATTCTCAAACTGGACCCGGTTGAGAATGTTGAAGTAATCGACCCGCAGAGATCCCGCAAAGCGGTCGCCGAAGTAGAAATGCTTGATGAGGTCGACATCCTCGTTGTTATAGGGAGGATTCTTCATGCCGGAATAATTCCGGTAAGCATTTCCCAGGGTGTACGGTGCGGCCGCGGTGAACGTATTCTGAGCCCACATCTGCGCTACGGACGCTTTCTTGCTGAAGTATGCCGCGGCGCGGCCGTAGGAGTTGCTGCTCAGGCCGACCGAAGGGTTGCGGTCGGGACGATTGCCGGTTCCATTGCCGAAGGTCTGGTTGCCGTTAGGAAAGGGGAAGCTCAGATTCTGGCTGGGGCCGGTTGGCGTGCCCGATTCCTCGTCCAGCAGCCAGCCAACCTGCCAGCCTCCAAGGATCTGGCCGGTTACCCCGTGGTTGTTGAAGTGCGCCTTGCCCGGACCGATGGGGAGTTCATAAGTTCCGCTGATCTTAAAGGTCTGGGGAGGAGCGCCGCTGGTCGGAGCCCATTCCAGCTTCTGGTTGTACCTGTTGACGGCAAAGGATTCGAAGCTCGTAAAGCCGCTGCCCGTATTGTTGTATTCCTGTGCCAGCGTGTAACCGGCCAGAAACGCCAGCCCGTTGGAAAAGCGCTTATCCAGCTCCAGCTGCATGCTGTTGTAGAAGGTGGTGCCGTCGCCTTCAAAGTTATTGAAGATAACCCCGTACTGTGGGTACGGCGTAAGGGCCTGCGCAACGGTGGCCGAGCCTCCCCACTGGCTGACGAAGTTAGCATAGGGAACGGTGTAACCGGCTGCCTGCGCGCTGCCGGTACCACCCGTAGGGGTGAAGACAAGGCCCAGATTTCCCTGCTGGGAAAGATAGCTCGGGTTGAGCTGGTTGAAGGAGTTGAGCTGGCTGGGAAGGTGGATATCCCGGGTTCCAACATAGGCGAGGGTGGCGAACATCTGCGACGGCAATTGCCGCTGCACGTTGATGTTCCACATTTGGGCGTAGGGAGCGTAGTTGTCGCTCTTGCTGAACGCGTCGATCTGGGCGCCACCGACACCCAGACCCGGACTGAACGGGGTAGCCGTGGGGTTGGGCATGATGTGCGTATCCCAGCTGCCGTAGGACGAAACATTCGTCCCGCTGGAGGTTTGGGTGTAAGAACCGGTGAGGAGATTACCGTAGTTCACGGCTACCTTGTTGGTTCCGTACTCATAGGCGCCGCCATCCAGGAAGGCGAGGCTGTAGCCGCCCTGCACGACTGTTTTGGGGTTCAGTTCATAAGCAAAGCCCAGCCGGGGACCGAAATGCTTCCAGTCGATGGGGGCACGCGTGTAGCCGGCGCATCCGGTACAGTTCCCGAACTGGGTCATCGCCCCCTTGAGCCCGTTCGCGGCCGGATTGGCGATGGTCGGATCGAAGAAAACGATCAGATTGTGGTTCTCGGTGAACGGGACCATGATGTCCCAGCGCAGCCCGAGGTTGACCGTCAGCTTCCGCGTCAGCCTCAGGTCGTCCTGGATGTACGGGGAGTAGTCCAGGTTCCGCAGCTCCAGCTCCTGCGAGTTGCTGCGGTTCGCCGAGTCGGGCAAACCGAGCAGGAAGCTGGCGAAAGCGCTGCCATCGGTGCCGTAGTTCGGATTGGTCGGATCCGGTATCGTAGTTTCCTTCTGGCTGAAGTGGAACTGGCCGCCTTCCGTCTGTTCTTCGTTATCGTCCTGGTAGCTGCGGCGGAACTCCTGCCCGATGTTGAAGGTGTTTTTGCCCTTCGTCCACAGCCAGTTGTTCACGATCGCGATACCCAGCTTGCGATTGATCGATTGCAGCCATGAGCCCTGCGTCCCCCAGTCGGTGGGAGCATTTTGTCCATCCCAGGTGATATAGGGCGGGATGGCCCCCTGGGAGATAGCGGGGAAGTTATAACGGGTCTGGTTGAACTGGTTGTTGAGTTCGCCGATCCAGCCGATGCCGGCGGTCATGACCAGGCTGGGCGTAATGGTGTTGGTATAGTTCAGCAGGAAAATGCTGCCCAGGGCGGGCTCGTACTTCATGCTGTTCAGGGGGTTAGGAGCGATCACGAGGGGAGCGTTATCGAAGGAATAGGTACTGTAGCTGTTCCGCCACTCGGCATAGTGCAGGCTCTGCTTCGGCGTCAGCACCTGATCGATGGTGAAGCCCCAGTCATGCTGAATCACCGGATTGATGAACGGCGCGAAGCTCTTGTTGCTGGTCAGCCCGCCGATGCCGCTGCCAGGACGGTCCGGATTGGGGATGTACTGCAACAGGGAGGCCGAGGTGGGGCTGATGCACGCAGGGGGAATGATATTTCCAGGGAATTGCTCGCCGGGAGTAAGACCACCACACGTGACTCCGGGAGGAACGTAGATGGGGATGAGCTGGCCGGTGCTGCCATTGACGAAGTCGCTGAAGTTTCCCGTCTTTTCCAGAGCAGTCGGCACTGTGGAGACACCTGTATTCTCAGTGTTCTGCTTGTACCACTCCTGGCTGTAGTGGCCGAAGGTCCGGTCGCGGCCGTTGTACAGCTTGGGAATGCTGATGGGGCCCCCAATATCGAATCCGTAGTTGTTTTCGTGGTCCGGGGTGGGAGATGCAGGGCCGCCGAAGGAAGGCCCGTTGAAGAAGCCATCCGAGTCGAAGTAGCTGTTGCGATTGATCTCAAAGAGATCGCCGTGGTAGTGGTTTGTGCCGGAAACGGTCTGGTACGAATAGGCGCCCTGGCCGAGCCCATATTGCGCCGCAAACGTCGTGCGTTCGACCGTGGCTTCCTGAATGAGGCCCCAGGGCGGATTGAAGTTGAGGCTATAGCCCTGCGTCTCAGGCTGAGGGGCGGGAATACCGTTGTAGACGATTTCTTCTTCGAAGTCGACGCCACCGTCTACGCGGTGGGAGAAACTGCTGCCGTTGACCCCTGGCGCAAGAAACTGCAGCGTATCGACCTGACGGCCGCGGCCTGAAACTTCCTCCGGCAAAGCCTGGACGATGGCCGGCTGGACGGTGGTGGAGATTTGCGGCTGTGTGGTGTTCAGAGCAATCACATCGGCCGTGACCTGCACCGTCTGGGTGCTGGATCCCGCTACCAGGGTGGTATTGATGCTGTCGGTTTTGGAGGCCTGAACCAGGATCCCTGTCTGCACGGATTTACGGAAGCCGGGGGCTTCCACGGTCACCGTATAGCTGCCCGGCAGCAGGCCGGTGGTGGAGTAGGTTCCGGCGCTGCTGGTAGTAGTTTTCGTCGCCACCCCGGTCGCTTCACTGGCGATCGTCACGTGGGCTCCCGGGACCACCGCGCCGGTTGAGTCCGCTACCGTGCCGGTAATGCCGGCGACGGCCTGTGCGGAAACCATCTTCGCTGCAAACACCAGAACTGCGAGCGTCACAGCGATCCTGGGGATACGGTTCGCTGCGCGCAACCAGCCGCGGAGGCGCGGCGCAAATTGAGATGTCATCGCTGGTTCTCCTGTAAATGTTCGTGCAATTGCTACGCGGGCCTACGTTCCCGACACGTTCAGGCCTGATCGCTTCATTGAACGACTGTAACCGCTGCTGTAACTAATACACAGCTCCGGGGACGCCGTTCTGGAGGTTCGTTATCGCCTGGCACAACTCAAACTGGGGATTGCGATGGTATCGTTTCCAGGCAGGCAGAAATATAGGACACTTTGAATTCGGCTGTCAATAGCCAGAAACGTACGCGCAGACCAAATGCAGATGTAAGAAGGGGTTGACCGGTCATTTCCGGGCCTGCGAATTTGATCCGATCGACGTTCGGTGGCGGACAGCGTCCGGGCTGCATGTGGGGGGCGCCGGGATTCTTTCCTGATCGACGCTCGGCCCGGCAGGGCTCACACTGACCCCTGTGGCTCAACCCCTGCGGCCGCCGCGCACTTTTAATCCGTAACGTTTCTCCCCATGCCAGCCAACATCCGCCCCATCGCTTCCGGCCGCCGCGGAGAGCATCCGCAGGAACTGCGCGGCACCAGACGGACGTCCAGCGTGATCTGCCCTGGTTTCGAGGAGCGCGTACCCGTGCTCCGGTTTTCCAGCAGATCGCCAAACAGCGCTTCCGCGGCTACCCGGGCAATCTCCTCGATCGGCTGCTCGACCACGCTGATGGACGGACGCACTGTGGACGCCAGTTCGAAATCGTCATAACCCAGCAGAGCCACCGATCCGGGAATCGCAACATTGAACTTCTGCAGGGATTCGAACACATAAATTGTTGTGCTGTTCTTCAAAGTGAAGATCGCAGCCGGAGAATTCCCCGTGGAAAGAAAACTCTCGATCGCGTATTCCGCAGAGCGGTAATCCTTCACGGACGTGTCCAGCAGAACCTCCAGTCCCGCCGCCTCCATCGTCCGGCTGTAGCCCAATATCCGCTCGCGAATCGTGTACAAGGTGCTCTCTCCGGTCAGGCAAAGAATCCTTTTGTAGCCGTGGTCGATCAGGTGTTGCGTGGCCAGCGCCGCTCCGCGGGAATTGTCGGCGACGACCGCCAGCACCGTTGACTGTGCGATCGGCCGATCGATCGCCACTACCGGCACCCCCAGCGTGCTCACGACCTGGCGCAGCATCTGGCTGTTGGAATTTGCGGGTGCAATGATCAGACCGTCGGCCCGGTGCTCCATCAGCACGTTGATGTTGTCGATTTCTGCCCGTGGATCGTTCTGGGTGGTGGTCACGATCAGCAGCGAGTCGTTGGCGCGCGCGACCATCTGAATCGCCTCCGCACATTCGGAAAAGAACGGATCTGCGATGCTGGGGATAATCAGGCCCACGGTTCGCGTGCGGTAGCCCTTCAGAATGCGTGCTGCCTGGTTGGGAACGTAGCCCAGCGCCTCAATCGCTCCCTGTACCCGCTCGAGGGTCTCCGGACTCACACGATGGCCGCCGTTAATCACGCGGGACACCGTCGTTGTGCCTACGCCCGCTCGCCGGGCCACCTCGCTCAGCGTTGGGGGCGTGCTCTTCCTGCGCGTCATCGCCGCCAGACTATCAGAAGGCTCCATCGTTATCTCGATGATTGTGTTGCCGGTCCCGCCACCGCACTGGCGCGCTGCTCTGCGCGAGTCCAAAGCCCTCGTCGCAGGCCGGCAGGACCGATGTGGCAATGGACTTGTCTTGACATGAGAATCCGGAACCGCTTAGATTGGCGAAATCTCATGGAAACGATACCACTACTCCGGTAAAACGCGTTTTCTTCACGAGCCCGTGCGCCGGACTGCCGGCGCCCCCATTTCAACTCCAACGGGAGCATCCTCATGTCACGAGCGTTTGTGGGTCTGGTTACCGCTTCTCTCATCCTCGGTTCCGGTCTTTGCGCCGCGCAATCTTCCTCCGCACCGCCGCCCGATCTGAACACCCAGCCCACCCTCTACGTCGTCGGCTACGCGCACCTCGACACCGAGTGGCGCTGGGAGTACCCGCAGGTCATCGATGAGTACCTCCCCAACACCATGCACGAGAACTTCGATCTCTTTCAGAAATATCCGCATTACATCTTCAATTTCACCGGCTCTAACCGGTACCGGCTCATGAAGGAGTACTACCCGGCCGACTTTGCCCGGCTGAAGCAATACGTGGCCGAGGGGCGCTGGTATCCCGCGGGCTCTTCTGTGGAAGAGGGCGACGTCAACGCGCCGAGCGCCGAATCCATCATCCGCCAGGTCCTGTATGGCAATGACTGGTTCCGCAAGGAGTTTGGCCGCTACAGTGCTGAGTACATGCTGCCCGACTGCTTCGGCTTTCCCGCCGACCTGCCCACGATTCTCGCCCACGCCGGCGTGAAAGGCTTCTCCACCCAGAAGCTGACCTGGGGCTCTTCGGCGCCAGGCGGCGGCCCGGATTCCCTTGAGAGGACGCCCGAAGGCACGCCCTTCAACGTGGGCGTCTGGGTGGGCACCGACGGAGAAAGCGTCATCGCCGCCCTCAATCCCGGCGCTTACTCCGGCGGCATCTACAACGACCTGAGCAAGCCGCTCCCGCCGCTTCCGCCCGACGCCGCGCTCACCTCCGTTCAGGATCAGCTACAGCAGCTGCGCAGCAGGCTCGAAGCCGTCCAGGCCGCCGGCCAGCAGCTTCAGCCCGACGACATCCAGCACTACATGGCGCTTCGCAATGAGATCGACGGCCTGGAGAAAGCTCGCCAGGATGAGGAACTGAACTACTTTCAGCATGACTGGGCCGCCCGCGTCCAGAACAACGGCAAGATCACCGGCGTCTTCACCGATTACCACTACTACGGCACCGGCGACATCGGTGGCGCTCCCGACGAAGCCTCGGTCAAACGCCTCGAGGCCATCGTCACGCACGGGGAGGCGAGCCTGCCCCCGCCGAATTACGTCGGCTTCTCCGATGAGGCCCACGCCACCTGGCCCGAGGTGCCCGTCGGCAACGGCCCGGTGCACGTCATCTCGGCCAGAGCCGACCAGATGTTCCTGAACATCACTCCGGCCGAGCGCGATCGGCTCCCGGAATACACCGGAGAGATGGAACTCACGAACCACTCCGCCGGATCGCTGACTTCGGAGGCCTATCAGAAACGCTGGCTCCGCAAGGAAGAGATCCTCGCCGACGCTGCGGAGAAAGCCTCCGTCACGGCCTCCTGGCTCGGCGGCCGCACCTATCCCCTCGAGCGTCTCAACAATGCCTGGACACTGGTCATGGGCGGCCAGTTTCACGATCTGGCCGCCGGCACCGCCACGCCCAAAGCGTACGAGTTCGCCTGGAATGATGACGTCATCGCCATGAACCAGTTCGCCGGCGTCCTGCGCAGCGCGACCCAGGCCGTTTCCGATGCGCTCGATACGGCCACCTCCGGCGTTCCCGTCGTCGTCTACAACCCGCTCAATATTGAGCGTGAGGGCATCGTCACCGCCGACGTGCATTTCCCCGGCGGCACGCCCTCAGACGTCTCCGTCACCGGACCCGACGGCGAAGCCGTTCCCGCGCAGATCTCGGGCGACAAAGTCGTCTTCCTCGCCAAAGTCCCCTCCGTGGGCTACGCCGTCTACAGTGTCCAGCCCGGCCACGCCGACTCCGAAGCATCCGGGCTGCACGTCACGGAAACCTCTCTCGAGAATCACTACTATCGCGTCCGCATTGACAGCAACGGGGACATCGTCAGCATCTTCGATAAGCAGATCGGCAAAGAGCTCCTCGCCGCGCCCATGCGCCTCGCCATCTCCTACGACAATCCAACGCAGTGGCCCGCCTGGAATATGGACTGGGATCAGGAGCAGGCCCCGCCCAGGGAGTACGTCAGCGGTCCCGCCACCATTCGCGTCGTCGAGAACGGCCCCGCTCGGGTCGCCGTTCAGATCACCCGCGAAACTGCCGGCTCCAAATTCGTGCAGACCGTACGCCTCGCCGCCGGCGACGCCGGTAAGCGCGTCGAGATTGCCAACGCCATCGACTGGAATACGCGCGAGTCGAACCTGAAAGCCGTCTTTGGCCTCACCGCCCACAACGAGAAGGCCACCTACAATCTCGGCATTGGCACCATCCAGCGCCCGAGCGCGCGCCCGCGCAAATTTGAAGTCCTCGGCCACCAGTGGGTTGACCTCACCGACGCATCCGGCGCCTTCGGAGCTACCATTCTCACCGACTGCAAGAACGGCTCCGACAAGCTCAACGACAACACTATTCGCCTGACTCTGATTCGCACCCCCGGCGTGCAGGGTGGCTATCCTGACCAGGCGACCCAGGACCTCGGCCATCACGAGTTCGTTTACGGCATCGCCGGCCACGCGGACGACTGGCGTCAGGGCCAAACCGACTGGCAGGGGCAGGAGCTGAACGATCCCCTTCTGGCCTTCGCCACTGCAAAACATCCTGGTAAGCTCGGCCGCGAGTTTTCCCTCATCCGAATCAGCAGCCCGCGTATCCGCATCATGGCGCTCAAGAAGGCCGAGAACAGCAACGAATTCGTCCTGCGCCTGGTTGAGCTCGACGGCAAGCCACAGCCTGATGTCCGCATCTCCTTCGCCGCGCCCATCCGCTCCGCGCGCGAAGTCAACGGCCAGGAGCAACCTCTCGGCCCCGCCGTTGTGAAGGACGGAGCGCTCGTCACCTCTTTCACCGCGTATCAGCCGCGCACGTTTGCTCTCACGCTCGACACTCCGTCGGCCCGCGTGCCTGAGGTCCACTCGGCTCCCGTCGCACTGTCTTACGATCTGGCGGCCGCCAGCAATACCGGCGACGCCGTCACCGGCGGGATCGACGGCCACGGCAACACTCTCCCTGCCGAAATGCTGCCGTCCACTATCGACTACCACGGCGTGACCTTTCACCTCGCCCCCGCCCACACCGGAACCCCTGACGCCCTTATCGCGAAGGGCCAGACCCTCCAGCTTCCCGCAGGCGACTACAACCGCGCCTTTATCCTCGCCGCCGCCGTCGACGGCGATCAGGAAGCGTCGTTTCACGTCGGCGATCAGGCCACCACACTCAAGATCGAGGACTGGGGCGGCTTCATCGGCCAGTGGGACGACCGCGTCTGGCAGGCCGGTGAGGTGACCGCCCCAGCGCGTCCTGGCCGCCCCGCTCACACCGAGCATGACGATTACGCAAAGCTGATGGGTATCCGTCCCGGTTACATTAAGCGGGCGCAGCTCGCCTGGTACTGCTCGCATCACCACGATGCCTCTGGCAAAAACGTCGCCTACTCCTACTCATATCTTTTCGCTTACCCCATCGATCTGCCTGCGGGAGCCCGCAGCATCACCCTCCCCAACAACGACAAGGTCCGCATTCTCGCTGTTTCCGTCGCCCGGGAGAATCCGGCGGTTGACCCCGTGCAGCCGCTCTACGACACGCTCGGCCGCTCCGAACCCGGGCCCATGATGCAGCCGTAGGTCGGGCTGCTCTACGATAGACGACGAAACCTGTCCAGCCGGAACCGCCATTCAGACGGCCCAGGCGAGACAGCAGGCTGCCTCATGAAACGCGTGACCATCACGGCAGGATCGCTGCTTCTGGCGTGCGCGGCCCTCTGTATGCCGGCGCGCGGCCAGGCACCAGGTCAGGCGACCCGTCAGGCGTCGGGTCAGGCGCCGGGTCAACCCTCTCCGGCAACGGTGCAGGACTCTGCCGGCTCAGGCGATGCTCAGCCGGAAGTTCCTCTCGCCAGCGACCCCGCCCTGCAGCAATGCCTCGCACTCATCCAGAGCCGCGAGTATGCACCCGCATCGGAAAAAATCCGCGCCTTCCTTCACGACCATCCCTACTCCGCCGAAGGACATTTCCTGCTTGGCTACGTTCTCTACCGCCAGCAAGAGCCCCGCGAGTCCCTCGCCGAGTACACCGAGGGCGCGCGCTTCCGCAAACCCGATGCCAACGATCTCGCCACCGTCTCGATGGATTACATCCTGCTTCGCGACTACGCCGACGCCGACAGGTGGCTCACCCAGGCAACCGCGTGGAGCCCACAGAACGAGCTCTACTGGTACTATCTCGGCCGCACCAAATACGCGGAGAATCGCTTCAAGGAAGCGATCGCGGCCTTTCACCGTTGCCTGACCCTCAAGCCACGCGACCTGCGCGCTGAGTACAACCTCGGCCTCTCCTTCGCCGGACTTGGCCAGAACCCCCAGGCCATGGCAGCCTATCGAACCGCCATTGCCTGGCAGCGGGGCAGCGCTCATCCCGATCCTCAGCCCTGGCTTGATCTCGGCATCCTTCTGCTGGACCAGAGCCGGCCCCGCGACGCCCAGCCCTGGCTCGAAAAAGCTGCCGCCCTCGCCCCGGATAACCCCCGCGCCCACGAAGAGCTGGGCCAGACGTACGAGCAGTTGCACAACCTCCCCGCAGCCCGCCGCGAACTGCAGGCCGCCGTCACTCTGGCCCCAAGCGTCCCCTCTCTCCATTTCGAACTGGGACGCATCGACCAGCGCCTGGGATTGGCCGCGAAAGCCAAAGAGGAATTTGACCGGTGCGCCGCCCTCAATGCAACCCATTCCACGGATGCCGCCGAAACCCCCAACCCGCCACCGCAATGATTCCTCTGTCTAATCGGTGAGGATAGGAAACATGAGTCACTTCACGTGGATCGAAAACCTGGCCCGTAATATCCGATTCGCGTTCCGTCAGATTCTCCGCAGCCCCGGTTTCGCTGCCATTGCGATCTTCACGCTGGCGCTCGGCATTGGCGCCGATGCGGCGATCTTCAGCCTGGTGGACGCCATCATTCTGCGCCCGTTGCCCTACCCGAGCCCGAAGGAACTGGTGGGGTTGGGGCAATGGAGGAACCAGCGCGGCGAAGGCTACGTGCAGACCGGGGTCTCCGCACCCAACATGGTGGATATCGCGAAGGAGACGAAAGTCTTTCAGCAGACCGGCTATAGCCGGTGGGAAGAATTCAATATCACGGAAGGAAGCCGGCCGGAGAGCATCGACGGGATCAGGGCTTCCGCTGGTCTATTGCCCATGTTCGGGATTCCGCCGCTGATGGGGCGTTTCTTCACGCCCGACGAGATGAAGCCCGGGCATGATCAGGTGGCCATCCTCGGTCACAAGCTTTGGCTTGAGCGCTATGGCGCCGATCCTGCGATCCTGGGCAAGACCATCGACCTCGACGAGAAGCGCTACACCATCGTGGGGGTTATGCCGGCCCGCTTTCGGTTCACGTGGGATCAGGAGATGGGCGTGTACGTGCCGCTGGCGCTGACTCCCGAGGAACTGAGCGAAACCGCACGCTCCACGACGCGCGATCTCCAGGCGCAGGCGCGATTGCAGCCAGGAGTGAGCGTGCAGCAGGCGCAGGCAGCGATGAATGCGCTGGCAGCGGATCTGGCGGCGCAGTATCCCGAGGCGGATAAAGGCTGGGGCATTAAGGTCGAACCTCTGCATGCCGCCTACCACCGGCAGATGGAAACTCCGCTGCTGATCATGTCGGGAGCGGTGCTGTTCGTCCTGCTGATCGCGTGTGCGAACGTCGCGAATCTGCTGCTGGCGCGCGCCACCGGCCGCAGGCGCGAGATCGCAATCCGGGTGGCGATTGGGGCCAGTCGGCGGCAGCTGGTTATGCAGTTGCTGACGGAGAGTGTGCTCCTGGCGTCCATCGGGGGCGCACTCGGCCTGGTACTAGCCTGGGTGGGCGACCGTCTGCTGACGTTGGAGATGAGCCGGTATCAACGCTTCAGCATCGCCAATGCCAGCGTGATCGGCATCGACTGGCGCGTGCTGCTTTACTGCCTGGGAGTAACCGTTGCGACAGGGATCCTCTTCGGTCTCGCGCCTGCGCTGACTACATCGAAGGCCGACCTGAGCAACGCTCTGAAGGAGGGCGGGCTAACTTCCAGCGCGGAATCGGGGAGACGGCGTCTGCGCAACAGCCTGGTGATTGCCGAAACCGCGCTCGCTCTGGTTCTGCTGGCCGGCGCGGGGTTGCTGATTCGGACTTTCCTGCGCCTGATGCAGGTCGATCTGGGTTTCGATCCCACCAATGTGGTGCGGATGGAGATCGATCTGCCGCACTACAAATACCCCACACCAACCGAACAGACACTGTTCTACCGGCGATTGCTGGAGCGCGTGCAGACCATCCCGGGAGTGACCGCCACAGGCCTGGAGGAACCGGCGTGGTCGGTTTTCCTGCGGCCGGAAGGACAGCCAGCGGCGCCGCCCGGACAGGAACCCACTGCGGACTTCAATGTGGTTTCGCCCGGCGATTTCAGGGCGCTGCGGATTGGGCTGGTATCCGGGCGGGAGTTCGCATCGAGCGACACCGCCGGCACGGCTCCTGTCGTGGTGATCAGCGAAACGGTAGCACGACGGTACTGGCCGCACACGAATCCATTAGGCCGGCATTTGACGATTCTTTCCCGCGTCTACTCCGGTCAGAGCGCCGGAACGTCGCAGTCGCTCGAGATTGTAGGTCTGGTGAAGGACCGCCGCAGCCACAATCTGTGGCAACCGCTCGCCGACATTTATGTGCCGCTCGAGCAACATCCGATTTCGTGGGCTTATCTGAACGTTCGCACCTCGGTTCCGCCAATGACCGTGGTCCCCTCGATTCGCGATGCGGTGCTGGCGATCGACAGGGAGCAGCCGCTGAACGACGTGATGCTCCTGAGTGAAGTGGTGGCACAAACCTACGGGACCCTTCGCTTTCCCATGATGCTGGTGTGGATCTTCGCTGCTCTGGCGCTCGTCTTATCGGCGGTCGGAATCTTCGGCGTCATGTCGTATACGGTAAGCCGGCGAACCCAGGAATTGGCGATCCGCATGGCGCTCGGCGCGGACCGGCCGGTGCTGCTGCGCCTGGTCCTGCGCGAGGGACTGGCGGTCACACTGGTCGGCGTCGCGATCGGACTGGCGGCTGCGCTGGGCCTGAGCCGCGTGATGGCGGGTTACGTTTATGGCATCCGATCGACCGATCCGCTCACCTATGCTGCCGCAGCCATGCTGCTGATCCTGGTGGCGCTCGGGGCCTGTTATGTTCCGGCGTGGCGAGCTATGCACATAGAACCGATGCAGGCGTTAAGAATTGAGTGATTCACAAACCCGCCCGCCGTGGTGGGCCGGTGCAGTTGGTCGAAATGCGCCTTCTGCGACGTGCTGAGTGGCAACTAACTTTCGTCGAACGACATGCGCGTTCACTTCGGACTGCGCCGGGCGACGCACGTCGATGCGGTGGAGATTCATGGGTGGGGGTCCACTTCCGGACCCTATATTCGACCCCTTGACATGTTGTTTCTGGTGCTCCTTTCGGTTCGGACGATCTGGACGACTCTTTTCAGGAACCCTAAATCGCGGCAGAATGCCACGACCAGCCGCGCTTGCATCCTCATTTCGCTTACCCTCTTGCGACAACACCTATGGCGGTAGTAGAGTGTATGACGTCTGTAGTAGTAGCATTAGAAGGAGACGAGGCGAGCCCATGGGAAGCCCTAAATTGACGAAGCTCGAATTGCAGATCATGGAGAGGCTGTGGACTCGCGGCACTTCCTCAATCCGTGAAATCCAGGAAGCTTTTCCCGAGAAGAAAAGACCCGCTTATACGACAGTTCAGACAACCGTCTATCGGCTGGAGGCCAAGAGCGTCGTCCGCCGCGTCAAAAAAATGGGGAACTTTCACATCTTTGAGGCCAAAGTCTCGCGCGATGTGGCACAGCGAAGACTGATCGATGACCTGCTGTCGCTCTTCGGTGGGCGCACGCAACCAGTAATGGCTCATCTCATTGAATCCGGCAGGCTCACGCTTGAGGACGTGAAGGAAGCCGAAAAAGCACTCCGCAAACTGGAGAGAAAGGCCAAGTCTCAATGATTTCCAAATACTTGTCTGAAGCGTGGACGGGTATCGCGCCGGCGGTGGGCAATCACCTTTGGCAATCCACGCTGCTTCTTCTGGCGGCGTGGGCACTCACACAGCCGCTGCGTCAGCATCAGGCGCGGGCACGGTACTGGTTGTGGCTTGTTGCCTCTCTAAAGTTTTTGGTGCCGTTTTCTGTGCTCGTGGATCTGGGCGCATACCTGGGCACTCGGCATACGTCGCCAGCGGCGCGATCCGGACTTTCGCTTGCCATCGACTATGTAAGTCAACCCTTTACGCCCGCAGTCAGGGTTCGACCTGCTGCGGCGACTTTGCCTGTTGCTCATGCACACCTAAGCGTGCTTCCCCTGCTCACCTGGTTGCCAGGGGTTTTGTGGGCGTGCGGATTCATCACTGTTCTTGCGGTGTGGTGTCTGCACTGGAGGCATATTGCAGCTGTCGTACGACAAGCGACACCTTTAAAGGAAGGGCGCGTAGTTGCAGTCCTGCACCAACTGGAGAAGGCCGGAGGTATCCAGCAACTAATCAAACCGGTGCTGTCCACCGGGACTTTGGAGCCGGGAATCTTCGGTATGTTTCGGCCGGTGCTCATATGGCCGCAGGGTATCTCAGAGCATCTCGATGACGAACATATACAGGCGATCCTTGCGCATGAGATTGGCCACGTGCAGCGACGGGATAATCTGGCGGCCGGCGTGCACATGCTGGTGGAGGCAATTTTCTGGTTTCATCCGTTGGTGTGGTGGATGGGCAAACGGCTGGCGGAGGAGCGCGAGCGGGCATGCGACGAGTTGGCGCTGGAACTGGGCAACGAGCCGAAGGTATACGCCGAGAGCATTCTGAAGACGTGTGAGTTCTGCGTTGGCTCGCCGCTGGCGTGCGTATCGGGGGTGACCGGCGCCGATCTTAAAGAGCGCATCGTGCGCATCATGGCAAACCGCGGCGCCCGCATGCTCGATCGGCGGCGGAAACTGCTGCTGGCCACGGCTGGGCTTCTGGCGATTGTTGTGCCGTTGGGATTCGGGCTGACTCACGGCTCGCAGATTGTGACAGCAGAGCCGGACGCAAATGCGGCGAATCTGCCCGCAGCGAAGTTTGAGGTGGCTTCCATCCGTCCCGCGGCCTCCCAGGACGTGCACCGTGTCATGATGCGAATCATGGATTCACCAACCGACAGCAGATTTTACGCGACCAATGTCACGCTGAAGATGTTAGTTCGTATGGCCTATGACGTTCAGGATGCGCAGATAGAAGGCGGCCCGCAGTGGCTGGGTTCCGACCGCTACGACATCCAGGCCAGGGCCGATTCGACAGTTGACGCGGAACTGAAGAAACTTCCTCCCGATGAAGCCAAGCTGGTAAAGGAGCATATGCTTCAGGAACTGCTGGCGGATCGGTTTCACCTAAAGATGGAGAGGCAGACTAAGCAAATGCCAGTGTATGCGCTGGTGGTGGCGAAGAACGGCCCCTGGCTGCAACCCTCGAAGATCGACGCCGGCGCCCCTGATGCGAATGAGGAGGGGTCGATGGCGAGATCCGGGGCAATGATGCCGAGGGCGAAGCCCGGCGCGGGAATGATGAGGATGCAGAGAGGCGGCGAAATGTCATTCCAGATGGAGGCGGGGTCCATGCCGGGACTGACTGAGATTTTGTCCATGCAACTGGGCCGAATGGTGGTGGATAAGACGGGACTCAAGGGCACCTATGACTTCACCCTTTCATGGGCTCCGGAGGAGGGCGAGGGCCCAATGATGGCAAAAGGCGACCCGGAAACGCCTCCTGGTGGAGCAGGACCTGCGCCCGCGCCCGACTCTTCCGGACCCTCGATCTTTACCGCGCTCGAGGACCAGCTCGGCCTGAAGCTGAAGTCCGAGAAAGGTCCGGTTGATGCGCTGGAGATCGTAAGCGCGAGTCAGCCCACCGCAAACTAAGGGCTTGTCGATGATGTGGCTTGAGAACAGAGTCCGGGGAGTTTGCTGCGCCTGCTTACTGCTCATCGCGAACTGTTTGGCCGCGGCAGCAGTGGAATATCACGGGCGAGTGGTCTTCAACGGGAACCCGGTTCCGGGAGCGGTGGTTACGGCAAGCCAGGGGAACACGAGACTTGTCGCGATCAGTAATGCGGAGGGAATCTGGTCCTTCCCTGACCTGAAGGAGGGGCTCTGGACCTTCCGCGTGGAGATGACGGGCTTTCAGTCTGTGACTGAGAGGGTGAACGTTACAGCGAATGCCCCGCCTGCGCTCTGGCGGATGACGCTTTTAACGCTCAGTCAGATTCATGCGCAAATGAGTCGCACAGTATCGTCGAAGGCCGCAAATCTGCCGACAGCGGAAACTCAGGCAAGCACCCCGGGCCGTCCCCAATGGAACCAGGGCGAATCAGACCAGGAGCTTGAAGAGCGCGCCATGAACGGACTGCTGATCAACGGCAGTGTGAACAATGCGGCCACGTCGACCTTTGCACAGATTCCGGCGTTTGGGAACAACCGCCGGAGCGGGAATGGCCTCTATAACGGCGGGTTCAGTGTCATTTTCGATAACTCGTCGTTCGACGCGCGGCCATATTCCCTGACCGGCCTGAACACGCCGAAACCTGCATACAGCAACGTTACCGCGATTGCGACACTGGGCGGCCCACTTCGAATTCCGAATTTACTCCCTAAGGGACCAGACCTTTTTATTGGTTATCAGTGGACAAGAGACACCGACGCGATGACGGATTCCGGCAGGGTGCCGGATGCAGCAGAACGCAGCGGAAACTTCTCACAGACCTTGAATGCTTCTGGTCAGCCGGTCGAGATATTTAATCCCACGACTGGGCAGCCGTTTTCGGGGAATGTGGTTCCCCCTGGAGACATCAGCCCTCAGACGGAGGCGCTGCTGAAGCTCTATCCGTTGCCGGATTTCAGTGGGGGCACAGGCTACAACTATCAGGTTCCGGTCGTGAGCGATAAGCATCAGGATGCAATGCAGATGCGCGTGAATCAGTCGCTGAACAACCGAAACCAGGTCTATGGAGGTGTTGCTTTTCAGAGTGCGCGCAGCGGAAACCCAAATCTGTTCGGCTTTCTCGACACTACGGATCTATTGGGAATCGATACCAACATCCATTGGTGGCATCGTCTCAGCCAGGGGTTGTTTCTGAATACCGGGTACGAGTTCAGCCGCCTGAGAACGCAGGTGATCCCCTTTTTTGAGGACCGTTCTGACGTTTCCGGCGACGCTGGCATTTCCGGTAACAATCAGGAACCGATGAACTGGGGGCCTCCTGCACTGGTTTTCTCAAGCGGCATCGCGGGAGTCTCTGACGCGCAGAGCCTGTTCGATCGCGATGAGACCAATGCCTGGTCTGCATCGATCCTTTGGACGCGCGGACGGCACAACATCACCCTTGGCGGTGATTTTCGCAGGCAGGAGTTCAACGATCTTTCGCAGCGGGATCCGCGGGGAACGTTTGCTTTCACTGGAGCCGCGACGCAGGGCAATGTCAACGGAGTGACGACAGGCGGCAGCGACCTTGCGGATTTTCTGCTGGGCATTCCGGACACCAGCTCGATTGCTTTCGGCAACGCGGACAAATATTTCCGCGAATCGGTGTACGACGCGTACATCTCCGACGACTGGCGGGTACGGCCTGGGCTTACGGTGAATGCCGGGATTCGATGGGAGTACGGTGCGCCGATTACGGAGTTGTTTGGCCGCCTTGTGAATCTGGACATTACTCCCGGCTTTAAGGCGGCGGCTCCGGTCGTGGCAAGCGATCCAGTTGGACCGCTGACAGGCGTGAAATATCCCAGCTCGTTGATCGATCCGGACAGAACCGGATTTGAGCCGCGAGTGGGGATCGCATGGCGTCCGCTTGCGGGCTCCTCGCTGGTTGTGCGTGCGGGCTACGGAATTTATGACGACACATCTGTGTATCAAACGATTGCCACCCAGATGGCGCAGCAGGCTCCGCTTTCGAAGAGCCTGAGCGTCGAAAATAGCCCCGTATGTCCGCTGACGCTGGCGAACGGGTTCAACCCGTGTTCGGCGACCACGGAGGACACGTACGCGATCGACCCAACTTTTCGCGTGGGATACGCGGAAAACTGGGATCTGAGCACGCAAAAGGACCTTCCCAGGTCGCTCCAGATGACGATTACGTATCTGGGCACCAAAGGAACCCGTGGGGTACAGGACTTTCTTCCGAACACGTATCCGCCTGGCGTTGCGAACCCGTGTCCTCAGTGCCCAGTCGGCTTTGCGTACCTTACCTCCAGCGGCAACTCAACGCGGGAAGCGGGGGAAATTCAGTTGAGGCGAAGGCTCCACAACGGTCTTACTGCGTCCGCGGACTACACCTATTCCAAGGCCATTGACGACGCCGCCATGCTCGGTGGGCAGGGAGCATCGGCGGCCTCAAACAATGCGTCGCCGGCGGCCTCGTCAAGTCAGGGAAGCACGTCATCAGCCGGCGCAGCTCAAAGCTCGCCCATGATTGCGCAAAACTGGCTTGATCCGGGGGCTGAGCGTGGATTGTCGAGCTTCGATCAGCGGCACGTATTGGACGCTCAATTGCGATACACCACGGGAATGGGGCTGGGCGGCGGCACGCTGCTGAGCGGGTGGAGAGGCCCGCTCCTTAAGGAGTGGTCATTCCTGACGAAAATCACTGCGGCCAGCGGATTGCCGCAGACGCCGGTGTATCTCGCTGCGGTTCCGGGTACGGGCATAACCGGCACGATTCGGCCCGATCTGACCGGAGCGCCGATCTACGCAGCGCTGCATGGATACTTTCTCAACAGTGCTGCGTATATCGCCCCACCACCGGGAACCTGGGGAGATGCGCGGAGAGATTCAATTGCGGGGCCATCGCAATTCAGCCTGAGCGCTTCCCTCGGGCGAACCTTCCGGTTGCATGACCGCTTCAACCTGAATGTCCGCATCGACTCCACAAATCTGTTGAACCACGTGACCTACACGGCCTGGGACACAACCGTCACAAGCCCACAGTTCGGACTGCCGTCTGCGGCCAATGCCATGCGGAGTCTTCAGCTCACGGCGCGATTGAGGTATTGAGCGATGCGCCTGCGCCTCGACCTGTTTCTTCTGGTTTCCGTTGCTGCGGGAGCGCCGATTGTTGCGGCTGCGCAGCACATCGGACAAAATGCGCTCGCGAACCAGAATCGGACGACGACACTCTCAGTGAGCACCCAGATGGTGGTTGAGACCGTCACCGTGAAGGACAAGGACGGAAAGGCCATCCGTGGACTAACAGCCAATGATCTTGTTTTGACCGAAGACGGCGTCCCGCAGACGATCCGTTTCTGTCAATATCAGAATCTAACTCAGCCGGAGGCGGCAGCGACAACTGCTCCCATAAACATAACGACCTACGACCAACTGGCCCTTGAACAAATTGCTCCGGAACCGCCGGGGAGTAATCGTTACAAAGACAGGCGTCTGTTGGCTCTTTACTTCGACATGACGGCCATGCAGCCCGCAGAGCAGTTGCGCGCGCTGACGGCCGCCCAGCACTTTATCCGTTCACAGATGGGCCCCGACGACCGGGTCGCCATCTTCCGTTATGCAGGCAGCTCCGTAGATGTACTCCAGGACTTCACCAATGATCGCAGCCGTTTGCTGAGTATTTTGGAGACACTGATAGTGGGCGAAGGACAGGGATTTGGGGAGTCAACCGACGATGCGGGCGCTTCTGACACCGGAGCGGCATTTGGGCAGGACAACAGCGAGTTCAACATCTTTAACACCGACCGTCAGCTTGCGGCCCTGCAGACGGCAGCAAGAATGCTGGGGCACCTGAGTGAAAAGAAGGAGCTGATATATTTTGCCAGCGGCCTTCGACTGAACGGCCTTGATAACCAGGCACAGCTGCACGCCACCATCGACGATGCGATTCGCAATGGCGTGTCTTTTTGGCCGATCGATGCGCGCGGCCTGGTAGCCAATGCTCCGCTTGGAGATGCGACGCAGGGATCCCAGGGCAGCCAGGTAATGTATTCCGGGGCTGCAACGCAGGCACTGACCGCGGATTTCCAGCAATCGCAGGACACGCTGTATTCCCTGGGTGAAGACACCGGAGGGAAGGCACTCTTCGACTACAACGACCTGTCAAAAGGAATCGTGCAGGCGGCACAAGCCGTTTCGAGCTACTACATTCTGGCCTATTACACGACGACCACCGCGCAGGACGGGAAGTTCCGGCGTATTCGAATCTCGGTCAAGGGCGATCCGTCCGCCGTGCTTGAATATCGGCAGGGATATTACGCGGGCAAAACCTTCAACAAATTTACAGCCGCCGACAAGGAGCGCCAACTTGAGGATGCGCTGATGCTGCCCGATCCCATCACCGACCTGACCATCGCCATGGAGATCGATTACTTCCAACTCGACCGAGCGGAATATTTTGTGCCAATTGTCGTGAAGATTCCGGGCCGAGAGTTGGCGTTGGCCAAACATTTCGGCGCCGCGCACACCCGGATCGATTTCATCGGTGAAATAAAGGATAACTATGGAACGACGGTTGCCAACGTGCGAGATAAGGTGGATATCAAGCTCAGCGACCAGACAGCCGCCGAACTGGAAAGGCGCCCCATTGAATACGACACGGGCTTCACTTTGCTTCCCGGGAAATACACCATCAAATTTCTCGCTCGGGATGCGGAAACGGGGAGAATCGGGACATTTGAGACTTCGTTTGACATACCCGACCTCAATAGAGTCGCCAAAACAATTCCCATCAGTTCAGTCGTGCTGAGCAGCCAGCGCACGGGACTGAAAGATGCGCTCTATAACGTGGCGAAGGCTAAAGACGGATCTGGCGCCGACAATCCGCTGGTCCAGAATGGCCAAAAGCTGATTCCGAGTGTGACCAGAGTCTTTACCCGGGGCCAGAATCTCTATGTCTACCTTCAGGCATATGAGCGGAAAGAAACATCTATGCAGCCCCTTGTCGCGTTTGTCACGCTCTACCGCAAGGAGACGAAGGTTTTCGAGACGCCGCCGGAAGAAGTGACCGATGGCTGGGATAATGAATTGCGAACCGTGCCCCTCCAATTCAGCATCCCCCTTGGCCGACTCCCTTCTGGAAAATATGAGTGCCAGGTGACGGTACTGGACCCCAATGGCAACAAGGGAACATTTTGGCAGGCTCCAATCATGCTTCTGCCATAGTGACATCAGACCTACGAGCCTTCTTCGGCACAGCTTATTCATAATCGGCGACTTAAAGCGGATCTTCCGTCGTACTACCCTTTGGCTTAATCCACGTTGGTTAGGGTTCCCCCCTTTTCGGTCGACATGGAAGGGGGTGCATCCTCAGGAGCGCTGCCCCACTGCGGATTGGGCGCTGGCCCCATCTCCAGGGTCAGCGTCCCTCCGTCTGCAATATCGCTGTGCCGAAACCAGGGTTGATTGAGTGGCCGTCCATTCAGCTGGGCCGACTGAATGTACTTGTTCTGCGCCGAATCGTGATCGGCAACGATGGTGAATTCCTTGCCATTTCCCATGCGGATCGTGGTCTTCGCAAAGATCGGGCTGCCGATCTCGTACACCGGGCTTCCCGGACAGACCGGATAAAAGCCCATCGCACTGAACACGTACCAGGATGACGTCTCTCCTCCATCGTCGTCGCCCGGAATCCCCAGCGGGCCATCGCCGTACCAGATCTCCATCAGCTGGCGCACCCGCCGCTGCGTCTTCCACGGCTGCCCTGAGAAATCGTACAGGTACGGAATATGGAAGCTGGGCTCGTTGCCCTGCGCGTACAGTCCCACAAGCCCCGTGGCATCAGGAAACTGATTGAGGAACCGGTACTTCGAGGTCCCGTACTGTTCCACAAACAGTTGGTCCAGCTTTCGATTGAAGGCAGGGCGGCCGCCGAAGAGATGGATCAGGCCCGCGACGTCATACTGCACGCTAAATGTGTAGACCCACGAGTCCATTTCGGTGAAGTAGTCGCGGCCGCCCTGGCCGCCGCCCAACTTCGGATCGAAGGGCTCTACCCACTGGCCGTCGGCGCTCTTCGGCGCCATAAAGTCGATGGCCGGATTGAAGACGTTCCGATAGTTGTGCGCCAGGCGAGTGAAGTACGCGGCATCCTGCGTCTTGCCCAGAGCGCGCGCCAGCTGCGCTGCACACCAGTCGTCGTAGGCGTTCTCGATTGTCACGGAAACCGCCTGGCGGCGCTCGCCCGTCACCTCCGGGACGGTCTCCTTCTCGTCGTAGGCCAGCGCCGGGAAGAATCCCCTTTCGAAATAGATTTTGCCCAGAGAGGTCAGGGGCGCGCGGCTCCATGGAAGAAGCGTGGCCTCCGTCGCATTCTTCCGAATGCCCTCGTATGCCTGCTCGACGTCGAAATCCCGGTAGCCTTTCTCGTAGAGGTCAAGGATGAACTCCGCCGCGTGGTGCCCGATCATCACCGCCTGCTCGCCCGCGACGGAAGGAAAAGACGGCATCCAGCCGCTCTGCTGATACATGCGGATATAGGAGCGCGCCATATCCTCCTGCCGACGCGCACCGAGCAGCGTCTGCAGCGGGTGGAGTGAGCGGAAGGTGTCCCACAGGCCGTCATCGACGTAGAAATCGTGGCCATCGGAAGGGTGCACCTGGTGGTCGTAGCCGCTGTAGTACCGTCCGTCTTCCGTAATGTCGGTCATGCGGCCCAGCGAGCGATAGAGCGCCGTGTAGAAGATGGTGCGCTGGCGCTCGGTCCCGCCCACGGTCGCAATGGCGCCCAGAGCGCGATTCCATTCGGCGCGCGCCTGCTCCTTCACCGCATCGAAACCCCAGTGCGGAATCTCCCGCTCCAGATTGCGCCGCGCCTGGTCCGTGCTGATATATGAGAGGCCGGCCCGCACCTCGATCGTCTCTCCGTCATGTGTCGCCATGTCGGTGACAAATCCAATGTCGTCGCCGCTAATTTGCGCTTCGTGGCCGAACGCGCCGTTCTGCCAGGTCTGCCAGGACTTCTGCGGAGACGAGAACTCAAGATAGAAATATTCGCGGGTTGCGCCATGCGGATCGGCCAGCCTGGCAACATCTCCGCCCACCTGCTCGCTGCCCTCCGCCGTTTCCGGTCCGGTAACGGTGAGCTCCGCATGGTGATCGAGGCTCAGCACCAGGTGAGCGTGCCGGCCGGCCGGATAAGTAAACCGGTAATACTCGGCTTCCCGCGTCACGGTAGCTTCGGCCTTGATCCTCCATGTCTGCAGATCGGCTTCGTAGTAATACGGCGTTGCGGTCTCAAAATCGTGATCGAAGTCGGAAGCGTATTCCGCCGACTTACCGCTTTCCGGTCCGTCGGACGCCATCAGCAGGGCAGGGCCTGCGGGAAATCCGTAGATTTTGTCGGCAAGATAGCGGTCGGTGATGCCCGGCGTGGTCATCGGGGCCACACGGGCCATGCCGTATGGATACTGCACGTAGGGAACCGTTGCTGTCAGAAGCTGGCCAATGCCGCCAATATTCGGATCGACGTAATCAACCGGCTGCCTGGACCTCTGTGCCGCAGCCCCTGCCATGCCGATTCCCAGAAGGCCGACGAGAGCCAGGCTGCCGAAACGATTCATCCTCATCTCACCCCTGATGTTTTCTTATGAATGTACCGGATCGTTTCCGCCGCGATCGCTTAACGGACGTCGTCATGGCTGCAGATTGAACTCGGTGCTCAGCGTGGCCCGTGAGGACCCGCCCACCCAAACCGTATATCGACCACCTTCCACTGCCCACGTCTTCTCGGCATTCCACACTGCAAGTTGCCTTTGCGGAACCAGGAAGGTGACCGTGTGCGTCTCACCCGGCTGCAGATGGATGCGCCCAAAACCCTTCAGAGCGCGCTCCGGCGTTTCCACGCTGCTCACGTTTTCCCGCGCATATAGCTGGGCTACCTCATCCCCGGCCCGGTCCCCGGTATTCGTCACATCGACAGTGACACGAATATCGCCGTGGCTGCCCGTCGCCGGAGGGTGAACGGCCAGCCGATCGTAGCGGAAGGTGGTGTAGCTCAGGCCGAATCCGAAAGGAAAGAGCGGCTGGCCGCTGCTGTCGATATATTTCCAGACCCGCGACGGATCGGCATTGTAGAAGTCCGGAAGTTGCCCCACACTGCGCGGGAAGGTGATTGTTAGTTTGCCGCCGGGATTGTTATCGCCGAACAGAGTTTCGGCAACCGCCTTGCCGCCAAATTCGCCCGGATACCATGCTTCGAGAATCGCAGGAATGTGCTGATCGGCCCAGTCGATTGTCAGCGGCCGTCCATTTTCGAGGACCAGCACCACAGGTTTCCCCGTGGCAGCCACCGCCTCCAGCAGCTGTTCCTGATTGCCCGGCAAGTCAAGGCAGGAGCGGTCGAAGCCCTCGCCTGAGATCCCCTGCCGCTCGCCCAGCGCCAGGATCACGACATCCGCCCGGGCCGCGGTCTCCACCGCCGTCGGAATATTGCTCCCGGGATCGAAGGTGATTGTTGATCCGGGCAGAAGATCGCGGATGCCCTGCAGGATGCTGATGCGTTCTCCGTTTTTCTCGTCTTCATAGTCTGCGTAGCGCGCCACGGCGGCATTCGGACCGATCACGGCAATGCGCTGCGTGGATTTCGAAAGCGGCAGCAGGTGTCCGTCATTCTTCAGCAGCGTCATGGATTCGCGGGCCGACTGCAGCGAGAGCGCGAGATGCCGGGGAGAGCGATAGACTTTCGCCTTGAGCGTCGTATCGACAAAGGGATGATCGAAGAGCCCCAGGTCGAATTTCACCCGCAGCACCGACCGCACCGCGCGGTCCAGATCGGCGAGAGGCAGAGTCTGGTTGTGCACGCAGTCGACGAGCGCATTTTGAAACACCGCATGGCTGAAGTCGTAGAACTGCATGTCCACGCCGGAGCGGATCGCCATGCAGGCGGCATCCTGGGGGGTGGCAGCAACATGGTGCGCTGAGTACAGCCGCTCAATCGCGCCCAGGTCGGAAAGCACAAATCCCTGAAAGCCCCACTCCTGCCGCAGAACTGTCTTCAGCAGGAACGGATCGTCGGTGATCGGAATTCCGTCGATCTCATGGTAGGCAGCCATCACGGCCATGGCGTGCCCCTCGCGGATGGCTTCGGCAAAGGGGGGCAACATCATGGTCCGCAGTTCCCGCTCACCCATGTGGACCGGCGAAGTGTTGGTGCCGCCCTCCGGCGAACCATGACCGGCGAAATGTTTCGGCTCGGCCACAACCGTGTGATCGCTCGCCAGGCTCTCGCCCTGTGCCCCTCGCACGTATGCGAGGCCCAGCTGGCCCGTCAGGTAAGGATCCTCGCCGAAATCCTCCTCGACCCTGCCCCAGCGCGGATCCCGGGCCAGATCCAGCACCGGCGCGAGGATCATATCGACACCGTTGGAGCGCGCTTCGGCCGCAATGGCTGCGCCGGTCTGTCGGGCGATTTCGGGATCCCAGGTGGCAGCCAGGCCAATCGGCGCCGGAAATACCGTCCCCGTGTTGTAGCCGTGCAGCCCTTCCTCGATGAACAACGCGGGAATCCCAAGCCGGTTGTGGGCGATCACCCACTTCTGGATCGCATTGGCCTGCTCCGGAGTCGGATAGAGGTCGTGAATCGAGCCGACGCCGAGGTCACCCCACATTTGCTGCGCCTTCTCCGGCAGAAAGACTGCATCCGGAGCCGCGTGGGTTGGGTCGAGGCGCCGGCTCATCAGGTCCTTCGCTCCGGAATACATATCCAGCTGACGGACTTTTTCGGCGAGGGTCATCCGGCCCATCAGGTCGTCGATACGCTTTTCGACCGGAATGCCAGCATGCCGGTACAAAGCGCCGCCTTCTGGTGCAGCTGAAACCTTTTGCGAAGAAGCCTGATTCGGTACGCTCACGAAGAGGAAGCCGGAGACAATCACCAGAACCGCACCGCAATTGACGAGACGAGTTCCTCGCGCAGCGAGCTTCTCGGCAGAGCCCGAAAGGCGCTTTCGGCTGAATGGGTGAGGTCGCCGCGCGCATCGTGACCCGGATCTTTTCACCTGCTCTCCTGCGCCAGTATTTTCTGGTGGCAAGCAAACCTTCACGCTCGCATCTGGTCGCTGCCAGAATAACCACGTTACGAGAAGCATCGCAGGAGCGCAACGTTCGCCAGGCTCCCAACGGCAGGCAACTGGCGATTTGAACGATGCTGCGCGCCTCCATCTCGGTCTATGGTGGGCCGTATCCAGGTAGCTGCCGCCGGAGCGCGGTTGGATGAGCCCGCCAGGCACATCCATGATATGGCGATCGGGATGCTCTGGTTCGTGGCCACCGCAAAGATGTTCGCCAAAATCAGGGCAGATCACGATGAAGGTTCGCCCCCGTCTGAGCGCGGTCAAGCTGCACCCGGCCAACGACAGCAGCCGGGTATGGCACTACGAGGCGGAAGGTTCATGGAATCTGCTGAATGCAGATAAAAACACCCTTCGCAAGGAAACTTTGGCTCTCGGGACTCGGAGGAGGGGCGTCTTCGGATGGGGGGAGTGCAACATGCCTAATGTAACAAGAGAAGGAGCATTATCGGGAGCCCGCAACAGAAGCCTGAATCCCGTGTTATCGGGTATTTGAGTTTCCCTTCGGCTATTGTTGTGGGGCACAGGGAATGCTAAAGCAGGGCAGGGCGGCCATTTCGACGGGATTCTTTCCAACATCGATATTGCTGACCACCGTCATCGTTCTCATGTCGATCACTGACACTGTATTCGAGCTGTAGTTCGCCACGAACATGAAATCCCCCGGAGCATCTAATGTCAGCCCCACTGGATTCAGCCCTACTGCAATCTTTTTGACGGATTGGAGCGATGCCGTCTGAATCACCGTCAGCGTGTTCGAGAAGAAGTCGGATATAAGTGCATACTTGCCGTCGCGACTGATCGCTACTCTCACCGGACCATGGCCGGCGCTCACCCGGCGAATAACTTTCCTGGCAGAAACATCCAGTACGGCAACCTCATCCTGACCAGCAAGCGTGACCCAGGCAAATTGCGAATCCGGTGTAAATGCAACCCCTACCGGCGTCGAGCCAACGGGAATGGTAGCAAGAACCCTGTTGGCCACGGCATCCAGCATCGTAACCGTCCCACCGGACTGGTTCGTCACAATGGCGCGCGTGCCGTCTGGGCTTACTGCGATTTCTGTTGGGACACTTCCAACGGCAACGGTCCGTACGACTCTGTTCTTCCTCGCATCGATCACCGAGATACTGTTTGAATAGTTGTTGACCGCATAGACGAACGGTGGCCGCGGATTGGCAGCGATCCCGACCGGATTGTTGCCGACAGGAATGACGGCGGTGATTCGCCTGGTTCGAGTATCGAGAGCAACCACGCTGTTCGCGCCGTTCAGAGAAATGTACACGGTCTTTCCATCGGGCAGAATCGCAGCTCCACGAGGATTGCCTGTCACCTTAACTCTGGACATGACGGAGTTGGTGAGTGTGTTCAGCACGGAAATCGAGTCTTCATTCTGGTTCAGGACAAACAATTGCACCGCCCCGGCGGCTCGCAGCAGGGCTGCCGCTCTGGATGGCTGCAGACTGCTGCCCAACCCGTGCGCCGCAGGCAAATGCGGCCCGCGAAGGGAAACGCCGGTCACCAGGAAAAGGAAAGCGGCGACCATGGCGACGGCCGATCCGAGGCGTCTTTTCGGTACGGCCAGCAGGCGCCGACGACCGGCGTCCGGTGAGTGGGGCCCTCCGGGGTCGGCGACTTCACGATCGTGAGTCGTAAATTCTTCCTGTGCGGAGGTTACCAGGCGGTAATCGTCTCCAGTCTGAAGCGGCGCTGGATCATTGAGCTGGCCTGCCTCGACGGGGTCGGTCGGATTGTCAGTCCGCAGAGGGTTCTCGAACCTCTCAACCGGGAGCACAAAGACATACCCGCGCTTCGGCACGGTTCGGATGCAATCGTGGCCCAGGTGGCGGCGCAGCACCGAGACATTGCGGAGCAGGCTGCTGTCGGAGACGAAAGTGTCGGGCCAGACACTGCGGATGAGGGCTTCCTTATGGATGAGGTGCCCGGCCTGGCTCACCAGCACGTGCAGAAGCTCGAGTTCTTTGGGCGCCAGCGGGACCGGTTCGCCCGAGCATGTCAGTGCCGCCTCGGACCGATCAAGGACGAAGGCGCCGAAAGCGAACCGCACTCCAGGTTGTTGATTCTGTTCCACAACTTGTCACCCGAAGACGTGACCAGCAAGAAATCCTGAGCTGTCTTTTGGGAGGGCTGGGGGGACCGTGCCTCACTGTAGCGCACATGCCGGGTGCCTGCAAACCTCATTTTCGGTCGATCCGAAGGATTTCTTAAGGAATTCGTAAGGACAGGAGACTCGGCTCTCCCCCATAAAGCAATGAAGCAATTGACAGGACGCTTCGATGCTGCAAGCCGCACTTCACTCCGCGATCCCCCAGCCCCGTCGCACGGCTGACCATGCGAAAGCTCCGCCGAATCCTTCCTTCATCGGCTATTTCCCGTTTCTCCGCCTTGATTCCTGAGCATTCGGGCCAAATCCCCCCCAAACGTCGTTGAGATGTCCAAACCGCTTCCGAGGGGTCACTATGTCGAACCATTCCATTCAGCGCGCAGAGGGGTCCGGCGCAGCGAATCGGCCGATTGCTTCCGCCGTGCCCGTGTCGCTCGCGTTGCAGAGAGCGGCCTGGCGCCGTAGCCGGCGTTTAGCTCGTGCTTTGGTCGCTGTATCGATCGCGACCCTCTGCGGATGGGCAATGCCGCTCAGCGCCCAAACTGCGTCTTTCACCGGCGTGGTGACAGCGCTGGGGAACGGCTTCTACCAGCCGGAGGGCGTGGCTGTAGACGGCAGTGGCAACATCTATGTTGCGGATACCGACAACAGCGCTGTGAAGGAAATGCCCTCCGGTTGTGCCTCTTCCAACTGCGTGACGACGCTGGGCGGCGGTTTTAGCTATCCCTGGGGCGTGGCGGTAGACGGGAGCGGCAACATCTTTGTCGGCGATACCGATAGCAGCGCAGTAAAGGAGATGCCTGCGGGGTGCGCCTCCTCCAGTTGCGTAACGTCACTGGGTGGCGGATTCGTTGATCCCTCCGGCTTGGCCGTGGACAAATACGGCAACGTCTATGTCGCCGATTCAGAGAACTCCGCTGTGAAGGAAGTCCCCCCCGGCTGCGCTTCCTACACCTGTGTCACGACACTGGGCGGGGGCTTTCTCGATCCCATTGGCGTAGCGGTGGACGGGAGCGGGAATGTCTATGTCGCCGATACCGATAATAATGCGGTGAAAGTGATGCCCGCCGGCTGTACTTCTGATACCTGCGTAACGACGCTGGGTGGCGGCTTCGTCTCGCCCTATGGTGTAGCGGTGGACGGGAGCGGCAATGTCTATGTCGCCGATACCTACAACAAAGCGGTTAAAGAGATGCCCCCGGGTTGTGCCTCTGCCAGTTGCGTAACGACGCTGGGTGGCGGCTTCTCCTATACGAACGGTGTGGCGCCGGACGGGAGCGGCGACGTCTATGTCGCCGAGGACGGAGGTGTCGATGAAATCATGCCACGCGCCGCCTACTTTGGTGATGTTGCGGTGGCATCGACCCCGCCGTCGGTGCACTGGACCGCGTATTTCACCTTCACTGCGGGAGGCAGCGGCATCACGGCTTCCGTGCTGACCCAGGGCGCCGCCGGCCTGGACTTCACCGATGCCGGAGGCAGTACCTGCAATACGAACGGGACCAGCAACGTGTACAGTACGGGCGATACCTGTACGGTGAATGTGACGTTTGCGCCGAAGTACGCCGGCACGCGCGATGGGGCCGTTCAGCTGCTGAATGGTTCCGGCAGCGTGATCGCCACCGCACTAATCTACGGCACTGGCCAGGGGCCACAGCTGGTATTCCCAGGCAATCAAACAGTTCAGACGCTCGGTGGCGGCTTCAGCTTTCCCCCGGGCGTGGCGCCCTCGGGCGTGGCGGTAGACGGGAGCGGCAACGTCTATGTCGCCGGCAACACCACCAACTCGGTGACAGAGATACCCCCCGGCTGCGCTTCCTCCAGCTGCGTCACGACTTTGGGCGGTGGCTTCATCGATCCCGCGGGGGTGGCGGTGGACGGGAGCGGTAACCTCTATGTCAGTGATTACCAGAACAATACGCTGACAGAGATGCCGCCCGGCTGCGCTTCGTCCAGTTGCGGTACGATTCTGGGCGGCGGCTTCGGCACTCCCAACAATCCCTACGGTCCCTTCGGTGTGGCGGTGGACGGGAGTGGCAATGTCTATGTCGCCGATACCAGCAACTACGCGGTCAAGGAGGTGCCCTCCGGCTGTACTTCTTCCGCTTGCGTAACGACGCTGGGCGGATTCTTCCCCGAGCCTGCGGGCGTTGCGGTGGATGCAAGCGGTAACGTCTATGTTGCCGACATCTATAACAGCACAGTGAAGGAGATTCTCCCCGGCTGTACTTCATCGAATTGCATGACGACGCTGGGTGGCGGCTTCTACCATCCCTGGGGCGTTGCGCTGGACGGGGGCGGCGATGTTTATGTCGCCGATTACGGAAACAGTGCGGTGAAGGAAATGCCGCCGGGGTGTGCCTCGTCGAGCTGCGTGACGACGCTGCGCCTACCCCCCGACGTCCCATTCTCGGGTGTGACAGTGGACGGGAGCGGCAATGTCTATGCTGTCACTGCAGCTACTTCCCCGGTGTACGAATTGAACCTCGCCGCTCCGCCCAGCCTGAGCTTCGCTACGACGAACGTCGGCTCGCAAAGCAGCGACAGTCCGCAGGCGGTGGCTTTGAGTAATATTGGCAACGCACCGCTGACCTTCCCGGTCCCCGGCACCGGCGAGAACCCCAGCATCTCCGCCAACTTCACCCTGGACTCGTCGACCACTTGTCCCGAGGTCACCACCTCGTCCTCAGCCGGCACCCTCGCGACGGGAGCCAGCTGCAACCTGGCCGTGGATTTCCTCCCCGCCACCTCCGGGTCGATCTCGGGATCCGCGATCCTGACGGACAACAACCTGAACGCTTCCTATGCCACGCAGAGCATCGGTCTCAGCGGCACCGGCGCTACCGCCACGCCGATTGACCCCTGGGTACAGGTGAATGGAGGAGCGTGGCAGAAGGCGGCCAATATAGCCGTGAATCTGGGCGCCACGGTGAATCTCGGGCCACACCCGGTCAGCGGCGGCAGCTGGAGTTGGACCGGACCCAACGGCTTCACGTCCACTTCACGAGTCCTCGACTCCGTCCCGCTGGCAGCGGGCGCCAATACTTACACAGCCACTTACACTAATACGTCCGGAGGACAGAGCACTCAGGTCTTCACCATCACCGTCACCACACCGGTCGCGCCCTACATTCAGGTGAATGGCGGTGCCTGGACGCAGGAATCCACTGCGACCGTGAATGTGGGTGTTGCGGTGAACCTCGGTCCGCAACCGGTTAGCGGCGGATCCTGGAGCTGGGCCGGGCCCAACGGGTTCTCGTCCACCGCGCGGGTCCTTTATGGTATCTCGCTCTCGCCGGGGGCCAATACCTACACGGCCACCTACACCAATACTGCCGGTGGACAAAGCACCCAGGCCTTCACCATCACCGTCGACACCCCGATCGTGCCGTACATCCAGGTAAGCGGCGGATCCTGGACGCAGGAGTCCACGGCGACGGTCAATGCGGGCACCACGGTGAACCTCGGTCCGCAACCAGTCAGCGGCGGCAACTGGAGCTGGACCGGACCGAACGGGTTCTCGTCCACCTCGCGGGTCCTCTATAGTATCCCGCTAACGGCGGGCACCAATACCTACACAGCCACCTACACCAATACAATCGGCGGCCAAAGCATCCAGGCCTTCACCATCACTGTCAATACCCCCGTAACTCCATACATCCAGGTGAACGGCGGAGCCTGGACACAGGAATCCGCTGCGACCGTCAATTTAACCGACACGGTGAACCTGGGTCCGCAACCGGTCAGCGGCGGCTCCTGGAGCTGGACCGGGCCCAACGGCTTCACCTCCACCTCGCGGGTCCTGTATGGCATCCCGCTGACGGGAGGCACCGATACCTATACGGCCACCTACACTAATGCCGCCGGCGGGCACAGCACCCAGGTCTTCACCATCACCGTCAGCACACCCATCGATCCCTGGATCCAGGTAAACGGCGGTGCGTGGCAGGAGGTCTCCAGTGTGACGGTGGCTCCAGGGGCCACGGTCAATATCGGACCGCACCCGGTCAGCGGCGGCACCTGGAGCTGGGTTGGACCCAGCGGCTTCACATCCAGCTCGCGTGTCCTCTATGCTGTTCCGCTGCCTTCGGGCACCAACACCTACACGGCCACTTACACCAATGCGTCGGGAGAACAAACCACCCAGGCCTTTACCATCACTATCAACTAGACATAAGAAAGCACGTCAGTGTGGGGGTGTTCCCTTGTTTCCTAAGCCACCGGTCGTTTCAGACGCAGCCGGAAAAGAAGGCGGAGGAGAAGCGTCGCATTGGGCGCGCTGTAGCGGCCCTGATCCAGCGCGGCGAAACCTTCGCGCTCACCACCGGGCAACCCCACGGTGAGCGTGATACGCGGGCTCCCTCTCAACCAGGACGTAACGGTGGTAACGAACACGACTCCTTGACTGGAAAGGAGAGAACGCGTACTCTCCTATCCCAGATAGGGGGAGACTTTGACGAAACCGATTGAACTCCCGCAGGGCGCCCTCGAAATGCTCATCCTCAAAGCGATCTCGCTCGGTCCGCTGCATGGATACGGCATCCTGCTGCGCATCCAGCAGATCTCCGGCGAACGCCTCGAAATCCTGCAGGGCTCCTTCTACATCGCAATCTATCGTCTGGAGCGCCGGGGCTGGCTGAAAGGCGAGTGGGGTGCGTCGGAGAACAATCGCCGCGCCCGGTTTTACTCGCTCACCGCCTCCGGCAGGCGCCAGCTTAAGGCCGAGACGGCCAAATGGACCGACATGGCCGCCGTCGTAGCCGGCATTCTCGACAAGAAGGTGGGCGAAATATGAGTCTCCTCGCCGCCATTCGCAAGCTCTGGCGTCTCCTCCTGCCACGCACCCACAGCGACGTCGAAGAAGAATTTTGTTCTACCCTCGACGCTTATCGGCAAGACTTAATCCGCCAGGGCCTCTCCCAGGAAGAAGCCCGCCGCAAAGCCCGCATCGATCTCGGCCAGCCGGGTACCCAAAACGAAACTTACCGCTACGCCGTTGGCCTGCGCCCATTCGATGAGGTGGGCGGCGACATCCGCTACGGTCTTCGCGCCCTGCGCCGCAACCGGGGCTTTGCCACCGTCGCCGTGCTGTCGCTCGCGCTCGGCATCGGCGCGACGACAGCGATGTTCTCGCTTATCTACGCGGTCCTGTTGCACCCATTCCCCTACGCCGGCGCCGACCGCATCATGAACCCCATCCTCGTCGACCAGCAGCATCCCGACGACTATGAGTGGTTCAACCTGAGCAAGGCCCAGTTGGATGAAATGGGCCTGGCAGCCCCGATTGAGTCGGTGCTTGGCTTCAACAACGGGCACATGGAGATCACCGGCGGCGCACTGCCGGAAGACATCTGGGGTGTTTACCTCACAGAGAATGCCGGGACTTTCTTTGGCGTGCGCCCGCTTCTCGGCCGCATGTTCGAGCCCTCAGATGCAGGCCACTCCGTCATTGTTCTTAACTACCGCTTCTGGCGGCGCCACTTCGGCGGCGATCCCCACGTGATCGGACGGACGCTGGAAATCGATCACGCCCCCTCGACCATCATCGGGGTCATGCCGCGCAGCTTCGCATTCAGTGACGTCGCCGGCGTCGGGGATGTCTACCTGCCGGCCAGTCAGATGCGGGGTCTTGCGAACCTTCCTTCCCTGTCCTGGTTGCCGTGGATTAAGCTCAAGCCCCACGTCACCCTGGCCGCCGCCGACGCCGCGCTCGAGCCCCTCGTGCCCCAGCTTGCGAAACAGCGTCTCGAGCACTCCCCCGATCACTGGCATCTCGCGCTGCAGCCCATTATCGTGCCTTACCAGCAGGACACGGGCCGCACGCTCACGCTCCTGCTCGCTGGTGTTGTGCTCCTGCTGATCATCGGTTGTGCCAACTGCTCCATCCTCATGCTGGCCCGTGGCCGCACGCGCCTGCATGAGCTCGCCATCCGATCGGCAGTCGGCGCCAGTCGCTGGCGCATCGTGCGCCAGTTGCTCATCGAGGCCGTCGTCATCTCCTCGACGGGCGCCGCCCTTGGCGTGGCAGCGTCGTACTGGCTGGCGAGACTTCCATTGCTGCTGTCTCCGGATTCCTTTCCCGCCGAATCTGTCATCCGCATCAACCTCCCGATCCTCGCGTTCTCCGTCGCGCTCGCACTGCTCTGCGGCATCCTCTTCGGTCTTGTCCCCGCCTTGCGTCTCTCGCATCGCGATTCCGCGCGGATGCTTCCCGGCCGCCGGATCGGCGTCGCCGCCGCTCCCGCCAGGCATCGCTGGAGCGTTCTGATTGCCGCACAGGTCGCGCTCACGCTTCTTCTGATGGCCACGGCAGGCACTGCCATCCGCAGCTTTCTCCGGCTCGGGCAGATGCCGCTGGGCTACGATCCCGCGAATGTCCTGAAGGTCGGCATGATGCTTCACGCCCACAACCCGAGCGAGTGGAGCCGCATTCAGTCGCGCGCAGCGCGCACCGCGTATATCGAGCAGATCCGCGACAAGATCGCAGCCGTCCCCGGCATTTCCACGGTCGCTGTCGGCAACGATGCCACGCCCTCCTATATCGACCCGGCGGACACCTTTGAAATCGACGGAACCGGCCATCTCCAGCAGCCGCAGGCCCGCGTGATCCTGGTGGGCCAGCGTTATTTCTCGGCCCTCCATATTCCTCTGCTGCAGGGGCGCATCTGGAATGCGGATGAAAACTCTCGCGGAGACTTCATCGCCGTCGTCAATCGCGCATTCGCGGCGCGCTATCTCTCCGTCTCCAATACCGTGGGCCGACAAGTCCGCATTCCCGGTCTCAAGAGCAGGAATCGCTACCAGATCGCCTCTGCGCAAAGCACCGCCTCGCGCCAGATCATCGGTGTTGTCGGCGATGCGCGCAACAACGGGATCGATAGCCCCGTCGCTCCCGCCATCTATGTTCCCTACACTGCCGTAATGCAGCCTTACGTGCAGTTCTTCGTCCGCACCCAGGGCGACCCGCTGACCTGGCTGCATTCCATTCGTACTGCGATAGCATCCGTCGCTTCCGACCAGCAGATCTCCACAGACGGATACAATCGCACCTTCACCCTCACCGAAGCCCTCGAGAAAGACGCGCAGTACACCCGCCAGCGTCTCTTCTCCATCTTGTTTGCCATCTTCTCAGCCATGGCGCTCGGGCTCGCGCTGGTGGGCATTTTCAGCGTCGTCGCTTACAGCGTCGCACAGCACACGACGGAATTTGGCATTCGCCTGGCGCTCGGCGCGCCGCGCGCGCACGTCCTGTGGGTTGCCGCGCGCATCGCGCTGGTCAGCGCGGCCGCAGGCATTGTCATCGGCTTTGTCTTTGACAGTTTTCTCGGCGCCCTGCTCGCCCATTGGATGCAAAACGCTTTTGCCGCAGGAAGTCTGTTCGCAGCCGCCGCGCTCCTCGCTGTCAGTGCGCTCCTCGCCTGCCTGTTGCCCGCCCGCCACGCCATCGCCGGCCCACCCGCCGAAGCTCTCCGTTATGAGTAAAGCGTTTCCGATGTGACCCGACCGCAGAGGCCCTTGTGTTTCATAAATCAATAACGACGTCGCTCATGGGCTGTGAACAGCAAACGAGAAGGTTGCCCTCGGCCGGCATGTCGAGTGGATCCGGATCGTAGAGAACGGTCCCCGAAACCAATCCGCTCTCGCAGTTGTGGCAGACTCCGGTCCGGCACGACCACCGAACCGGGACATCGCACGCCTCGGCCAGTTCCAGAATGTTCTTGCAGGCGGATCCGTTCCAGTGTGCGGCGATACCGCTGCGCGCGAACGAGACAAGCGGGCCGGTGTTGGCGTCGTCCTTCGGCAGATGCGGAGAGTGCGCTGCAGCGCCGGCAATCCCGGGAGTCATCGATTCGCTACCGTTGAAAATCTCGACACGAATTCGCTCCCGGGCTATGCCCAGCGCCGCGAGCGCCGCTTTCATGTCTGCCATAAAGCCAGCCGGTCCGCAGAGGTAGACATCGGCGTTCGGCAGCAAACCAACCTTCTCCAGGGTCGATTCCGAAAAATGGCCGGCCGTATCGCAATCCTGCCTCACTTTGTCCTGCGCGCCTGGCCGGCTGTAACAGATACAGCTGCGCCCGTGCGGAAGCGCGAGGATGAGATGGCGAACTTCGGCGGCAAACGGATGATGCCGGCGATCGCGAGCCGCGTGCAGCCACAAGACATTGCGAGTCGAGTGCTCGGCTGCCAGCGCGTGCAGCATGGCGAGGAGGGGCGTCGCTCCGATTCCGGCGCTGAGCAGCACGACCGCTCCGCCGCCGGGCTGCAGAATGAAACTTCCGCGCGGCGAACTTACGTTGAGGGTATCGCCCACGTGGGTATGCTCCCGCAGCCAGGTCGCGGCCGCACCGTTGGGCTCGATCTTCACGCTGATGCGAAATCGTTCCGTTGAGAGCGGGCCGGAGAGCGAATAGCTGCGAAAGAGCGGGGGGCTGCCGGCGGTTTGTTGAAGACGCAGGACCACGTACTGGCCGGGCAGAGCTGCCGGCAGCGGCTGGCCATCCTGGCTCTGCAAAGTCAACGAAAGCACATCGGCGGATTCATCGTGGATTGCCGTCACCGCAAGGGAGCGAAATCCTGGTGCAGACGGATGGGCCGCGGCCGCGGGTGCCAGCCCGGCGTTCCCATTCGCCGGGCCGTTTGTCTGGCTCTTCAGCAATGCCTCGAACGAGCCGCGCCATCCGGGTGAAAGCGCTGCGATTCGCAGCGCTCGCTCCAGCGCATCCCGTGAATGACCGGGCGAATAAAGCAGCGCGTTCACCTCCGCGACCGTCATTCGCTCCTGCGCCTGGGCTACTTTCACGATTTCGTCTCCGGCGCCTGCTTCACCCTCCCTGAGTACACGGAAGTAGAACCCGGGCCGTCCGCTCGACGTCAGCAGGGCCGGCATCCGCGGCTCGTTCATCCGGATGCCAACGCGATAACAGGTAACGCGAGGCTGAGTAACTTCGAAGAGCGCGCTGCCGATGCGATAACGGTCACCGATGCAGACCGCATCGTCGGCCAGACCTTCGACGGTGAAGTTCTCGCCGAACTGTCCGTAGACGAAGTCGGATCTGTTCAGCGTCTTCTGCCAGTGGCGATACGATTCGATCTGGTAGACGAAGACGGCTCGCTGCTCCCCCCCGTGACCCGCAAGATCGCCCTGACCGTCTCCCTCCAGATTGAGCCGGCCGACGTGACAACGACCGGGCACCGGATCTTTCCATATGCCGGTGTGCACAGTTCGGCCTTTCCACTCGACGTCGCGAGGAAGTCCAATGTTCACCGATAGTAGCCGGGCCATACCGCTCGAATGCTCCGTGAGGTGAATTTTCTCATTGTCGTGCGCGTAACTCGGTGATCGTCAGTTCCCGATCAGGGCCGTGCGGAATCACGGTCTGACCGGGCTCAGGACGGAGCTGCATCCTATCGAGATACACCGAAACGATGTCCAGTTCGAAGGATACCAGGCCGGAGATACGTCCTTGCCTCGGAAAAAGCTTCGCGGTAGCACCACGCCCCCAAACGCGCATCGCCGATGTCGTAGTAGCTGCACAGCCCCTTGTAGGGGCAGGAGGTTTGATTCCACCGGGGTCAGCGCGGTCTCATCGACGTCGGCGCGCGGAACATACCACCGTGGCGCGAAGCCGGACTCGTAAAGCACAAGCGGCCGTCTGGTATCGGCGACGACGCGGTCATGCCGGCGAACCACCAGATTGCGTAAAGCCTGGCGAATGTCGATGCGGTGGTAGCTGTCCGCGGCGTGGCCCAGGATGCGTTCGTCCTCTTCGTAGAATGCGTCCATGGCCGGCCATGCGAACGCCACGTGCGCCTTCAAATCGTTCGCGTATGCGGGCAGTTCAGTGTGTTTCCACGCGGCCCGGGGTGCACGTCGTTCACCCAGGCGGACGGTGTACCAGGCCGTAGGCCCCAGGTCCCGGTGCCGGGTGCTATGCTCGGTAAGCTCGAGTACCTCCGGAGCGATGGCGGCCTCCGGGAAGTAAGCGACCGGATAACGGTCGGGCTCGAAGAGCAAAACGGCGTGCTCGCTTTCTGCGATCCAGACGCCGCCGAAACGCACACGCATACGCCTGCGAAGCGGTTCGACATAGAGAAGCCTCGCAGGCAGCGGTTCTGGAACGAGGAATCGACCGATTGCTCCTGGTGCAAGCGGACCCTGTTGCCATGACAGTCCCATGACTTACCTCCAACGGATCTGTTGCCCACGATTTCGCGCTCTGCCGTAACTTCTGCGCATCAAACTCCTTTAATTTCGCCGCCGTCCATTCTGACCGAAGTTCCCGTCATCCACTTTGCCGCCGGCGACACCAGGAAGGCCATCAGGGCGGCGAGCTCTTCAGGCTCGCCGAAGCGCGCGATGCCCACTTCGTCGGGGAATTGTTTCACGGCCTCGTCGAACGTGAGATTGTGCGCAGGCGCCCACTTTTCAAGAAACGACTTTCTGCGTCCCGTCATCACGGCGCCGGGTACGACGCTGTTCACCTGCACTCCATCCTTCAGGCCCTGCTCGGCGAACGCTTTGGCCAGCGCAATGACTGCGGCGTTGACGGCCGCCACAGCCGCGAAGCCCGGTTTCGGGTCCAGGGCGGCGCTGCCCGAGATCAATAGAACGGAGCCGCGCGAGGCCTTTAATGCGTCCCAGGCGCGCACCGTCAGGCGTCGCGCACCATGGAGCTTCAGTGCGAGGCCGTCTTCCCACTGCCGGTCAGTCATCTCGAAAACGTCGATTTGTGGCACAGCGCCAGCGATATTCAGCAAGGCATCGATTCTGCCGAAACGATCCAGAGCCGCAGCGACAAGGACCGCCGCCGACTCGGGCTCGCGCAGGTCGAGCGGACAAAGCAGAGGTTCAGCACCGGCCGATCGTACACCGGCCGCGGTTTCCTGCAGCTTATCTTCACTTCTTGCCGCAAGAACAACGCCTGAGAAGTCGCGCGCCAGGCGCAGGGCCGTGGCACGGCCGATTCCCTGGCTTGCGCCGGTGACAATGGCGACACTTTCGTAAGCAGACATGCCGTGGCTTCCTCCTCAGGCTGCAACAGGACCCGCAGCCCGCCGCTACCGGGAAAGGGTTTGCCGCGCCGCCTCGACGATCACGCCGACAGCGAACTGCGGTGCCGCATACATCGATGTGTGATCCACGGGCGCTGAATGAATGTTTGCGCCCATACGATTCGCCATGAAGCGCTGCGATTTCGGATTGATCATACGATCCTCTTCGGCAACCAGATACCACGACGGCTTCGTTTTCCATGTGGGTGCAGGTGCCGGTTCCTGAATGCACCTGACTCCGATGGGCCGCTGTACAGCAGCGGCAATCCTGGCCTGGTCAATCGATGCGTTCTGAGCCAGCGCTCGGTGAAACGCCTCATCCGGCAACCAGACAAAGCCATGAGAATCGGGAACCATCTTTGGCGCTTCCGGAGAGTTTGGGTTCTTATAGAAGACTTTGGCGACCGTCTCTCCCTCATCCGGCGCGAGGGCAGAGATATAGACCAGGGATTTAACCCGCTCGTTCCGCACTGCGGCGATAACGGCGCCCGAGTAGGCGTGTCCCGCCAGAACCACCGGGCCGCTCGTCCGTTCCAACGCCCAGCTCAAAGCGGTAGCATCGTCGGTCAGGGACGTAAGTGGAATCGGCGCGCACATAACCGTAAGGCCGACCCTTTCCAGCGGGAGAACAACATTGCTCCAGCAGGAGCCGTCGGCCCACGCTCCATGTACCAGCACGATCGTCGAATTTTCAGGAAAGGGACCCCGTCCGGAGACTCTCGTATCAAACTCGACGCCGGTCCTGGCGACGCTTTGGCCTTGCAGGGAGTCACCGGCCGCCCCCCTGAACAAAAACCCGAGAGATGCAGCCGTGAGCGCGCGAACAAAACTGCGGCGTTGCATGATCCTTCCCTTCGTTGGGCTGTAGACATTGACAGCTTTGAACAGGCGCGGATTCCATCGCCGCGCCTTCCCTCACCGGCGCGAAGTCGGGTTCGCTTCGAGGAATTCCTTCATCGCGCCGGCGATCTCGACCCCATGGGTCTCGATCGCAAAATGGCCGGTGTCCAGGAATCGGACTTGCGCGCCGGGAATGTCCCTGCGGAAGGCCTCAGCTCCGGCCGGAATGAAAAACGGATCGTTCTTGCCCCAGATCGCCAGGAGCGGCGGTTTCGACTGTCGAAGATATTCCTGGAATTTCGGATACAGCTTCACATTCGAGGCATAGTCGAGAAACAGATCCAGCTGGATGTCCTTGTTGCCGGGCCGTTCCAGCAGCGCCGCATCGAGTGTCCACGATTCCGGCGCCACCGCTTCCGGATTCGCCACGCCATGTGTGTACTGCCACTTCGTTCCTTCCAGGTTCAGGATGTTCTGGCGGATTGTCTCGCGATTCTGCGCCGTCGGCTGAGCCCAGTACTGCCGGATCGGTCCCCATGCATCGCCCAGTCCTTCCTCATACGCGTTACCGTTCTGCGAAACGATAGCAGTCACGCGATCCGGATGGCGCATGGCCAGCCGGAAACCGGTCGGCGCTCCGTAGTCGAAGACATACAGCGCATAGCTCTTCAGCTCCAGCGCTTCGGTGAAGGCGTCGATGGTGGAAGCCAGCGCCTCGAAGGAATATGTGTAATTCCGCCAAACGGGAACTTCGGTAAATCCAAACCCGGGCAGATCGGGCGCGATCACTCGATACCGATCGGCGAGGCGCGGGATCAACTCGCGAAACATGAACGACGACGAAGGAAAACCGTGCAGCAGAAGGACCACCGGCGCTGCAGGGTCGCCTGCCGAGCGATAGAAGATTCTGACGTCGTCCGCCTCGACTCTCCCGACAGAGGTGAACGGTACACCGTATTCTGCCTTTTTGGCTGCCGACAGCCCGTTGCCCGTGGCTGTGGTTGCTGAACCTGATGAAATCCGACTCATATCAATCCTCCTCATTTCGGTGATCCGTTTGTGTACGCGACGTGCGATGGGGTGAACGCACAATGAACGACATAAACCTGAGTAGCAACCGCGATGCCACAAGGCGTCGGATCGCTGCGGCCCGTCAAACGCCTCCCTGCCGTGACTGAACAGGCCGCAGCATGCTCCGGTTGACTGTCGGAAGAGTGACCGCCACTCAACAGTGACAATATTTGGTCATGACACCGATTGCGATTCACGGATGCCCTGTGCTTACGCACTTGTCGAACTCAGCAGCGCATCCAGGGAATAGACATTTTTGCTGCGGAAGGCGATAAGCCCGGCGTACACCGAGGCGTAGATCAGCTGTAGTGCGGCGCTTTCCCAGTCCTGTCGAAGAGTTGACCCGAACGTCAGAACAACCAGCAGCAGCGAGCCCGCAATCAGCGCAGGACGCGTTTGCAGCCCCGGCAGCAACAACAAACCGAGAATCGCTTCAAGCCACGGAAGCGTAAGACCGAAAGCCAGGACCGACCACGCGGGCAGGAGCGTTTTCTGGAACATCGGAACCAGCGCATGCGCGAACGACGCTGGTCCCGCAAGGAGTCTGCTGATGCCATGAATGCAGATGTTCAGGCCAATCGTGAGACGGAGCAGCAGGTAGGCATACGCACCATCGCTCGCATAATCTGCAATCGGTCGATCTGACATAGCAGCAGCCGGGTGTACGCGGCCTCGTTTCACGCTTTGCCGGCGGCTCTCCGCCGGTAATACGCGATCAGGTATAACGACGCCCCGAAAGAGATGACATCCTTAAAGAGAAACAATCCCAAAAAGCTCATGTATCTCATGCCATGGAACGAAATAATCGCCCCTGGCGTAGTTATCAGCATGGTGCTGGTGATAAAAAACATGAACGTCGTGATCAGGCCGCCCACGATTCCGGCCTGCGCTTTGAAGTAACCCACGATAAACAGCAGAGCTGCCGTCATCTCGGTCATCCCGATGATGTCGGAACCGACATAGGGACCGAACAGCCGGAACTGCCAGCCGATCAGCGGACTGTGAACCACCAGCGGAGTAATCGATTGTGCGCCGAGAGCCGTCATTTTGAATCTGCCGGCCCAAAGAAGCATGACAATCATTCCGATACTCGTAACAAAGAATGGGAGGTTATGGCTGTCTATCCATGCGGCCACTTTCACCAGGGGGCCACAGGCGTCCTGTGTTGGGCCGACGGGAAATACCCGGGTGTTTTCAGCGCTTCCTTGTACTACCGATTGCAAATGACTCATATTCATTTCTCCTTGAACATCGGGTGAATGCAGCCTGTGAAGGCGGCGGAGAATGCACGCTTTCTTTCAGAGTGCAAATACCGTGCCACAGTCAGCGGCCTCGAATCCCGCGTTCAGGTTCCGGGTAAGCTCCCGTTGGGTAGCTGCCTTTCCGGCGCGTGAGCCGCGAGCGATATTTGTCCGGCGACAGCGGAGCGACAAAAATGTCTGACACCGACGTGATTTGGTCTCGGAGGCACGTCGAGTATCCTGGCGGGTATCCTCATCGATGCTCTCACCGCCCCCAAGCCTCACCTCCACAGATCAATCAGTTGTCGCGCCACGCCAGGCAGATCCGGCGCAATCGCCTGCGGCTGCGGAAGTCGCTCGATCGGCAGCGGCGCGTTTCCCGTTCGAGTAACAAGACCCGCCGCGAAACCGGCGCTCTGTGCGCCGAGCGTGTCCCAGGTGTGCGCCGCGACCAGGCACATCGACGATGACGGCACGCCCAACAGTTCCGTCACCACGGCGTAAACCTCCGGAGCAGGCTTGAATCTGCGGACGCTGTCCACGCTGAACTGGCGCTCGATGAAGTGTCCCAGTCCGGCCCGCTCCAGCGGAGTGCCTTCTTTATCAGGCGGCGAATTCGTCAGCGTCATCAGCCGAAACCCGGCATCAGTGAGCATCTGCAGCCCTTCTGGCGCATCCTCGTGCGCCGGCATCGAGAACATCCTGTCCCTCAGTTCATCGACGTCCCGCGGCCGGATCGGCACGTCATAAATCATGCCCAGCATCTTCAGAACCCCCTGGCCCAGCGTGAAGAAGGTCTCGTAGTAGCTGGCCAGCGTGAGGGCATTCGAATAGAGAACGAGTTGGTTAAACCATTCGCGGAGAACCTTCGCGTCGCGGAAAAGTCCGGCGAAGAACGGCGCCAGCGATTCGATGTCGATCAGCGTCTCGTTGACGTCGAAAACGATGATGGAGGGATTAGCCATGCTCTCGCTCCTTCACATTGCCAGGCGGATGCCGGTGAACTGCCAGCGCGCCGCTGGCGGAAAGAAATTGCGGTAGGTAGCGCGCACGTGGTCCGCTGCGGTCACGCACGATCCACCGCGCAGCACCATCTGACTCGACATGAATTTGCCGTTGTATTCGCCCGGCGTGCCGGGGAGCGGCTTGTATCCCGGATAACCCGTGTAGGCGCTGGCCGTCCACTCCCAGCAGTCCCCAAAGAGCTGGCTCACGCCCTCTCCGGCGGCTCCGTCCGGGTGTAGCCGCTCTGTGTCGAGAAAATTTCCGGCGCACAGCGATCCTGCTGCGACGTACTCCCATTCGCTCTCCGTGGGCAGCCGGCAGCCTCGCCAGCGAGCGAACGCCTCGGCCTCGAAGAAGCTGATGTGGCAAACCGGCGTTTCGAGCAGAGCGGAAAGTCCGTGCCATCCTCTGAGGGTGAAAACGCGCCAGCCGGTTTCGTCCAGCGGATCGCGTTCCCAGTAGAGCGGAGCATCCCAGGCGGTCTGCTGCACCATCTCCCAGCCCTCAGCCAGCCACAATTCCGGGCGAGTGTAGGCATCGTCGGACATGAACTCGAGATACTCGCGACAGGTAACCTCGCGGTTCGCGATTTGAAACGGCGACAGGAAGACCGAGTGCCGCGGCGTCTCGTTGTCAAAGCAGAAATCCAGAGGCTGCGCGCCCTTCATCGCACGGCCGATCTCCACCAGTCCGCCCTGAACTCCCCGCCAGCTCAGCTTCGGCATCGGCAGGCCTGCGCCATCGGGAAGCGATTCCTCCAGGTAAGCAGGATGCAGGGGATTGCAGAAGAACGCATGCTTGATATCTGTGAGCGCCAGCTCCTGATGGAGTTGCTCATGATTCAACCCCAGGACGATGCGTCGCTCAGCCTCCCCAGGGGATCCGTCCATCAGGCGGTTCATCTCGCCGTCAACATATCGGCGGAAGGCCAGCACCTCCCGGAGCGAAGGCCGTGAGAAAGACCTGCGCAGCCTCTTCTCCGGGGTCTCCTCGCCAAACGAGGTGTAACAGCTGTTAAAAAGACGATGGAATTCTTCGCGAAAAGGCTTGTAGTCTGCCAGAAACGGCCGCAGCACGAAGGTCTCGAAGAACCATGTGGTATGCGCCAGATGCCATTTCACGGGGCTCGCTTCAGCACAGGACTGCACCATCTGATCCTCAGGAGACAAGTCAGCCGTGAGAGAACGGGTGGTTGATCGCACAGCGTCATATTTCGACCGGAGAGTGGACATGATCTCTCTTGATCCCCCAACGCAAAAATGCCGGCCTGCTCGTTCTCAATGCTGGAAGCGATGAGGCCGTCGGACGGCAATGCCGCCCAACAGCCTCAGTGCGGGCATCGCAGCGTTAAGGGGCGGCAATACCGTTAAAGCCGCCCGACTTCGGCAGGCCATCGATTTCGCCGGCGCTCGTCAGTGATCCATCGCTCGTCGTGGCGAAGATCCCGATGGTTCCCGAACCTGCATTCAATGTGAATACGTACTTGCTGTCCCCGCTGACCGCAATGTCCAGGTTCGTACTGCCGGCTGGGTTGGTTCCCACCACGGTGCCGTCGATGGGCGTGAGCGTGCCGCCCTGGCCGATCGCAAATCCTGAGATCGTCGACGATCCCGCGTTGGAAACATAGACCCACTTGCCGTTCGGAGCCACAGCGTTCCAGCAGTTGGCGGTGCCCTGCGTCGGAACGCTCTGGCTCACCGCGGACAGCGTCCCGTCCGCCTGCACCGCGTACGATGAAATTGCCGACTCGTCCGTACTGCCGGCCGGTCCGGTTTCGGAAACGATCAGGCTGCCTCCCGGTGCAAACACCGCCGCAAAAACCCCAGGAGCGGTGCTGTTGTTCACCACAATCGGCGAAACCGTGCCATTGGGGTCAATGCGAAATGTGTCGATGTTGTTCGGCAGCCGCTCCGTCACTGAGAGAAAGGCTCCGTCGGGACTGATGGAGATCGACGACCCTCCCGAGTTGGCCGACGGCAGATAGGTCGTCGAGTTGTCGATCTGCCGCAGATGCCCGCCGGAGTCCAACTCGAATCCGACGATGCTTCCGCTGCCCGCTGCATTCAGCACATACACAAGATGTCCGCGCTGCGCCACCGCCAGCGGGTCGCTGCCCCCCGACGGCACCTGGTCGACGAGGTACAGCGAGGAGCGATCAACGCGAAATACAGAAACCGTTCCGCTGCCCGAATTGACCGCGAACAGCAGCGTATGGTCCGTGCTCAGGGTGAGCGAGCCCTGCGACTGCAGCGGGTCGGTGGTGCCTCCGCTGCCCCGGCCGCCGGTGGCATATCGATGCGTCTCGTAGAAATGTCCGTCTCCGGACTCGCTGTAGGCGATTACCTCGTTCCGACTGGCGGAATTGCTCATGACGAACACGGTTTCGCCTGTTGTGTAAGCCCGGGCGCTCAACGCCGCCGTGACAGCGACGACAGCACCGACGGCGACCATCGCGCGACGAATATTTCTGATCATGGGTTGCTCCTCGAAACGAACTGCGCCCAACGATGTCAGGCACTGTTGCGTCTGCATTCCGTCTTCCAGAACGACCAGCCCATGTGAGATGAGTGAAAAGGAATGTGGAATTACTGTGTCAACGGCCTCTCAGGCACGGAACCGGCCGGCGCGCTCGCCAGTCCCTTGTGACGAATTGCTGACGCATCTTCTGCCAGTGACGATTTGTCGTCGCAAGTTTGCCTTCACGTGCAGTCAGCCGCGGCGATCAGAACCCGCTCGGACCTTCGACGGCAAGCTCCTGCCGCGAAGAGACGGGGCGAGAGATGCGGAGCTTGCGCATCTTATAGAGCAGTGTCGTCCGCTTCATTCCCAGCCGCTCGGCGGCTCCGTTGCGCCCACCCACCACCCAGTCGCTGGCTTCCAGCGCGCGGACGATGTGATCGCGCTGAACTTCCTCGAGGCCAGTCATGGGCAAAACGTGTTCGCCCGGGATGCTGAACGATTCCAGTTCGGCTGTGGGCGCCCGCAGTACCGTATGAGGAGAAAGGATGACCGCGCGTTCGATAAAGTTCTGCAGTTCCCGCACGTTCCCCGGCCATCGGTAGCGCACCAGCGCATCCATGGTTTCTTCGGGAATGACATCGATTCTCCTGTTCATGCGGCGGGCGTACAGTTCGGTAAAGTGCCGAACCAGCTGCGGAATATCCTCCGTGCGCTGCCGCAGCGCTGGCACCTGAAGCGGGAAAACCTTGAGCCGGTAGTAGAGATCCTCTCGAAACGTCGTCTGCCGGACCATCAGCGCAAGGTTGCGGTGGGTGGCTGCAACCAGCCGGACGTCCACCTTGTGCGTGCGATTGCTGCCCAGCCTTTCGAATTCTTTTTCCTGCAGGACGCGCAGCAGTTTCGCCTGAAGATCGAGAGGAATGTCGCCCACCTCGTCGAGAAACAGCGTTCCTTTATGCGCCAGTTCGAAGCGCCCCGTCTTTTGCGCAATCGCTCCGGTAAACGCGCCTCGCTCGTGTCCGAATAATTCGCTCTCCAGAAGTCCGAGAGGAATGGCGGCGCAGTTCAGTTTCACGAAGGGACGGTCACGGCGGCCGCTCAGATTATGGATTCCACGAGCGATCAGTTCTTTTCCGGTTCCCGTCTCTCCCTCGATCAGCACGGTCGAATCTGTGGGCGCGACCACCGACACAAGGTGAAGCGCCGTCTTCAGCGCCGGGCTTCCCCCGACAATGGTTCCGAACTCGGCACGCGCTTCCTCCTCCAGATAGATCCTCTGCTTTCTCTCGGTCACCCGGTCCTTGATGACTTTTTCAAATTCCAGGGCGTTTTCGACCGCTATTGCCACCTCGCGCGCCACCTGGTCGAGAAAGCCGAACTCGTCCTCGGAAAAGGCTCTCTCCGAGCGGCTGAATGCCCCCAGCACACCGACCACGCCATTGCGCCCGACCAGTGGCAGTTCGCAGCCTGAATTCAGACCTTCGGCGAATACCTTCTCAAAAAAGAGGCGCCCCTCCCGATTGCCGAAGGTCTCCGGGTCGTTGGCGAGATCCCGGATCCGATGGATGTGCTGATTCTTTCCTACCAGAAAGGCCTTGCCGCACGTCGATCCTTTGATGGGAACCAGGGAGCCGTCGACGATGGCATTGCGGCTCTCCGGATTGTAGAGAATGGTCGTGCGCAAATGGATCCCGTCAGGATCCGGAAGCAGCAATGCGCAGAAGTCGCAGCGCGTTACTCGAAGCAGATCGGTCGAGAGCGTTTCCAGCAATCGATGAAGGTCCAGCTTCGAGGTCATGCTGTTCGTGATTTCCAGAAGCAACCGGAGACGATCGCGTTCGAGCCGCAACCGCTCTTCGTTCAGGTGGCGCTCGATAGCAATTCCCGCGATGTGACTGGCATTCTCGATAAGCTGCAGGTCGCCTGCACCCGGGGTCCGCACCTCACGATAGAGAATGGCAAACGTCCCGAGGAGCTTTCCTTCGGTTGAGAGCAGGGGGCTCGACCAGACCGCACGAATTCCATAAGGCCGGACGCGCTCCCGATAATCGTCCCACACAGGATCGCTCAGGATGTCAGTCACGATGACCGTCTCTCTCCGATATGCAGCAGTGCCGCAGGATCCGCCCCGTGGACCAATGATCATGGAACCGACACTGGCGCTGAAACCGGGAAGACCGGGCGCCGCGGCGCAGTAAAGCTGCCGGCCTCCGTTGTCAGGAAGCCAGATCGTGCACAGCATGCCATCGCCTTTGGCTTCCACCATGCCCGCAATCGCTGCCAGCACCTCAGGCAGAGGCGCCCCACCGACGATCAGCTTGAGAACATTCAGTACCGACTCAGTATCCATGGCGGCTCCGGACAGGTCAGTCCTGGGGTTAGGAGCTGTTTTCATCGGTCTTTCGGCGCTGAATCGCCGGTTCCCGGGACGGTCGAACCCACACGGCGAAAGAAGCCCGCGAAACCTAATTATAAACCCGTTAACAGCGGGTGCCGAAGGAGACAGAAACCGGCGCCAGGCATCTCCCCGGAAAACGCAGTGGCAAGCTTCGCTGTCACGCCGTCAGCACAGATTTTCACCGCCATCGCGCGCTCCGCTTTCCGCTCGATCCTGGGTCGTGTCAATGGTTGTCGCGGGAGTGACAATCCGTCAATAGAGCGACGAACCGCTCGGTGGATTTCGTTGAGGCTTGCGGAACAGGGCCTTTCTGTTCAGCGCTCTCACCGCACCCGCCGCGATGGCATCGGGCGTGCTTTCCGGCTGACTGACAGATCACTTGTTCGTCGCAGGCTTCCGTCCTCATGCCTGCAATGGAGGAGCTTTATGGGAACCATGGTTGCTGAAGTGGCCGGAGCGCAGAAGTTATCGGATAGGTCGCATACGTCGCATGCGAATGCCCTCGAAGAGATGACCGCCCTGATCTCCGAACGCCTCCCTTACTTTCACCGTATCGCCCTCCGCCGGCTCAATAACATGGCCGACGCCGAAGACGCGGTTCAGGATGCCTTCCTCTCCGCCTGGAAGCATCTGGATAAGTTCAAGGGAGATGCGCAGATGTCCACCTGGCTCACTGTGATCGTTACTAACTCTGCGCGCATGGTCCTGCGGAAGCGGCCGCGTTCACCGCATCTCTCCATCGAAAGCCAGGATCAGGACAGAGAGAGTCCAGGCCTCTCGGAAACACTGCCCGATGGAAGGCCTGACCCGGAAACTCAGGCTCGCCGCCGTGAGCTCGACAACAGGCTGCAGAGTTTGTCTGCTCATCTCTCCCCCAGACTCCGCGAAATTGTTCAGCTGCGCGGTGTTGAGGGGCTCAGTACGCGTGAGGTCGCGGATGCCCTCGGGCTGACCGACAGCGCCGTCAAGACCCGGGCAGCACGCGCGCGCAAGGAATTGAAGCGCCTGCACGAATGCAGTCCCGTTCGGGTCCCGGCTCAAAAAGGACCCCGCCGCGCCCGGCGTGGCGGTCGTCCCGCCAGAATCCGATGAACAATGCCTGAACTGCCTCTATGGCGGATTCTTCAACCGGAAGACTGCGCCAGAAAGGCCCCGCATATGAATCGCATTGCTGTAACACTCGCCCGGCTCGGATCTCGCAAGGATGACCCTGACCGTCGCCTGACCCGAATTTTGATGGTCATTGTCTTTCTGCTCTTTGGGTATCAGTCATCGCTGAATTATGAAATCCGGTCGATCATTCCATTTATCAACCACCGAACGGCGATCCTCTGGATATATCCAGCCTGGGATATTGGCGGCTCCTGGATGCCAGGCGCCGCTGAGTGGCTGCTGGGCCTGCTCATCCTGCTGGGTTTCTGGAACCGCAGACTTGGAATCGCCGGATCGGTCGGCGCATGCCTTTTGCTTGCTTCCACGCTGACAATTCTTGTTCCTGGGCCCGGGGCTGCATTCACTGCCGGGACAGGGAACACTGCGATGCCCCAGGCAAGATTCCTCGTGGAAGATGTCGTGCTTCTCCTGGCGTCACTCAGTCTGCTGCGGCGTGATTGGTTGAGGCTCGCGCAGTCCCGGACCGCCTCACCAAAATCCGCACCCCAACAACACTCGCCGCAGAACGAAATTGCTTCGGAGATCCTGTAGTCGACATGCGCCCCGTATCGACAACCCCCCGCACCCGAGTTATCCGCCGTTCCCGAACCCGATCGGCATCTGGCAACGCTGGCCCCGGTCGCCTTTTCGCGAACCAGTCACTCAACCGCCTTCGGCGGACATATCAAAGACAACGCATTCCTGTCCACACTTCATAAGACGCCGCGCCATGTTGGCGCCCATTCGCCCCAGTCCCACCATTCCGAACTGCATATTCTGAATCCTCCTGGGTGGTTGCTTTTAGCTGCCTATCTCACGCAGCACGTGTGTGGACTTCGAACGTGTTGGTGAATTCCGCGTATTTCCCCGCAATCGCCTGCACCGCCTCCTCGCGCGTGATATGCTCGGCGCGCCACTCCTGCAGCGGCTCCCAGAAACTGGTGCGCCCCACAGCGAAGCCGATAAATCCAGGAACGCCGCGAGCCGCGGCCAGCCATTCCCGCACCTTTTCTTCGTCCTCTCCCCGTCCCAGCACAATGCAGCTCACTCCGTTGCGGCCGTCGCGACGCGCGATGCTCACGATGTGCTCGCAGTCGGTGCGTCGCTCCATCCCCTCTACTTTCCACACGTCCGGCTCCACGCCGCCTTCCTGAAGCTGTACTATGGTTGCCGCCATCAGTGCCGGGCGAAGCTCGCGGTCGTACAATTTCCTGTCGCCGTGACATTGTTCGATCTGGCTTGCTTCTGCCGGAACCAGCAGTTCGATCATGAACATGCTCCTGCTCCCGCTGTGGAGATAGCCCGAAAGACGATTCAGCCGCTCCGTTTGTCTCCGGTTCATCGCCGCGTCACCCTCCGGGTTGTAGCGCACCAGCACCTTCGAGAATGTCGGCTGCATCGCTTCGATGTGTTCGGCGAAACTCTCGCCATACTCAAAATCGAATTCCGCCTGACCGCTCTTCTCCACCGGGCACGCCGTTGTGTACCCTTCTCGGCGCGCATCGCGAAGGATATCGGCGCCAAACTGTTCGTCGACCAGAATCGCCGCTTTGCCTTCAGGCACGTCTCCCGTTCGGATCGCCGTCCTGAATGCGTCGTACACCAGTCGCTTGGCCGCCGCAACCGCGGCGGTCTGCCCGGGTGTCAGCGATCCGTTCCATCCGAAAAGTTTCGTCTGAAACGAATGACGGTGATCGAACGGAAGAATGTAAAGAGGGTTTTCGAACCCGAGCGTTTTCATAACTCAATCTCCTTGTTCCTGAATACTTCATTCTTTGGAGGCGCGGCCGTACCCCGTTTTACTTGCACGTGCAGGACCACGCCTTCGAAGCTCTGTCTTTCGCGATTCAACATAGAAGGCGGACAAGTGGAGCCACTTAGCACGTATTACTGCCGTCGAAAGATCGAAGCATCGGTGTTGCATTGCCAGCAGTGTTCGCACATTTGTCGATAGCTGTCGGTTCAGAAGGCAATTTCGCCGTCGAACAGCGTCTTAAGTGTCTGCAGCGCAACCCGAACTCTGGACTTCACTGTCCCCAGTGGACTTTTCGTACGCACTGCTATCTCGGTCTGGGTCATGCCCTCGAAATAAGCCAGTTCCACGGCCTCCTTCTGCTTTGGCGGGAGGCGGTGCAGCGCCGCACGCAGCTTCTCCTGCAGCCGCCGGCGCGCAATTTCACTCTCCGGATCTGCCGCTCCGGCCGCCCTTTCGAACGGCAATTCCTCCTGGGTCTCGGTGGTCTCGCGCCGTTTCATCCTCCGCAGCCGCGACAGCGCGCGGCTTCGTCCCATCACCAGCAGCCACGCAAGAGGTGAACCGCGGCTCGCATCGAATCGGCCCGCTCTCCTCCAGACCTCCAGAAAGAGATCCTGCAGCACCTCTTCGGCCGTACCCGAGTCCTTCAGGATGCGCAACAGCAGGGCGTACATGGAGCTTGCGTGCCGATCGTAGAACGTAGCCAGCGCCTTCTCGTCTCGGCCTCTGATTCGTTCGACCAGAATCGTGTCGCCTGCCAACGCTGCTTCGTTGCAGCGGTATTTCTCAGGAAGCTCGCCGGCACACTCCGCTGCGAGCTCGAAGCAAGCCGTCACGGGCATGATGCATTGCCTCGCGTCCCGCGCATCGCATGAAATATCGGTGTCGGTTTGTTCGTCTACCGGAATCGCTGGATCCTCCTGGGGTGAGATCGGGGTGGCAGGTATGAGGCGGTGAACCATGCCGCGACTCTTCTTTGCGTGCACGCGCAGGGCCAGCATAATCACCGCAGCCGCGCCTGGACGATCCGGAAGTGCCCGTCCTCTCAGCCTCACTGCCACTACAGCTCAGCGGATGTGTCGGTCCAATGTCGTTGCTTTGTCGCGGTGTTCAGATGTTGACAGCTCGCACCCGATCCAGATCACGGTCGCCGGTTTGCGGTGGCCATTTTCTCTTGCCTTTGCGCGACGCGCCAAACGACACGCGGCCGGCGATTTGGCCTCATGCGTGCTCCCAGTCATCAAAGAGATCAACCGCCAGGAGCAGCATGATTCGTCTTGAGATAGCGCCCCCTGACCCGTCGTATAACCGCCGGGCTCCTGCCGCTGATTCTCCGTGCATACTGGAAAGACGGCGGAATTCGAACCCCCGTGCATTCCCGGAGCGATTTCACGTTCTGTTCAAAAGCTCACCTTGACTTGCGTGCCCGCGGCAGACGATAACCCCACGGAGGAACCCGCACGAGTCTGAACTCGTCAATTCGAGCATCGCGGGCCATTGTCACCTGGTGGTTCATCGCGACCGCTTGCGCCACCTCGTTCGCCCTCGACGGCCTTCCGCCTCTCAGTCAGTTTGCCCATACCGCCTGGGCCTCGGGTGACGGTGCTCCGCGGCGAGTTATTGCCATCGCGCAAACCACCGATGGCTACCTGTGGCTCGGATCGCTCGCTGGCCTGTTTCGCTTCGATGGCGTCGCATTTGAACGATATCAGCTCCAGCCCCAGCCACCCCTTCCCGTCCATGGTGCGAGTTCTCTGCTCGCTCTGCCCGACGGAAGTCTGTGGATCGGATTCACCTCGGGGCAAATCAGCGTTCTGCATAACGGACGCACAGTCACCTGGGGAACAAGCGATGGCATTCCACGAACCTCCGTCAATTTTCTGGTGCGGGACCATCAGGGCGCCATCTGGGCCGGTACCGACAAAGGCCTGCTGAGGCTGGCCAACAATCACTGGGACGAAATCGGCAAGGCGTGGAACTTTCCCGGTAAGATCGCGAGGGCACTCTTCGTCGATCGGGCCGGAACCCTGTGGGTCGCTACCCAGGACTCGATCGTCTTCCTTCCCAGCGGGAGGAGCACCTTTCGTCGCACCGGCATTCATGTCATTCAGGTGCCGCAGATCGCCCAGGCGCCGAATGGCAGGCTCTGGATCGCGCAAACCAGCAGATCCGTGCGCCCCATGCCGCTGCCTTCAAAGCTCGCGCCCCCGAATAACACCGAGATCCGCGTCGGCTCTCAGGCCATTCTCTTTGCTCGTGACGGCTCTCTCTGGATCAGTACGCTTGGCGACGGGATCCGTCGTATTCTCGACCCTGACCGGCTGAAAGGTAAACCTGGCCGCTTCAGCCGTTCCATCGAAAGTTATGCCTCCCAGGACGGAATCGCTTACAACTTTGACCTCACCATCTACCAGGATCGGGATGGAAATATCTGGGTGGGAACCATGGAAGGGATCGATCGCTTTCACCCTCCGCCTTCCGCCACCCGGCAACTCCAACTCCTCCCGCGCGTGGCTCCTCCGGCATCCATCCAGTCGATCGTCGCCGATGGGCGCACCTGGCTGCATTGGACCCACCTCGCCCTCCCCGCCGGGACCAGAAACCTTCAGATCAATTACGGCGCCGCCAGCCTGAACGACCCGGGTCAGGTCCATTTCCGCTACAAGCTCGAGGGAGTCGATTCCCAATGGCAGGATGCCGGCACGCGGCGTACTGCCTTCTACATGAACCTCCATCCCGGGAAATATGAATTCCATGTTGCATCGGGAATCACGGACTCTGCCTGGAACCCCGCTGCTGTCGCAGTCAGCTTCACCATCCCCGCGTTCTGGTTTCAGTTGATCTGGCTCCGTGCGCTCACCATCTCCGTTTTCCTTCTCATTCTGTGGACCCTGTATCGGCTCCGCATGTCTCAGGTGGAGCGTCGTTTCAGCCTCGCCCTCGAAACCCGCCTCGACGAACGCGCGCGCATCGCACGAGAACTCCACGACACTCTGCTCCAGAGTTTCCACGGTCTCCTCTTCCAGTTTCAGGCAGCGCGCAATATGCTCCCTCGAAAAACCGAGGCCGCGATGCAGGTCATCGACAAAGCCATCCTTGCCACCGAGCAGGCAATCGCCGAAGGCCGCGATGCGATACGCGACCTCCGTCCCAACTCCGCCTCGGAGCGCGACCTGGCAGGCTTATTCGGTGCCGCCGGCCAGGAAATGGTCGGCGTCTATTCTGTAGACGGTCCTCCGCCCGCCTTTCGTGTGCTCGTCGAAGGCAGGCCCCGCAAGCTCGCGCCGCCCCTCCAGAGCGAAATCTATCGCATCGGGCGCGAGGTCATTCGCAATGCTTTCCACCACGCCGCTGCCAGCCACATCGAAGTGGAACTCCTCTACGACGAGCGTCAGCTCCGATTGCGCATCAGAGACGACGGGAAGGGAATCGACTCCGGACATCTGCAGGCCAGCGGCCGACCCGGACACTGGGGCCTGCCCGGCATCCGCGAGCGTGCCCAGCAGATTGGCTCCCAGTTGGAAGTCTGGAGCCAGCCCGGAGCCGGCACTGAGGTCGAACTCGACGTTCCCGCCGCAGTCGTCTACGAGAAGCAGCGCGACAGCCACCGCTTCCGTCTCTTCAACCGGGGAGGCAACCGTGCAGACCGTTCCTGAGATCATCCGTATCCTCACCGTCGACGACCACCCCTTGCTGCGCGAAGGCATTGCCACCCTCGTCAACTGCGAAGCCGATATGAAAATAGTGGCCGAAGCCTCCACCGGCCAGGAGGCCATCGAGCAGTTCCGCAAATTCCGCCCCGATGTAACGCTGATGGATCTGCAGATGCCCGGCCTCAACGGCATTGAGGCCATCCAGGCCATTCAGGACGAATTCGAACACGCCCGCATCATTGTTCTCACCACCTACAGCGGGGACATCCAGGTCATCCGCGCCCTGCGCGCCGGCGCCCGGGCCTACATCCTTAAAGGCCACGTGCATCGCGAACTTCTCGCCACCATCCGTGCCGTTCACGCCGGACAAAAGAAAATACCTCCTGAAATCGCTGCAGAGCTCGCCGAACACGCCACCGATGAAGAACTTACTTCGCGCGAAATAACCATCCTGCAGCTAATTGCCGAAGGAAACGCCAATAAGCAGGTCGCCGATCGCCTCTATATCGGTGAAGCGACCGTGAAAAGTCATGTAACGAATATCCTCGCCAAGCTCCACGCCAACGACCGCACCCACGCCGTAGCCATCGCTCTCCGTCGCGGAATTATTGAGCTGCCGCCCCTCCAAAAGTAGGAGATTCCGTCTCGACCTTCAGATGTTTCCCCCTCCTCGCAAATCCCGTACTGTGGGTCGGGGGGTTCTGTGCAGCGCCTTTTCTCCACATTCGCCAACGGCCTGCCCGGGGTCGGACTCCTGTTGCAGCGGCTGGTCACCGGCGGCGTCCTGATCGACTTCGCCATCCTGCATCTCAGCGGCCCCCACGGACATTCCATGCTCCTGCCGATGCTCATCGCCATCTGTGCCGGCGCTCTGCTGGCGGTCGGCTTGTGGACTCCGGTGGTCGGAACAACCGTCGCCGCCCTCCTGGTCTTGGCGCTCGTCTCCGGCGCATTTGATCCCATGATTTCCCTCCTGATCGCGGCTCTGGGCGCCAGCCTTGCCCTGATCGGGCCTGGCGCCTGGTCGATCGACGCCCGAATCTTTGGCCGAAAACATATTTCAGTTCCCCAGCGCCAGGATCATTAACTATGACGAAAGTCGGAGCCCTCCGCTTCTCCTTTGACGGGTCGTTCGCCTCGACCATCCGGCGTTGTCACCCGCGCGTAACTGCGCCACACTCGGTCTATCGGCTGTTGGGCTATGCCGAGAATCGATTCTTTCGCTTACAACAACCGGGCCCGGATTTGCAAAATTATCTGTCGACACTGGCGATTCCGGGTTCCCATCTCCATCTGTCCTCGGTCACGGATGAAGGGTATAGGTGGCATTACGACGACCAAAAGTCCGAGGGTCCCTCGGCAGACAGGAGCCGGAGCAATGGAGAATGTGGCCACCATCGCTACTCCAGAAATGCGCAATCACCCATGTCCCAGCCCCGCGATCATCGGAGACAGTTCCGCGCTGCGGAGCGTCCTTTCCGACGTGGAAAAGGTTGCGCCCACCGACGCCACTGTCCTGATTCTGGGTGAAACAGGTACCGGAAAAGAACTGATCGCACGCGCCATTCATGATTCCAGTCCTCGCCGCGGCCGCCCCTTTGTCCGCCTCAATTGTGCGGCCATTCCTTTCGATCTCCTCGAAAGCGAGCTCTTCGGGCACGAGAAAGGCGCCTTCACCGGCGCCATCGCACAACGCATCGGCCGCTTTGAAATGGCCGACACCGGAACCCTTTTCCTCGACGAGATCGGCGATCTCCCTCTCGGGCTCCAGCCCAAGCTTCTCAGGGTTCTGCAGGAGCAGGAGTTCGAACGTCTCGGCGGCGGCCGTACCCTCCGCATCAATGTCCGTCTCATCGCTGCCACCCATCGCAATCTCGCCCAAAGGGTGGCCCGCGGCGAGTTTCGCAGCGATCTCTACTACCGGCTCAACGTCTTTCCCATCGCTCTGCCCCCCTTGCGCAACCGCCGCCAGGATATCCCCTCGCTGGTTTACCACTTCGTCGACCTCTTTGCGCGCCGCCTGGGCCGGCGCATCGAGCATGTGCCCGATGACACCCTCTCCGCCTTCATCTCCTACTCCTGGCCCGGCAACATCCGCGAGCTGCAGAACATGATCGAACGAGCCGTTATTCTCTCCAGCAACGGCGTGCTGCACAACCCGCTGCCCGTCTCCGCCGAGCAACTCTCTCCTCCCTGCCGGGCCTGGGGCTCCTTCCACGATTCCGAGCGAGCCGCCATCGAGCAGGCCCTGCGCGAAACCGGCTCGGTCGTCGGTGGCCCCTTCGGCGCTGCTGCCCGCCTTGGTCTCAAACGAACAACCCTGATCGCCAAGATGAAGAAGCTCGGCATACCGCGAGTCAATTCGGAGAGAGACGCTCATGCACTCGTGCCAGCTTCGGAAGTTCACAACTGGAGCCCGCCCGAGAGTGGCAGAGACTACAGCGCTGCTTAATCCGGACCGGGAACTCTCTGATGGGGGAAGGAAATCCCAAACGGTTGCCAGCGCACTGAAAGCAGATAGATCCTGATGTCTCTCTCGACTGTATCTGCCGCACTCGAACTGTGACTCCCGGGCATCATCCCACCGTGTGGGCGTGCAGATCCAGCGACTCGAAGGAGACTGCACTGAAGGTCGGGCAGTTATATCATCTCGCGATTGGTCATGCAGGGGTCTAAGTGCAGTGTTCGCCGACGGCTTTTCAGCGCAGACCATGCTCCTCTGCCACGAGGATTTGGATAGCCTTCAGGAATGGCCACAACTGCTTCCTCTTCGCCGAGACAGCCGAACCCTGCGACCATCCCGTTGCTTCTCGTGGGTAATGGCAGGGGATTATCCTGGCATTGGCGCATTTTCGAGAAAGCAATCGACTTCTTCCATGCTGGGCATGGATCCCTGTGCTCCCGCGCGCGTCACCGAGATCGCAGCAACAGCAGCAGCAAAAACCGCGCTCTCTGCCGGCGACTTGCCGAGCATGAGTGCAGTTGCAAAGCCTCCATTGAACGCGTCTCCCGCACCGGTCGTATCAACCACGTCGACTGTGAATGCGGGAATGAATGCAGCCACCCCATCGCGCGAAGCGACGTATGCTCCCCGCGAACCCATCTTTAGCACAACACCGCGGCATCCTTTCGCCAGGATCGATGCGGCGGCAAGTTGCGGAGCGTGCTCGTCGCCATCCGAAATAACGCGTCCACTATAGACTGACGCCTCAGTCTGGTTGGGTGTTAACCAGTCGATACTTCTGAAGACATCCTGCGGCAATTCCTGAGCCGGCGCCGGATCGAGGATCAGAGGAATCTGGTGGCGCCGGCACAACTCAGCGAGGTGCACGATCGTCTCCATGGGAACCTCGAGTTGCGCCAGAACCAGCCCGGCGTTCCGGATGGTCTTCTCATGGCGATCGACAAACTCCGGAGAGACTTGCCCATTCGCGCCCGGTACCACGACAATGGCGTTTTCTCCGGAGTCAGATACGGTGATGGACGCTACTCCCGAAGAACCGCCGACAACCTCAACTGCACTAATGCCGACCCCGGCGTTGTGCAGTACGTTTCTGATTTGCGGCCCGAAAACATCGGTTCCGACGCGTCCGAGCATCTCGACCGGATAGCCCAGTCGCGCGACCGCCATGGCCTGGTTGGCGCCCTTACCCCCGAAATGAGTTTGAAATTCGCTTCCGGTCAAGGTTTCGCCCGTGACGGGAATTCTGGGCGCGGTCACGACAAAATCCATGTTGATGCTGCCAACTACGACAATGGGATTCGGCCTGATGTTCACGTTTGTTTCATTCCTCTCAGTTACATTGACGATCTAAAAGACGGGCGCCACAGCGACAGCGGTCAGTCCGCAAAGAAAGAAAACGAACATCCAGGTCAGTAATGTCTTCGATCGACGAGGTGCCGATGAAAACTCATGCCAAATGAACACTCCCCAGCTGGCGGAGATCATCGTGGCTCCTTGTCCGATGGAGTATGAGACGGCTGGCCCGACGATATGCGCCTGGGAGGCGACGAAGTTCAGAATCGCACCCGTGCACCAGATGGCCCCGCCAACGATTCCCCACAGATGCCATGCGGGGCGAGCCTGAAGGTAAGCATGGAAGGAAACCGGCTCACGGCCGTCGAGCGGATTGCGCATCAGAATGGAGTTGGCAACCAGCGAGCAGAGCCCCACGCCAATCACAAAGTAGAACGAGGTCGCGTAAGGCCCCGCTGCGCCCCTGCCGGTCATCGCGTCCGCAACAAAAGGGTAAAAAAGCCCCATAAGCACGCCGGAGACGAGACTTAACAGGACTCCGCGCCGGGTCACGCCTCTCTGCCGTTCGCGTGCGCGATAGGCGGCCGCATCGAAAACAATCGCCACCATTACGATCGCGATCCCGCCAAAGAGCAGGACAGGATTGCCTACCGGCGCGACAATATAGCTGGTGACCGCTCCTACCACGAGTGCAAGCCCTATCCCGACAGGAAACGCGACGGCCAGCCCGGCAATATCAATTGCTGCCACCAGCAGGAGGTTCGCAACGTTGAAAATCGCCCCTCCCGCTAAGGCCAGCCAGATATGACTCGCATCCGCGTGGCGGATATCGGAAAGGAACGAGAGACCATGGGAGCCCATGCTTCCCATGGTCAGGCACCAGGCAAATACGCCTGCGAAAAGACCAATCACATAGTCCCAGTAGAACAACTGAAAGCGATAGCCAGGACAGAGCTTGATCATATTCGCCCATGATCCCCAGCAAAGCATACTGAAGACCATAAAGATGAGAGCGATCGCGTAAGTCTCAGGCTGGTACAAGTTGCCTCCCGATGGTATCAGCGGACATTTTCTCAAGTGCCTGTGCGCCCGAACCGATGAGCAGCAGAGGGCTCCCGATCGTCGACACGACCAGGCCCTCTGAACCCAATCAGTTAACCGGCACGAAGGACGTGTCCGTTCTTCGCACCCGTTACCTGAAGAGCTTACTGCACGGCGTCTTCCACGCAGCGGAACCCGAGCGTCCCAGAACGGTCATAGCTGGGCGCCATCAGCAAATATTTGCTGTGCTCGTCGTTCCGATAAGCCTGCGGAAAATACCATATCGATCCCTGCGGCTGGTAATAGCTGCCGCCGCGCAGGATGGCCGCGCGCGTGTGCTCGTCTTCAAACACGTTGGTCCACTGCCACACGTTGCCCGCCATATCCATCACGCCAAAAGGACTCGCGCCGTCCGGGTGCGCGTCCACATCGGCCGGACCGCTCAGTTCACGTCCCTTGTCCGGCGTCGGCACATCGGACGCATTCCACTTATTGCCCCACGGATAGAGGCGATTCTCATCGCCGCCCTGCGCCGCGTACTGCCACTCCCACTCATTCGGCAGTCGCTTGCCCGCCCACTTCGCATAAGCCTGCGCATCATTCAGCGACACCCACGTCACAGGCTTGTTTCCCCAGCCCGCCGGGTAGGTACCGTTTATCCAGTCCTTCAGGAAGTCATAATTACCCGCCGGATGATAGTGGGTGACATCCAGGAATTTCTTGTACTCCGCGTTGGTCACCGGATACTTATCCATATAGAAGGTGTCGATGTGCATGCGGTGCTCGTGATATCGCCGCGGCGAGTCCTCCCACGGATACTGCACATCTGTGCCCACGTCGTTGTCGCCCTCGATCTCCGTGCCCTGCACCTTGAATACATAGTCCCCGGCGGGAATCTTCACCATCCCCGGAGGCGCGCTGGCTGCAGGAGCGGTTTTGGTAATCGGCACCATCTGTTGCAGCAGCGGCTTCCACACGTCAGAATATGAGAACAGCGGACGCTCCGTCATCGCTTTCATCTTCGCCAGGAAAGCTTCGAGCTTGGCATCGGGTGCACCCTGAATGGCCATCACTGCGTCATAGCCGTGCGCCTCGATGGGGAACGTCAGAGCATCGTTGTCGCCGTCGTGCCTGGGCTTCAACTCCACTCCATGATACAGATCGAAATAGCGCACACCGTCTTCGGCGGGAACCCTCATTTCCTCGCCCTTCGCGTCATATTCGTTGCGGTTGACGATCGTCCACACGGTGCGGTTGTCCATCGGCCAGCGGCTGGCGAAAACGCCGTACAGATGCATAGGATAAAATGGCTGCCATCCTTCGCTCTCGAAGAACGGCGACACTTCCCTCTCAATTGCACCTACGCGCCGTGTCGCCTCCGCGTCGCGCGGCGTAATCCCGTTCCAGATGCCCCAAACGTTCTCCCAGCTTTCCCAGCCTTCGCCGTTGAAGAGTGCATATTGCAGATCGTCGGTCTTGTTGTGGTTCCAGCGGTCAGAGATATTCACCTGGTGCTCGGGATTCAGCCACCGGTAGCGATCCACCGTCGGTACAAAGTCAAACTTGTAGTACGCCCAGCCCAGCACATCCCAGCGGACCGCTTCGTCCGCGGGACCTCCCTCCGGCTCAAAAGCCAGCGGATGTCCGTCCTGTACCGCCGCCAGGGAAAATGCCAGCGGAACCCCCTGCTGCGTGTCTCCATTCACGCCGTCTGCATCGATCTCCTTCATCTCGTTTGCAATTGCATCCGACCATGGTTCGCCGAGGTCGTGTGTCCCCTGGTCCCACATCATCATCGGGAACAACACCCTGACTCCATGGCGATGGAAGTCCTCCACCATCTGACGTACGCCAACGTATCCTCCAGGCATTGATTCCACCATCTGCAACTGATTTCGAGCGTCGATGCCCATGTTCGGATAGGTAGCCCAGATTAGTACCGCATCAATACCGCCATAGCGCTGCGTCACGTCGTTCAGATACCTGCCAACCGTGTACTTATGCGTTTGCGGATCGTAGAAGTAGCGATCCTGCACCATCATCTGCGGTTGCATAAACTCGCTATGAATCCACTGCAGCGGCGGCAAAGCATAAAAGTCCGGAACTCCGGGCAACTTCTCCGGCGTCAGCCCCTGGCGGATGCGCCGCTCAAAGCGCCAGTGCTGGATCGCCTCGAGCCAGTTCGCGTAATCGTCGGCAGTACACGGCCCCCCGCTGCCACCCTCCCCTATGCCGCGGGGCACCAGGCACGGAGGTGGCTGAATCTGTTCGCCCTGAGCGATGCGATTTCCCTGGCCGAATGCTGAACCGGCAAGAACTGCGGCGCTGAAGGTTGCGACGGTAATGAGCCTGATCCATGCCTTCCCAACCATAGATCTGCATCTTGAGGGTAAATTCATCACTGCGCTGAATCCTCCGTATCAAAGCTTCCGCGTCTGCCGGTTCTGGTCCGGCCATGTTCCCGCTGGCGCCGTGGCCCCTCCGGGCTGAGAAATTCGCTCATGTGGATCGCTCAAACAGAAACGATAATCAGGCTACCGCTGCCAGGCGCGGCAGTCTTACGTTTGAGCCAGACTTCAGAGCGCCACTTCGCGAGAGCTGCAATGCAGCGCCTGAGCATAACGCCACTCGCGTAACGGATCCGGTCATAATAGTCGCCGGACAGCTGTTCTTCAAATCGATCAAGCCGTACCTGCGCATCAGGGCCTCTCGCGGCCTCGACCACAAGGCGCGGCCGCCACCTGGACGATGCCGGCATCGTTCGCTCCATTTTCTTCGTATTCAGCGATTGTAGCCACATGATCTTATGCGCATTATCCCTTCCTCTGCTTCTGGAAAGTAGCCAGCCATAGCCCGGAAGATGAGCTTCTCTTTTCGATTCACCTGTTGTGGCAGCCATGGCTGGAAGCAACCTTGGCTGCCTTCACGAAAGCTCATCTCAGGCTAGAAATCCAATCGCGCAGCAAGTTGGACCTCCCTGGCGGGTCCGGCTGAAGTGATGAGTCCGAAGGCGGACGAGGAGCTTGAGGCATTTGGGCTGTCAAAAGGCGCCCTGTTGAAAAGATTGAAGAAATCGGCGCGAACTTGAACCTTCGAGCCTTCGCGGCGCAAGAGGGGAAAGTTCTTCACAAGGCTCATATCGGTATCGAAGGTTGACGGACCGACAAGGCTATTGCGGCCGTCGTTGCCGAAGGTTCCGTAGGTATAAGGCGGATTGAGAGGCGAACCGAACGCTGATGTGTTGAAGTAGCCTGTTCTGGCCCACGAGTCCCGGCTACCGCATCCGGCACATGGATTAACACCCGTCAGATTCATGCGCAGGTTTCCAATATCCCTGCCCGCTCCGAGCCACGGGGCTGGGGAGCCGGTGTCCACGGAGAACGGAAATCCGCTGCTGAAGTTCACGATGCCAGACAATTCCCACCCTCCTGCGCCATATCGCAGGACCCCCAGGTTCTTAAACTGCGGGAGATACCAGACCCCATTGATACTCAATATTTGCTTCTGATTGAAATCGGACCTGGCATATTCGGGTGCTATAGGATTGGCGGGGTTTTGTTCACTACCGCCGTCCGCGTCGGCATAGGAGCCCGTATCGAGGGACTTCGAATACGTGTATGCAGCTTGCAAGGTGTAACTCGCAGAGAGGCGCTTCCGCACGGTGACCTGCAGCGAGTTGTAGTTGGAATTTCCAATATTGGCTATTCTCGTGATCCCGGCGTAATACTGGGGCAGGAAGGGGCGTCGCGACTGCGCATTTGCCGCGCTGCCTCCGGCGGAGTAGGGAGCGGCATTGGCCTGATTCCCAACCCACAACCGGTCTCCCAGGCTTCCCACATAGCCGACCTGCACCATGAAATCTTGCGCAAATTCATGCTGCACGTTGAAATTGTATTGTTGAGTGAACGCGTTCTTGATAAGCGGATCCGGGGCGTAGAACTGCGCCGGAAACGCCCAGACAGGATTCGTTCCGGGATTGAGGTAGGAGTATGGGTATGGATCCGTGTACCCGGTCCCCAGGTAGGGATTGGTGAAAGTATTTGGCGTAAAAGTCAGTTCCGTCTCGAAGGGTGGAGCCTCAATTTCGTTGTCCAGGGTGATCGCTCCGGGCGCGTTATAGTAGATGCCATACCCCCCGCGTAACACAGTCTTTCCATCGCCGAGGACATCGTAGGAAAATCCAAGCCGCGGTGCAAAGTCGGTTTTGTCCATGAACATGATTCCATCCGGAATTCCCGGATCTCCCGGAAATGAGAGGCCCGGAGGGGCGGTTGGAAATCGAGTTGACTGATAAGTGGGATTCGTTAAAACAACGGCGGGAGAGTCAAGCCCAATTTCCCGCCAGGGGTCGAACGCGTCATACCGTATGCCCAGATCCAGTGTTAGCCGCGGCGATGCCTTAAAAGTATCCTGAGCATAGAACCCCATTTGCACTGTATGGTCGTTGCCATAATAGGGGGTCGCCTGTTCGAAGCTGATCGGCTTCCCGATGAGATAGTCCGCCCAATTTGTTCCCTCAGTCGCTCCGTCGGACCCGGTATACGAGCCGCTAAAATATGGATTTCCGGAGGAGTTAGTGTCGATCCAATCGATTTCCTCAGCCTCACGAAGGGCCAAAGCGCCGAACTCCCATAGGTTCCTTCCTTTGGTCCACGTTAGCTCCGCATCAGCCTGTTTCAGAGCCGTATTCTCATACCACGGATTACCTGAACCAAAGCTTGTGACGCCGGATACTGACACCGCCGGAGATACGTTGTATCCGCCGGTAGAATAGAGGCCGCCCATTTCCGCCAGCGTTATGATTGTTCCCTCTGGCGTGCCGTTCGTCGTTATATTCGTATCCGAGAATCCGAAGTCGCCGACCAGATTCGGGTTGAATATGTGCGTGTCCCTGACAGTAGTACCCCAATCGGGTTCCGAGAAGTTGTCATAGTCCGTAGGAGACAGATAGTAGCCATATGGAGGAGGGGATACTGCCGTGTCGTTCATATGGAAGAACCGGACATACATGTCATCGCGATTTGTCGGGTGGTAATCAACTCTGACCGTGTATTGGTTTCCGGTGGTAGGAGTTGGCACCTGGCTCGCAAACAGCCCGGTAGTCGCATTTGCAACGGGTATGTAAGTCTGCATGAAAGCCACCGATACCGGGTCCCACTCGCTCTGCGGTATTTGATATGTTCCCATTGCAGCGTTGTACGGATAAGGTGAATTAGTGAATGGGTCCCAGAGTGGGTCCGCAGCTGTTCCCGGGAAGGTTCCGGCGCGCTCAGCGGGCGTGTTAGTGGGAAGATTAAAAAGAGTTACCTGGCGAATTCGCAATCCCTCGTAAGTGGCGAAGAAGAAGGCCTTGTTCTTCCAGATTGGCCCGCCCCCGGCAACACCAAACTGGTTTTGTTTCAACGTCGGTTTTGCCGCCGGAGCTGGCGCGAACCAGTTTCTCGCATCGAGCGCATCGTTACGCAAAAACTCCCACGCCGATCCATGAAAGGTGTTGGTTCCCGCTTTGCTGACGGCTACAAACGCTCCTCCGGACGCATGGCCGAACTCCGCACTGTAATTACTCGTCAGGAGCGAAAACTCTCCGATCGAGTCAGGATTGGGAAGGTTCACTGGGCGGTTATAGAGCCCGGTGACGAGGATAGCGCCGTCAAGCTCTACTTCACTGCCGTTAATGCGGCTTCCGTTCACGCTGAAGGTCGGGCCGTCGCGCTGGTTGGTGACGGCGGCAGGTAGGGTGGCGTCCCCCACTCCGGGAACGAGGGTTATGAGTTGCAGCGTATCGCGCGTATTGAGAGGTAGCTGTTGAAGCTGGGTGGTAGAAATCTCTGTGCGGAGACTCGCGGAGGTGGTGTTGACTTGCAGCGCATTCGCCGCGACCTGAACAGTTTGGGTTGCGCTTCCGACTTGGAGGGTGACAACTACGCGTGCTTGTTGACCAGCAACAAGAGCGATCCCCGATTGAGTGTAGGTTTTGAACCCCTTTGCCACGACCGTCAGCGTGTACGTGCCAACGGGAAGGGAGGGAATTACGTAATCACCGGTCGCTGAGCTGGTGACGGTGCGGCCTAAACCAGTTCCCGTATTTTTGGCTTCAATTGTCGCGTTGGGAATTAGTGCTCCGGTTGTATCCACGACCGTACCGAGTATTTGTGCATTTATTGCCTGGGAATGTGCGGAACTTACGCACTGCACTGCAGTCAGGGTAAGCATCAACAGCCATCCGGCCAGCCGGAGCTGTGGACGCAGCTGGCAGCTTGTCATCTTCATGTTCATGGTTCGGCCTCCCTTTCCAATACCTGGGGGATTCGGGACTCTGCGCTTTTGAAATTCCCCACTGTCTTGAAACGTTTCAAACGCGGCACAAAGAATGCTACCTCCCAAAGAATCCTGCTGTCAAGTATTAGGGTTTGACGTATGGTTTTTCCGAAGCCATCGTGGCGGCGAAGACGGAAGTGTAGTTCACAAGCTCTTTGGAGACCGTTCGTCCGGGGGCGGTCGCCTGCGCCTTAGCCCCACCCGTTGGGGCTGATTTCGCGAATTTTGGTTTCGCCTCCGGAGCAATGGGTCTCGGCTGGCTCCCGAAACCTCCATCAACTTGCGCTTCTTCGGCGAGACACATTGCAATCCCTGGAATGGCGAGCTTGAACTACCAAGGTGCTCGCCACGTCATTGCCGTAGAGTGTCGACAGCGTGTGTCTCCTCGGATATCCAACTCGTGCGGCCAGTTCCGTGGTATTCCGCACGCAATCGGAGAGGCTCGTCGGACAAGGACAAATCCTCACTGCTGGAGAACGCCAGCAGGCGACGAGTCACGTCTGCGCCGCGCACTGCATCCTTCCGGGCAGTCTTCACTCGCTTCAGCGCCGCTCCGGGCCGCTCACCGCTTTCTCCAGCAGATCGAGGTTGCCGATTATGATTCCGAGCAGATTGTAGAACTCGCGAGCAATGCCGCGGAGCTGGGTTTAGCCGAGCTCACACTGGAAAAACAGCTGGCGCCGCATCATGGGTGGGAAAAGAGCAGTCGTCGGACACCCTCAGCGGCGCGCTTCAGGCCGTCGCTAGAAGTTGAATTTCAGCGTTCCCTGAAGGATGCGCGGCGGAGCCGCACTGATTACCTGGCCAAAGGTTGTGCTGCCAATGTTTCCGTCGACCGCCAGGGGACCATTGAACTGGGAGTGGTTGAAGACGTTGAACGCCTCCACACGAAAAAGCAGATTTCCCGATTCCTTAACACGGACGCTCCTGGCGACAGCCATGTCGAAATTGTCCGCGCCGGGCCCGTAGAAAAATCGGCGTTTTGAGGTACCCGGGCTTCCCAGTGCATTCATGCTGAACGAGCCCGTATTGAAAAACTTGTTGCCGTTGCCGCGTGGGCCCATCCCACGGTGGATCGGGCGGCCGTCGTAGTCCGGCTCATCGATGCTCGAGTTGTTCACGCCGTTGGGATTGGTCCCGATCAGCGAGTTGTCACCATTATTGATCATGGTCACCGGGAAGCCGCTGGCGATACGTGTGATGCCGGAGAAAGACCAGCCTTTCGTCAGTCGGGTGGGGCGCAGGAACCGATCGAAAGGCAGCTGATAGTCGTAGCTGATGACGAAGTTGTGTTTGATGTCGTAGGAGGAGATAGCATAGCTCAGCGCCGGGTCAAACGGGTTGACCTCCTCTCCGATGTTCGAAGACTGGTCCAGCGACTTACCGTAGGTATAGGAAGCATCAAGTTCCAGACGGCCAGACGTATGCCGCGCGCTCAGTTCCAGTGCGTTGTAATTCGCATGGCCGAGATTCGACTGAAGAGCATTGCTGCCGAAGTCGGAACCCAGTTGCTGCCGTGTTCCGTTGGCCACGCCGCCTGAGGCCGGATAGTAGACCGTATCTTCACCATAAGGACCGCAGGTCAGCGTTCCCAACATCACCTCGCGTGGCTGGCTCAGACTCAGGCATAGGGCGGGGTTTCCGGGGTTCTCGGCGATCAGCACACGCTCGCGGTGCGTGGACGAGCCGACATAAGTCGCAGCGAAGACGGTTTTTGGGCCGGCTTGACGCTCGATCGACAGTGACCATTCCTCGGTATAGGGCGTGCGATTGTGGATGTCATACCCTGGAATGCCGCTGATTGGCTCATACGTAGCCCAGTCGATGTTCGGATCGGGGTTGCTGCGCGAAGAGTTGAGTGGCGCAAACTTGTAAGGAAACGGCTGCCCATTGTTGGCTCCGTCGGCCGCGCCGACGAATGGTGTTGCAAAAAGAGGTGGCTCGGGGCTCGAATAGGTCGTTCCATAGGGAGCGTTAGCCGCCAGTACTCCGACTGAAGTAGCATCAATGGCCGTGTAGAAGTTGCCGAAGCTGGCGCGAACGCTGGTTGATCCCGGCGAACCGAGAATCTGTCCGAGAACGGTGTCGTTCTCCCCCTGGGGAGACCATGCCACGCCAACGCGTGGAGAGAAATCCAGTTCATCGATGGGGGCGAGCGTCCTGGGGATGCCCGGATCGCCCGGATAGAGAATGCCCGGAGGCGCGCCAGGAAAGACTACGGACTGCGCGCCTGGCACGAAGGTCGAGATCTGGTTGTACTTCTCTGACCATGGGGCAATGCGATCCCAGCGGAGACCGTAATTGAGCGTCAGGTTCTGGAGAGCGTGCCAGCTGTCCTGCGCGAAGACGCCGACATACTTGTTGCGATCGTAGAACGGATTGAGCTGGCTCTGGTTGTACTGGCTGGGCAACCCGATCAGGAAATCGGCAAAGTCGACACCGGTTTCCTGACCTGCAAAGACGAAGCTGCCGTTGAACTGGGCGATAGGAACTGCATTGACCTGGTCGGCATGGAACTCCGCGCCGAACTTCATCGTATGACTCCCCAGCACCTTCGAGAAGCTGTCCGATGTCTGCCAGGTGTTGTTCACCTGAATAAGCTGGTTGGCGGCGGCGCCCGTCGAATAGGCGTTGAAGTTCAGGTTCTCAACGCTCTGTCCCTTGGGATCGAGAGCGACGATGCTGTCGGTTCCATCCGCATTCACGAACCCCTGCGACGCGAGGGTCACGTTGCGTCCGCCGATGGGTTGGCCGAGGTTGGTATTGTCGCGCATGAAGCTCAGATGGAACTCATTCACCATCGTCGCGCCAAAGCTCTTCGTGTCTTCAAGCGAAAGAAGCTGCGCACGTCCGGTGGTGGCTGCAGAGAACCCCGGAACGCTGGCGCCGCTCTGCGCGACCGGATAAGGATTGACGAGGTAGAAGTCATCGATGAAGTAATACGCCGACATCAGGCCCCAGCGGGTATTCCAGTCGACACGCGACCCCGCCTTGTCGTCCCGCACGGTTTGGTTATAGGAAGATGTGGCGAAGGTGCCGCGCACAGTATTCGGCGCGGGGATGTACTCGAGCATCCTCTGAGCCGGAACCGACCACGCACTCTGCGGAACGACAGCATTGGGAAAAACACAGATTGAGGATGAGGTGCATCCGGGCAGGTAGTAGGGCTCGCCCGCCGCGACCTGATAGCCAAGCCTTTGGGTCAGGATGTTCGCGAACCAGGGTCCGCTCACGAGGCCGCTTAGCTGATTTCCGGCGGTTCCGGTTGTGAAGTCGGAAAGGTCGCCGGTTCGGTCGGCATCCGAAGGTACCGCAATATTACCGGTGTCGATGCCCTGGGTTTGCCGTGTTCCCTGGTAATCGAGGAAGAAAAACAGCTTGTCTCTGCGAATTGGACCGCCCAGGGTGCCTCCGAACTGATTCTGCCGGAAGGCGCCGCGGGTCGGGGAGAAGTAGTTGCGCGCGTCCAGATCGGTGTTGCGCAGAAACTCGAAGACGTTGCCGTGAAACTCGTCGCTCCCGGATTTCGTGACAACACTGATCTGGCCGCCGCTGTATTCGCCGTATTCGGCGTCGAAGTTGCTGGTAATGATGCGGAATTCCGCGATCGAATCGAGGTTGGGAATCACCGCTGTGCCGGCATTCACGTCCTCTTCCACGTCGCTGCCGTTCACACCGAAGTAGTTCGCGGTTTCGCGCTGGCCGTTTACCGACAGTGTTCCTGGATTGAGTGTCCCGGACGGATTGAAGGTAGTGGCACCCACATCCTGCACCGTCATATCCGTGATCGCCGTCTGAGGCGCAACGCCCGGCTGAAGAGACAGAAGATCCGTATAACTGCGGCCGTTCAGCGGGACTGCAGTCATCTGTCGTCCGGTGATGACCTGACCGAGTTGCGTGCTTGTAGTTTCGACGTGAAGCGTGTTGTCGGTGACCATGACCTTTTGTGAGACGCTGCCGACCACAAGCGAAGCATTGAGCATGAGCTCTGCGTTCGTGTCCAAAACGATCGCCTTGCGCTCATACCTCTCGAATCCGGGAGCCTCGACATCGAGCACATATTGGCCGGCTGGGAGAACGGGCAGGGTGTAGTAGCCCTTGTTGTCGGTGCGCGTTTCGTAGGAAAGCCCGGTGTCCGATTCCTTGACGATGATGTGAGCCCTGGCAACGACACGCCCGGAGGGGTCCTTCACCGTCCCTGAGATGCTGCCATTCACACTCGCCCAGACCGTGGTGACGGTGAAGGCTGGAAGCGCAAAGACGGCTGCCGCAATCCAGACCATGAGCCGAAGGGCTCTGCGCATCATGATGCCTCTCTTTTCTCGGCGGGACAGAAGCCGCTCACCGATCATGCGTTATCTCATTGCTGCAATAGCCCTTACCCTGCTCTTCCTGCCTGGGCCGCCGCACCGATCGGTCCCGGCGAGAACCTCTTTCCCGCCGAATCCCCGAACAATAATCGATGAAACACTTGAAATCAGGACCAAACTAGTCGTATTTAAGAATATGACAGCGAGTTCAGAATCGCTTCGCCAAATCTGCCATTGTGTACGCCGAAAACGACAATCTGACGGAACGCAGCCCGGAGCATGATTTCTTCCGCCGGCTCGCCCGGTCCATGGGAGTTGAAATCGTCTCGTACACCGGCGCAACAAGCGGGGAGCAGCACTGCCACCCGCACGCTGAGTTGCTCTATGCCGATTCCGGAACTGTGAAGATCACGACCCCTCGTGCTTCGTGGGTTGTCCCGCCGCACCGCGCCGCGTGGTTCCCTCCTGGCTGTGATCACCAAACCGATACGCTTGGCGGGGCGGAAGTCTGCAGAGTATACATACAACGCTCGTCGTGCCCCGAGAAGGCCCCGCGGAGTGCCTGCCTGCTGCAGACATCGTCATTGCTGCGAGAGCTTGCGCGGCGCGCTGCCGCAATACCTCCGGAGTACGACGAACAGAGCCGAGATGGCCGGCTGATGGCTTTGCTTCTGGATGAGATCGACTGGAGGCCCGCGCGTGATATGGCCATGCCCCGTTTCCACGATGCGCGCCTGATCGCCATTGAAAGGGCCCTCGTTGATAATCCGGGAGACGCGCGCACCATCGACGAGTGGGCCGCTTTTGCCGGCGCCTCCACGCGGAATCTGGCCCGTCTCTTTGAGCGCGAAGCCGTCATGTCCTTCAGCCGGTGGCGGGAGCAGTTTCGGGCTCTGGCGGCGATTCCGCGGCTTATGAATGGGGAATCGGTGACGAGCCTGGCAAGCGAGTTCGGTTACGAGACTCCGGGAGCCTTCACGGCCATGTTTCGACGCGTGCTCGGTATGCCGCCCAGCCAATATGTGGCGGAAGCAATTAAAAAATAGCCTCGTTCATTGACCCCTGATCCAGGGCGTCCGATGATCAAAAACGGACGTGCAGATCACCGGCTTCCAATGGAGTTAGACAATTCCCGCGAGCAGGGGATCGCTGATGCTCGGTCGCCCGTTCTCGACTCGCCCGGCCAGGCGCACTTCCGCATTCGATCCCTCTGCCTTTACGGTGAAGTCATACCAGCCCTGGCTGCGGTGCAGATGGAGCAAGACCGAAGCCGAACCTCCGGGATCGAGCATTTTCCGGTGGGACTTTCCCGTGTAGGCCTTATCTGCAACCGTGACGGCCAGTCGCTCCGGACCTGGGTTGTGAAGGTGAACTACGATATTGCCTGTCAGCCTAATACCCCTTCGCTCGTACTCCGTCTTGATCTGTACATGAGAGGAACCAGGATCACCGGTGAACGAGCGATAGAAGCCGTTGGGCGCATGCACCTCGATCGAGTAACCTGCATCGCTAAAAAGAGACATGGGAAACCGGGGACGAAGAGTGTCGCCGGCCATGACGGCGTAGGTGGCGGCCCGGAATCGGCCGCCGGAAGTATCGTTCAAATTGCGCAGGTAGACATTGAACGGCGCCCCCGCAGCTTTGTCCCCGTGCACGTTGTTTCCCGCCGTTAGTTGCAGCTCGAACTGTGTTCCGTCGGAGGTTAACCCGCCATCGGCATAGAGCTCATAGGGGAGAGCGCATGACGGTCTCGTGCCTGGTTCCTGATGGGAGGTGAAGGATGAACGCTGCAGGTTGCGGTTGATATCGTCGACCTCACTCGCAGCGAGCGTCTTATAGTTCGACGGAATCTCCTTGTAGCGCGCCTGTTCTATGCCGATCACGAATTTGTCGCGGTTGAGGAAGTCGAGGTCCGGCTCCTTGCGGTCGTGGAGCCGGAATGCTGAAGTCAGATCACCTGCGACTGCGCGGCGCCAGGCGCTGATGTTCTCTTCCTTCACCGTCTTGCCATACTTCTGCTGGACGAATTGCTCGATCAGCATGAGCGTGGACGTGTGATCGAAGAGCTGGGAGTTGACCCATCCGCCGCGCGTCCACGGAGAGGCAATGATCATCGGCACCCGAAAGCCCATGCCGATGGGCCCTGAGCGCGCCTCCTTCCGGGCTACTCCCTGCACCAGCTCGTCTTCTACGTAGCTGTACTCGATACCCGTATCGATTCCCGCCGACGCACCCCCGGTCTCCGGCCGCTTTGGGTCAGCCGCCACGAAGGAGGGCGCGTGATCGAAGTAGCCATCATTCTCATCGTAGGTGAGGATGAAGATCGTCTTCTTCCAGACTTCCGGATTCTTCGTCAGAATGTCCATAACTTCAGAGACGTACCACGCTCCGTACCATGGCGATGTGGGGTGATCGGAGAAGTTTTCCGGCGCCGTGAGCCAGCAGACTGTTGGAAGTTTGCCCTGTTCGACATCCTGACGAAACTGGTGGAAGATATCGCCCTGCGGTACCTTCATGCTGCGATGCGCGCCCTGATCGTCAAACTGCAACTCTCCGAGCGCATGATAATCAGGATCGCCTGCGTTGGTAACAAACGCAGCGTGGAACAGGGCCTTCTGCTCTTCTGTGAGCCGTTGAAAGCGCGCCTCGCCGCATTGCGCCAGAGCAGCCCGGAAGGCCTCGACGCGATCGTGCTCTTTGTTGAACCGGACACGCAACCGCGCGATCTCAGATGGATCTGTTTCGGCAGCGATGCGGACTTCGAGTCTATGCGCCTCTACGGAAGACTCCGCCATCCAGCGCTGCGCGGCGGCGGCGAATCCCGGATACGCCTCTACGTTGTAGGCGGAAAAACACTCGAGGACGTTGTCGCCGAAATTTGACAGCCACGCATCTTCTTCACCCGCGAGTGCGGAACGCGATAACTCATTCTGGTACGACTTCCACGAGATGCCGGCTTCCTGCAGGCGTTCGGGAAAGGTCTTCCATGTCATGCCGCCATCGTCGATCTCCTCGTTGCGCATGAAAACGCGGGAGTCCGCGCTCTGGCGGTCGCGGATGGTGCCGGTCCACAGAAAGCAGCGATTGGGAGAGGTGCTGGTCATTACCGAACAATAATGCTGATCGCAGACGGTGAACGCGTCGGCAAGCGCGTAGTAGAAAGGCAAATCCTCGCGCGTGTAATGGCCCATGGTCATGGGAACGTCTGCATAGGCAGCTTCTCCGGAGCGCTTGGCGTCGATCCATCCATCGTGGCGACCCTCATTCCATGCGTCGACCTGGCTGTTGCGGGAATGGGGCAGCGACCCCATCCATGTGATGCGCGTGTCCTTGATGTCGAGCCGCCAGGGCGCGTAGGGGGCCCCGGCCTGGCTGGTCTGGACGAAGACGGAATTGCCGTTGGCAAGGCGCAGGGCGCGCGGATCGTTGAAGCCGCGAACGCCCCGCAGCGTCCCGAGTGCGTGGTCGAAGGAGCGATTCTCCTGCATCAGAATCACGATGTGTTCAGCATCGAGAAACGTGGAGCCCGGGTCAGGCTCAATGGCATACGCCCGCTGGATTGAATCGGGAACGAATCCGGATACGGCCGAGGCCCCGGACAACATGGCAGCCAGCTTCAGAAAGTCGCGTCGCGTCTGCATCTTCTACTTTTTCCTACAGCAGCATTGTCGATTAATTAATGAGGCTCCTGCAACTCGCTGCCGGTGCAGAATCTTCGATACTCATGCGCGGCGGTCAGCCTCACCGCTGCCGGCTCGCTTTCTCTGGCAACGAACCGGGAGCAGCCGAACAATCGGTTCAGAGCTGGTTCGGCGTGCCCACAGTTCAGCACTCTGCCTTTTTCGATATCAATGCCATTCGGGAAACAGCGCGCTCCTCGGTGGAACCCTGCTCAGCGTCGCCGATCTCATTGCCCGCGTCTCCCTGCGCCCGGCCGAGTTGCCCATCGGCATCGTCACCGCGGTCGTGGGCGTGCCCGTCTTCCTCTCTCTCCTTCGCAGCCGCGAGTACCTGTCCTGACGCTATGCTGACGGCCACCGATCTCGTCTTCCGCGTCGGCAACCGCGCCCTCATCGACCGCGTCTGCGCCCGCTTTCAGCCCGGGCAGCTCCACCTCATCCTCGGTCCCAACGGAGCCGGCAAGTCCACGCTCATCCGTCTGCTCGCCCGCCTGCTGCGTCCAACCGAAGGCACGGTCCACTTCGACGGCTACGACGCGGTCCACTGGCACGAGCGCGACCTCGCGCGCCGCCGCGCCGTGCTCTCCCAGGCCATCGAAGTTGCATTTTCCATCCCCGTGCGCGAGCTGGTCCTCATGGGCCGCTACCCGCACTTTGGAGCCCGTCCCGGCGCCGAAGATCTCGAAATCTGCGATGATGTCATGCGCTTCTTCGACGTCACCGCGATGGCCGACCGCAGCTATGGCACCCTCAGCGGCGGCGAATGCCAGCGCGTGCAGTTCGCCCGCGTGCTCGCCCAGATCTGGCGCCCCCTCGAAGGCGCAACCCGCCATCTCTTCCTCGACGAGCCGCTCACTTTCCTCGATATCCGCCACCAGATCGACTTCATGAAGAAGGTCCGCCTCTTCGCCGCGCAGAAGGATGTCGTCGTGGTTGGCGTGGTCCACGACCTGAACCTCGCCGTCCAGTTCGCCGATCGCCTGCTGCTGCTCGACCACGGCCGCATTCTCGCTGATGGCTCACCAACGGAAGTGCTCACCGGGGACCATCTGCGCACAGCTTTTGCCGTTTCCCCCGTGCTGCTCACCAACCCTGCCACCGGCAAAGCCCACCTGGTGTTTGAGAGCGGCAGCGATCCGCATTAGCTGCGCCCCTCGTCGCGGTCCGGGACCACCAGGATGCGGAGCAGCGGGCGAGCAGGACCGCCGCGACCGGGCTCGCGAGAACCAGCTCGACCCCACGATAGATTCCGAGGCGTGATCGGTCCAGTATCCATGCCGGTACAGACCTGCGCAAGACCGATGAGATCGACCGGCTTTAATGCAGATCGAGAGAGCCGTTTTGTGTGACGCCAGACTCGGTTTGCGTGGGAAACATGATGCGGATCGTCAGCCCGCCGCCGGGCCGGTTTTCTGCATGCAGTTCACCTCCATGCAGCTTCACCGCCCGCTCGGCGATAGCCAGACCGACGCCGAAGCCTCCGGTTTCCGTGCTGCGGGCACGATCGACGCGGTAGAAGGGTCGAAAAATCTCGTTGATCTCGGTCTCGGGGATGCCCGGACCCTGATCGTTCACCTCCAGCACCGCCTGTTTCTGGCCGGTCGCTCCGGTGCTGGTGAGGCGGATTTCGACATGTGAGCCATTTTCGGTGTAGCGAACGGCGTTGCGAACGACATTCTCAACGGCGCGATAGAGCAACTCGCGGTTTCCCGCGATGACGCAATCCTGATCGGCCGAAAACGAGACGGAACTCTGGCGCTGCCGAGCCTCGTACTCCGCATCCGGAATCATTTCACTCACCAGATCTCGAAGAGATACGGGCTGGAAATTATCTGTTTTCTCGAGAGCCTCCATCGAGGACAGGGTCAGTAACTGGCCGATAAGCTGGTTCAGTTTTCCCGTTTCCCGTTCGATGCGGTTCAGGTGAGCGGACATTTCCGGAGCGGCGTCCTCACGCGCCAGCTCCAGAGCAACGCTGAGTCGAGCCAGAGGCGATCGCAGCTCGTGGGACACATCCCGGAGCAGTAGTTGCTGAGCATCCACCAGGGATTCGAGCCTTCCGGCCATGTGATTGAAGTCGTGCACCAGTGCTTTGAACTCGTCTTCTCGCACCGTCCGGGAGCGACGAGCCGGCGCCTGCACTCGGGTCTTCAGATTTCCTTCCGCCAACTCCCGGGCAGCCTGCCTGAGCCGGACAAGAGGACGCGTGAACAGCAGGACCAGCGCCCAGGTGGTCACCCCGCCAACGGCAATCGCCACAAAAAGCTGCGGAAATGCAAAGTGGAACAGGTCCATGTACCAGGGACGAATGTCGGGCGCGTGGGGCCGGCTCAGCAACAGGGTGTAACGCGCGCCCTGCGCGGACGCGATGGGAACTCTCCAGATATACACGTCGCCGAACTGCGCGCCGGCGATCTGATCTCCACTCTGCCGATTGCTCCCCTGATCCGCCGGCAGCCGAACTGGCGCACCGCAGAGCGTTTTCCCGGCAGCATCCTCCAGCGTCAGGCTCTGTTGGTGTGCCGCAGCATATGCATTGAAGGACCTGCATCCGCCTGACTGCCAGGCTGCGAAGACGTCACTCGCTTCATTGCGCAGCGTGCTTGAGAGCGTATCGAAAAGGATCTGCGGACTCGGCCGCCGATGCCGCAGGATCAGCGCAGTCGAGATCACGAAGATAAGACTCTGCGCGATCCAGAAGATGGCGAAAGTCTTGAAGAAAAGCCCGCGCATGACTTAGTTCAGCCTCTCGAGCGGTGTGCGGCGCACGAGCAGTTGATAGCCGGTGCCGCGAATGGTCTTCACCCGATCGCCGCTCGAGCTGGCTTCGTCCAGTTTGCGGCGAAGCCGGCTCACATGCATATCGAGGCTGCGATCGAAGGGGCTGAGATTGCGGCCCAGAACCCGCTCGGCCAGTTCTTCGCGCGATACCACCTTGCCCGGTGAGCGCATCAACGCCTCCAACAAAGAAAACTCCACGTCGGTCAGCTCGAGATTCCTTCCCCTGGTCAGCACCGTACGAGCGGCGGGATCCAGTTCCAGGTCGTCGATGCGCAGCACCGGCTTTTCCTGGGTCGCTTCGGTCGCTCCGCTCCTGCGCAGAATGGCCCGCATGCGGGCCAGCAGCTCCCGGGGATTGAAGGGCTTGGGCAGATAATCGTCCGCTCCGATCTCGAGGCCGACGATGCGGTCCACGTCGTCGCCGCGCGCCGTGAGCAGCAGCACGCTGACCGGCGATGTGCTGCGCAGCTGCCTGAGCACTTCGAATCCGTCCATGCCGGGCAGCATGACATCGAGCAGAATCAGCGGCCACGGCTTCTCCCGCGCGGTCCTCAGCCCCGCATCTCCGCGATGCACAGAGACCACACGGAATCCATATCGCCCCAGATACTCGGTCAGCATCGAGCAAAGCTCGACATCGTCGTCGATGAGCAGAATGTCTTCCACGGCGCTCTGGTTTCGAGACTACGCTGCCTTCCCACGGCCCACGCCCCAAAAATGTAACAAATCGTCACGATCTCCGTGACACATCGTTACACGACGTTACTCTTTATGACCGCACTGCCGCTTGATCCGGGTTCTGCTGAGTATGGCGGCTGTTGTTCTCAGGCCGCGACATGCTATGAACCAACGAATCCTGCTCGCAAGTCTCTTCGCTGCGCTTATTCTCACGAGTCCGATATCTCGGGCACAGACTCCTGCGGGAAGCGTGAGCGGCACCGTCACCGACCCTTCCGGCGCGGTCGTTCCTTCCGCTACGGTAGTCCTGACGAACAGCACCGGCGGCTCGACGGCGACGACCAGCGGTGCTGACGGCGCATTTGCCTTCGATCGTCTGCTCCCCGGCCGCTACTCTGCTTCGGTCACGGCGACGGGATTCGCTCCGGCAGCCGTGCCAAACATTTTGGTTTTTGGCGGCAAAACGACGCCGGAGAACCTGAAATTGCAGATCCCTGTCGAACAGCAGCAGATTCAGGTCACCGATCAGGCGCTCAGCGTGGATACGAGCGCGGACAACAACGCCAGCGCCATCGTGATCAAGGGCAAAGATCTGGACGCTCTCTCCGACGACCCCGACGAAATGCAGGATGAGCTGACGGCTCTGGCCGGACCGGCCGCGGGGCCCAGTGGCGGACAGATTTATATTGACGGATTCACCGGCGGACAACTGCCGCCTAAATCGTCGATTCGCGAAATCCGAATCAATCAGAATCCTTTCTCGGCACAGTACGACAAACTGGGTTATGGCCGAATCGAGATTCTGACCAAGCCGGGAACCGACAAGCTTCACGGCATGTTCATGATCAACGGGAACGACTCCGCGTTCAATTCTCTGAACCCCTTCGTGACGAACGAGCCGTCCTACTACACGACCTTTATGGTGGGCAGCGCGAGCGGAGCGCTGACCAGGAGCGCATCCTGGTTCGCCAACGTCTTCGATCGGAATGATCAGTCGAATTCGATCGTGAACGCCGAACTGCTGAACGCGAGCGGCGCGGCGTACAACTATACGGCCGCTGTCGCCAATCCGCAGTCCCGGCTCGACGTGAGTCCTCGCGTCGATTTGCAGTTGGGCACGAACAATACCCTCAGCGTACGGTACATGTTCGACCGTCAGGCGGAGACCAACAGCGGTGTCTCGCAGTTTGCTCTGGAAAGTCAGGGTTACAACGTCCTGAACTACGAGAACACGCTGCAACTGAGCGATACGCAGATCGTGAGCAGCAATATCGTCAACGAGACACGCTTCCAGTACACGCGCGATCGTGACAACCAGACAGCGCAGAACAACACCCCAACCGTCACCGTTCAGGGCGCGTTCACCGGCGGAGGGAATAACGAAGGCACGGTTCGGGATAACCAGGACCGGTACGAATTACAGAACTACACGACGGCGGTCGAGGGCCAGCAAACTTTCAATTTCGGAGCGCGCCTTCGCCTGACGCGCGATGCCAATGACTCCACCTCCGGATTCAACGGCAATTACATTTACTCGTCTCTCGGCGCCTACGCAGCGGGCACCCCGTCGGAGTACGACATAACCGCCGGAACGCCCGCAGCGAGCGTGAATCTTTTCGACGCCGGCCTCTTCTTCCAGGATGACTACAAAGCGCGCCGGAATCTGACCCTGAGCTACGGGCTGCGCTTCGAATCGCAGAACCGGATCGGCGACCACGCCGATTGGGCGCCACGCTTCTCCTTTGCCTGGGCGCCGGCGCGGAACAACGGGCACCCGGCGGCTACCGTGATTCGCGGCGGTTACGGCTGGTTCTTCGATCGCTTCAGCTCCACGTATGTCCTCGATGCCATCCGCCAGAACGGGGTGAACCAGCAGCAGTATATTGTCAAGGAGCCGAGCTTCAGCCAGAATGCACCGGCGCCATCCGCGCTGGCGTCGCTCAGCAGCGTTGCCCCGACGATTGACCGGATTGCGCCCAACCTCAGGGCCGAAGTGAATATGCAGGCCGCTCTTGGAATCGAACATCAGTTTGGGAAAATTGCCACAGCGTCGGTAACGTATATCAACTCGCGCGGCGAGCACCAGTATTTGAGCGATAACATCAATGCGTTTCTGCCGGGAACCTACAATGCAAGCACGGGCACCGGCGTCCGACCGAACGGAATCAACGAGAACATCGATCAGTTTGAGTCGGGTGGCATTTATAACCAGAACCAGTTCATGTTCAACTACACCGTGCGAGCGAAGCGCGTCTCGCTGTTCGGCTTCTATATGGTCAATTTTGCCAAAGCCGATACTTCGGGAGCGACTTACTTTCCGTCCGATCAGTTCGATCCCCGCGCCGATTACGGACGCGCCAGCTTCGATGTCCGCAACCGTTTCCTGCTCGGCGGAAACTTTCAGGCGCCGTATGGCGTGTCGTTCAGCCCGTTTCTGGTGGCGGACTCCGGCACTCCCTTCAACATCACCATCGGTCAGGATCTCAACGGAGATAACCAGTACAACGACCGGCCGGCCTATGCTGCGGCGAGCAGCACCGACACCATGGCTACCAGTTATGGAACCTTCGATCTCGACCCGGGCGCGGATGTGACGCGCATCCCCTTCGACCTCGGCAATGGCCCCGCGCAGCTCAGCCTGAACCTGCGGGTGAGCAAGTCCGTCGGTATCGGCCCGCGCGTGGAAGGCGGAGCTGGTGGATCGGGCGGCTTTGGGGGACCTGGCGGCGGTCCACGTCCGGGAGGAGGTCCTCACGGCGGCGGTCCCGGCGGGGGCGGCCTCGGCCCGGGCGGACTGAGCCAGTCGGGCGGCCCTCCCCGCCTCGATCAGGAGTTACCGCGACGGTATTCACTTACGTTCGCCGCCATGGCAAGGAACGTCTTCAACAACGTGAATCTGGCGCAGCCGGTCGGCGTGCTCGAGTCCCCGCTGTTCGGCAAGTCGAATGCGCTGTCGGGCGGATTCTTCTCATCACCGGCTGCGAATCGAAGCATCGACGTGCAGGTGACGCTCAGCTTCTAATGACGGACGAGGCGTTCTGCGGTTCCCTAAGCCAAAGCCCGAGGTATGGCTTCTTCCCAGCGTCCCTGCGCCTTCAGGATTAGTTCCACGATCTCGCGCGCTGCGCCGTGTCCGGCGCGTCGAGTGGTGGTGAAGTGGCATACGGCTGCTAACTCCGGTGCGCCACCGGCTACGCAGACTGCCAGCCCGGCGCGCCTGGCCAGCGGGATATCCGGCAGATCGTCGCCCATATAGGCCACTTCTGCTTCGGCCACTCCTGCCCTGCGCACGCATTCTTCGAATGCCTGCATCTTCTCCGCCTGTCCCAGATAGACGAACGTGACTCTCAGTTCCTTTGCACGCTGAGCAACGGCCGGCGAAGAACGGCCGGTGATGAACCCTGTCTGAATCCCCATCGTATGGGCGAGCGACAATCCCTGCCCATCCTGCGCGTTGAAGACCTTCATTTCAGAGACGATCGGATTTGCAGAGCCGTCCCTCCCGGTCGTCGAGATCAGACACACGCCGCCATCGGTCAGCGTACCGTCGACGTCCATCAGAAAGAGCTTGATTTTGCGAGCACGCGCCAAAACGTCTTCGGACGCGGTCAGCCCGCCTGTGGTGTCGGACATATCCCGATTCTAACGGAGACGCTCGCGTGGGTCTCCGGGTCTCGGAACCGCGCCCTTCCGGATGATCTTCGTGGCCCCCGATAGTTCCTTTCGGCGTCGATATGATCTGCGCGACCGCTGTGCGCCATGGCGAGGCACAGAAAATCGGCCGCGCGAGAGCCATGGTCCTCTTTCACTTTCGTATTCAGCGTGGCGATCGCCTCGTCCCACAGGCCGTTGCGAATCACCCCAGGCCTGGGGTGACCTGGAAGCGAGGACTACTTCTCCCTGCATCCATCGCCAGAAAAGAGCCCTTCTTTGCGACGTCGAGCAGACCTTTGTCGGCTGTGACCAGAGTTGCGCCGAGGTGCCGCGCAGTTGCCATGAGGATGCGGTCGGCCGGGTCGGAGTGCATCTCGAAAGGCAGCCCGCTGCTGGCGATGGCGATCTCGGGCTCGAGCGGAACGAGGCTTAGCCCAGGTTTTGCCAGTGCTTCGCGCATCCACTCCAGCACATCCTTTTGCAGGCTGATTCGCTTCTTCATTTCCAAAAGCCCGATCTCCCAGGGAGTAATCGCTGAAACCGCCAGCCTGCCCTGGCGCGAAGCAACGTTGATCGTCTTTGCCGTCTGCCGTCCCAGACGCGGTTCGTTCAACATTGCCCAGATCAAAACATGAGTGTCCAGAAGCAGCAGAGTTGATGTCGGGTCGTGCACTCTTGGGCTCACTTCATGGCCTCCCATTCCACGTCAAGGGGGGGAATGATGTCCCCGCGGATTTCACCCGTTCCTCGCATCGACCCCACAAAATCGCCCTTCTGTGGGACCGGCGACACCTGGGCCACTGGGCGGCCGTGCTTGGTCACGACCAGGGTATGGCGTTTTGCAGCCACTTCGTCAAGGAGCTTCAGGCATCTGGATTTGAATTCACCGGGCGGCCACGATGGCGGTTTTCATAACATTTCTCCCATGGTCACAGACCATAGTCATATGATAGCACCTGTCTACGCTTTGCCCAGGTTTTGATTCTCCCGGTACTGTAATCTGCAATGGAAATCCTGGTATTCAGCTACAACAGTCGCTAATTCAAATCGTCAGCCGAGATAAATGCCGTCTTTCATAGAAAATGCTACGGCAGCTTCTCAGACTACCCCAGAGGCAGGCGGTACAAAGGACGCGTTGGATATGACCACGTTGAAAATTTCCAGAATGGGCCCTGCGCTGTCGCGGCTCCGCTCCGACTGACAGTTCTCCGCCGTGATCGGCGATCTAAAAGTTTGATCGGCGCCGCACTCGGTCGCGTCAGCCCAGAACCATTACCACAGCTCCGGCAGTAATCAGCAACCCGCCAATGATTTCCGGACCGCTCAGTTTTTCCCCGAGGAGCAGCCAGGCGAACAACATGACCAGCGGCACGCTCATTTTGTCGAGCGGAGCGACGCGCGAGACCGGCCCCAGCTGCAGCGCGCGGAAGTAGCATAGCCAGGAAAGCCCTGTCGCCAGACCCGAGAGCGTGAGGAAGAACACGGTTCGCCCGTCAAGCGAGCGAATCTCGCCATGTTTGCCCAACGCCAAAGCGATGCCCCAGGTGAAGATCACGACCACGGTGGTGCGAATGGCGGTGGCGAGATTCGAGTCAACGTGAGCCACGCCCACTTTCGCGAGGAGCGCCGTAGCGGAGGCAAAGACAGCTGCAAGCAGTGCCCATCCAATCCAGGTCATCTCCTCATCCTAGCGAGTCCGGCTCACGCCAGATGCCATCGTCCCTCGTCTCAAACGTGGATGTACCCGAAGGGTATATCCACTGAGTTGCACTCGCCGAAGACCGGTTGGACGGGCGCTCACACACCGAACCGAAAGCTCTTCACCTTTGTCACGGAGGACGAATTCGACCGCGTCGTCGACCCGGCGAAGATGGTCCACCCTTACGTCGCAAAAGCCAGGTGAGCAAATCTTTCTTCATTTGCGACACACATCGAGAATTCGAAGGAGAGAGTCTATGACGACCAGCAAACATGGAATCGAACTGCTCCTGGACGCATCACTCAACAAGTCGACGGCCTTCACAGAAGCCGAAAAGCAGGCGCTCGGAATCGTTGGCCTTGTTCCCGACGTAACCGAAACAGAAGATCGAGCCGCCGAGCGCGCTTGAGCAGCGAAGGAGGAGCAGGGACGTCCTCTATGACGATCTCGAGACAATTCCGGAGATGATCCGCGGAACGCGTCGCGCTGCAGGACGGCTTTCTCCTAAAAAGCTCGCGATTCTGGTCCGCGATGAACTGGTCGCAAAACTTCTCGTCACTTTGCTGTGGTATCCCGGTGCCTTCGGGAGTGCAAGCTGGGAAAACGTGGAGGGAACCTCTTCAAGGCAGGTATGCCAAACGGTGACTTGTTCTTCAAGGTCGCACCCTGGATCGAGAGGGCACGCCGGAAGAATCGCCGCTTCACGTCTTACCAGTTTCACTTTCGTTGCGGAGAGACTCCGGTGGAGGGGGAGTTTCGTGGTTATATTCCGCGGGATCTGATCGCGATTCTCGATCTTTACCTCAGAAGGTATCGGAAATATCTGATCCGGGGAAAGGATCCGGGAACGCTGCTGCTCAATGTTCGCGGAGGGTCGATGACGGCGAGCGAGTTCATCAAACTGGTGCGGAATCTTACCTCTCATCTTGGACGCCGTGTCACTCCCACCGCCGTGCGGAGAATCTTTGCTTATGCGTGGCTCCGAGACAACCCGGGCAAGTACGAGGAACTGGCCCGCATTTTGTGGATTGATATTGATACGGCCAAGAGGCGCTATGGTAGGGGGATTTATTCCACCGGAACCACATGGAAACATCAACAAAAGAGTTCACCAGGTGTGCATCTTGGGAATGTTCGCGTCTTTCTCGTGTCCCCGGGTGGGCGACGGCCGCGTTTCGGAGTAGATCAGTCTCCGAGCCCTCACTTGAAATCAGGGCCGGATCGGCTATTTGGAACTTGCTGGTCCGGTCCTGATTTCGATCAGTCCGACCGAATTTGGCTGCTGTTTGGATGACCATTTGCAAACAACTCCATAGCCTAACGGCCTTGCGATCTCCGGCGTCAAGTTTCGCAGGCATGGCCTCAGTGCTTCTTCCGCTACGTTACGGATGGGGTAGCGCACCCCATCGCTTTCTTCATAAGCAAAAGTTCTCTCTCAGCGGCCGCGGGGCAGCGACGGGCCATCAATCGCGCCCGCGACTCCGGCAACGATTGGGCCCGCTGATCCGATGAGTTACGCTACCGCGTTCTCTGGGTGCGCCGTGAGGGTTTGGCCAGCAGAGGCGAACGGCCCACAACAGATCGAGGTGACTGCAGTTGAGGTGGATCGGAGATACCCTCGAACAGTGTATTGGCGACCCAGGCGCCAGCCGAATAGACGCGGCGATCGCGCATGCTGTTTACTCCCTCGCGCCACGCCAGCAGCATCCGCTTGCCCGTGTCCCTGAACCCTGGAACTTCGTTCATCTTTTCGCGCACAGCCGGAACTGTATCGGCCACCGCGTCGCTGATGCTTTCGAGGATTTCGGATTGCTCCCTGAGGGGAATACCGAGTGTACCCGCGATGAACTTCGACAGGTTCTTCCCCGGCGCCCAGGTCTTTTTGCCAGCAAACGAGATTCCCGGGGGATTGTGCTGGTAAGCTGCGTAGACGCTCGTGGTGAGAAAGTCGTAGGCGGGAGAAAGATGCACATCAGTCCGGGATGTGTAGAGCAGCGCGATGTTCTTGGAATGGCAGTCCGCATTGCGCAGCGCATAGGTCAGAAGGAGGATGGCAGTCAGGCGCTGGAATGTTTCGTACTGGCGGTTGCCGGGTACGTGATCCCGGACGGCGCGTGCGATTCGCTCCCAGGTCGTCTCGTATTTCTGCGCCGGACGCAGACCCAGCAGCGCGCAAAAATCTTCCATTCCCCACAATGGCTGCCCCTCGTCGTCCACATCAAAACGGTACACGACCAGTGCATTCCCGTCCCGAGAGACTTCGGTCTTCGCGGTGGGAAGTACCTTTGCCAGAACCTGCATGCACAAGTATTCATTCAGCGCCGCAAACGGCAGTCTGCCTGAAGAGCCTTTGATGATGTGTCGGCGTGTCAGCAGGGTCGCTTTCTGGTCGAGACCAAGTGGTCGGCCGGATCCGGTGGCTTCGCGCCGCCTCTCTTCCTGGGCATCCAGAAACTTCGGCAGCACGCCCGAGACCCCGCTGGTCGCGTGCTGTCGCACGAGTTCCGCAAACGCGTCCTCTGAATTGTCTCCCTGGAGCAGGTCGGCGACCTCGACGGGTTTGGCGGGTTCATCCAACTGCGCCCCGCTGGCAGCGACCTGAAGGCGGCCGACCATGTTTCTGCCGACCACAGAGAGCAGGGCAAGCGGGCTCGCACCGATATGCGGCCCAAACTGTTCCTGGAGCACCTGAAGGAGATATCCCTCCGGCAGGTTCATCTGGAATACCGGAGGAAGCTGGTCGTCCCAGATCCAGGACTCCGTGCGCACGGGCATAGTCAGAGAGACGAAGTCGTCGGCGGGGCTATCTGGTATATAGGTGAGCACGCTTCGAAAATCGCCGACCGATTCCAGGACGGCAACTTCACGGCCCAAGACGTAGACGGAGAGCTTCACGAGCCGCCACGCTCTCGCCTGAGCTCGTCCAGTGAACCGGACGTGCCGCTCTTCACGAGTACCATTTCCATTCCCAGGACTGCGAGGACGGCGAGGAGCTTTCGAGAACCGAATTCCGCGACCTGACCTCGTTCAAACCGCAGGAGCGACTCCGGCGTGATTCCAGCCTGAGCAGCGACATCTTTTTGCTTCAGGCGGAGTTCCCGGCGCGCTGCTCCGACGGCTATTCCCAGTTCCTGGAGAGTCTTCACGAATTGATTTATACATCAATATAATTGAGAAAAGCAAGAACAATTGATGTATAAATCAAGTGATTAATAAGCAGACCCCCAACGGGGCAAAAGCAAAGTCGCTCGGCCCTGTCAAGTCGGCCCGCGCCCACGATCTGGTACGCTTTCCCAGACCCTCCCCGATAGCCCGCCTACCCCTTTCCGTTTCTATCCTTCTCTCCGGCCGCCTTCTTCAGCTTCGCCCAGCGTGCTTTCTGGGCCGCGGCAATGCGGGCGCGCCCTGCAGCGCTGATCTTGCGGCGCTTCTTCGGCGCGGCAGTGGCACTGGCAACGCCAAACGGGAATGCGGTGGCCGGAATCGCCGCTGTTCTCGGAGAGCGTTTCGAGCGACCGTTCTTGTCTGCTAACAGATCTCTAACCTGTTGAAGGCGGCCAATTTCTTCATCGATAGCCGCGAGAATTTCTGAGGTTTGCAAGGTCTATTCTCCTCGTGCCATTCTACCCGGCCCAGGCCAGCGACCGTGGCCGGGGGGCCCCCCAGCCAGTGTGGCTGATAATCATCCACAACGCGGTTGATTATCAGCCGCTGACCATGAGCGAGTGGGCCCCGAGAATCGCAGGTTATGGGCCCTGCCTCTATCCCCGACTTTCTCGGTCAGTTTCAGTCAGCGCCCCGGCACGATGCTCAGTCGCTCCCCCTCTGCTCTTTCGCGCCGGGGCACTTCCGATAAAGTCCTAGCGTTATACGTCCAGATGACGTCCGAGATACCCAAGCCGATGGGGACTAGTTTCCGGAGATGCATGGAAAACCACCAGTGACTGTTGAACAACTAGTTGTCGCCGGTCGGGCGCTCCGGCGATTTACCGTCCGCTGTGAATCGGCTCAATACCATTGCCCTCCTCCATGGAGATTACTCATCTCCAGGAGCCCGTCGGAAGGCGTCGGCCATTCGCCGCGCGCTCAGGCCCTGCGTGTATGCTCGGTGTGTCCTTCGGGTGGCCGATCGGAGGACTCGAATCTCCATGCTGGCCAATGTTCCGGAGAACGTTTTCAGAGGGAGCTGGTGATGAGAATTGGATGTCTCTTGGCAGCAGGTTTGGTAACGACGTTCATGCTGGTGGCGGCGGCACGCGCGCAGGAGAGCGGCCCCTACAAGGTGATTAAGATTCAGCTGACCGGCGGCCAGGGTGGCTGGGACTATGTCACAGCGGACCCGGATGGCCGCCATTTGTTCGTGGCGCGTTCCGGGCCCACCGGGCATATCGGCGTCTACAACCTGGACACGCTGGAGCAGGTGGGGGACATCCCCAACGTCGGCGCGCACGGCGGGGCGGTGGACACGGAAACCGGCCACGGCTTCGCCACCTCGAATCCGGTGACGATGTTCGACGCGAAGACCTTCGCCGTGATCAAAAAGATCGACACCGGCGGTCATCCCGACGGCTACCTGAACGACACCTGGAATCACCACTTCTACGTGCTCAGTCACGTGGCGCCGAACATCACGGTGCTCGACGACAAGGACGGCAGCATCCTCGGGACGATTGATATTGGTGGTGCGCCGGAACAAGCGGCAGCGGATGGACATGGCAGGATCTACGTGGACATCGAAGACAAGGCCGCAATCGCGGTCATCGACGCCAACACGATGAAGATGGTCGGCAAATACGATCTGTCGCCGCGGGGTGCGGGATGCGCCGGGCTGGCGCTCGACGCCCAAAACAGCATTCTCTTTGCGGCTTGCCGCGAGAAGAACAACATGGTGATCCTGTCGGCAGCCGACGGGCACATCATCACCGACCTCCCCACCGGCCAGGGCTGCGACGGCGTAACTTTCAATCCCGCAACCATGGAAGCGGCCAGCAGCCAGGGCGACGGAACCATGACGATCATCAAGGAGGAATCGCCGACCAGCTTCCGCGTGGAGCAGACGGTAGACACGCCCATGGGCGCCAGGACACACACGCTGGACCCGAAGACGGGCAATCTCTACACCATCACCTCAGAGTTCGGTCCCACTCCCACCACGCCTCCGCCCAACCTGCCCGCGAACGCGCCCGCATGGATGCGCAGGCCCCGGCCGCCCATGATTCCTCACTCGTTCCAGATCCTGGTCATCGGCAAGGACGAGTAACTCCCAGGAGGGATAACCCCATGCCAGTCAGGGTCGCGTAGCCGGCACAAACCACAACACCGGCCAGTTCTGCCTCCGGGTCTGCCGAAACAGGTTCGTGATGGCAGGCTTCCGTTACCGCGACGCCCGCAAGAGTGGCCGACGAGGATGACGCCTCCGCTGGCCGCTGCGATCGCCAGCATCGGCACCGAGACGTCCTCTGCCAGGAAGACAGTTGGGGTCTGTGCCACGCCGCCGACACTAACTTTTCATGCGACTTTCACGAACCGGACCCTTTTTGCCAACGGACGGTGAAGCGCACCTTAATTGTCCGTGAATCGGTCCTGACCTTAAGCCTTCCTTCAGCGTCGCCTCAATAAACTGGGAGCGTTACCTGCTGCACCAGATTCGTCCGATGGTGGTCGAAGGCTGGTTGAAGAACCTGAATATGGCGCCAAAGTCGAAAGCTCATATTCGCGGTGTCATGCACGTGGTGTTCGAGTGCGCGGCCCGATGGGAACTCTTCAGGGATCGCCGGAATCCGATCCAGATGGTTCGGGTGAAAGGCGGAAGCAAGCGGCGCGAGCGCCCAACTGTGTTGACTGTGCAGGAATACGAAACCATCCTTGGTTTGCTGAAGGAACCCTACCGCACGATGGTGATTGTTGCGCAATGCCTCGGTCTTCGCGTCAGCGAGATCGCGGCGCTTCAGTGGGACGATTTCGATTTTGAGAAGAACCAGCTGCTCGTTCAGCGAAGTTTCGTGAGCGGGCATGTGGATGATGTCAAGACCGAATACTCCCGCGACTTTGTTCCGCTTCACGAGTCGCTTGTTGAGGTGTTGCTCGAATGGGGAAAGGAAGCCATACCGACCGAAGATCGGTGGGTTTTCGCAAGCCCGTACTCGAACAAGCCGTACCACCCAACGGAAATTCAGAAGCGGCACATCCGGCCGGCAGGTTGCTGCCTGGTGGAGTGTCCGAACTGCGGTGCAGGGGCAGGCGCCTGGTGCAGCCAGGTCAAACCCACCCCCAACGGCAAGCGGCTATTGATCCACGCGGAGCGTCAGGTTGCGGCCGGGAAGTATGGCCGCATCGGCTGGCACACGTTCCGCCACACCTATCGTTCGTGGCTGGACGAGACCGGAGCCCCCATGAAGGTGCAAGAGGAACTGATGCGACACGCCTCGATCCAGACGACGATGAACATCTATGGACAGGCGATGTCGAATTCGAAGCGAGAGGCCAACAGCAAGGTCGTGGAGATGGTGCTCAAGCCAGCGCAAGGCGAGCGCCAGAAGCCAGGAATTCTGCTAATGGGAGTCAGTGGGAGTGAATCTGAAGGGATGACCAATCGAAAATCAGTTCCAAGTGCTTGATTAGATTGGTTGCGGGGGCTGGATTTGAACCAGCGACCTTTGGGTTATGAGAATGGTCAACCTTAACTAAGTGTATTAGAATCAATCGCTACTACACTCAAAAATGGCCGTTTTTATCGATTCTGAATCACTAACTGCTCACGCATCAACAGCATAGAAAAGGCGAAGCTCCTACCGCTTATCTGCCACAGGTCTGCCCTTCACCCTTATGGCTCGGAAACAACCTTGAGACTGGCCTCGCTGAACGCCTTCGACTGGGGTTTGTTACCCTCGAACCATTCGCAGAACACCTGGCCTGACGCTACTCCCATGAGGCTATATTCGCCCGCGACAGTCATCTGAGGCCCACCAGATTTGAGCTGGACTATAGTTCCCGGTTTCAGTTGGATTGCCATGTCGAAATTATATATCGCCATCTTCGGCGACTGAACAACACTTCAGACATCGAAGTCGATTTTCACGATTTTGCGATTGGCAAAGTTCTTCAGATGCCATATCACTGAAGCCCGGACGGAAACGCTCGTTGAATGGCGGCGATACTCACATTGCTTAACGATTTGATCGAGTGTTAGCCGCTCTCCGCCAAGTTCATTGAGAACTTTCCAAAGCTGGACTTCTTGATTTTCACCGTCCCTGTCCCGTAGCTGCGGCTTACCCTCGGAGACAAGCGAGACGTAGCATCGATTCCATTCGTCGTTTCGAATCACTTCTGTCTAATCCCTCTGAAACCGATTTGGCGCTGTTAACGATTTCACCGCGAGCAAGCACACTTCATCCAGCTTTCTTCGCTGCCCTCTTCTGTTTCGCCCACCGTGCCCGCTGCGCGGCGGCGATGCGTGCCCGCCCCTCTGCGCTCATCGTGTGACGCTTCTTTGTCGGTCTGCGGCCTGCGGTGGACGGATGACGGCCATCCTGACCGGCGAGCAGGTTACGGGCTTCACGAAGGCGAGCAATCTCGGCGTCAATGCTTGAGAGCAACTCTGATGTATTCATGGCTATAAGTTTACTCCGCAGAAGGCAACGGCTACGGCAGTGGACACTGTAAACCAGCAAAGATCGGTTAGCTTAGACTCGCTCATTGTGGAATGAAGTGCTGCCGAGCTTCGGCATTATGCCTTCCATGGTGTAACGCACGAACTGTGTACCCAACTCGGTTAACTCATAAGCCTTCTCGTCATCGAACGCAGAGGTCAACGTCGAAGAGGCCGGTCCAGATTTCTTTTTTGTCGGCTGTTTTACAAAATTGCCGTGGTAATCTTTTGGCCGGTGCTGCCTCACTAAATGTCCTGTGCTCAGATCGAAAATCATGAGTTTGAAGAGATCGGCTTCCGAAGAGTCTTCCCGCGTTCTGTCCCCGCCGACTTCCGTCCATATTTCGCCCCGACTGCATCCTGGATTTTTGTAGATGCATCGCAGAACCTTGAAATGGAGTTCCGAATATGTCTCGATCCAGCGCACGAAGAGACGGACAACATCATCCGAACAAATCGTGGTCGCAGCCGCGTTCACGAGGAGATTACGCACCAAGGTGCGCTTCTCCTCGCTCTCAGCCGCCGACCAGTCCCGGAAACACTTCTTGATTATCCTGAGATACTCAGGGCTTTCGAGTCGTCGCCGAATCTGCTCATCATTGAGGTCCAGACGCGACATCACCTCCATGACTGTTGTCCCGATCTCTCTGATTTCGTCCTCCTGCATTTTGAGCCATGCAGCGAAGACCTTATTGAAATGATTTTGCTCGGCCTCAGACCACGTGCCGGATGCACCGGCAATGGCTCCTCCAACAAGCGGAATTGCACCGAGGCACGCCAATGCATAGCGGGCGGCCATCGGGCCGAGTCCCTTGCCTAAGGCGGCATCCAGTTCTTTTCTTAATTCGTCCTTTTCCCTGTCACCATTCCCAACCATGGATGAGTCCTAAAGCCAGTGATCGACGCCCCCATGGTGGGAGCACGTCCCACTGTGGTGCTGACTGAAACTGTACGTGCCATCCCTGCACTGCGCTGTTGCGCCCGCCGGAGGGCCACCCGAGGAATACGCGGGAGAATGCACCCGTTGTCCGTCGCTGTTTGTGTAGTGCCGGTCATTGCTGAGACCAGGCACGTACCAGGAATGGCGGTCATGGAGCTGGATCTCAGGAACGCCGTGGTACTCAGAAATCGTTCCGCTGACGCATAGACGACCACTGCTCGGCAGAGTGCCGACCGCCGTCCTGCTCTCCCCCCAGACGACAGCAGTGAACACTTGATGGGGATACGCCCCATCCAAGTTGACGAACGTTGGAGTGCCGCGGCTTGTGGTCGCAGTGTGTTCGCCCGAAATGTGACCGCATACAACGGCCTTCTCGCCGATGTGATGGGCCGCCTCTGATGCGGGAATCGTCTGGCCAAGACCACCGACCGCGAACGCCGCCATTATTAGGGAAGTCAACAGAGCTTGCATAAAGCACTCTTCCAAGTGACAGCGCGAATAGTAGCACTATCGGCCAACGGATGTAGCACAAACTTCGTCTGCGTCTTCATCCAGATTGATGATCTCAACGCCGCTGCAGGTCTTGGTCCGAAGGTAGATGACGTCATCGGTTTCGAGCCAGGTTGCGGTTGTTGAACGGTCGACGGAAGACACGATAAAACGCGATCCATCATCGAGCGCTAGGTAGGAACCGCTGTCTGACGTTTCAGTGATGGATTCCGTATTTCCACCGACATCGATTGCACACGCCTCTTCTCCGTCGCTCTGCGTGTTGATAATCACAGTTCCTGAACACCGCGAGGTGCCCGTATACACAACGTCGTCACCAATGGACCACCCCGCCACAGTGCTACGGTCTGAAGCAGCGATGATCCATTTCGTGCCGTCATCTAATCCGATATACACGCCATCATCCGATTTCGCCGAGATAGATCCGCTATCCGCTGCCAGGGCACAAGACACAGAGAAAAGCGAGCAGACAAAAATGATCGCAACTCGTCCGCAAGAAATCATCCACGGCCTCCGATTCGTTCATGGAAAAGCACGATTCGACGGAGGTATCACTCCATCGATATCCCAGCTTCTATCAGGGAACCTAGTCCAAGGGTGTCGAATGATTGGCAACATCCTAGCACTCAGGATGCTCCTTGCGGCAACTTCTTCCCGTCCGTCTCATCGAACTGGCGACCACATTGTGGACATTTGATGGTGCTCCAACCTGTCCGCACAAGTTCTGCCGGTTGGATTCGGTGACCGCATAGTCTGCACGGGATCGAGAGGTCGAGGGAACGGGGATCGAGACGGGCACGCCGCATGGCCAGAACAGGCTACGCCGTGCCTCTGTGGAAGAGGCTCGCGGCTTTCTGCCCGGCCCTGGCCCGCCCGAAGACCGTTTCCGACGTACCTTGGGGCCAAAATTGAGCGCAGATCGCTCCCAGGGCTGTTTCCGGCCCACGGCGGGGCCTTCCGGGGCGCAAAAAGAAACCCTTGACACGGATCACGGGGAGCGACTATTGTGGAGTTGTTGACTCGGCCCATTTCGAGGAAGAGTCTCCCCAGCTTCGGGGTTCGGCGGCAACGTCAATAAGTCCGTCAGAGCGACCGGGACGCATACCCGGTGATGAGCCAGCCGCTGCTCTCGATCAGAAAGCGGAATCAAAGCGCGAACGAAACTGCAGCGCCCAGGATTCCGCATTCGTGTCTCTACACACAAAGCTTTCTTCCGTCGCGTGATCCTCGCTGCCACAACCGGCCCCACTGTGGCCCTGGGAGGATTGTTTTTTGAAAAGGAAAAAGTTCTATCACGGTTCGAGCGCAAAGGCTGCCATTGAAGCTGCGCTCGCCCTAGCTCTTGAAGATGCGGAACGCAGATTCGAACAACCCATCTCTGACGATTCGGTCCCTTCGTCGGGCGAAAACAACGACGTTCATGACGGTGACGTGCGAAAGGGGTACGCGTCATGACGACCGACATCATTGCGGCACACAAGCGGCAGACGATGAAGGACCAGATCATCGCCGCCTACGAAGCCTATCAGCGGAAGGAAGCACTCAGCGGCGAGCGCCTGATGGGACTGGTGCGTGACTTCGCCTATCGGAAGGTCTACCACCTTGAATACAACTTCGCGGGCATGGGCACCGCTCAGACCGCAGACGACTGGGCGCAGGATGTTGCCCTCAAAATTTGGACCGTTCTTCCCCGCATACCGGAGACCGTCCAGAGTGGTCAAGACTTCTATTCGTACCTTCACAAGACTGCATTCAACAAGGCCAGTAAGGCTTTCAATTACCTTACCGGAAAAATACTCAACGAAGACGGCGAGGTAATCGGATATAGAGACGAAGGGAGAGGGAAAGCGCCTCTGACAGTGATGCGTGAGGGCGAAGACGGTGAGCAATTTGAGGATGACAATCCTGAGATTTACAATCGAACGACGATCAACGAATCACACTTCACGATCCCAGATAGTGTGCAGGGCAAGGATCTAACGATCTGCAATTTGATTCTGACGGGCAAGACGTACGCCCACATTGGGGCGCTTCTTGGGATAACTGAGGACGCGGTGAAGGCACGGCTCAAGAGGCTGCGCACGAAACTGTCACCAGAGAAAGAAGCGAAGCGCAAGGCGGAGCGTGCGAGAAATGACGAGCGTTGGCGGCCATTCAAGATCAATCACCCGTCTAAGGCTCCGTCTCCATCGAAGCGAAGCGGTGATGTTGACGTTGACGTTGACGAGCGGGACGCTTCCGCGATGGCAGTCGCGGCTCTGCCTGAAGGTGAGGTGCATTGATGCGCGTACCTCGCAAGAAAAAGTCGAAAGTAAAGGCGAGTCTGAGTGCTATTCGCACATCGTCTGTGCGCGGAGTGAGCTGGCATAAGGCACGTTCAATGTGGCGCGTCCAATATCAACATGAAGGCAAGCGGAATACCCGCTACTTTCCGGGTACTGACGACGGAAAAGAAGAGGCGGAGCAGACCGCCGAATACTGGCGTGAGGAGAACAATCCGACCCCGGAGGAAAAGGCGGAAGCTGTGGCCGCAGAAGAGGAAGCGAGAGCATACTTCGAAGAGCGTGAAAACGCTGAAGAAGTTTTTCGAAAGCACCGAGAGCACCGAGAGCAAACTGCTAGGAACGAGGCAGAGCAGAAGAGACTCCAAGCCCGCGACAGGGAAGCGACCGAGGCTGTCATTAGGGAAGGGCTGAGAAGCCTTGCGAAGAAAGCCCACCCCGACGCAGGGGGATCCAATGAAGAAATGCAGCGTTTGAACGCAACCGTACAGCGATTACGCCAGGATGTACGCAACCAGCAGCGAATCCGTGAGCGTGGATGGTGAGGTACAAAATGAAACTGTACCTCACTCTTGAGAAAGGACGGAAAGGCTTGAAACTTGATGAACCATTCACGCCGGGATGGAATGATGAGGGCGAACGTCTGAAGAAATATCCGCCCCTGGAGCAACACAAGAAAGCGTTCACGAGGAATTGGAAGGACGCACGGCGCGGCGTTACGGCCAGGAAGGAGTATCTGGGACAGGCTGAAATGAAGCTGGCTCTGCATCTCCTGGAACTCGCACGCCAGCGTCAACGGTTCACCTTGGAAGTGTCCAATGCCGATTTGCAGACTGCATTAGGCGTTGGGCGCACTGCCGTGCTGAACGCACGGAAGCCTCTGGTAAGTCTCCGAATCATCCGCGTTGAGGACGGAGAGATGTCAGGAAGCTGGCGCTGTGAACTGCTCGGACCAGACGGCAACACGTTCCCCGGCGAGACCGGCAGTCCGTCTCAGCCCCGGCGCGTCCGAGGTGGCAAGTATGGCCCCGACCTCATTCTGAAATGACACACTCGTAAGTCCTTTAGATTTGAAAAACTGTTTGAGTGAATTGTCGATTTCACCTTTTAGTGAAACGTTTTACTAATGGAGCACAATTCAGAAACAGATTTTCAAATACAAAGGAGTTACGTCATTTTGGGTGCATCCTCGCAAGTCCTTTAGATTTGAAAAAGTGTTTGAGTAAACTTCCGGCGATTCGCGTCTATCTCGTTGAATCGAGGGACAGAAAGTGATACCCCCAACGATTCCGCAAAACGCGTTGGGGAAAGACGATCCTGTTACTGCCTCTTCTGCCTCAATCGTAAGTACAACCACTATCCAAAGTCGGTTTTTACAGAAACAGGTCTATTGAAACTGTCTTCTGCAGGCTGTTTTTACAAGCATATTTTCTTAAGAACAAGGATTGTAAGAACAGTTTTCGGAAACTGTTTCCTGGTCACAGGTATCTCTTTCAAGTATCGGTAAGGCGGGCGCGAGTGGGCGCGAGTGGGGCGCGACCCCTGCCGCAAAGTGTGCGCCCGCAGCCATTCAAAAAAATACTCCGGTGATTCGCCACTTTTCCCGTTTTTCCGGACTTTATGTGTATGAGAGGGAAGAGAACACAAGAAAGCGGGAGGTGTCCCGAAACACAAATGATGACCCATTACGAAATCGAACCCAGAGTGGAGACCACTCGCCTTCACATAGATCTATTGCTCCGCCAGCACGCCTTCGAGCTGCATCAACCATTACCGCCCAAAGACATTGCCGTCCGGCGAGAATGGCTTGAGCGCATTGCCTCATGCCGATATATGGCCAGCGCCATCGTTGCCGGGATTCTTGAGAAGCCAGAAGAAATGACAGACGAAGATACGGCAGCCGCAACATTGCTGCTCGATGCTGCGACCTTCTTCCAGAGCGTTCTGGGGCAGCATCGGAAGGACAGGCCAGCGTCCGCAAGGCCTAAAAATTCGTTTGCGATGGGCATGCTGCTCTGTCGCCATTTCCCGGGGATGTCTTTGGCGACAGCTCGCGCACTGGCGGATCGCTGCTTTGCTCTGCGAGCGAGAGTCAAGGAGCAGAAAGCAGCCAGCGCGACAGTCGCTTCGTAATCAAATCAACTGAGTTTGCTTCCTCCTTCATTGCGTTGGCGGGAAGCAATAGGGGGCGCGGGTGCTGGATAACGCCGATGGCGCGGGACTGAGAAAATGAGATCGATCCTCATTTTGTTTCCGCGTAGTCGTGTATTCGCCGACCGCTGCCTCACAGACGTTCGATTCGTTCGAGCCTTATTCGACATGAGGCTCGAACGTTCGAACCGGCGAGGTTAAAGAGCAGATTACGCACATGGGTTAAGGGGTCTGCTCCCTCGCCCGGGATCACAGCTTTGCGTCTCAGGGCATCCTGACGCGATTGGCGACGCATTATACCCAACAGTTAAGACTTTGTCAATAGCCCTGTCAACAGTCCTGTCGAACAACCCCTGATCGCAGGCTTTGATCGCAATGCTGATCGCAGCTTTTGTAAATCGTTGCTAACACAGTGGTTACAAGGGGTATGGGAGTGCCCACGATTTGAGGTTTCAGTGACAGCGGATCGTCGGCCAGTCCCGTCGCGTCGCGTGAAGTCGCAAACGAACCAACGAGTGGTCGAGAAAATGCCATCATAAAAGGAGAATAACTAGATTAGAATGAGCACGATAGAGCCTACAAGGAAGCTGAAGGCGACCGAGAAGAAGGTGTTTGACCGTGCAGTCACGTCTTTCGCATTCCTTCGGCCCGAAGACGCTGAACTGTTGACCAGCTACAGCGAGCAAGGGCACCGCTATGCCGTCACAAAGCGAGCCACCGACCGCAAACCGACCGTGACCGCTCCGATCTTTAGCCGTTCAGATGGCAAACAGATTGGCCAACGCCCCGTGCGCAACCCCGCGTTCGCCAGTATGCGTGAAGCGCTGACGCAGATGCGTCTCCTTGAACGTCGCCTGACCACACTCAACGATAAAAGGCGAGCTGGGGCAGAACGAGAGCAACGTCGCAAAGAGAAGCCGAAACCACTGCCGAGCTGGAGCAGCGAGCAAGCTCGGGCGCGGGCTGCGTACGACCTTGCGGAGAAGATCGAAGCCGAAATTCTCGCAGGTACGTTCGAACTCACTGAGGCAAGACTCGAAGATATTGGGCAGGAGCTTTTGCGAGTGGGCTGCACGCTACGCGGTGACGAGCTGCGCACGATAACTTTGTCGTTCATCGAATCGAGATTCTGGGCTGCACGGCACGCAGAACCGTCGCTTGAAATCAGCCCTGCCGAAACATACGTTGACCAAGCCTTGGAAGCATTGGGGTTTTACTCTGGCCTGTTTGTCGCACTCCTCAATCCCGCAGCTAGTTAGCTAAACATTTTCGAGATGACACAAACGCGGGGGACGGGCATCCGCTGCGGGCGTGTCTGGCGTGGAGCTGACAGGGAATTGAACTCCCCTTGTCCTCAGCTCCGTCAAGTGGAGAGGTGCCAGTAACACCTCTCCACGCAAGTTTCCAGCAACACACAACCAAATCCAACACAGAAGAAAGAGCAATGAAAAAGCATAACTCCATTCGGAGTCATGGCAGGGAAACCCGCGTCTCTGCCGCACCTCAGAGATTTGAGATTCGCAAAGCCGCAGACGGGTCGCGGTCGATTAGTGGCACTGCCGTTGTCTTCAACTCGAAGTCGGAAGACTTGGGCGGCGGCCTATATGAGGTCATTAAGCCAGGGGCCTTCGATCAAAGCTTGAAGGACAACCCCAACGTTCTGATTCTTGCGCAGCATGATATGAGCCAGCCCATCGCGACTGTCTCATCCGGTACTGCCAAGGTCTGGGCGGATCGCAAAGGCATCCAATACACGGCCAAACTCCCCAATGTGTCGTGGGCGAACGACCTTGCAGTTCTCATTCAACAGGGAATCGTAGGGCAGAACAGCTTTGGGTTCTCTGTGGTCCCCGGCGGCGATTCATATTCAATTCAGCCTGACGGAACTGTGCTGCGCGAAGTCAATGAAGCAGTTTTGTACGAGCTGTCAATCGTAACCGCACCCGCATACGCCAGCCTTGAAAATTCGGTTTCACTGCGCAGCGCCCCCGCTCACATCAAGGCGCAGATCAAAGCCAAGCGAGCAGCCGACCGCAAGACGAAGGCGGTTGACGGTGAAGCCTTGACCGCTGATGACTTCATCATCGTCGGCAATCCTTCGGATCCAGAAACGTGGCATCTCCCGTGGCGGTTCTCCACCGAGGAGAAAATCAAGAGTCATCTTCGCGACGCGCTGGCACGCTTCGATCAGTTGAAAGATCTCAGCAATGACGTCCTGAAGGCGGCATGGAAGAAACTCGTCGGTCTCTGCAAAGAGCATGACATCGAAGTCTCAGCAGACGATAGCGACCGCAGCCGTGTCGGTAACTTCAGCACTCGGGATGCCGATGACCCGGCGTGCGATGAAGACTCACCAGAGTACGACCCAGACGCTTGCGACGATGACGACGACGATGACGACGATGGCGATGACGAGTTCCGATGCGACTGCAGGTGTGCGGCATGTAGGAGCGGGGCTTGCAATCGCTGCACGACGCCCGATGCTTGCGAAGACGCGTGCAGATTGCAACATAACAAACCATCGAAGGCCTTTGGCGGTGGTGGCCGCTCGAAAAAGCGAGACGCAGACGATGACGACCTGGAAGGGTTAGATCAGGACTGCGAGTGTGATTGTCGCAGTTGCCAGCAGAATCGCTGCGAAGAATGCAGCAATGCCTTTTGCTCTGCGAATGGGTGCCAGGGTTGTCCTGTCCAGAGCAGAGAGCTACACATGGCGCTCATCCTTCGGCGTCTCCGGTAAGCAGCCCACGACATAACACCCTTCAGTCGTAGCGCAACTACGACACAACACCACATTTCACACAACAAGGAAAGAGAATACATGCGAACTTTAAGTTCGATGACGCAAGAGCATACAAAATTGCTTGCCCTCGCGGGTGAGCTGGTTAACAAAGGCCTTCGCAACAATCAACAGAAAGCAGAGCACAAAAATCTACTCGCAGAGGCCGACATTTTGGCCGCTGATATCGCCATGTTTCAAACTATCGATTCGGGCTTGCGAAACAACCCGGCTCACAACGAGAAGCCTGCTCCCGTCAGCGCAGAAGTGACCGCGATGCTTTCACCAGAGCAGCGCAGAGAACGCCGTGACGCTGCTTACCTGGGTTATTTCACAGGACGCCAATTCGAGGCGCGTGATCTGACTACCTCATCCGATGGCAGCGGAGCCGCGCTTATCGCGCAGGACTGGCAGGAGCAGTGGACCGCAGCTCTGAAACAGTTTGGCCCACTGGCTTCAATGGTGCGGCTCATTCTGAAGACGGAAGGTTCGCCGACGAAGGTTCCCCTGGTCGATAACACGAGTCAGACGATGACGTACCAGGCCGACGCTGGATCCGTTGATTCAATGGAGGCTGATCCTTCAGTGAGTTCCATCGCACCTTCGACGGACACACTGGTGAGCTTTACGAAAGCGTCTGTGCAGTTGTACCGTGACGCGCAGATCGAAGGCGGACTCGAAGGCTTCGTGAAAGACAACCTGTTCAGCATCGCAGCCCGTGCCTTGGAAACAGCGCTTCTTAGTGGTGTTGACGGATCGGGCACGTCTTTGCCGTCGAATCCTTCGCTTCTCTCGAATGTCACCACGGGTGCGACTACGGCGAGCGACAGCGCGATCACATACAGCGAGTTGCTCAATGGTTTGTACCACAGTGTCGATGCTATGTACCGTAATGCTACGGGCGCAGCGTTCTACGCTTCGCAGACGACGCACGACTATATCGCGGGGATGCTCGACTCAAGTAATCGGCCTATCTTCAGGTTTGATGACAAAACCGGTCTGCTCATGGTGTTTGGAAAACCGGTGTATGTTGCAGGCACTGCGAGCGGTATGTCTTCCATAGGGACCGCCAGCAAACCTGTGGTGCTCTTCGGAGACTTCAGCCGCGCATTGGTCGCTGTGCAGCGCCCGTTGCAGACGCGAGTACTGGTCGAACGGTTCATGGGAGGCAGCGATGGACTTCAGGTGGGCTTCGTGAGTCACCTGCGCATCGGATCTGCGGCCGGTATCAGTGGCGCAGTCAAAGCCCTGAACACGCCCGCGAGCTAATCCAACAACACAAACCGACTTTGAATAGTGCCCTCGTTTGGCGAGCGAACCTGCTCCCATTCGAGGGCCTTTCAATTCTTTGGAGACGACATTTTGAACTTACATTTCGCAGATCAGACACGAGAGCTGATCGAATTGCCATTGACTGAACCCCTGTTGATCCGGCTCACGGAAGACGTTGCCAAGGTCCCCGCTGGAATCACACTCGAACTTTCAAACATCGAAGCACGCGCCTTGGTCAGACGTGGTCTCGCTCAGGTCATTGGCAGTCTGACTGCTCAGGCGCAGATCGTGATGGACGATGACGACATGGAGCGCAGCGGCCTTGCTTCCGCGTTGTGGGGTGCTGCATGATCTTCAACCCCTTCGACGGTATCCAATTCCACCCCGCAGCCAACAAATTCACTGTGACGATTGAGCAAGGTGGAGGCGCAAGACGCTTCGGCATCTTCAACACATTGGACGAGGCAGTTGCTGCGCGTGCCGCTGCTGGTCGCTTTAGACCTTCGTTTGTGAATTACAAGGAACAGGCAACGCTTGACAGTCGCAAGTGGGAACGGCGGCCTGGAATCTAATGCCCCGCAACCTCGATTCAACACTCGCAGCAGGGCTGTCAAAAAGGAACATCCAACCTGTTAGTCGCGACCGGTATTCTCACCATATTGGGCCTCTTCGCCACCTAAACCGCGAAGAGTACCGGAACGCTGCAAGCCTAAGAAGCATGCACACTCTTCTGCACGTCCTGTCATTGGCAGCAAAGGTCGCGACCGGTCTGGCCGCATTGTTCACAGCAGTCGCACAAATTGCCGTGACAGTCCTGTCGCAAAGACATGACCACATTCGTGGGATTAGCTTCTGTGATGCGCCCCGCTATGCTCCGTTCACTACAGCAGTTCAAACCCAGAACGGAGAAAGATCCTTGAACGATTCCACTGAAGTCACCTTCGCCTTGGAAGCAGTCACCATTGACCTATGCTGCGGCGGACACACTGCGTGCGTCGCTGATATGAGCACGTGCCGCACGTGTGGGCAGCAGTTCTGCCCCAAGCATGATTGCGTGTGTCCTGTCGCAGAGTAGACAAAAATTTTAGATCGAAACACACAAGGGCTGCCTTCGGGCGGCCCTTTTCATTTACAGGAGGAAAGCAATTGCCGAGAAAGTTCTTTCGACGTGCCTTTGATACCACTCAGGCACACAACCCCTTCGTTCCCCAAGAACCCCTGCGTCTCCACGGAACATACCTGCACCGTGCATATCACGATGCGAAGAGACGTTGCGACAACCCCAACAATCGCGATTACCAGCACTATGGCGGGCGCGGCATTCGATTCGAGTTCACCAGCCTGAGACAGTTTGTCGATGTCATGGGCGAGCGACCGACGCCACAACACACGCTGGACCGCATCGACAACCATGGACACTATGAACCAGGCAACGTTCGCTGGGCGACGCGAGCGGAGCAGAATCGAAACCGCAGGATCACCCCAAAGCAGAGCGCAGCATCACGCGCCAACTTTCGCAAGGCGTCTGCAGCCAGATGGGCGGACAAGGAAGAAGCAGCAGCTTGAGCACTCGCTCTCGTCGCAACTATTTCCCAAAGGCAAAGACGAAGGGAAAAGAGACCACTGCTACACTGTCGCCAGTAGCGATTGATTCGACAACACGGAAAGGCATCACCGTGGCACGTCGAAGATTTCAAAGAGGAACTGTGTATCTGAACTCAACCAAGACGCAATGGCTGGGCGCATATTCTGAGTACGCGCTGGACGGTCATGGCGTCGAGCGGCGAAAGAGGGTCCGCATCGTTCTGTCACCAGCACGCAAGGATGACAGCACGCCAGTGCGGAAAAGCGAAGCGAAGAATCTGCTTCAGCCCTATCTGAACCGCGTGAATGAACAATCAGCCTTCCCAGCACGGGAGCGCAAGTCTGCAACGTTTGAAGCATTCGCAACCATCTGGGAGAACGACTATTTGATTCTCTCGAAGCGGTCCACCCGGAGCAGCGTCAGGACTCATCTTCGTTTGCTGAAGGCTGAGTTCGGACAGCGGGAGATGCGGCAGATTGGCGCGGGGGACGTTCAGCGTCTCATTGCCAAAATGACCGAGCAGAAGGGACCGAAGACGATTCGCAACGTGTGGGGAACCATCAGCCTTATCTGGCAGGCGGCACTCGCACAGAAGTACGTCGATTCGACTCTGCCCAAACCGAAGCTGCCCAAACTGGTGAAGAGGAAACCGCGATTCTTCACGCTGGACGAAGTGTCGCGAGTCATTGCATCCGTCAACGGTACCCCTCGGTCGCTGTACTGGCTTCTGGCCGAGACGGGCATCCGTTCCGGCGAGCTGGCCGGTCTGAGGGTTCAGGATGTTGCTCTGGATCACATCAGCGTCACACAGTCCGTGTGGGGCGGTGAAGAGCAGACTCCGAAGTCTCAGAACGCAGTCAGGAAGATTGCCATCTCGTCTCAGCTTGCCGAACTGCTCTGGCAACAGGCAGCGCGGCAGAAGGCGGCAGAGCATACCTTCCTGTTCACGGCTGGGAACGGCAGTCCGCTGGACATCAACGTGGAGCGCGGCAGACGGCTCAAACCGCTGCTGTCGAAACTGGAGATGCCCGACGCTGGGTATCACGCCTTCCGGCACTTCAACGTGTCCCTGATGGACTCGCTGCGCGTGCCCCTGAAGGCGATTCAGGAGCGCATCGGTCATGCACTGACGGGAAGCTTCACCCTCGACGTGTACGGCCACACGCTGGACTGGGCAGCGAATGAAGAGGCAGCGAAGGGACTGGGAAACGAGATCGCAAAGGCGGTGACGAAGGCCGAGAGCGAAACCCTCGCCGTTGATTCTGGTCACTTAACTGCTCACGCAGAAGAAAAGCTCCCGGTCTCAGAAATCGGAAGCCCTTTATACTCAATGATTTGATTGGTTGCGGGGGGTGGATTTGAACCACCGACCTTTGGGTTATGAGCCCAACGAGCTACCAGGCTGCTCCACCCCGCATCCTTATCCTAGCAACCGCCGCAGAGTGGGTCAAACCCACCCTCCTCCACGCATCACCCCAACTTCCCCCACCCCTAAAAACTCAGCATCGCAATGTGATCTGCGTCACAGGATCATGTGAGCGGGCGCACAGCCGCTTCCGCTAACCCCTTCGACACTAGCCTTGTCAGCGTTCGCCCCGCTGCGAGGCAAGGTGATGACCCTCCGAATCCACAATCCCGCCGCTTCCCCTCACCGTCCCGGCAAAATCGTCGTTGCCACGGACCTTACCGATACCGACTACCTCGTCCCTTACGCCGTCGCCCAGGCCCGGGCCAGCGGTGCCTCCCTCATCCTCGTCAATGCCGTCCTCCCTCACGAATCCATGCCCGTGGAATCCGGCGCCGTACCTTACTACGACCCCCTCCGCATGGATCGCGACGCGCGCCTCCTGCTCGAAAACATCGCCCGCGAACTCCGCGACCAGGGCATCGAGTGCGCCACCGCCGTCCGTCACGGATTCGCCCCCGATGTCATCGCCGAGGTCGTGAAGAACGCCGAGGCTGCCCGGCTCATCGTCGGCACCCACGGCCGCCGCGGTCTCAGGAAGTTTGTTCTCGGCTCCATCGCCCGCCAGCTCCTCGATCGGGTCGACATCCCCGTCTGCACCATCGGTCCCCGCGCCCACCATCTGCCCGCGGACCCTCCCCACGCAATCCTGCACCCCGTTTCGCTCTCCGGCCTGCATAAGACCAGCACCGCTCTCGCGCTCGAATTGGCCCGCCAGTTCGGCGCGCGCCTTGTTCTCCTGCATGTCGTCCCTCCTGAATCCGCCACCTCCCGCGATCCCGGCAAAGCAGTCAATGCAGCCACCGAAGAGCTCAACCGTCTCATCCCCGCCGAAGCGCGCGCCTCCACCCAGGTGATGGTCCGCATCGCGCCCAACAATGTCGTCTCAGAACTTCTCAGCGTTGCAGAGGAGATCGAGGCTGGCTTCATCGTGCTCGGCGTCCATGCTCCGGCGCACAGCTGGCTGCCTGGAACCGAGCCGGCCGCTTACAAAATTCTCGTTTCCGCTCCCTGCCCGGTCATCTCGTTGCGCGTCGCCCCGGCCGCGGAAACCAAACAGCACCAGCCCGATGCCACACCACTGGTTCTGGGCTGAACGGGCCCCTGATGAACTGCAGCCGTTTCCGGAGAGCGCCCATGCGATGTGCCAATCTCGAGTGCGCGGCCCAGACGCTCTATCTGCGGACCGGCGGAATCTTCGCCGTCGTTTTCCTTGATGGATCCGCCCCTGCCGGTGAATGCCAGATCGTTCAGCGAAGGGTCATCTGGCTGTGCGACGCCTGCATCGGCGCGTTTTCCATCGAGACCTGGAGGCCGCCCGGGCAACAACTGCGGCCCTCCAGGAGTTTTCCCGTCACCTTCCCGCGCTCTAAAAGTCGCATCCCCCCGACGGAGGCCGGGTCCTGATGGCAAATTCCCCCAAAAACGTCTCGCCCACCCAGCGCCAGGTTCCCGATCGCTGTGCCCAGTGCACCGATCGCGCCGAGCGCATCTTCTGTAACCTTCCCGACGAAGCCATCGAGCGCTTCGACGAGATCGCCATGCAGATCGCTTACCCCAGCCGCTCCATCGTCTTTGAAGAAGGCCAGCGCGCCCAGGGCATCTTCGTCGTCTGCTCCGGCCAGATCAAGCTCGCCGCCACCTCCCGCGACGGCCGCACCATGATCCTCAAAATCGCGGTCCCCGGCGACGTCCTCGGCCTTACCGCCACCCTCAACGATATTCCCTACGAAGTCACCGCCGAGACCCTCGAGCCCTGCCAGATCCGCAGCGTCCGCCGCCGCGACTTCCTCGAATTCCTCAGCCACTATGGCGACGTCAGCCGCCACGCCGCCCAGGTCATCGCCCGCGAATACCACGAGGTCTTCCTCGACGCGCGCCGTCTCGCCCTCTCCGGCTCCGCCGCCGGCCGTCTCGCCCAGCTTCTCCTCGACTGGGCCCGCACCAACTCCTGCGGCAAGCCCGAGCTCCGCTTCACCATGGCCCTCACTCACGAGGAGCTCGCCAACATGGCCGGCACTTCCCGCGAAACCGTCACCCGTCTCCTCAATCAGTTCGAGCGCGACCACCTCATCGTCCGCCACGGCGCTTCCATCGCCATCCTCCGCTCCCAGGAACTCGAACGCCTCGTCGGCTAGCGTCAAGCTTTCCAGCGCCTGATCGCCTTCAACCCTAAACCGCCGCCGCTCGCCGTCTCCTGCCGCTCAGCAGATAAATCGCCGCCCGCAACTCCAGCAGCGGGTCGGCCGACGGTTCGATCCCATCCACCCGCGGAATCGGATCGAAGATGATCTGCTTCTGTTCGGCCGGTGTGTCCTTCACAACCTCCCTCAGCTCCACAGTTCCCAGTTCTACTGTTTCCCGGCTCTCTGGCCACTGCATCGTGGCGTCGTCCGTCTTGTCCCCGGGCTCCGCAACCTGCACCGCCACTCTGAAGCGGACCGGCTCCCTCGCCACCCGCTCTGCTATCTCGTCGAAATGGTAGTTCGGCGAGAGCCCCGCCACCTGCCCTTCATTGAGATAGTCGTTCCCCAACTCAGGCACAATGCGATAGCGACCGAACCGCGTTTGCCCGGCCGCGTTGATAAACGCAAACGCTGTCACAGCGAAGTAGGTCTGGCGCGCCAGGCTCGAGGGAAATGGCTTCGGTGCCTGAACAAAGGCAAGAGCCGCCGGATGCTCCGCCAGGAATCGCTCAATCGGCTTCGGAGAGGGAACGTCCGGCCCGCTCGCCACCGCCGCGCGGAGCATCTCCAAAAACTGCGCGCCATCCCGCGTGGGGAATCCGTTGGTGGAGTGGCTCACAATGTCCGTGTGGCTGTGTTCCGCCAGCTGAAATCGAATCGCCAGTCCCCGCGGATTCGCGTCGGGCACGTTGTCCGGCAGTTCCGGAAGCCCGGTGGAATTCGAGAAGCGTACGATCACCGGCGTCGACGCGCGCAGAACATGCGGAGCCTTCGTCAACGTCTTCCCCTGAGGCCCAGGCGTGAAGCTCCCCGTCAGCATCAGTCCTTTTGCATGAGCCGGACGGAAACCGGGGTGAACACCGAACAGCTGATCGAAGACCTGCAGCAGATCGTTGGCCAGCGCAACCACGCGCTCGTCCTGTGGCAGTGGCATATCGAACCTCCTTCGCGAGCATTACGGTAACAGAGAACTGGATAACTCGGTTCCACCCCCTCGGCACCCTCTCGGCTATCCGCACCCTTCGTGGTAGATCAATCTCCCCGTCCCAGATTCCACCGCAGCTCCAATCCGCGCCCCAGCGGGGTCTGCACCGCCGACACATCCAGCAGCCTCCCCACCTCCGGCGACCGGTGATGCAGCACATAGCCGCCCACCAGCCATCCCAGCGTGCTTCCCACAATCACATCCGACGGAAAATGCTGCCGCGCGATCACCCGCGACGCTGAAACCGTCGTCGCCAGTCCATACACAATGGCCTTCGTTGCAATCCCGTTGTACTGACCCGCCACCACATGCGCGAACGACCACACGTTCATGGCATGCTCCGACGGCATCGAAGGACTGTTCGGCCACCCGCCGATCCCCTGCGGCCACAGCCGCCCCTGCGCGTTGTCCAGCATCGGCCCTTCCCGATCGATCGCGTATTTCAGCCCCTCATCCAGAATCGTGGCGTCCGCCATCGCCTCGGCCGCCAGCACCGCTGTGTCCGTCATCGCGGTGTCCTGGCGCTTTTCCCCCACAAAATAGCCCACGCCCGCCGCCGCCCAGGGCAGGTACAACCCGCCATACGTGGAGACCTTGTCGAAATGGTCCTCGCGCGTTGGGTTCACCCCCAGGTCCTGCATCATTCCCGTGTCGTAATGTGTCGTGACCACCGTCCCTATTCCCCACGGCACAGCCCACAACAAATAACTGACAGGCGCCCGCAGCGGACTCAGCACAATGCCCTTCTCGTCCTCAGCCACGTCCCGCGCGCACACGCCCAGCGATCGCAACCGGCAAGGGCGCTCCTCCTGAGCGGGAGGCGGAAGCTTCGGACTCCCCGCCGTCGCTTGCGACGGTTCCGCGGGCGGCAACGCCGGCGGCACACTCGACGGCGCCATCTGCGTCGAGGAATCCGTCTGCGTCTGCCCCGTCGCCATCACCGCTCCGCCCACCAACGCCGCTGCCACAATCGCCTTCAGCAGTTCACGCCCAAATCTCTGCACCGCCAGCTTTCCCTCCCCGCCGGTTGTCCGCACTCTGCCTCATCATACGCAACCTAAATGACGCACTTTTCACCCCCACGCCAGGCGCCGCTCTCCTCCGCTGCTCCCACGCGTATCATAGATTTTTCACCGCCCACCGAGGCCTCTATGCCCTTCATCACCCGACGTGACCTGCTCTCCTCCTCGCTCGTCCTCTCTGCCTCTTCCCTCGTCGGCCGCTCCTCCTGGGCCCGCACCGCCGCCCTGCTCGACAACGCAGCCGCCGAACCCTCCGCCGCTGCCCTCCCCGCCGTCGCGCCCCGCGAGCAGCTCCTCTTCGACTTCGACTGGAAATTCACCCTCGGCAACGCCGACGATCCCTCCAAAGACCTCGGCTTCGGCTTCGGTCAAAGCGACTTCAGCAAGACCGGCGACTTCGCCTTCTCCAAAGCCGGCTTCGACGACTCCGCCTGGCAATCCATCAACCTGCCCCACGACTGGGCCGTCGAACTCCCTTTCGTCCACGATGACTCCGGCGGCCAGGACAACGCCATGAAGTCCCATGGCTACAAACCCCTTGGCCGCCGCTATCCCGAAACCAGCGTCGGCTGGTACCGCCGCGAATTTGAAATCCCCGCCAGCGATCAGGGCCGCCGCGTCTGGGTCGAATTCGACGGCGCCGTTCGCGATGTCCTCGTCTTCCTCAACGGCTGCTTCATCGGCCGCAACGACAACAGCTACGCCCCCTTCCGTTTTGACCTCTCCGACTTCCTCGCCTACGGCGCAAAAAACTACATCGTTGTCCGCGCCGACGCCAGCTTCGGCGACGGCTGGTTCTACGAAGGCGCCGGCCTCTACCGCCACGTCTGGCTCACCAAAACCGACCCCGTCCACCTCGGCCAGTGGGAAAGCATCGTGCGCCCCACCCTCGCCGGCGGCTCCGCCACCCTCGCTCTCTCCACTCTCGTCGAGAACCACGGCCACCAGCTCGCCTCCGCCAAAGTCAGCTGGAAGATCCTGGACGGCAAAGGCGCCACCGTCGCCACCGCCGATGCCCCCGAGCAGTCCATCCCCGTCGACGGCTGCGCGCCCTTCACCGCCACCACCACCCTCCCCAATCCCGCCCTCTGGTCCGTCGACGAGCCCAACCTCTACTCCGCCATCGTCACCGTCGAGTCCGACGGCCAGCCCCGCGACGCCGAGCGCCTCAACTTCGGCGTCCGCACCGCGCACTTCGATGCGCAAAAAGGATTCTTCCTCAACGGCCAGCCCCTCAAAATCCAGGGCACCTGCAACCACCAGGATCACGCCGGCGTCGGCGCCGCTCTCCCCGACCGCCTCCAGGCCTACCGCATCAGCGTCCTCCAGGCCATGGGCTGTAACGCCGTCCGCACCTCCCACAACATGCCCACCCCCGAGTGGGTCGACGCCTGCGATCGCATGGGCGTCATGATGATGTGCGAAACCCGTCAGATGAGTTCCAATCCCAGCGGCCTGCGCCAGCTTGAAACCATGGTGAAGCGCTACCGCAATTCCCCCTCCATCGTCATCTGGTCCATTGGCAACGAAGAATTCACCCTTCAGACGCCCATGGCCGAACAGGGCGCCAAAATCGCCGCCAGCATGGTCCGCCGCTGCCACGAGCTCGATCCCACCCGCGTCGTCTCCGCCGCCGTCAATGGCGACAACGAACAGGGTGTCTCCAACCCCCTCGACATCGTCGGCTTCAACTACAACCTCAAAATGCCCGACGGTTTCCACGCGAAGAATCCCAACCGCCCCCTCTTCGGATCGGAAACCTCCAGCGCCATCAGCACTCGCGGCGAATACGCCACAGATCCCATCCGCAACACCGTCAGCTCCTACAACGGCGTCGTCCCCTGGGGCGAATCGCCCGAAGAGTGGTGGACCTTCTACGGCACGCGCGAGTGGGAATGCGGCGGCTTCGCGTGGACCGGCTTCGATTACCGCGGCGAGCCCACTCCCTTTGGCTGGCCCTCCATCAACTCCCAGTTCGGCATCGTCGACATGTGCGGCTTTCCCAAGGACTACTTCTATTACTACAAAGCCTGGTGGGGCAAACAGCCCTCGCTGCATGTCTTCCCCCACTGGAACTGGCACGGCCGCGAAGGCGACGAGATCCCCGTCTGGGTCTACTCCAACGCCGACGAAGTCGAACTGCTCGTCAACGGCGCCAGCCTCGGCCGCCAGAAAGTCCCCCACTTAGGCCACGTTCAGTGGAACGTCAAATATGAGCCCGGCGCCATCGAAGCCCGCGCTTACCGCGGTGGTTCCGTCGTCCTCACCGAGAAACGCGAGACGACCGGCCCCGCCGCCGCCCTGCGCCTCACCGCCGATCGAACGGAGATCAACGCCGACGGCGAAGACATCGCCGTCCTCAGAGTCGAAGCGTTCGATAAACAGGGCCGCCCCGTTCCCATCGCCGATAACCTCGTCGCCTTCACCGTCACAGGAGCCGGCACGCTCATCGGCGTCGGCAACGGCAACCCCAACTGCCTCGAAAGCGACAAGGCCCCCAAACGTTCCCTCTTCAACGGACTCGCCCAGGTCATCATCCAGAGCACCAAACACCCCGGCCCTATCCATATAGAAGCCGGCAAAGACGGCTGGGACGGCCCCGACCTAACCTCAGCCACAATCCTCATCACCGCCCAACCTGCCCAGCCGCGCCCCTCCGTCCCCATCGTCCGCCAATCGTAGACGAAAGCGCCAGTCCCGATCCCTGTCCAGCGCGATCGGAGCTCACTGACCACTGGCCGCACGTAAAGCGGCAAGTGCGGAGTCAGGTTGCGCCACCAGACGATTCCGATGGTCTGCGAGGTAGCGATGGACGTCCGAAATCACCACGGATCCCTCTCCTACCGCAGATGCGACGCGCTTCACCGAGTTGGCGCGCACGTCTCCAACGGCAAACATGCCGGGCACGCTTGTAGCGTAAGGGGTACTCTCAAAACCATATTCACCCCCGGTGAGGATGAACCCCTTTTTGTCCAGCTTCACAGTGCCGAAAAGCCACCCCGAGTTCGGCTCGGCCCCGATCATGATGAAGACGCTTCCGATCGGCTTTACCGTCGTCGCACCCGTTCTGCGGTTGATCCAGGTGACGGATTCGAGCGATGAGACGCCTTCGAGTTTTTCAATCTCCGAATCGGCATAAAGCGTAATGTGTGAAGAACTCTCAATCCGTGAGATCAGATATTGCGACATGCTGCTCGCGAGGGATGGACCGCGAACGATGTGATGCACGTGCCTCGCAACGCCGGACAGGAACATGGCCGCCTGACCGGCCGAGTTGCCGCCTCCCACCACAATCACTTCCTGGTCACGACACAGAAATGACTCCATCGCGGTCGCTGCATAATAAAGTCCCCGGTTTTCGAATTGACTGTAGTTGCTGAGAGAAAGCTTGCGGTATTGAGCGCCGGAGGCCACAACAACAGAGCGAGCATAGGCCGGGATGCCGCCTGCAAGCGTGAGTTTGTGGACGCCCTCGTCCTGATCCACCGTGACCGTTTCCCGGGAAATTGCAAAATGAACGCCGAACTTCAATGCCTGTAATTGCGCGCGGCTCGCGAGTTGCTGGCCCGAGATGCCGGTTGGAAAGCCAAGGTAATTTTCGATCTTGGAACTTGTTCCCGCCTGGCCCCCCGGAGCAATGCCCTCGATCACAAGCGTGCTCAGTCCTTCGGACGCCGCGTAAACTGCGGCCGCAAGACCCGCCGGTCCTGCCCCAACCACGGCCACATCGTAGGTCATTTCCGAATCCGGCAGCTCGGTGATGCCCAGTTCATCGGCCAGCTCAGTAATCGCGGGCCGGGAAAGGACGCGTCCGTCGGAGAGGGTGACGGCGGGCAGCAACGGTTCATCGACGGACGTCTCCTTCGCCTCGGCCGGCAGTTCCACAATTCTGACCGGATATATATTGCGGACGAAGAAACGCTTGAGACTGATCATCTCCGCATCCTCTGCGCGTCCCCGCAGCACTACACCACTGGATGCCTCACCGACGATGCCAATACGCCGCCATATCGTCCCCTGCACCACCAGGTTTGCGATATCGCCTTCTGCGCGCATCAGTCGTTGAAGCTCTTTGCGTGATATGCGTAACAGACGACTCTCACTGGTGGTTCGCGCTTCGACTACGGCTCCCTGAGAATTGAGAAGATTGAACTCCCCGCTGAAGTCGAACCTGCGATGGCGAGCAAAAACCTTCGTTCCGCCGCCGGCGACCGAGAGCGTAATATCAATGCCCCCTTCAAGGACAACGAACATGTCCGTCTGCCGGTCGCCATACGTATAAAGAATGGTTTTCGCAGGAAAAACCTCTTCGCGCCCATACGGCATTAGCCGTTGGACCATCTCCTCGGTGAGTTTCGGAAAGGCGAGGTCTCGCCGAAACTCCGCCGTGATCTCTTCACGGAAATTAGCCCCGGTCGATTGCCCCTCTCGCCCCTCATGGGTCTCATCGCCTGTGATCTCCATCTCTCGATATCTCCTTGGATGCCAGGAAGCCGGCGCTTCGTCGATGTCTCTATGACCATACCGGCGTCACTGTGAGAGCAGCAAGTGGACAAAGGTCGTGAACCTCAACCAACCCCCAGGCCTGTCATCCTGCGGAGCAAAGCGACGAAGGATCCGCGGTTGCTCTTCTGCTCTTTTTACGAGCGTAGCCCCGACCTTACCTGAGCCACCCTCCTCATCACTGCCCAACCCGCCGTACTCTGGCCCTCCGTCTCCTTAGTCCGCGAATCGTAGGCCACGGCGCGCTGGAACCGGTCGGGCCAGGCCCCGCACGCTATACTCCCCACAAGGGGTAAGCCCAGTGCCATTTCACCCACACATCCGCCCATGCCTTGATTCCATCGGCTATGCGGCTCTGGTCTTTATCCCTCTTCATGAGCCCGGGCTGCTGGCTGCCTCGCTCCTCCACATCACCGTCTGCGGGTGTGGGCTGGCGCTCCTGCTTCTCCTCCTCACCTATCGCAAAGAAATTCGGGAGCTCGTTGCAGCCGCTTTCTGCGTTTGTGCGGATTTTGCGTTCGGGCTGACCCCTGCCTCTCATGACGCCCGGCGTCAAAGCGCGAATTATCCGGCTCATCCCGCCGAACCGTTCCATCCCGCACTCTTCCAGCGTCCTCCTCCGCGCCTCGCATAATCCGGAAAGCTGAAGGCCCACGACCCTGTCCCCAGGGACCCAGGTCTTGCCCACCAATCTTGTGCGAAGCCCGGCTTTGTGCCGGGGGAAGATGGCACGGCTCGTAATGAATGCACATCAGGAAGTAGTTCCTCACTCTGCCGCCACTGTGGAGAGCGATTACCTAAGCAGGCTGGCCGAATTGGATCGCACGCTGTTGCATGAACAGCGGCGGCGCTCCGCGGCACGGGCTCTGCTGATCGGCTGCATCATCGCATTGGCACTCGCAGTTATCTGGAGCGGACATATCCGGTTTTCCATGATCGCGGCCATCCCCACCCTGGGTATCTTCATTTCCCTCCATGAGTACGCCAACAGGCAAAAATCATCCGTTCAGATCGCTCTCCGCCGCGGATATTATGAACGCGGCCTTGATCGGCTGCGAAGAAACTGGAAAGCGCTTGAGCCTACCGGAGAGGAGTTTGCGCGCTCCGGCCATCTATACCAGTTCGATCTCCAGATTCTCGGCCAGCGGTCTCTTTTTTCACTGCTTTGCACGACGAGATCGCAGGCTGGCGCAGCCCGCCTTGCGGAGTATCTTCTCGACTCTGTGGATCTCGACGAAGCACGGGCTCGCCAGCAGGCGGTTCGCGAGCTGAAGCAATCGACAATCCTGCGCGAACAGATCGCCCTCCTCGGGAATTTTCAGTTTCAGGGGTGCGACCCAGAGGCCTTTGGCGAGTGGATGAAGACCCCGATACTCCGCGTACCTCCGGCAGTCCCCATTTACCTCGCCCTTTCCGGCTCCGTCGTCCTGCTTGCAGCCATCGCATGCCTGGCACAAATCCTGAGCTGGCCTCTTGCGCTCTCGTTTGTCCTTCCCGTCCTCCTCGTTCAGGCCGTTGTGAGCGCGCCCATCCTGCGCGCGGTCCGCCTGCGCCTCCGCATCCTGCGCACGGTTGCAGGGGAATGCTCGGTCCTGCGACAGGGGCTTCAACTCCTGGAGCATCAACTCTTTGACTCCCCGAAACTGAGAGACCTTGTTCATCGATCGCGCACCTCCAGCGCGGCACTCCATCTCCACCGCCTCGAACGGCTTTTCTGGGGAATCGCCCAGCGAGACAAGGAACTCATCGCCGTGCCTTCGCTACTGACGGCCGCAGGAACGCAGCTGGTTCTGGCGGTGGAACGTTGGCGAGCAAAATATCAGGAACAGCTTCGCCACTGGATTGATCTTTGGGCCGAGTTTGATGCTTTGAATGCGATTGCCTGCTATGCCTTCGAAAATCCGGACCATGCATTTCCGGAACTCGTGGATGCGCGGAGGGCGCTCCGAATGGATGGCCTGGGGCACCCCCTCCTCCCGCTCGATCGGTGCGTGCGCAGCGACGTGATTCTGAGTGAGTCGCCGCGATTCTGGGTTCTCAGCGGTTCTAACATGGCGGGAAAGAGCACGCTTCTGCGAGCGGTGGGAATGAACGCTGTTCTTGCTTTCACAGGCGCTCCGATTCGGGCGGCGGCCGCCCAACTCTCCCGATTTTCTGTCTGTGCATCCATCGCTCTTACCGATTCTCTTCTCGACGGAAAGTCGAAATTTCTGGCTGAGACGGAAAGGCTTATGCTCATCCTGCAGAAAACCGGAGCTGAAGCCCCGGTCCTGTTTCTCATCGATGAGATCCTGAGCGGTACGAATTCGCATGACCGGAGTCAGGCTTGCGCATCCATGGTGCGGGCGCTGATCGCCGGCGGCGCGGTGGGGATTCTGTCCACTCACGACCTGGCTTTGACGCCCATAGCGGACGAGGCCGGACTGAACGGCCTGAACTGTTGCATGGAAAGCGACGATCCGGACGATCCCCTTCATTTCGACTATCTCGTCAAATCCGGAATCTCTCGCAGAAGCAGCGCGATGGCCATCATCAAACGCCTCGGAATTGGTGTGGAATCCTGATGAACGCATCATCGCCTACTTGCCCACCCAACTCGACGACGCCAGAATCCAGACCGTCCACGCACGGCCGCACCGAAACCGATCCAACAGGTGAATCAACCAGGGACTAAAGCCTCCCGCCTCTCCCCCGCTTCCCTCTGTGCCCTCCGTGTCCTCTGTGGTGAGCCTTCCCCACCCCCGGCAAATCTTCAGAACAGAATCCGCAGCTCCGTAATCAGGCTGTGATTGTAGAGATAGAACCGCGACGTCGCGATCTGCATCCCGCCGTCGATCACCGCTGCCGGATGCCGGAATCCCCAGCCATTCTCCTTCACCAGCAGGAATCCCGCCGGCGTAAGGAAGTTCTGCGTCTTCCCGTCTATTGGACCGCCGAAAAAGAAGGCCGCATTGTCTTCCACATCGAACCACGTCCGCGATGTCGCGTGCACCTGGCCCGTTACGTTCCATTCAATCGCTCGGCCCTGCTGATCGATCTTCCCCGAGGGCAACACCCCATCAAGCGTGGTCTGCACATCGAAATGCCCGAAAACCTTCCCTGCTGCCAGTTTCGGCACGGAGTAGCCCGTCAGCGCCAAATTCTGATAAGCACGCGGCGCAAACCCCTCGGCAAAGATCGCCGTCACGGCAAAGTTCCCGTGCTCCGCATTCCCTGACGCAACGCGGTACTTCAGCTGCGTGGACGCATTCCCCCACCCGTCCGGAAATGCGGCACTGTGGTTCCTGAAAAACGCCGGCGGATTCAGATCCAGCTGCCACCGCGTCCCCCCAATCAGGCTGATCCCGTGATTGTTGCCGTAGCTGATGATCCGCTCGCCCGGCGCCCTCGATTGCGCAACCGAGAACCGCAACGCCTGCCCCAGGCGGGAATCCGATTGAATGAGCGGCGCCATCCATGCCGGCTGCAAATCCGTCATCCGCGCATTGTGGTTGCCGAACCTGGCCCACATCGTCTCCTGGCCATGAGCCGGCTGCGCTGCCGACGCGCACACCGCCGCGCTGCCCAGTAACGTTGCGATCAGGATTCTTCCCACAAGTGGGAACCATCCTCGCAGGAGCGCAAAAGACGTTCAGTGACTCAGCGCACACCGGACCCTGCTTCTCCCTGCGCCCGCTGGGGGCCTCCCCGTCCGCTATCCGCTATCCGCTCGCCTGCTGTGGAAATCCTGTCAAGCCCCCTCGCTCGCTAACGAAAGTAACAATCCTTGATACAAAAACACTTCCACGCCAAAATACCGGCGCAAAACTGGCAGTAAATCCGTCCGGATCTGGTATTCTGAACTTAGGATGGAAAAACAAAGAAAGCCCGCCGCGCGCGGGCTTTTTGCTTTCTCCCAGCTCCGAGCTCCGGGCCCGAATCCAGCATTCCAGCCTCGAGCGAAGTGCTTCGGAATCAAACATCAAACCCATGGCGTCCGCCAGTGCAGCACACAAGCCCCGAAAGCCTGCACCTGGCCCACCAGTAAAGGGTCTGGAATCACAGAGATGCCACATACCAAAAACAGGCCCATCCTAACCCCAGCAAAATCAAACACCAGGAACGACAAAGGAGGATGGGGGAAAAAAATCGTAACCTGCAACCTGCCCTCAGGCGCTCACCGGCTGCTCCGCCGTTACTCTCACTGGCGTCAGCCAGCCAAACCGATCCGGCTTCAGACCATTGGCAATCCCGAAAAACTCGTCCCGCAGTTGCTTCGTGATCGGACCGGCGTTGCCATCGCCGACCTGGATCCGATCCACCGAGCGAATCGGCGTAACCTCCGCCGCCGTTCCCGTGAAGAACACCTCGTCGGCAATGTAGATCATCTCCCGAGGCATCGCCTGTTCCACCACCGGAATCCCGAAATTGCGCGCCAGCGTCAGCACCGAGTCGCGCGTAATGCCCGCCAGCACCGAATTCGCCAGCGGAGTCGTGTACAGCACGCCGTTCCGCACCAGGAACAGATTCTCGCCCGAGCCTTCCGACAAGTATCCGTTCACGTCGAGCGCGATTCCTTCGGCGTAGCCGTTGATGTCGGCTTCCATCCGGATCAGCTGCGAGTTCGCGTAGTTCGCCCCGGTCTTCGCCAGACCCGGCATCGTGTTCGGCGCCAGCCGGTTCCACGACGAGATGCACACATCGGCCGCGTCGCCGGCGACATACTTGCCCCACGGGAAGTTGGCAATGTACAGCTCCATCGGCGAGCCCTTCGGATTCACCCCGATCTCGCCGTAACCGCGCAGCGCGATCGGCCGAATGTAGCACGGCGCCAGACCGTTGGCCTCGGTCAGCTCTACCACCGCCGAGCACAGCTGGTCCAGCGACCAGGGCAGCGACATCCGGTAGATCCGCGCCGAATCCAGCAGACGCTGCATATGCTCGGGCAGGCGAAAGATCGCAGCCCCTTCCGGCTGCGCGTAGCACCGAATGCCTTCAAAGACAGAGGAGCCGTAATGAACTACGTGGCTCATCACGTGGATCTGGGCTTTCTCCCAGGGAATCAGATTGCCGTTATGCCAGATTTTGGCGGTGGGCTGGATAGGCATGGAAAGCCGGCTCCTTTCAGCTCGGGAAAATTGATTCTACCAGTTGGGATGCGGCCCTGACGCGGCGAAACAAGCCGGGCCTTGCTCCCGAAAGTACACCAACCGGCCTTTCCGGCTGCCGCACAGCGCGCCAGCCGCCCAACCTCTCCGGCAGCGCAGCCGGCCCGAACCTCCGCCGGTGATTCAGCAGATTCCACGACTACCCCCATGCTCCGCCGCTTTGCTTTCCTTTCACAACTTTGTGCTATTCGTCAGCGCAGCGGAGAATTAATGTTTCCTTTCCTCAGGCGTCTGCCGGGCCGCATCTTCGGGACGATCATCGCCCTCCTCATCGTCGTGGCGGTCCGCTTTTTCGAGCGCCGCTTCCGCCTGGACACCCGCCGTGACCCCGCCTGGCGCTCCCACTAACCTTTTGACTTTGCTGCGGCTGGCCATTAAAGTCAGAGATGGTCTGCCCCGCGGTCGAGCCTTTCCGGCCCCCGCGATCTCAAGCGTCCCCGTCGTCTAGCCCGGCCCAGGACACCGCCCTTTCACGGCGATAACACGGGTTCAAATCCCGTCGGGGACGCCAACTCTATCGGGATCGGTCAAATACTGTAATTTCGGTGTTAGCCTGACCCTCGCCGCCCGAGGGCGCTGCGACAAAATCACACGTCGCCGGTTTCGCTACAATTTTCCCCATGCCCGACCCTGGAAACGTCGCCTCCGCTCTCGGCGCGGTCTCGCTCTTTTCAGCCCTGTCCGCGGATGAGCTCCGTCTGCTCGCCGCCCACGCTGTGCGCAGGCGCTTCGCCGAGGGAGAATTGCTGTTCTCTGAAGGCGACTCCTGCAAAGGGCTGCACATCATTGGCAGCGGCAAGCTGCGTATCTTCAAGAGCTCGGCCAGTGGGCGTGAACAGGTGCTGGCCGTAGAAGGGCCGGGCGGCTCCGTTGCTGAGCTTCCTGTCTTCGATGGCGGGCCTTACCCGGCTTCCGTCAGTGCCGTTGAAGACTCGCAGATCCTGTTTATCTCCCGAGACGACTTCCGCCGCTTTTGCCTCGACCACCCGAAGGTTGCGCTGAAGATGCTGGCCGTGGTCGGCGGACGGCTGCGGCGGCTGGTCGGGATCATTGAAGAGCTCTCCTTCGCCACGGTGCGCCAGCGGCTGGTTTCCGCGCTGGTTCGCCTGGCACAGACCGACGGGAGGCGCACCGACCGCGGCATCGAATTCCAGCTTCCCGGCACACATCAGGACCTGGCGCATCAGCTTGGGACCGTCCGCGAACTGGTTTCACGCAATTTAATGCGTCTGCAGGCGGAAGGCCTGCTCCAGGTGGAGGCCCGCAGCATCACGGTCGTCGATCTGACTGGGTTGACCGCCATCCTCGACAGCAGCTCGTAAAAGGCACGCCACCCGCGACAAAAGTCACTGCACCGGAACTCCGGGAAGGTTCACCGTATCAGCAGGAGATTTCAATGTCTGCCCTGCTGATGGAGAACGACCCCGCCCAGATCACCGCGGTTCGAGAGGATCGCCGCGCCGCGCTGGCGCTGGAGAGGCGTAAGAGTCGCCTGTTCCGCCTGTGGATCGCCACTGGCATCTTCTTCATGGTGCTGCCGGGGACCATACTCGGCTTCACCAATCTGCTGCTCATCAGCGCGCATCATGGCTTCGCTGGCTTGTCTCCTGCGTGGATCCAGGCTCACGGGCATTCGCAGGTGTTTGGCTGGATTGGCAGCTTTGTTCTCGGCATCGGTTTCTATTCGCAGCCGCGCACTCGGGCCAACAGCGGTCGGCTGCCGATCCTTTGCTGGGCGCTGTGGGCGGCGGGAATGACGCTGCACTGGCTGGCCGGGGCGTATCTGGTGTTCTGGCGCGTCACGCTGCCGCTCTCCGGTGCCCTGGAACTGGCGGCGATTCTGCTGTTCCTTTACGCAGCCAGCCAGCATAAGCTGCCGGAGGCAGTGGGCGCGACGACGGCGCGGCGGCCAAGAGCGCGCATGGAACCGTGGATGCAGAGCGTACTGGTGAGTAACGCCGCGCTGTTCCTCGCAATCGCCATCAACTTTGGCATCGGCGTACGGCTGGCAATTCAGGGCATCAGTCCAGCACGTCCGCACAACTTCGACCACAAGTATCTGGTCCTGCTGGCCTGGGGTTTTCTGGCACCGCTGGTGTGGGGATTCTCTGCGCGATGGCTGCCGACGTTTCTGGGCGTGCAGCCGGCGCGGGGCCGCTTGCTTCAGATTGCTGTTGGCGCGGACGTGCTGGGAGTGGTGCTCGGCATGGCCGGGCAGATGCTGCCGGCGACCGTGATGCTCGCGGGCGCGGCGATTCTGGCGGCAGCGGCGATCCGGGCTTTCTCAGCACCGGAGCGGCCGGCAAAGACGATCGGGATCCACCGCAGCTTCCCCTTCTTTCTGCGCGCCGCCTACGTGTGGTCGATCCTGGCGTCGCTGCTGGGCGTGTGGGCTGCTGCGGCCGATGCACACGGCGGCATCTGGGGCGGCTCGCGTCATGCGCTCACCGTGGGGTTTGCCGCTCTGACGGTGATGACCGTTGGCCCGCGCATCCTGCCGCACTTTGCCGGCGTGCGCGGCATCTGGAGCCGCGGCCTCATGTTCGCGACGCCGGCGCTGCTGCTTGCCGGCTGTACGCTGCGCGTCACCATGGAACCGCTTGCCTACGAGGGCTTCTGGTCCGGAGCCTGGAAGATTCTTCCGTACTCCGGCTGTCTGGAACTGGGTGCGGTGCTGCTTTTCGCCCTCCAACTCATTCTGACGTTTACGCGCGAGCCCAGCATCTTTGCAGAATCTGCGTAACGGGACTGCGACTGCCGATTTCCTGCCACAGAGCGGCCATTCGCCGGCCGCTTTGCTGTGTGATATCCGTCACCAAATAAGCTGACGCCCTCCCGGCATGATGAGAAAAGGAAATTGGGCTCCCCAGCCTGTGACATAAGTCCCTGCTTTACGAAAACTCAAGCTTTAGTGTGCGTGTAGGAACGGCACCGCAGCATCGCCGCACCAACTTACGAGGAAATTTCATGTCCTATAAACGCTATTGGGTGGCATTAGCCATTGTTCTCGTCGCATCATTCGCCGTCCTTGGCGGCGTGGGGCGGAAGATGATCAGCCAGGCTCCGCCGCTGCCGGATGTATACACTGCCGGGGGCCAGCTTCTTTTCACAGGCTCCCAGATCACCAATGGCCAGAATGTCTGGCAATCCATCGGAGGTCAGGAGATCGGCACTGTATGGGGCCACGGAGCGTATGTTGCGCCCGACTGGACGGCCGACTGGCTGCATCGCGAGAGCCTGATCCTGCTGGACCTGTGGGCGCAGCGCGACGGCGCGGCGAACTTCGCCTCTCTCAGCCTCGACCAGCAAGCCGTCCTGAAAGCTCGGTTGATTCGTGAAATGCGCCGCAACGACTACGATGCGGCCACAAATCGCGTCATTGTGAGCGACGACGTCGCCACGGCCTTTCAGCAGTTGGAGGCGCATTACGCGAACGTCTTCAGCGCCGGGCGCACAGGGTATGCCATCCCGCCGGGAGCGCTGACCGATCCCGTGAAGCAGCAGAAGATGGCCGCGTTTTTCTGGTGGACTGCGTGGGCTGCACACACGGATCGACCCGGATCGACGACTACTTACACGAACAACTGGCCGCATGAACCGCTGGTGGCAAATCAGCCGCCTGCCTCCGCCGTTTTGTGGAGTGCGCTCAGCTTCGTGCTTCTGCTCGCCGGCATTGGCGGATTGGGGTGGTGGTACGCCTCGCAGGAAAAGGGCGATTTCCATCCCGCCTTTCCGAAGAGGGATCCGTTCCTCAGCATCGCCCCCACGCCCAGCCAGCGCGCCACCATGAAGTATTTTTTCGTTGTGGTGCTGATGTGGGGCGCGCAGATCCTCATGGGTGTACTGACCGCGCACTACGGCGTGGAGGGCGGCGGCTTCTACGGAATTCCGCTGGACAAGATTCTGCCCTACGCCGTTACCCGCACCTGGCACGTGCAGCTGGCGATCCTCTGGATCGCTACTTCCTGGCTGGCAACCGGCCTCTATGTCGCGCCCGCCGTCAGCGGCCATGAGCCCAAAGGCCAGCGCTTCGGCGTCAATCTGCTCTTCGGCGCGCTGTTAATCGTGGTCGCCGGCTCGCTCGCCGGCGAGTGGATGGGCATCGAGCAGAGACTCGGCAACTTCTGGTTCTGGTTCGGCGATCAGGGTTATGCCTATCTCGACCTCGGCCGCTTCTGGCAGATCCTGCTCTTCATCGGTTTGGTGCTCTGGCTCTTCCTCATGGCGCGCGCCCTTAGGCCCGCGCTTACCCGAGACAGCGAGAGCCGCGCGCTGATGATCATGTTCCTCATCTCCTCGATCGCCATCCCGCTCTTTTACGCCGCCGGCCTGATGTATGGACAGCGTACCGAGCTGGTGACTGCGGAATACTGGCGCTGGTGGGTGGTTCACCTGTGGGTGGAAGGCTTCTTCGAAGTATTTGCCACGGTGGTGATCGCCTTCCTCTTCACGCAGCTCAACCTGCTGGAGATTCGCTCGGCCACGCGCACGGTGCTCTTCTCAACGACGATTTTTCTTTCCGGGGGCATCATCGGGACCTTTCACCATCTGTACTTCGCCGGTTCCACGCCGTTGGTGATTGCTCTGGGCTCCGTCTTCAGCGCGCTCGAAGTTGTGCCGCTGACGCTGATTGGCTTTGAGGCCTGGGAGAACATCCGCCTGGCGCGCGCACGAGACAAATCTCCGTGGATTGGCAATTACAAATGGCCTATCTACTTCTTTGTCGCCGTGGCCTTCTGGAACATGGTGGGCGCGGGTGTCTTCGGCTTCCTCATCAACCCGCCGATAGCGCTCTATTACATGCAGGGTCTCAACCTGACTCCGCTGCACGGACACACCGCGCTGTTCGGCGTCTACGGCATGCTGGGCCTCGGCCTCACGCTCTTCTGCATGCGCGCCATCCGTCCGGGTGTGCAGTGGAAAGAGGGTCCGCTCAAGTGGTCGTTCTGGCTGCTCAATATAGGTCTGGGCCTGATGGCCATGCTGAGCATGTTCCCGATCGGCATCCTCCAGACCATTGCCTCCATCCAGCGGGGCACATGGTACGCGCGTTCCGCGGAGTTCCTCCAGACGCCGACTATGCAAACCCTGCGCTGGATGCGCGTTCCCGGCGACGTGCTCTTTGCCGCCGGCTGCGCGATCCTGGGAATGTTCGTCATCGGGCTGATCACCGGTCATTCCTACACGAAACCGGGGAGCCAGGGCCTTGCCGCTGCCGAGGAGCAGCAGGTGCTGGTGGCTGGGGACTGAATCTGCAACTCGCGCGGCCAATGCGGCGGATTCCTCGGAATCCGCCGCATTGCTCAAGGATTGGGTTGCCCTGGATAAATGAGGTAAGACCGATTGTCCCACCACCGTAGCATGTTTGATCGCCCGTCGCGCCGGGGTAGTTTCCAAAGAGTCGGTACCACGCCAGTTTTCCGGAAACACGCGCCGACTAGAGATGCCGGGGGCCGTCTTGCTTGCCGATACCCATCCCGTTTTTTAGCGGGAAGGCGCTCTCGATGAGTGAGTTGCCTGTTACGCTGAGAAACCGGCCGCACACTTCGATGCGAAGGGGACGGCGCCTTTGCGCATGCAAATTCGACTGTAGCTATTCCGATGTCACTGGAATCGTAACTCGTTTTGAAGCCCCAGATCGTTCAGCAACCGGGGATTGGTCTCATCCACGGCCAGCAGATTGTGACAAAGGCTGCAATCGTTGCTGAGTGTCTGGCCGGTCTTCGTGACGTGGCTGCCATCGTGGCAGCGGAAGCAACCCGGATAAGCCATGTGGCCGATGTTGTCGGGATACGTACCCCAGGTCACCTTCATGAAAGGAAAAACATTGCGATCGTAAACCGAGACAAGGGCGCGTGCGGCGGCATTCACTGTCGCACGCTGTGTGTTCCAGATATTCGGGTATTGGGTACGGTAAAAGGCATCAAGCTCCGAAGGAATGATTCGGCTGGCTTCAGTCTGGGAAGAATATTTCGCCTGGATCAGCATCATGCCTTCCTTGTGAACGAAAGGAAGGGCAGCACTCGGATTGCCATTGGTCATGGCCTGGTCCATGGCATCTTCGGGCGTTTGGAAGACATGCGCGGCCTGGTTATGACAATCCATGCAGTCCATCGTGCGGCGAACGCCCTGGATGGAGCCTTTCCAGGTAGAATCCACCCACTCTGTTCGGCCGCCGTGTCCATTGGGGGCGCTCACTTCGATGATCTTCTGGTCAGTGTTGTCAGTGGCAACGTATTCAAAGCCGTTCAGATGCGCGCCGTGAATGCCCCGGTGCTGCGAGACGCCCTCAATGCCGCCCAGATGAAGAACCAGGATGGTACGAGTCACGGAATTCTTCTCATCATTGCTGAAGGTTGTCTTCACCAGCAACCGCTCGCCGAGAAAACGCTGCGGATTGTGGCAGGATTCGCAGGTCGCGCGCGCCGGCCGCAGGACATTCAGTGGCGCTGTAATCGGAGCAGGCCAGGTGTGGAACGTTACTTCGATGAGCTGCTTCGTTCCGTTCACTTTGGCCTGAACATACGCCTCCATCCCGGATCCCACATGGCACTCCACGCAGGCCACATGCGAATGGGGGCCGGATTGGTAGGCCACCCACTGCGGTCGCATCACATGGCAGGAGGTGCCGCAAAAGGTGGGCGAATCCATGTAGGCGACGCCACGATAGGTCGCGACACTGACGATGCCCAGGTTGATCAGGGTAGCGGCAACGACGACGAGAACGCCGTGACGGAAAATCGGATCGCCGAGGTGGATTTCGGGATAAACCTCCGGCAGCCCTCCCTGCCGGAGCAGGGTCCGGCGCCTGCGCCACATACCGACAGGAATGAGAATCAGACCGATGATAAACAGCCCGGGCAGGGTCAGAAAAAAGATCAGTCCGAGATACGGATTCTCGAACCTGCCGGTCAGCAGGTTCTCGATCCAGTAGAAAATGAGCGTCACGGCCGACGCCGTGGTCAGGCCGGAACCAATCAGGGTGATCGAATTGTTTCCGAGATAGAAGAATGGCTGCAGCCAGTCTTTCTTCCATCTGGCGAATGCGCTCACGATGTAAGCTCTCCGGCCGGGCAATTATCTTTGCAGCGTTCGGATATAGGCGACGACTTCTTTGATCTGCGCAGCGGTCAGCTTATCTTTGTACTCCGGCATCTTCCCTTTGCCGTTGGCCATGTCTTCTATGAGCTGCGAGGTCGGCGCCTTGACCAGATCCGGGGACTTGAAGGAGGGAATCTTCATCATTTTTCCCATCGGGCCGGCGGCGAGACCGTCGGCGCCGTGGCACATGGCGCACTTTGACTTGAAGATCTCAGAACCCGAGTTCTGCGCCAGAGCGGGAACGCCCATTGACGCAACCAGCAGACCGAGAACCCACATTCTCATTCGATGATTCATGCCTTATCTCCCTGGAGTCAGAACGATGTGCTTGTCTTCAACAATGTACTCCGCGCGTCCTTAAAAGTGGGCCTATTTTCGCACTGTTCACCTTGATGGCACCCTTGGGCACCCGTGCCAGTGTCATCATCAAAAAGAGACAGAGCCGGTTGGTTGTGTCAGAAAGCCCGGACAGTGGCACAGGCCTACCCGGCATGAACGGGAGAATGGCAGAAAAATCGATGAATGATCGCAGGCAATTTCGAATTCCCCCCGGATCCCGCGTGAAACTTGCGGACCTCGAGCCCCGATTTACGGGCGGCCATCGGAAGAAAGAATCTGCGCTCGCTGAGATCGAAAAGCTCAGGCAACGGCTCGGCGAACTGCAGTATCGGCTCTACTCTGACCAGAAGCGCTCTCTGCTGATCTGTCTGCAGGGCCCGGATGCCGGCGGTAAAGACGGGGTAGTTCGGCATGTTATCGGCTCAATGAATCCGCAAGGCTGCCGCGTCGTTGCCTTCAAACAGCCGACCGCCGAGGAACTCGCCCACGATTTTCTGTGGAGGGTGGAGAGACAGGCGCCGAGACGCGACGAAGTCGTTATCTTTAACCGTTCTCACTACGAAGATGTGCTTGTCGTGCGCGTGCACGACCTTGTTCCGAAGAAGGTTTGGTCGAAGCGCTACCAGCAGATCAACGACTTCGAGCAGCGGTTGGCTGCGAGCGGCACCCTCATTCTGAAATTCTTCCTGCACATCAGCAAAGAGGAACAACTGTGCCGATTCAAGCAGCGGCTGGACGATCCTGCGCGCCGCTGGAAGATCAGCGCTGCAGACTACGCGGAGCGGGAATACTGGGACGACTACGCGGCGGCCTATGAGGACGCGCTCAGCAAGTGCAGCACCGAACATGCGCCCTGGTTTGTCATTCCCTCCGACCATAAATGGTTCCGCGATCTCGTCGTGTCCCACATCATCGTCGAAGCCATGGATAAACTTGACATCGAACTGCCTGCGCCGACCGTCAACCTCGCAGACATCCGCAGGCAATATCACAAAACAGTCGAAGAAGATCACACCAGGAGCAAACAGCGCCGAGGGTGAACTCCGGGGTCATTCACTTCTGTGATCCACATCACCGCGCAAATCCCACAAAAAGAGCAGCAATGGTAAGTCCGGGGATCGCGGAGAGGGAATTGTGTGCCCGCGGCCACCAGAACAGGGGGATGCATGAATTATCCCGTCTGGAACGTTGCCTTTGGCGCGGGATTGCTGATCGCCATTGTGGCAACGGTGCACGTCTTTGTCTCGCACTTTGCGGTGGGCGGCGGGCTCTTTCTCATCGTTACCGAGCGCCGCGCCCGGCGCAGGAACGACCTGGTCCTGCTCGCCTGGCTCAAGCGGCACACCCGCTTCTTCGTGCTGGTCACGGTGGTCTTCGGTGCCATCAGCGGGGTCGGCATCTGGTTCACAATCGCGCTCATCAGCCCCACCGCCACCAGCAACCTCATCCATATCTTCGTTTGGGGATGGGCGATCGAGTGGATCTTTTTCTTTGTGGAGATCACCGCTGCCCTGCTCTATCTCTATGGCTGGGACAAGCTCGATGCGAAGCTGCACGAGTGGTTCGGCTGGGTCTATTTCATCGCCGCCTACATGAGCCTGGTGATCATCAACGGGATCATCACCTTTATGCTCACCTCCGGAACCTGGACACAGAATCATCAGTTCTGGAAGGGGTTCTTCAATCCCACGTATTTTCCGTCGCTCGCTTTCCGTACGGCGATCGCGATGGCGCTGGCCGGTGTTTATGCGCTCATCACCGCGAGCGTGCAGAAAGACGCGGCACTCAGGGCGCGCCTCGTCCGCTGGAGCGCCGCGTGGATCGTGCCTGCGCTGGCGGTTCTGCCTGTCCTGGGATGGTGGTACATCCACCGCATCCCGTCCGACGTCTGGCGGGACGCGGGCGGTCTGGTGCCCACCGCCGCGCGCTTTGCCAGCTTCGCCTGGGTATTGCTGATTGTGGTTTTTGTGCTGGCGCTCGTCTCCCTGGTGCGGCCGGCCAGAATGCATCTGGCCTTTAGCCTGCTCGTGGCGCTCGTGGCCTTCGGCGCCATGGCCTCGTTCGAGTTTGTGCGCGAATCCATACGCCTGCCCTTCGTCATTTCCAACTATCTCTGCGCCGACTCGCTCTATTCCGCGTCGATCCCCGGCGATGGCGGCTTCAGCGTGGACGAAGTCACCTCGGCCGGCATTCTTCCCACAGCCAGGTGGATCGACAACCGCACCCTCACCGCGACCAACCAGCAAGCGATTGGCCACGAGATTTTTCGTGTGGAGTGCGAAAGCTGTCACACCCAGAACGCTTATCGCGGGCTTAAGCATTACATCCAGTTGCGCCAGTGGGACCAGAGCAAAATCAATGTCATGCTGAGCGGGCTGACGTTCATGCACAACGGAGCCATGCCTCCCTTCGCCGGCACCGACCCGGAACGGGCGGCGCTTGCGGCGTATCTCAGTTCGGTTGCGCCGGTGCCTGCGACGGCAGCGAGTGCTGCAACGGACGGCAGGACGATCTATGAACAGAACTGCGTGATGTGCCACCAGGCCACCGCGAAGGATCCGCTCTTCGCAAACCTGGACAGGAATCCGCAGACCGCTGCCGACTCACTCAAAGACCTGACGTCGCTCTTCCCGCTGATGCCGGATCTGAAGCTGAATGATGAGCAGAGGACCGCGCTCGTCACATGGATCAACACAAAGCGCGGAGCGGGTAGCCCCGCCATTGCCACGCAGGGAGGGAACTGACGATGATGCCGACCAACCTGATTCCGAACATCGATCCGAATCCGCTGCCCGCACCGTACTGGCTCCTCAAGCTGCTTCTCCTCGTCACCTTCGTGCTGCATATACTCGCTATGAACTTCATGCTCGGCGGCGGTGTGGTGGCGCTTCTGGCGAAATGGCGCGTTAAAAACCCCGAGACCCGCGCGCGCATGTTCTTTGCCATCGCGAAGAAGCTGCCTGTGCTCCTGCCGGCGGCGATCACCCTGGGGGTTGCGCCGCTGCTCTTCATGCAGGTTCTCTACGGCCAGTTCTTCTACACCTCGTCGATCCTGATGGCATGGCCGTGGTTTCTGGTGCTGGTGCTGCTCACCGTGGCCTACTACGGCTTTTACTACGTTTCCTTCCGCAGCGACCGCGCTGCGGGCGCGTCCGGTACCGTGATGTTTTTCAGCGTAATCCTGGTCTTCCTGATCGGATTCCTGTTCACGAATAACCTCACGCTCAGCCAGACACCTGCACGGTGGGGCGCAAAGTACTTCGCCAGCGCCAGCGGATGGCACCTGAACCTCTCGGAGCCGACGCTGATCCCGCGCTACCTGCACTTCTTCGTCGCCGCTGTGGCCATGGGCGGCCTGCTTCTCGTCTTCATGGCTCTGGCCAACTGGAAACGCGACCGCGCCTGGGCAGGCCAGCTTCTCGCCTTCGGCGGCAGGACCTTTATGTACGCCACCATGGCGCAGTTTGTCGTGGGTATCGTCTTCCTCATCAGCCTGCCGGCTGCCATGCGCATGTTGTTCATGGGTGGCAATCCGCTGGCAACGACTCTGCTTCTGGCCGGCATCGCCGGCGGGCTGACCGCCATCTTTCTCATGTCGGATGCGCTGCACAAAGAGAACATCCGTCTCGCGGCAATTTACGTGCCCGCTATCACTGGCGTGGTCATCGCGTGTATGACCGTCATGCGCGATATTCTGCGCGACGCTTACCTGAAGCCCTGGTATCGCCCGGAGCAGTTCGCGGTCAAGACGCAGTGGTCGGTATTGCCCCTGTTTCTGGCCCTGTTCATTGCCGGCGTGATCCTCTGGTTCGTGATGCTCTGGCGGTACGGTCTGTTGGGTGGCAGCAACGCCGCAGAGCGGCGAATTGCGGACGCGACCGATTCGTAGCAGGAATTCAACCGCCAATACCGATCAACGCTCTCGACTCACAGCCATCTGGCGCTCTGCCATCGGAACAAAGGGGCGCATCCGCTGCCCGGTGTAGATTTGTCGCGGACGCGCAATCTTCTGCTCCGGATCCGTAATCATCTCCTGCCACTGTGCCAGCCACCCAACGGTGCGGGGAATCGCAAACAGCACGGTAAAGAACTCCGGCTTGAAGCCCATCGCCTGATACATGATTCCCGAATAGAAATCCACGTTGGGATAGAGCCTGCGCTTCACGAAGTACTCGTCTTCGAGAGCGATCCTTTCCAGTTCCAGTGCAATATCCACCTTTGGATTTCGGCCCGTGACCTCAAACACCTGTTCCGCAGCCCACTTGATGATTTTGGCGCGCGGATCATAGTTTTTGTACACGCGGTGCCCGAACCCCATCAGCTTGCCATGTCCATCCTTGATTGCCTTGATGTACGCCGGCACCTTGTCCTTCGAGCCGATCTCGTCGAGCATGCGCAGCACTTCCTCGTTGGCTCCTCCGTGCAGCGGTCCGGACAGCGCCGCGGCGGCCGCCGCAACCGAAAGGTACGGGTCGGCCTGGGAGCTTCCAACGGAGCGCATGGCGCTGGTACTGCAGTTTTGCTCATGGTCCGCGTGAAGGACGAAGAGGACGTCCAGAGCTCGCGCAATCACCGGATTAGCCGCATATTTCGGCTCCACCATCCTCCACAGCATATTCATGAAGTTTTCCGTGTAGCTGAGGTCGTTGTCCGGATACACGTAGGGGAATCCGACGCTGTGCCGGTACGACATGGCTGCGATGGTTGGCATTTTGCCGATCAGCCGCTTGATCTGGAGAAGGCGGCCAGCAGGATCGTGCACATTGCGAGCGTCGGGATAAACGGCCGACAGAGCCGCAGCGGTGCTCACAAGCATCGACATGGGATGGGCATCGTAGCGGAAGCCCTCCATGAATATCCTGGTCGTCTCGTGCAGCATGCTGTGGTGCGTGATGTCATAAACCCAGCTCTTTAGTTCCGTTTCATTGGGCAGCTGTCCGAAAAGCACCAGGTAGGCGACCTCAAGGAACGTGCAGTGTTCAGCCAGCACTTCGATGGGATAGCCGCGATATTCCAGGATGCCGCGCTCCCCGTCGATAAACGTGATGCTGCTGCGGCAGGACGCCGTGTTGGTGAAGGCGGGATCGTAGCCCATGAGCCCGAAATCGTCGTCACTGGTCCTGATCTGGCGCAGATCCATGGATCGAACGGTCTCGTCCTCGATAGGCAGCTCATAGCTTCGACCGGTACGATTGTCCGTAACTGTCAGCGTGTCCGATGTCATACGTCTTCTCCTTGCTGGAACTCAATGCTGCAGCAATCGCTCCGGCGAGTGCGCCACTGCCTGCCAATCGTTGTGGGCCTCACGTGGCTCAGACCCGCCCGTTCTGGAGATGCGGATTCAGTGTGTGCCACCCGGCTATATCCGGGATGATACCCATCCCGATCACTTCGTCGCGCAGTTCACAAAGGTGTCTGTAGCTTCTCACAAGATCCCTTTGCTCTTCCTCGGTTCCTCCGATCTCGGCTATCGTGACTCCGTTGCCCGACAGCTTCGTTTCCATCGCCATCACGATGTTTGAGAATCGGGCGTCGCTCACCCAGGCGCCGACGGGCCATCGGAAAGATTCGCCGCCCATAACGGCTCGCAGCATTTCCATCGACAACCAGGACGGGCTTTGAAACGAGGAACGCCCTCTGAGATTGATGATGTTCTTGCCGCCCTGTATGACCCTCTCCTTCAGCTGGTTCCACTTTTCTGCGGTAAGGGCGCTGGTTCCGATGAGCTGGGTCAGTGGTGTTCCGTCAACCGAGGCGGTGGAGGCAAACACGGCCATCTGCTCACCATGGCCGCCGTACGTGCGGCAATTCGTGATCCGGTTTCTGGGAAGTTTGAAATGCTTAGCCAACTCGCTCTGCAGGCGGGTGCTGTCCAGTGCAGCGAGCGTGGTGAGCTGCGATGGGCGTAGCCCGGAGTACAGGAGAGAGATCAATCCGGTGATGTCCGCCGGGTTGAAAATGACCACCACGTGCTTCACGTCCGGGCACCAGGCGCGAATGTCCCGGCCGAACTGGGCTGCAATCTCGGCATTCCCTTTCAGGAGGTCTTCGCGGGTCATACCGGAGGTGCGAGCGGCCCCACCCGAGGAAACGATGTATTGGGCACCGCGCAGCGCAGTCTGGATCTCCGATGTATAGGTAATGTTGACGTCGTCGAACCCACAGTGAAACATCTCTTCGGCCACTCCCTCCAGGGGAGCAGCAACCGGGTCATACAGACAGACGTTTGAGCTGAGCCTCATCATCATGGCCGTCTGTGCCATGTTCGATCCAATCATGCCGGCTGCCCCGGCGATCACCAGCTTGCCGTCAGTCAGAAAATCCATAAAGCCTCTTTCATCTTCGGTACTGCATTGATTCGGAGCCTTCCAAACGCTCTTGCGGAGTGACCTCTCACCGCAGATCAGAAATCAATATCCTCCAGCCTCGCCTCCCAATGTGAACTCCCAGCCGCAGCAAAGACCCATAGGTGCGTCGGGAGGACAATGGAGGCATTTCGTCTGGATTCGGGGATCGATCGTTGCTGCGAAGGTTTCAAACTCGACTACGCCTACGGCCTTGCAGGGGAAGTCCGGCAGCCCTTTGCGTCGCCGGGCATCCTGCACGCGGCAAACATCCATGAAGAACCGCAGGCGCGAGCGATCTGCCGACCATTCCGTGTGCTGGGAGTTGATGACGGCATAGAGGCGAAACTGGAGCGCGCGCGCGAGAGCCTCCAGGCCGCCATTCTCCGGAATGCCAAAGGTGGCCATGATACGGCGAGCTTCGGTTGCGGCAAAGCGCTTCCAGGAGGCGGCATCGAGATCCATGGCGGTCTCCATGCCAAAACGCTCCTCGGCAGCCAGGAACCACGACCCATCGTGGGCCAGCCAGTTTTTCGCAAACATCTCCAGCGCGCGCAGAAGAGCGGCGCGATCCATGCCCTCGAACGCGTTCAAGTCGTGCTGCGGCATGTACGCTTTTCCCCCTCCGGACGGCTGGCGCCCCCGCGCGAAGTCACCCCTTCTTCTTTTACTGCCTCCCCTTCCTCGGAGGAAGCAACAAAGACTCCACCGGTAATCGAAGGTCACGCCCTATCTACAAACCCGGCCAGTTCAAAGACCGCCCACCTGTATGGAGTCGTAAGACCTGAGCCCGGAACGAATATGGAAGATCCCGTATCGCAGCCGGGATGGCGCGCCTCCTCAAATGTGTGAAACGCCGGGAGCGGTAAAGACGTTACACAGAATCGGGGCCCTCAGGCGGCGGCATTCGAATTTTCCACGATGAACCTCGATCGCGGCGCTCGCCGGAAGTCCCGGCAATGCAACCGCGAGGAGCGATCTTTCGGCTGGAGTGAGGAGGGCGGCAACATCCGCGCCACAACGTCAGCTTTTTCAATCACATCCACGACGGCAGCAGGTATTTTCTCGTCTCGCGTGTCGCCGAATGGAATTGCAGCGCGAATGTGCGTTCCCGGCCGCGGCTGGGTCGCAGTTTCGCGAGCCATGGCCGGCGGATCTCCCGTAACCATTCGCCAGGGCTGCAGTCCTGATCGAGGCTTGGGTCATACGCGACGAGTCGGATCGCGGGACCCTTTCGGGATCATGAAGTCGCTTACCAGGACCGCCGCGATGGGCTCTGATGCACGTCGCGGCCTTTAAAGTGATGGAGTTAAGACTTTTCCAGCGGCCTTTCACACTGACGGCCCAGGTTCAAAAGCGGTCAGGGCCGCCGAACAGAATCAGCGCCTCGCCACCTGGAATCACCCGACAGCGTCCGTACCCGTCGTTCGGCCGGACGCCACCAGACCCTCTCCTCTAATTCACGGTAATGGTGAAGGTCTGGGTGGTTTGTCCTCCGGCGGTATTAGTGTAGGTCGCCGTGTACGTATTGGGGCCCTCCGCCAGCGGGACAGCATAGAGGACTCGCGAACTGGACGAGAACCCGTTCGGCCCGCTCCAACTCCACGATCCGCCGCTGACAGGTTGCGGACCCAGGTTCACCGTGTCACCCGAATTCACCGACGCACTGGACTCCTGCGTCCACGCTCCGCCGTCCACCTGGATGTAAGGCACAACCGGGGTGTTGACCGTGATGGTAAAGGTCTGGGTGGTTTGTCCTCCGGCGGTATTAGTGTAGGTCGCCGTGTACGTATCGGTTCCCGCCGTCAGCGGAATACCGTAAAGGACCCGCGAACTGGATGTGAACCCGTTCGGCCCGGTCCAGCTCCAGCTTCCGCCGTTCGCCGGTTGCGGACCCAGGTTCACCGTGTCGCTCACATTCACGGTCGCACTGGACTCCTGCGTCCACGCTCCGCCGTCCTGAATGTAAGGCACGATCGGGGTGTTGACCGTGATGGTAAAAATCTGGGTGGTTTGTCCTCCAGCGGTATTAGTGTAGGTTGCCGTGTACGTATCGGTTCCCGCCGTCAGCGGGACGCCATAGAGAACACGCGAAGTGGACGTGAACCCGTTCGGTCCGGTCCAGCTCCAGCTTCCGCCGCTGGCCGGTTGCGGACCCAGGTTCACCGTGTCGCTCACATTCACGGTCGCACTGGACTCCTGCGTCCACGCTCCACCGTCCACCTGCATGTACGGAGTGACAGGAGTGTTGACAGTGATAGTAAAGGTCTCGGCGCTTTGTCCTCCGGCGGCATTAGTATAGGTCGCCGTGTAGATATCGGTTCCTGCTGTCAACGGAACAGCATAGAGGACGCGCGATGTTGATGCGAACCCGTTCGGTCCGCTCCAGCTCCAGCTTCCGCCGCTGGCCGGCTGCGGACCCAGGTTCACCGTGTCGCTCTGATTCACGGTCACACTGGACTCCTGCGTCCACGCTCCACCGTCCACCTGCATGTACGGAGTTACGGGTGTGTTGACGGTGATGGTGAAGGCCTGGGTGCTCTGTCCTCCGGAGGTATTGGTGTAGGTAGCCGTATAGATATCGGTGCCGGCCGCCAATGGGATAGCGGAGAGTACCCGCGAGGTGGACGTAAATCCGTTCGGTCCGGTCCAGCTCCAGCTCCCGCCACTGGCGGGCTGCGGACCGAGATTCACCGTGTCGCCCAAATTCACAGACACGTTGGCCACCTGCTGCCACCCTCCGCCGTTCACCTCGACGTAGGGCACAATCGGTGTGGAATTGACAGTGATGGTGAAGACCTGGGGGGTGCTCTGCACTCCAGACGTATTAGTGTAGGTTGCCGTGTATGTATTAGTGCCCGACGGCAACGCGACTGCAGTAAGGACCCGCGATGTGGACGTAAATCCGTTCGGTCCGGTCCAGCTCCAGTTGCCGCCGCTGGTCGGTTGTGGTCCCAGGTTCACCGTGTCGGTCGCATTCACGGTCACGCCGGATTCCTGCGTCCACGCTCCGCTGTTCACCTGGATGTAGGGCACAATCGTTGTGGGATTGACGGTGATGGTAAAGGCCATCGTGCTTTGTACCGAGGCGGTATTTGTGTAGGTTGCCGTGTACGTATTGGTGCCCAAGGGCAACGCGACTGCAGCTAGGATTCGCGACGTGGACGTGAACCCGTTCGGTCCGGTCCAGCTCCAGCTGCCGCCGCTGGCCGGGTTTGGACCGAGGTTCACCGTGTCGGTCGCATTCACAGCCACACTGGACTCCTGCGTCCACGCTCCGCTGTTCACCTGAATATAGGGAACGATCGGGGTCGCGCCGACGCCGCTGAGTCCGATACTCTGCGTCACCGCCGGACTGGCATTCTGGTTGTTGTCCTTGACAACAGCCTGCCCGGAGATCTGCCCGATGGTTGCGGGAACGAAATCCACTGCCAGCTGGCAGCTGGCTCCGCCGGCCAGGGTACCCGCTGAAGACGAGGTCGTGACCTCAGGACAAGTCGTTGATCCGTCGAGAGCAAAGCTGGCGGAGACGCTCGGGTTCTCGCCCGTGCCGGGGACCGGGAAGGTGAGCGCTGCGTTGCCAATATTACTCAGCGTCACGGCCTGGGGGCTGTCGCTGCTTTGCGAGCCCGTATTCGTCGTAGCGAAGCTTAAGCTGGGCGCAACGGTCAGGCTCAGCTCCTTTACCGCGCTGTTGCCCTTGTCGTCGATATAGAGATTGCCGCTCCCGTCCAATACCACGCCGGCGGGACTGCTAAAGCCACTGCCCCGTGTCGTGACGCAGGTGAAGGATGCACAGCCCGGCGGCATCTCATCCACCAAGTTGGTGCCAAGATCGCCGACATAGACGTTCCCGCTGCTGTCTACCGCCAGGCCAATGGGAGTGTTGAAGCCGCCGCCCAGCGCTGTCACACAAGCGCCGGAGGTACAGCCCGGAGACATTTCCTTCACCGACCCGGAACCGGCGACATAGACGTTGCCGCTCCCGTCCACCGCCACACCCGTGGGACTCCCGAACCCGGCGCCCAGCGCGGTGACGCAACTAGCGGAAGTGCAGCCAGGGGGCATCTCCTTGACCGCGTTGTTGCCGTTATCGGCGACATAAATGTTGCCGCTGCCGTCCACCGCCACGCCAACCGGGGAGCTGAAGCCGCCACCCAGCGCCGCCACGCAGCTGGAGGATGTGCAACTCGCGGGCATCTCCTTCACTGCATTGTTGCCGTAATCGGCCACATAGACATTCCCGATGCCGTCCACCGCCACGCCTGTGGGATTGAGGAAGCCGCCGCCCATCGTTGTGACACAAGCGGAAGTCACACAGCCCGTGGGCACTTTCAGCACTACCGTGCTCGCCTGATCGGCGATATAGAGGTTCCCGTTCCCGTCCCGCGCCACACCTAAAGGCTGGCTGAAGCCGCCGCCCAGCGTCTGGATGGTCGTGCTGCCCGGAAACACCAGTTCCGGCCCTGATCCCGTGCCGTAGATAAATGCCGTCGCCAGCAGGGTCCCCGAGGTATTCAGCAGTTCCACAGCCCCGTACCGCGGGCCCGCATATTTCGGCTTGAGATTTACGTTAACCGTACAGGTGGACGCCGGCGCGTAAGGATTGCCGACGCCATTGGTCGTGGTGCAGCTTCCCGTTCCGGCATCGACAAAATCCTGGCCTGCCGCGCCCCGGGTGACGACAACCGGCGCCTGAATCGTGGTGTTGGCGCTGCCGTTGAAGCTGAACGCCAGGGTCTGCGTTCCCGAGGTGGAATTGACGGCGACCGTTCCGACATTCACCGCGCCAATGTCGATCTGCGCTATCGAGCCGTTGTTGCCGTTGCTGTAGTCGGAAACAAGGATGTTGCCGTCGGCATCGGGCCAGACGGCGACCGGGCCACTCAGTCCGCTGCCCCAGCTCAGAATGGTTGCATAGCCGCTGGAAGCGGTCAGCTCGCGGATCAAACTGCTTGAATACGCTGCGACCCAGATATTGCCACTCGCGTCGAGTGCGATGTCGCCCGGACCCTGGAAAGCGGTAGTGTTGACCGCGGTAGCCGAGGTATAGGGAGACACCAGTCCCACCACCTTGTCCAGGTTGCCGTCAACGGCGAAGAGCTCTTCGGCAGAGTTGACCGCAATCCCGCGAGGAGCTGAGACTGCACCCGTGTTCACGACCGTGACTGTCCCGCTCGAAATCTCGCTGATCGAATTGGCGCTGTTGTCCGTCACGAAGACGTTCCCCGACGCGTCAGCCGCGATCCCCCAGGGGCCCGACCAGCCAGAACCGACTTTCGCGGGAGCCCCGAACGAACCCGCGATAGTCGTGAGTTCATAGACCTGACCACCCGAACCGTTCGCATTATCGGCCACCCACAGGTTGCCGTTGGAATCGATCGCGATGCCGCGCAGATAAACATAGCCGGGCGTCGGATTCGGCAGTGCGACTGCGGCGCTATAAACACCGGGACCGGTGCGCGTCCTTTTATAGACGGTTTCCGTAGCGTCGTCGGCGATATACACATTACCACTGGCATCGGTCGCGATGCCTTGCGGCCCGAGGAAGTCCGTCGCGTCGAACACACTGGTGCTGCCGCTGAAGGAAGCGGTCTGCGCGCAGACAGGGGCGGCCATGCCGCACAGGAGGGCCAGCAGCGCCAGAACGGCCATCAGGAACTTGCCGGTCTTGGGACGGTAAGGACAAAGGCAGATGACTGTCGACACAACCTTCTCGCATCCAATTTCGATGTTCATAGATACTTCTCCAGTGGGGAGAGGAGTTACTGCAACCAAGGTATTTACGACTGAGAGACCGAGCCAGGCGGCGGGCCAAATCAAGAGTCAGCGGTGCGAAGAAAATTCAACATTTACTTGCCTGGTTTTGGAGGAATTCTACCGGTCCCATCTGCGAATGCAATACCCATTTGGGTCGATAATTAGTGAAACTCTCGGATCACCGCGGTAACCGCGCCGGCACGCGCCGAGGAAACCACCGAACGGCAGACAGGGGTTTGTCAGCCCTCGCCGCATTTCCGCAGGGGAACAAATCCCTAAGAGCTGCGAGCCCCGTCCTTCAGCGGGTTTGGGCTCATTCGAGCCTCAAAAAAGATTGCTGGCGCCTCGATCGACCGACGATGAACTACGGGGGTGAACGATGGTGCTGGAGACAGGAGAACAATGTCAAGAACAATGATTGCCGCCTGAATGCGTCCTTCTGACCAGGTAGATATGAACTTCATTGCATGCTGGGCGAAGCGGCCAGTCGAAAGTCTGCCGACAAAGAACGGAGGCAAATTGGACGCTCCCGAAGGAATCGGTCGAGGCCGTTCCGTGCTGCCGTGGGGATCGTGAATCCGGGCATGCATCCATCCGGAGGGCAGGGTTCACGGTCAATTCATTCGCAGTTTCTACGTAGCACTGTGGTAACCATGGGGCGGCCCAAAAGGCAGCCCAGGGACGCAATTTCCGCTCAAATCCACGGCTTTCCCTCGCCGGCGGGTCGAATCCGCCCAGAAACTTTCCGATTATTGATGGCTCCAATTCGGCCAGGCAGGTCCATCCTGTCAACAAGAACTTTCCTGCAATAGAAATTGAACACTTCCGGAGATCGTCATGACCGGACTGTTTCACGACATCCGCTATGCCCTGCGCCAGCTGCGCCGCAGCCCCTGGTTCACAGCAACCGCCATTCTCATGCTCGCCCTGGGCATCTGCGCCACCAGCACCGCCCTGAGCTGGATCGAAGGCACCCTGCTGAACCCCGTGCCCGGCGCCCGCGACACCGGTCGGCTGGTCAGCGTCATGCGCGGAACCTGGAACCCCTCGCCGTCTCCGCCTTTCTCTTACCCGGACTATCGCGATCTGCGCGACGCCAATCGCACCTTCAGCGGCATCCTGGGCTATCACCATGAGTGGGCGACCCTGACTGGAGGCGAGTCGCCGCAGCGCATTTATGCCGCCCAGGTCACCGGAAATTACTTCCACGTGCTGGGACTCCAGCCCGCGTTGGGCCGATTCTTCCGCCCCGATGAAGAAGCGCGCCTCGGCGGAGTTCCGTACGTCGTGCTCGGCTACTCGATGTGGAAGACCAAATTCGGCGGTGACCCGGCCATTCTCGGTAAATCCATCGAGATCCAGCATCAGCCGTTCACCATCATCGGCGTCGCGCCCAAAGGCTTCATCGGATGCATGCCCGCGATCCGCGAGGATATCTGGGCGCCGCTCGCCCCTGGCACCGCACCCGGCAGCAACGACTGGGGTGTGCTGCATCGCGAAAATGCCTGGCTCAACGTGGTGGGCCGTCTGCGGCCAGGAGTGAACCGGCGCGCGGCCACTCAGGACCTGGAGACGATCATGCGCCGCCTCGTCGCCGAATACCCGGCCGCGCATCTGGGCGCGAACATAATCACGCTCGATCCCATGTGGCGCTCACCCTTCGGCGGTAACGGCTACTTTGCCGCTTCGCTGCCGGTACTGCTGGCTTTTGCGGCGCTGGTGCTGCTCCTCACGTGCGCCAATGTCGCCACGCTCATGCTCGTCCGCTTTGTGGCGCGCGCGCGGGATCTGGCCATCCGGCAATCGCTGGGTGCGAGCCGGACCGCGCTGATGCGGCAGATGATCCTCGAGGGTCTCATCGTTTCCCTCGCCGGATCCGCCGTCGCCCTCCTCCTCACCCTATGGACATCGAAAATGCTGGGCCGCTTCGTTCCGGCGAACGCCAGTCCCATCGCGGTAAGTGGTACGGTCGACCCGGGTGTGATGCTGGTGCTGCTGCTGGTCGCCATCGGCGCAGGCGTGCTCTGCGGAGCGCTCCCGGCCTGGCGATCCTCTCACATCACTCCCGCCGAGGTCCTCCGCCAGGAATCCGTCAATCTCTCCTCCGGCTCGCATAACCGGCACGTCCTCAGCGGACTCGTGGTTGGGCAGGTGGGGCTCTCGGTGGCTCTGCTGGTCTGCGCCGGACTCTTCCTTCGCACGTTGCACAACACCGCCACTGCCAATCCCGGCTTCGACGGATCCCACATGCTCACCGCCAGCATAGGCCTCGACACCGGCTACTCCGGCACCGAGGTCCGCCAGTTCCAGAAGAAGATCCTGGCGCGGGCGCGGGAACTTCCCGGCGTGAAGAGCGTCTCGCTCACCGACTGGCTGCCGCTCAGTCTGAGCCGCAAGACCGGCGACGTATGGCCGGAGGGTTATGTGCCACAGCCTCACGAATCGGGCGAGGTGAACCGCGCCGACGTCTCCGCCGGATATTTTGTCACCATGAAAATCCCCATCGTCGAGGGTCGGGCGTTTCTCGATACCGACGATGAGCAGGCGCCGCCGGTCATGATCGTGGACCAGGCCGCTGCCGCCCATTACTGGCCAGGCAAGGATCCCCTCGGCCGAAGGCTGCGCATGTGGGACACGCTCTACACCGTGGTGGGCGTCGCGAAGAACTCAGCCCACCTGCACATGGGAGAAAAGCCGCAACCGATGATCTACAACTCGATTCTGCAGGTAGGCGGTCCGGAGACCATCCTGCAGGTACGCACGCCTGGCGATCCGGCGGCCGCCGCGGCGATGGTGATTGAGGTAATCCACCAGATCAACCCCCAATGGCTCGTCTATGACGTGCGCCCACTGCGGGAGACCATGGAGGTCGCCAGCATGTTCGCCATCATGGAATCCACCTTTGCCACGGCATTTGCGCTGCTGGCGCTGGTGCTGGCCGCGTCGGGCATCTACGGGGTGCTCGCCTACCGCGCGCAGCTGCGCACCCACGAAATCGGCATCCGCATCGCATTGGGCGCCGCCCACCGGGACGTGCTGTGGCTGATCCTGCGCGAAGGCCTGAGGCTGGCGGCTCTGGGCATCGCTCTGGGCATCGTTCTCGCACTCGCACTGACGCGATTCATCGGCGCCCAACTTTACGGAGTGAGCGCGGCTGACCCGCTCACCTTCCTGCTGGTCACGCTGCTGCTCGCCTTCGTCGCCGGCGCCGCCTCATCGCTGCCAGCGCTCCGTGCCATGCGCATCGATCCCATCGCCGCCATCCACGAGTCGTAGCCCCGCTCTCGCGCGCTCGATATTCCCAAACCTCCGGCGGACGGGATGACTCAAATCCTGTGACCCGTACCCGAATCTCTTCGGATCAGGCATCATAGGAGCGATGCCATTGATTCTGGCTCTCGATCAGGGAACCACCAGTTCCCGGGCCATCCTCTTCGGACACGACGCCAACATCGTCGGTGTCGCGCAGCAGGAGTTCCGCCAGATCTATCCGAATGTCGGATGGGTGGAACACGATCCGTACGACATCCTGACCTCGCAGCTCACCTCGGCGGTGGAAGTGCTGGGCAGAGCCGGCGTGCGCCCCCGCGACCTGGCTGCCCTCGGCATCACCAACCAGCGCGAAACAACGCTGGTCTGGGATCGCGAATCCGGCAAGCCGATCTATAACGCCATCGTTTGGCAGGACCGCCGCGGCGCTCCGCTCTGCCAGCGATTGCTGGCGGACGGCGCGGAAGAGACGATCCGCAGCCGGACCGGCCTGCTCATCGACTCTTATTTTTCGGCGACGAAGATCGCCTGGATTCTCGACAACGTGCCCGGTGCGCGCGACCGCGCCAATCGCGGCCAACTGGCCTTCGGCACCGTCGATTCATGGCTGATCTGGAATCTGACCAGTGGTACGCGCCACATCACCGACCGCACCAATGCCAGCCGGACCATGCTCTACAACATCGTCGAGGACCGCTGGGACCCGGAGCTGCTGCGGCTGCTGAACATTCCGGAGAGCCTGATGCCGGAGGTGGTTGCGTCCAGCCAGCAAATCGGGCCGGTCACCACCTCGCTCGGCCTCGGCGATGTGCCCATTGCCGGCATTGCGGGCGATCAGCAGGCGGCCCTCTTCGGCCAGTTGTGCGTCAAACCCGGAGACGCGAAGAATACCTATGGCACCGGCTGCTTCCTGCTGAAGCATCTCGGCGATACCTTCACCCTTTCCCGCCAGAAGCTGATTACGACTCTGGCCGCCAGCCCTGCGAACAAGCCGGAATATGTGCTTGAGGGCAGCATCTTCGTGGGCGGAGCCGTGGTGCAGTGGCTCCGCGACAACATGCGCTTCTTTGCCGCATCGCCCGACGTCGAGGCCGTGGCGGCTTCGGTGGATTCGACGAACGGCGTCGTCTTTGTTCCCGCGTTCACCGGTCTCGGCGCGCCCTACTGGGACCCCTACGCCAGCGGCCTGATCATCGGCATCCAGCGCAGCACGCAAATCGGCCACATCGCGCGCGCCGCCATCGAGAGCATCGCCTTCCAGGTCGCCGATGTGCTCCACGCCATGAATCAGGACACCCAGCAACCACTCCGCGAGCTGCGCGTCGATGGAGGCGCCGCCGCCAACGATCTCCTGATGCAGTTTCAGGCTGACCTGCTCGGCCTGCCCGTCCGTCGCCCCGCGGTGCTGGAGACTACAGCCCTCGGCGCCGCCTTTCTCGCCGGTCTCGCTATCGGTTTCTGGAACAGCACGGAGGAAATCGCCAAACTCCGCGGCCCCGACACCGTTTTTGAGCCCAAAGCCGACCGCTCCGACATGCTGCGCCGCCAGCAGAAATGGCAGGACGCGGTGCAGCGGGCCCGCGGCTGGAATCGTCCGCCGGGCTCCGCCTCCAACTGAGGGGATCAACATGGATCGCATCGTCATGCTGAACCGGCTCCGCTCACGCAGCGAGCCCTGGGACATCGTGATCATCGGCGGTGGCGCCACCGGTGCCGGCATCGCTGTCGATGCGGCCAGCCGCGGCTTCGCAGCCCTTCTTCTGGAACGCGAAGATTTCGGCAAGGGCACCTCCAGCCGCAGCACCAAGCTCGTCCATGGCGGAGTGCGCTATCTGGAACAGGGCAATATCTCGCTCGTGATGGAGGCGCTCCGGGAGCGCGGCATTCTGCGCCGCAACGCGCCCCATCTGGTCCACGACGTTCCCTTCGTCGTTCCCAATTACTCCTGGTGGGAAACGCCGTTCTACGGCATCGGACTGAAGATCTACGACCTGCTCGCCGGCCAGTACGGCTTCGGCAAATCTCGGCTGCTCTCCAGCGAGGAAACCCTGGAGCGCCTGCCCAACCTGCGCCAGGATGGCCTTCGCGGCGGCGTTATCTACCACGACGGCCAGTTCGACGACGCTCGCCTGCTGATCCACCTCATGGCCACGGCCAGCGATTACGGCGCAACGGTGCTGAACTACGCGCCGGTGGTCGCCATGCGCAAAGGCGGCGACGGCTTCCTCAATGGCGTCGTCGCCGAAGACACCGAGTCCGGTGAGCGCTTCACCGTCGACGCGCGCGTCGTCGTCAATGCCACCGGGATCTTCACCGATGAAACACGCCGCCTCGCCAACCCGGGCGCGCCGCCGATGCTTGCCCCCAGCCAGGGGATCCACCTGGTGCTCGACCGTGACTTCCTCCGTGGCAAAACGGCCATCATGGTGCCGCACACCAGCGATGGCCGCGTGCTCTTCGCCATCCCATGGCATCAGCACACGATCGTCGGCACCACAGACACGCCCATTGACGCTCCCTCCTACGAGCCGCTGCCCTTCGAGCACGAGATCGCCTTCATCCTCGACACAGCCAGCGAGTATCTCAGCCGCCCGCCCCGCCGCGAGGACGTCCTCAGCGTCTATGTGGGCATCCGCCCGCTCGTGAAAGCGGCGGGCTCCGATACCGGCAACACATCGGCGCTCTCCCGCGATCACACCATCCACATTGACGATTCGGGCCTGCTGACCATCGCCGGCGGCAAATGGACCACCTACCGCCGCATGGCCCAGGACGCCGTCGATCACGCCATCACGCTCGGCAAGCTCGAGGACAAGCCCTGCGTCACCCAGGAGCTTCGGCTGCATGGTTACGCGGAGAACATCAGAGACGGCGAGCCGCTGGCGGTCTACGGATCCGATGCCGAGAAGATTCGCCGTCTCGCCGCCGAATCGCCAGAGCTGGCGCGCCCGCTCGATCCCGAGCTTCCCCCCATCGCCGCCGAGGTGGTGTGGGCGGTTCGCGAAGAATTGGCGCGCTCCGTCGAAGATGTGGTGGCGCGGCGAACTCGCGCACTCTTCCTCCGCGCGCGGGCAGCCTTGCGCATGGCGCCCGCCGTGGCCGCGCTGATGGCTCGCGAACTCGGCCGCGACTCCACCTGGATAGACCGGCAACTGCACGACTTCCGCCAGCTCGCCGCCCAATATACGCTCGAAAAGACAGCCGAATCAGTCCTGCCGGACTAAGGCCGCTCCGGCTCCGGGCGCATCGGCGCCGTCACCACGCCGACAAAGGAATCGGCGCAACCATAATAGAGAAACCACCGGTCGTGGAAGGCCACCAGCCCTTCGGCAAACGTGGTGCCCGCCACATATTGCCCGCTCTTCTCCCAGGGCATCGCCGGCTCCAGCACCGGATTCTCGGTGCGCGCCAGCAGCTTCGCCGGGTTCCTTGCATCGAACAGAGCCTCGCCTGCAGCGTACGTGCCGGGCGCCAGCCGTGGATCGCCCCCGGAGGTCGCATTCTTCCCGTTGTAGAGAACCACGATCCCGCGGCTCGTCAGCACAGGAGGCGGCCCGGTTTCTGGAAACGAGCTGTCGAATCGCCCCGGCCGAGGCCGCAGCACTTCCAGCGGCTCTCCGTGCTTGTCTTCCATCGGCGTCCAGTGGATCAGGTCCGGTGACGTCGCGAGATGGATCGCCCCCTCGCCCCAGTACATCCAGTACTTGCCGTTGATGCGCGTCGCGATGAGCCGGCCTTTGCGCAGCGCGGTCACAACCCCCGCGGATTTGTATCTCAGATGCGCGTATTTCCCGCCCTCCGCATCCAGAAACGCCGGCCCATGCTTCGTCCAGTGCACAAGATCCGGCGACGTGGCGATCCCCACAGAAAACGTCTGGCGGTTCCACTGCGTGTAAGTGAGCACGTAAGTCCCGTCGTCGCCCTCCACAATTCGCGGATCCTCGACGCCTCCCGGCCACTCGCGGCTCTTCTGGCTGTCCTCCGCCGGGTAAAACACCGGCTCCGGTCGGCGCGTGAAGTGAATACCATCCGTACTCTCCGCCAGTCCCAGCCGCGACGTATGCATGCCGATCTGCATCTCTCCGGTGTTGTCCTCGGCGCGATACAGCACGACGATCTTCCCGTCGCGCACTACGGCCGCCGGATTGAACGTGTGCAGCGCCTCCCAGTGCACCGGCCCCTTGCGGATCGGCCCCTGAAACACCGCTGCAGGATCGGGCGTGATGACGGGATGATCGTCGACCCGCCGCGCAAACGGACCAATCCCCCAGTCGCCGCGCGATGTTTGCGCGGCGGCCACGCACGTCACGAGCACCACCAGAAGCGCTGATTTGACTCTCATTCTGATCCTTTATGAATAACCGCCGCCCCGCAGGCGGCCGTGCCTCCAGCCAGCGCCAGGGAGAAGCGCCGCGCCGTGTCATCGTCCGGAGAAAACAGCAGAAGTCGATGGAGTGTCTCTGCCGCTGCCGGGGCATCGCCCTGCCGGCATTGCGCCACAGCCAGGTCAACGCCGGCCGCACTCGCCCCCGGATCGTCGCGGAAGACCTTCGCGAGCAGAGGTGTCGCGGCGGCATAATTCGCCTGCCGGGCATCGAGAACCGCCAAATCCGCCGCTGCGCTTTCATTCCATGGATCGGCGTGCAGAGCCTGCTCATATTCGGTGGCGGCTCGCGCCTGGTCTCCGTTGGCCTGTTCCAGGAAGCCCAGGTTCACGTGCAGGTCCGTGTCGGAAGCCTGCGTTGGATCGGCGCTCTCGGCCTGCAGCAACAGTCGCAGCGCCCGCTCGCCCGCGGCCTGATCGCCGCGCACCGCCAGTTCCGCCCATGCGATGCCTTCGTCGCGAGTCGTCGGCTCACTTCCCCCGATCGCCACCAGCTCCGAGGCCGCACCGGTGCGGTGAAACGGTTTGCCCGGAATCTGGATCCGGTGATCGGTCACCTGCTCATGCGCGATGTCCTCGGTCGGCTGCCGCGGCATGTGGCACGCGGTGCAGTCGGGATTCTCTGCATGGTGACCGCTGGCCAGGCCGGTATGGCACGTAAGGCAGCGCGCCCGGTAGTACGCCACGCGATTCCCCGCCGCGACCGTCGCGTGTGGATCGTGGCACGTGGTGCACGTGAGACGGTCCCCGCTCGCCCGTTTGCACGCGCTCTCCAGCAGCGATTCCCACTGGCTTGTCGCCCGTCCCTCGGGTCCGATCTTGCGTCCGTCTTCGAAATAAACCGCCTCGTCGAACAGATTCTCCCCGGGACGAAAGGCGCCCAGCTTCTGTCCCTGCTTCACCACCGCGACTTCCCCTTCCAGGTGGCATTCGAGACAGACCGAAGCGCGGCGGATGGCCGTCAGCTTCGCGGGATCGAGCATCGGCTCCGCGCCACTGCTCGCCAGATGCCGCGTCGGATCGCCATGACAGGCTTCGCAGGTGATGCCGCCGTGCGGGAACGGCGGTCCCGCAAACTTGTTGCGCGCCTCCGGCAGCGACGCCTGCACGTCGCTGGCATGGCAGTGAAGACATCCCGGATCGACTGGCAGCGTGAACGGCATGAACTGCGTATGCAGGAAATGCGGTGTCATGTCCCACATGTGCTTCTTCGCATACCAGTTGATCGGAAGCTCGTACCAGTAGCCTTCGCGCTGATAAATCCACGTGCGGCCCCGGCGGCCCGATCCGAGATAGTAGAGCAGCAGTTGCCGCCCGCTCAGCGCGCGGTCCGGAGGCGCATCGGGCCGTTCGTACGAGAGCCATACCTGCCCGTGTTCCAGCTCCATCCGGTAATGCACGCCCGAGGCCGCATGCGTGAAATCGGCGGGAATAAAGCCCTGCGCGGCCGGCCCACTGGCGTTGGCCATGGGCGTGCGCTTCCACGATTCGTAGATTTGCCGGTGACAAGCCGCGCACCGCACATCCGGATCCTGCGCGTGCGCGCGCAGACAGCCCATGCCGAGCAAAATGCCGGTGACCATCAGCACGAGAGCAAAATACCTGCGCATCTCAGACCTTCTTCATCTCCGGAAGCCGGTAGGCCTGCGGCTCCTTGCCGCCTTCCTCCAGAACGTACAGGCGATCCACCGCGAGATTTTTATACGTGTCCACCTGCCCCGACGGCCAGCGGACCTCAACCGTTTCGGCAACCTCCGCCTCGCCCAGGCCGAAGTGCAGGCGCAGGTCATTCTGCGAATAGTAGCCGCCGCCGCTGTGCACCTCGTCGACAAGCAGCATCGGCTTCGTCTGATCCGGCTGCGCTTTCGCCAGCACGCGAACCTGCGCGCCAATTCCGCTTCGATTCGACCGCACGCCCACCAGGCGAAACCGGATCCAGTGATGCTGCAGCTTCGATTCACAATGCAGTAACTGTGGCAAACTGTTCACGCAGTTCACCACCACGTCCAGACGCCCGTCGTTGTCGTAATCGCCGAAAGCACACCCACGCGCCGGAACCGCCGCCGTAATCCCGGGACCGCCCAATGCGCTCACGTCCTCAAACCGCCCGTTGCGGAGATTCCGATACAGATACTTGTGTTCCGCATACGGCGCCTCGGTCTTCACGCTGTTCACCTCCGGATACACGTGTCCGTTGGCGACCAGCAGATCGAGCCAGCCGTCGTTGTCCATATCAAAGAAGCCGATGCCCCACCCCAGATAGCGGGTGTTCATCCCCAGCCCCGCCTGGTAGGTGCGATCTTCAAAATTGAAGTCGCCCAGATTCGCATAGAGCGAATCAGTGTCTCCGGCGAAATTCGTCTTCGCGATGTCCAGCAGCCCATCGCGGTTGTAATCGCCCACCGTCACGCCCATGCCCGCCTGCGGCTTGCCGTCCGGCGAGAACGCGACGCCCGCCTCAATCGCGATATCGCGGAAGGTCCCGTCTTTCTGGTTCTGATAAAGTGTCGCCGCGGTCGAATCGTTCGCAACATAGATATCCGGCCATCCGTCATTGTCGAAGTCCGCCACCGTCGCGCTCAGCGCGTAATTCCCATACGTGTCCCAGATGTTGGCTTTCGCCGAGACGTCGGTGAATGTCCCGTCGCCGTTGCCGTGATAGAGGATGTTCTTCCCCGGCGCCAGCCCGGGAGGCCCGCACGCCACCAGAATCCCCTTGTACAAACAGGGCCCGGACTCCGGCAGCGGCGCGGTCTTCAGATCGAGATCGATATAGTTGCCGATAAACAGATCCAGGTGACCGTCGCGATCGTAATCCAGGAAAGCGCAGCCGGAGTTCCATCGTAGTTTCGGCTGCAGCAGACCCGCCTTCGCCGTCACGTCCGTGAAAGTGCCATTGCCATTGTTGCGAAACAGTGCGTTCTGCCCGTAATACGTCACGAACAGATCGTCCCAGCCGTCATTGTTGTAATCGCCAACGCAGCATGCCTGGCCCCAGCCGCTGCGCGCCAGTCTCGCTTTCGCAGTCACATCCGTGAAGGTTCCATCGCGGTTGTTTTTGAACAGATGGCAGGTCGGCTCGGCGCCTTTGGCAAATCCCTCCAGCCGCCAGCCGTTCACCAGAAAAATATCCAGCCATCCATCCTGGTCGTAGTCGTAGAAGGCAACACCGCAGCCCGTCGTTTCCAGCAGATATTTGTTCTTGTGCTCGCCGCCGTAAATCGTCTCCACCTTCAGTCCGGACGACTCGGCCACATCGAAAAACTGCACTCCCAGCGGCGTTCCGGCGATCGGCGATGCAGGACCCGGCGGAGGCGGCATCGGCCTGGCATTGTACGTTTGCTGAGCGCCGGGCTTCTGCTGCGCCGCCACCCGCGCGTCGCGTCGCCATGGCGGCGTCGCCAACCACAGCACCTCCGCGAACGGCAGCACCAGAGCAGTGCGGCAAAGAGACTCAAGAAAATTGCGACGATTCATGGGGAACGACAATGCCCATCCTACGGTGTTTTCCCTGCCGGCGTCTCCGCCTTTTGCCGCTCCGCCGCGGCTTCTGTCATGCGGCCCTGCTCCGCCAGCGCCACCGCCAACTGCCTGTGCGCCTCCGCATATCCCGGATCGCTCCCGATCGCGTCCCGATAATCGGTAACCGCATCGGCAATGCGTCCCTTGCTCAGCAGCACATTCCCCGCATTTGTGGAAAAAACCGCGCGCTGCCGATTCACCGCGACCCGCGTCAGTGCCGCCGCCTGCTTCCGCTCCTCCGCCGCCTCAGTCGTTTTCCCCTGCTCCTGCAGAACCCCGGCCAGCGTGATATGCGGGCCCGGCTGTTGCGGCAGCAGCTCGATCGCCTTTCGCAGCGCCTCCGCCGCCTCGTCATACTGACCCTGCTGCCGATAAATGCTCCCCAGTGTCGACCACGCATCCCCGTTCTCCGGGCGCAGCGTCAGAGCCGCCCGCAGGTTCTTCACCGCATCGTCGAATCGCCCCGCCTGCATGTACAGGATGCCCAGCGTGTAGGGCGCATCCGGCGAATCCGGCGCGATGCGAATTGTCGTTTCCAGTTCGCGAATCGCATCCGGCAGGTCGTCTTTCAATTTGTAGCCGAGCCCCAGATCGTAGTGCAGCAGCGCATTTTCCGGGGCAATCTTTAGCCCTGCCTGCAGCTGCCCGATCGCGTCGTCGATGTCGCTTTCCTGCAGATACGCCGCCCCCAGATCCAGATACACCGACGAATTCTGCGCATCCAGCCCCATCGCGCGCCGATACAGCGGGATCGCGGCTTTCGCCTGCCCCGTTTCCACCAGCGCCAGGCCCAGGTTGATCAGCGGCTCCGCCTCCGTGGGACGAGCCGCGGCCACCTTACGAAACAGCGGCAGCGCCTCGCCCGATTGCCCTGCGCGCTGCAGCGCCAAAGCCAGTTGGTACTCCGCATCCGTGTCATTGGGATCGAGCGCCACCGCCTGCCGATAGTGCGTCATCGCGTCGCCGTCGTCCCCGCTGGCCGCCAGCACATTTCCCCATTCAAACTGTACTGCCGCATTACGGGGATCGAGCTCCGCCGCCCGGCTCATCTCCGCCACCGCCCGCACCGGCTCCTGCTCATGGCTCAGCACCACGCCCAGGTGCATATGCGCCGTCGCCAGATTCGGATCGATCTGCAGAGAGGCATTGAACATCGAGTCCGCGTCCGCCCAATTCTCCTTCAGCGCCTCCAGCGAGCCCAGTTGGTCGAGGAGCACGGCATTGCGCGGATCCTCGGCGGCCGCGCGGCGCATCGCGTCAATGGCCGCATCCGTCTGCGAGCTTGCCGCCAGATCGCGTGCCCACAGTGCCAGCAACTCACCGTCAAGAGCAGAGTCGCGATCCATGAGGCCCAGGATCGCCGCCGCCTTCCGCGGCGATCCTGTTTGGCTGTACGCCCGGGCAAGATCCTCTTCCGCTGTGCGATCGTCGGGCTTCAGACGTAGCGCTGTCTCCAGTTCCGCGATCGCCGGACCGTACTCCCCCTGCGCATACAACACCACCCCCAGCGCTGCGTGACCCTCTTCAATGCCGGGCGCCAGTTTCACCGCCTCGCTGAATTGCGCTTGCGCGGTCTTCAGGTCTCCCCGGGCATACGCCGCGCTTCCCGCGCGAAACGCCGCGCTGGCCTGCTCGATGGACTGCTTCTGCGCGGCACCCGTCACGCATCCGGCCAGCAGCCAGGCGCTCACCAACAGGCGCCACCGAATGTAGATCAACCCCATACCCGCAGCTCCGTTAACGCTGCGAGGAGGCTGTCCCGGTGGCCCCCTGCATCTTCTGGACGAGCTGGAATTCGCGCTGCGCGGCGTCTTTCCGTCCGCTCACCGCATACGCGCGGCCCAGCAGCATATGCGTCATCGGATTCGATGGATCCATCCCCTCAGCATGCTTCAGGTACATGGTCGCCATCACCGGATCGTGCTCCTCCAGCAGCGCCTTGCCCAGCAGAATAAAAGGCCCGCTGGCGTCCGGCTCCAGCAGCACGGCGCGGTCCAGCGCCTGCTGCGCGCGGTCCGGCTGCCCGCTGCGCAGATACGCATCGCCCATCCGATTGTAGGTTTCGCCGTCCAGCGGATTCACCCTGATCTCCTGCTCCAGCTCCGTCAGTGCGCCCGCCGCGTCGCCCGCCGCCAAAGCGATCTCGCCCAGCAGCCGATGCGCCAGGGGAAGATGCGGATCCCGCTTCAATGCCTGCTGGGCCGCCGCCGTCGCCGGAGCCGTCAACTCCTGCCGAAACAGCATCCGTGCGCTGAACAGCCAGGCCGCCGCGGAATCCGGCGGAAACCCATATTGCGCCGCAAATGCGTGCCGTGCATCGTCATACCGCCCGGTCGCGATGTAGCACAGCGCCAGCACGTAATTCGGGTCCGCGTTGGCAATCGGCGCCGACGAGTGCGCCTTCTCCAGAATCGGAATCGCCTCGCCAGGCAGATTCATCCGGAACAGGACGATCCCCCGCATCTGCATCGACTGCAGATCGGAACGATCCTGCTGAACCGCGCGCGTGAAGTCACCTTCCGCCGCGGCCATGCGATTCTGCTGGTAATCCACAATGCCCCGCAGCCGTTCCACTCCGGCCGGCTCAGGCCGCTGCGCAGCCAGCGCATCCAGTTCCCGCAGCGCATCGTCCAGTTTTCCCTCGGTCACCAGATCCCGGGCGCTTGCCACCGAGGCTGTTCCCGATGCGGAAACAACCTGGGCGGGACCGCCCGCGGCTAAGCTCGCAAGGGCGACCATACACAACCAGGCACTCCAAAGCATGATGCCGGAAGTCTACTCCAGAAAAGCAGACGGAGGAGAGCTTGAACTCTCCTCCGCGTTAGAGGCTGAGGCAGGTTAGAACTGCACTCGTAACGAGAACTGCAGCTGCCGGGGATTGGTAGCGATCCCCAATGCCGGCTCGCTCGTAATCGTCCCGTCCGCCCCGGTGTTCGTGGACGACGGATTGCCGGGGTTGATGACGTTGAACGCGTTGAATCCGTCGACCCGGAACTGTGCCAGCACGCTCTCACGAATCGGGAAGTTCTTCTGCAGCGAGAGATCCGTGTTGAAGAATCCCGGTCCGTAGAAGCTGTTCCTGCCCACGGTGCCGAGCGTATCCAGCGGCGCCTCGGTGTACGAGGTTGTGTTCGCCGCCGTAAAGAACGTCCGGCTGTGGGTCACCGGATTAAATCCACTGAGGCTCGTGTGCAGCGCGCTCCTGCTGCCCACTGGGTAACACGGTGCGCTTCCCGGTATCGACGCGCCGCACCCGGAACCCAGGCCCAGCGAGAACGGCAATCCGTTGGACCAGTTCAGCACCGGGCTGAGCTGCCACCCGCCGATAATCTCGTCCTCCAGCCGCGTGTCGTTGCTGGCGAACATCTGGTTCCTCCCAAAGGGCAGCTGATACAGCCCGTAAATTACCAGCTGCTGGGTACGCAGCCAGTCGTCCGGCCCGTACGCCGCGGCCTTGCTCCACGTAGCATACCCCGAGTTGTAGTTGAACGACCGCTGCCACGCATACTGCACATTACCCGATAACCCATGCGTATATTGCTTGGCCAGCGTGATGTCCAGCGCGTTGAAGTTGGTGTCCTGATCGTCGCCGCGATACGAGATCCCCTGGGTCCACCCGCACATGCCCGGCGTGATCATGGCCTCGTTTTGGGCCATCAGCGCCGCTTCGTAACTGGGATCTGTACAGGCGGTTGTCCCGCCCCCATAGAATCGCGAGAGGAAGTTGCTGGTCGAGGTTCCCCCGTTCGCTGCAATCGCTCCACCGGCAACGCTACCGTCGTAATGCAGCGGGGCTCCGGTCACGCTGTACTCCTGCGGCAGGACAATCGCCGCCTCGTTCGGGTTCGTGCCGTTGCCGTCGCCGGCGCTCAGGGTATGCGTCCCCTTGTTCCCGATGTAAGCCACCGTCAGGGAGAGGGTCGGCGTCAGCGCGCGCTCCACGCTCAGGTTCCACGCGTCCAGCGTCGGCAGCCGCAGGGTGTTCGGCCGTGCGTTCGGGCTCACACCGTAGGCCGGAGCCGCCAGCAGCCCATCGCCGGGCACCGTCGGGAACTGGTAGGCCGGCGGTCCGCTGGCCAGGGTGAACGCTGATCCTGTGGTCGTCGAAGCGCTCAGGCTCTGGTTCGCCAGCACCGGGATGTTCTGAGTCACGGTATGCCCGAAGATCGATCCGAACACCCCCAGATCGAAGCTGCGTCCGTAACCGGCACGAACCACCGTCTTCGGGTCCGGCGACCAGGCAATGCCCAGCCGCGGATTCCATCCGTTGGTGTCCATGCCCCACCCCATGTTGCTTGGGACGTTGCCATAGCCCGCCACTCGCAGATAGCCATCCGTGCTATAGCCGCCCGAGCCCCCATTCAACTCCATCAGCGACCCGTTCCCCTTGGCGTTCACCGATTCGGGGAAATACATCTCGTACCGGATCCCGTAGTTGACGGTCAGCGAAGGTGTCGGGTGCCACGTGTCCTGCGCGTAGAAGAAGTCCCGCTTCTGGAACTCCTTTGCGTTGGTGGAAATGCTCACGTACCGGTTAAAGCTGGTCACATCGCCCAGCAGAAAGGTGGCCATGCCCAAGCCGCCGCTGCTGCCGTTATCCGAGGTTGGTCCCGGAGCAAAATTCAGCAGGCCGGTGCGGTCCGAGTCGCTCGGCACGCGCAGGTTGCGCGCGTAGCGCAGATCCACTCCGACCTTGAACGCATGGTTCCCCGATATCCGGGTCCAGTTGTTCACAAACTGGAACTGATCCTCCCGCTCCGTCAACGGGCAGTTGCAGCGCGTGATGTTCAGCCCCGACCCGTATGCCGCTCCCCCACCCGTCGGGTTGTTCACACCTTCGTTGCCAGAGCGGTCCGCATCCGCGACGTTGAACCCAGGCGCGCCGCTCGTGTAGGTGCTGCCCGTGTTCATGCCCGGAATGCCCAGCTGATTCGCGAAATCCACGCTCTGGTCGAATTTTTGATCGCCAATGTTGTACCGGTAGTAGCCAATCCGCCAGTCCATGAGCAGCTTTGGATTGATGGCGATATCCATGCCGGCCGCCAGGCTGTCGTTCGCGCCCTGCGAAACGCCGCCGTATCCGCCGATGCCGAAGCCGGGTCCGCCCGCGTCGCCGAACATCGTCGTGCCCGACAGCGTGTCGGTGAACCGGCTGAACCGCGTGAAGGCGTGCATGCCGCTGGTGATTTGGTCATCCACGCGCACATCCCACTGATTGTTGTTGAACAGCCCGGTGCCGCTGGCCGAATAGTTGTTCTTCAGACCCGCATAGCTGTTGGCTGCCACCGTGCCCCCGCTGTTCGGAGCATACGGAGCCAGCAGCTTCAGCAGCGCCAGTGCCTGCGTCGAAAGCTGCGCAGCCGGAATCACATTCCCCGGATAGGCCACTGAGCCGCTCGGCGTCTGCTGGTAGATGATCGGCGTCGACGCGTTACCGGTGATCCCCAGCGCGTACTCGCTGAAGTCGCAACCCGCGACCCCGTTGTTCGTCGGCGCAGTGCCCAGACACGTCGAAACCAGATGCGCCGTCGGCACACTTGCCGTCTCCGCCGTTCCTACCTTCTGCCGGACACCCTGATAGTCGCCAAAGAAGAACAGCTTGTCTTTGAGGATCGGCCCGCCGATCGAACCCCCGAACTGATTCTTCAGTCCAGGAGGAAAGATCGTGCCCGGGAATTGCGTATACGGGTCCGTCCCCAGATTCGCGCTGCTCTCGCGATAGTCAAAGGCGCTGCCGTGGAAATGATTCGATCCCGACTTCGTCTGCACCGAGATGAACGACGAGACCGCCTTCCCGAATTCCGCGTCGTAGTTCTGCGTTGTGATCTTCGCTTCCGAGATCGCATCCATCGGCGGATTGATCACGATGATCCCGAGGATCGGATCCTGGTTGTCCGTGCCGTCCAGCTGATACGCCACGCCGCCGAACGCCTGCCCGTCCACCTGGATCTGTTTGCTGGCCTGCGGATTCTCATCAGCCGCGTGGTTCCAGCTCAGCGACTGCGCGCCCGGCAACAGCAGCTGCATGTTCGTGAAGTTCCGGTCGGGAATCGGCAGGTCCTCAACCTGGCGGGTCGTGAACTGCGTCGCCACCTCTGAGCGGTCCGTCTGCAATACCGGAATCGTGCTCGCGCTAACCGTCACCGTCGTCGACGTGCTGCCCGTCTTCAGCGCCGCATCGATTCTCGGCGAGCTATCAGCCGCCACAGAAACCCCGTCCGCCTCGAACGTCTGGAAGCCGCTCGCCTCCACCTTCACGTTGTAGGTATCCGGAATCAGATGCTCGGCAACATACCCGCCCGAAGCATTCGACATGACCGAAGTGGATGTGCCCTTGGACACGTCGGTGATTGTGACCTTGGCGTTGGGAACCACTGCCCCGCTTGGATCGGTCACCGTTCCGTAGATGGAGCCATAGACCGCCTGTGCATGAGACGATAAACCGGAAAAGCACAAAGCAAGGGCAATACCGCAGGCTGGCAGCAGCCTTGAAAATCGCATAACCGTCCTCCCAAAAAAGTTACAGCCTTCTTAATCGCGCTCCTGTATCGCAGTCAGGAGCGTCATCGGTTTAAATTCCGCGGGAAACGAAACTCGCGGCAGGGAGATGACTGACAATTCGCCCGTTTCAACCGCCCGGACGCATCTCAAAATCCTCTGCTCGAGTACATCAACTGCGGAAACATTGTTCGCAGAGCCTCCTGGGGTAGCTTGGGGAAGGCCCTGGCATTCGGTACGTCAGTACTTCTGAATGGCGACTTTAGGCAACGCACACGCCTTTGTCAAGGCGAGAGTGAACCCGGCATCTCCCTGTAAGCCCCTCTCATCATTAACCGCGCACAGATTATCCCTTACTAAATCGATTTCATGCTCTGTTGCAACTTGTGCTACCCGTGCTATGGTTCAAGGCAATGTTTTTCCGCGTTCTCGCTGCCGCGCTCATCTGCGTTCCGGTCGCCGCCTTCGCCGCCCAGCCCTTCGCCACCGATCTCCAGGGTCAGCCCGTCGATCGTCTCGCTCCGCCCGGCGCCAAAGCTGTCGTGCTGTTCTTTGTCGCCTCGGACTGCCCCATCTCCAATCGCTATATTCCCGAAATCGAGCAGCTGCAGCGAACCTATCTTCCCGATGGCGTCCATTTCCTCTGGGTCTATCCGAATCCCGAGGACACCGCTTCCATCGTGCGCGCGCATGACCAGCAATTCGACATCACCGCCGATACTGTCCTCGATGTCAACCAGCGGCTGACCGCCATGGCCCATGCCACCATCACCCCCGAAGTCGCGATTATGGTGCCCGCAGCTTCCGGCTGGCGCGAGGTCTACCGTGGCCGCATCGACGACCGCTACATCGCCCTCGGCCAGGAACGCCCCCACGCCATGAAGCACGACCTCGACCTGGCCATTCGCGCCGTCCTCGCCGACCACCATGTGCCGCCGCCCGGAGGCCCCACCGTCGGCTGCTCCATCGTGCCTCGCAGCGAGCCATGAAGATTCTGCGGCTGACTCTGCTGGCGCTCGCCGGCTGCGCTCCCCTTTGCCTGCTCCCTCTGCATCGCACCACCCACGCCGCCGAAGCCCCCGTCACCTGGAGCCGCCAGATCGCGCCCATCGTCTATCAGCACTGCTCCACCTGCCATCATCCCGGCGGCGGCGGACCCTTCAGTCTCCTCAGCTATCAGGACGCGCGCCGTCGCGGACCCCAGATGGTCCAGGTCACGCAGTCGCGTTTCATGCCGCCCTGGCTCCCCGAGCCGGGATATGGCGATTTCGTTGACGATCGCCGCATCAGCGACGAAGACATCGCCCTCATCCGCCGCTGGGTAGCCTCCGGCATGCCCCAGGGCAATCCCGCTGAAGCCCCGCCCCAGCCCCTCTACAACGCGGTCTGGCAAATCGGCAAGCCCGATCTCATCCTCACTGTTCCCCGCTCCTTCACCCTCTACGCCTCGGGCACCGATGTCTTCCACAACTTCATCCTTCCCAATCCCCTCACGCAAACTCACTACATTCGCGCCATGCAGATTCTCCCCAGCGTCCCCCAGGTCGTGCATCACGCGAACATTCTCATCGACCGCACCGCCTCCTGGCGCCGCGCCCATCCCAGCGACTGGCAGAACGGCTTCGGCGGCATGGAGCTGGAAGTCGATGCCGGCAATACCTTCGATCCCGACAGCCACTTCCTCTTCTGGAAACCCGACACGCCCGTCCTCTACGAACCGCCCGGCATGCCCTGGCGCCTCGATCCCGGCAACGATCTCATCCTCAACATGCACATGAAGCCCAGCGGCAAGCCGGAGATCATGTCCGCTCGCATCGGCCTCTACTTCGCCGCGCAGCCCGCCACGCAGCACCCCATGTTGCTCCAGCTCGATGCCGACCCGCAGCTCAACATTCCCGCAGGCGATCGCAATTTCGTCGTCCAGGATTCGCTCCGCCTGCCCCTCGATGTCGAGGCCCTCGGCATCTATCCCCACGCGCATTATCTCGGTCACATCCTCGAAGGGTGGGCCGATCTGCCGAATGGCCAAAAGAAGTGGCTCATCCGCATTCCCAACTGGGACATCGATCGCCAATCCGTCTACCGCTACCGCAGCCCCATCTTTCTCCCGCGCGGATCCGTCCTGCACATGCGCTACGTCTACGACAACTCCGAAGACAACGTCCATAATCCGAACGACCCACCCATCCGCGTGCGCGTCGGCAATCGCTCCGTCGACGAGATGGCCCACCTCTGGATCCAGGTTCTGCCCATCCACGTTCCCCCTGGCAGCCCGGACCCCCGCCTCATCCTCGAAGAGGCCTGGATGGAACACCGCCTGACGATCGTCCCGGACGACGACATCGCGCTCTACAACCTCGCTTCCGCTCTCGCCGAGCTTGGCCACTATACCCAGGCCGCTGCGGACTATCGCAAGGTGCTGAGTATCCAACCCGGCGATTCGCGCGCGCTCAACAGCCTCGGCGCGGCTCTCGAGAATGCCGGCGATTCCCATGCAGCCGCTGACGCCTTTGCCCAGGCCATCGCCTCCGGCGGCCACAGCTGCAACGCGCGCTTCAACCTCGCCCAACTCGATCTGAAGCAAAGCGATCCCCGGAATGCCGAGCAGCAATTCCGAGCCATGCTCCAGCAGTGCCCCGACGATCCCGACGTCCATAGCGGTCTGGGCGTCGCTCTCGCCCAGCAGGGCAATCCCGCCGCGGCCCAGTCCCAGTTCCAGCGCGCCCTGCAGCTCGATCCCGCCAACTTCATCGCACTCGCCCAGCTGGGCGAAACCGACATTGAATCCGGCCAGCCGCAGCAGGCCATCCCTCTTCTGCAATCCGCCGTTCAGCAGCAACCCAACGATCTCCAGACACGCGAGCGCCTCGCTATGGCCTTCGCCCAGTCCGGCCACGCCGACGACGCTCTTCAACAGCTGCGCGAAGCCGCCCTCCGCGATCCGAACGATGCTGAAGTGCACGACCTGCTCGCACAGCTTCTTGGCGCCGGTGGACAGCTTCCTCAGGCCATCGACGAGCAGCGCCAGGCTCTTCATCTGCAGCCCAATGACGCCGATGGCTGGAACAATCTCGGCGTCCTCGAAGCCCGCACCGGCCGCACCGCCGCCGCCCGCACCGATTTTCTCCATGCCCTCCAGCTCCAGCCTGGCCACGCTCAGGCCCGTGCCAACCTCAATCGCCTCCCGCCGCAGTGAACCGCGCGACGTTCTGGCATGTCACACTACCGTGGGCGCCTGATTGCGTCGGTGATGCCTGGCAGCTGCGCCCCGCGCTGTGGCCCGCACCAGATTCCACCCTCCGGAGATCCATCGATGAGAATGCGCGTGCCCCTGGCAGCTCTGCTGCTCCTCAGTCTGCAACCCTTCATCTCCGCTCAGGAACCGAGGCCTGCCGCACTCCCACCCCTTGCCGCCTTCCCCCTCGCTCAGCCTGCCGCTCTGCAGATCGCCCGCGAAGTCGACCCCTCCCGCCCCTTTTCCGTCGTCGGCCCCCACGGTGCCCTGCTCGGCCATCAGGACGGCTCCTTCGAGGCCTGGATCTTTCCCTGGAAGATCATGAGCCATCTCCGCATCACTGCCGAAATGCAGGACTACCCCGTACCCATCGACGTGAATGACTACGCCGCGTGGATTGACGTTCATCCCAACGTCACCATCCTCACTTACTCCCACGCCAACTTCACCATCCGCCAGATCATGTTCGCGCCCCGCGACGCGCCCGAAGGCGCCGGCGTCGTCGTTCTCTTCCAGATCGAAGCCATTCGCCCCATGACCCTCACCTTCAGCTTCACTCCGGACATGGTCCAGATGTGGCCCGCACCCTCCGACCCCGAGCCCGACCCGGAATGGCTCCCCACCTGGACCGCTCCCACCGCCGCCCATCCCTCCTCCGGCTTTTACATCCTTCACGAGAGCTTCCCCGACCACGCCGCCGCTCTCTCCATGCCCACAGCCGAGCCCGGCATTCTGCCCCCCTACCAGGAACGCCCCCACGCCTGGCCGCTCCAGTTCGTTCTCCACTTCGACCCCCGCCGCGATTCGAGCACCTTCTTCCCTCTGCTCATGACCATGGCCAACACCCGCGCCTCCGCGCAGTGGTACGCCCTTGCGCACAGCCTCGCAGCCCTCGACGCCGCTGTTCCCTCCTTCTACTCCGCCAACGCCGGCTATTTTCGCGACCTGCTCGCCACGCATACCAGCATCGAAACCCCCGACGCCCATCTCAATGCCGCCTTCTCCTGGGCCATCGCCGCCATCGATCAGCTCCGCGTCGAAACGCCCTCTCATAACGGCCAGGCCTTCACCGCCGGCTTCGTCTCTTCCGGCGATACTGTCCGCCCCGGCTTCGGCTGGTTCTTCGGACGCGACGCCCTTTGGACTCTCTACGCCGTCGACAGCTACGGGGACTTCCCCGCCGCCCGCCAAGAATTCGACTTCCTCCTCCGCCATCAGCGCGCCGACGGCAAAATCATGCACGAATACTCACAGACCGCGAATCTCGTCGACTGGCAGTCACTGCCCTATGAGTACGCCGCTGCCGATGCCACGCCGCTGCTGCTCATGGCCATGAACGACTACCTGAAAACCAGCGGCGATCTCGCTTTCGTCCGCTCTCACTGGGACAATCTCGACAGCGCCTGGAATTTCGAAACCACGCATGTCTCCCCCGACGGCTTCTACAACAACACCCAGGGCACCGGCTGGGTCGAGAACTGGTCGCCACGGCTGCCCGCGCAGGAAATCTACCTCGCTGCCCTGGACGAACAGGCCAGCCTCGCCTTCGCGGATCTCGCCCGCGCGACCGGTCACGCTGATCTCGCTGATGCCGCTGCTCAACGCGGCCAGCACCTCGGCCAAACCCTCGAGCAGGAGTATTTCCTTCCCACCCAGGAGTTCTACGCCTTCAGTCACAACGCCAACGGAACCACCGACGACACGCCCACCATCTATCCCGCCGTCGCCTGGTGGGACGGCAGTTTCGCCCTCCAGCATCCCTCGGCCATGCTCCAGCGCTGGGCCTCCGATGAATTCTCCACCGACTGGGGTACCCGCGACGTCGGTGGCCACGTCAGTTTCTTCGATCCCATCAGCTACCACGAGGGCTCCGTCTGGCCGCTCTTCACCGGCTGGGTCTCGTTGGCGGAGTACCGCGCCGGCCATCCTCTCGCCGGCTACGCGCACCTCATGCAGAACGCCGATCTCACCTGGTCCCAGGATCTCGGCGACGTTACCGAGCTGCTCTCCGGCCAGTATTTCCAGGTCCTCGGACGCAGCACCGCCCACCAACTCTGGTCCTCCGCCATGGTCATCTCACCCACCCTGCGCGGCCTTTTTGGCCTCGAGTGGAACGCTCCCGCCAACACCCTCACCGTCACGCCGCGCCTTCCGGCTGACTGGAACACCGCCACCGTCCGGCACATTCCGCTCGGCGACTCAACCGTTGACCTCACCTTCACCCGTCAGGGCTCCGAATGGCTCATCACCAGCAGCAGTGCAGCCGTCCACCTCGCCTCGCGTGCTGCCCAAGCCCGCATCATCGGCAACACTCTGCACATTCCTGTGCCTGCCATTGAAGTCGCCATCCCCGCCAGTCTCCCCACCCCCGGCGCTCAAACCGAGCAGATGAAGGTTCTCGACGAGCAGCGCACCGCCCACTCCCTCACGCTCACCCTCTCCGCTCCCGGCTCGTCCACGCAGATCTTCTCCCTCCGCGAAAACGCGCCGCGCTTGCACCTCACCATCGTGCACGGTACGGCCGGAGCTGCGCGCGACAGCCTGCGTCCCGTCACGGTCCAGTTCCCCGGCGGTCCGGGATATGTGACGCAAACCGTTACTTTCTCCTGGTAAAGGGCGCCTGCCCTACGCGGCCTCATTCTCAGCCTGGGCTTCGGACTCGCCCGTCCGTTCCCGCATCGCTCGCGTAGCCGCGATCCCCGCGGCTCCCAGCATCATCAGCATCACCAGAGCGCCGATTCGCGCCCTTCGCCGGCTGCTTCTCCGCTGCTCCACCAGTGCCGCTTCCGGCCGCCCCTCGACCGGCAGCTCCGCCTCGGCGCCGTCCTTCCGCTGCGCCATCCGGATCACCTCCGCCAGATGCAGCGCCTGCCGGTCCGTGTCCTGCGCAATCTGCTCCCGGCAGCTGAACCCGTCCGCCACGATCACCGCCTCATCTTCCGCCTCCCGCACCGCCGGCAACAGGCATCGTTCTCCGATTTGTAACGAAATATCGTACTTATCCGCCTCAAATCCAAACGAACCCGCCATTCCGCAGCACCCGGAGCTCAGTAATTTGTAATCGAGGCCGATCTTATCCAGCACCTTCTGCTCGTCGTCGAACCGGATTACCGACTTGTGATGACAGTGCCCCTGCACGATCGCCCGCCGCGCCAGCCGAGGAATCCTGAAATCCGGCGCCTTCTTCTCCAGCAGTTCGCTCAGCACCAGCGTCTGCTCCCGCAGCTTCTTCGCCAGCGGATCCTTCGGGAACAGATTCCTCAGCTCATCCCGGAACACCGTCGCGCAGCTCGGCTCCAGCACCACCATCGGTACCCCAGCTTCAATGTCCTTTCGCAGCGTCCGCATGATTTTCCGCAAATACCCCTTTGCCAGATCCAGAAACCCGTAATCGTAGAGCGGCCGCCCGCAGCACAGATGCTGCATCGGCACCTTCACTGAGAATCCGGCGCTCTCCAGCACCTCGGTGGCTGCCTGCGCCGTCTCCGGAAAGAAAAAGTTGTTGAAGGTGTCCGCCCAAAGAATCACCCTTCCCCGCTCGCCGCCGCTTTTCTGCTTCCCCCGCTCGCGAAACCACGACTTGAACGTCTCCGGCGCAAACTCCGGAATCGTCCTGCCCTGCGGCATCCCCGCCGCTGCCTTTGCCAGAGCGCTTAGCCCAGGCGTCTGCGTCACCAGATTCACCAGCCCTGGCCACAGCGACGCTACCCGCGACCACTGATCGATCAGCCCAAAGGCATACGCATACCGCGGCCGCATCCGCCCTTCATAGTAGTGCGACAGAAACTCCGCCTTATACGTAGCGATGTCGACATTCACCGGACAATCGCCCTTGCACCCCTTGCACGCCAGGCACAGATCCAGCGCTTCCTTCACGTTCTCGTCGCGCCACCGGTCCTCGACGATGCCGCCGTGCATCATCTCCCACAGCGTGTGTGCGCGCCCCCGCGTCGTGTGCCGCTCCTCGTGCGTCACCATAAAGCTGGGACACATCGTGTCGTTTTCCGGACGAATGCTGTCCTTGCGCCGGCATTTCCCAATCCCCACGCACCGCAGCGCCGCATGAGCAAAACTCCCCCCGTCATCGGGAAATTGAAAATGCGTCTCCGGATCCCAGGGATGGTACTCCGCCCCCAGCTTCAGATCCTCGTCCATCCGGTTCGGCTCGACAATCTTCCCCGGATTCATCTTCCAGTCCGGATCCCAGATCGCCTTGTACTCGCGAAACGCTTCGATCAGCTCCGGCCCGAACATCTTCACCAGAAATTCGGCCCGCGCCTGCCCGTCCCCATGCTCGCCGCTCCAGCTCCCCTCATATTTTTTGCAAAGATCCGTCGCCTCTTCCATGAACGACCGGTATTTCCTGATCCCCGCTTCGCTGGTCAGATCGAAGTCCACCCGGCAGTGAATGCACCCCTGTCCGAAGTGTCCATACAGCGCAGGATTGTATTCGTACTTGTTGTAGAGAGCGCGCAACTCCCGCAGATATTTCCCCAGATACTCCGGCGCCACCGCGGAATCTTCCCAGCCCGGCCATGTATCCGGCTCTCCCGGCACAAACGCCGTCGCGCCCAGCCCCGACTCGCGGATCTCCCACATGTGGTGCATCTCGTCCTTGTCGGTCAGCAGCTTCATGTGCGGCGTGTTCGGCTTTTTCTTCAGCACCTCCATCGCTGCATGCGCCGCCGCAATCGCGTCCTGCTTGCGGTCCGCGCCGAACTCCGCCATCAGCCATCCCTTGCCCTCCGGCAGCAGACCCAGATACTTCGCATGCCGCTCGCCCTTCTTCAGCATGTTCTCTCGCAGCCGGTCGTCGATTCCCTCCAGTGCCACCGGCTTCAACGCGTCAATCTCCATCACGTGATCCGCTGCCTCGTACACGCTGGGGTACCCCAGCATCAGGATCGCCCGCTCCGCCTTCGCGTCGATCAGCCGGACCTTCGCTTCCAGCACTGTCACCAGCGTGCCCTCGCTGCCCACCAGCGCCCGCGCGATGTTAAATCGCCCATCCTTCCCCGGCAGCAGCTCGTTCAGGTTGTACCCGGAGACCCTCCTCGGAATCGGGGGATATTTTGTCCGAATCTGGTGTGCATACCGGTCCCGCAGCGCCTTCAATCCTGCATAAATCTCGCCTTCTCGTCCGCACTGCGCAATCTTTCCCTCCAGATCGCGCTCCGTCATCCAGCCCACCGTCATCCGTGTCCCGTCGTAGAGCAGAATCTCCATCTCCTCGACGTTGTGCTCCACCTTGCCCGACATTTGTGCGTGTGCCCCGCACGAATTGTTGCCAATCATCCCGCCGAAGCAGCAATGGTTGTGCGTCGAAGGATCCGGTCCCCAGTTCAGCAGATTCCCCGTCACCCGCAGCGCCTCGTTACGCAGCTCGTCGCACACCGTGCCCGGCAGTACCCGCGCCCACCGCTCCTGCGCGTTGATCTCCAGGATCCTGTGCATATACTTCGACCAGTCCATCACCACGGCCGTGTTCACCGTCTGCCCCGCCAGGCTGGTCCCGCCCGCCCGCGACAGCAGCGGCGCGCCGAACTCCCGGCACACCCGCACCGTCTCCACCACATCGTCCTTCGACCTGGGAATCACCACCCCAATCGGAATCTGCCGGTAGTTCGAGGCGTCCACCGCATACAGCGCCTTCGTCCCCGCGTCAAAGCGCACTTCGCCCTCGACCGCTTTCTCCAGCGCGCCGCGCAGCCCCTCCGTATCCAGGCCGCGCTCTCCGGCGCGCGCCCTCATAGGACGGGTCAGCTCTTCCGGCGCAATCAGCGGGGCAGGCTTCGCAGACATACAGGCTCTCCTCTCGGTTTGTGATTCGCGCTAAGGCAGACCAGGTTTACGGAAGCTGCGGGAAAGACGTCTGCCTGAAAGGGCACGGCTTCAGCGCTGCCGTAAGAACTCATTCCCGAAGACCCTCTGTGCTCTCCGTGTCTTCTGTGGTGAATTCCCGCAAGATCTTAGGCCGCAAATTTCTCCGCGTCCGCGCGCCGCAGCTCCAGCCCGTTCCCCGGACGCGTCAGGTCCGGGCAAAGTTCCCCTTTCACCAACCGCGGCAGTCCGTCGAGCAGCATCTGCTCGATGCGCACGTGATCGTGGAAATACTCCATGGTCGTGAACGGAACCGCCGCGCACGCCACATGCGCATGCAGCGCCGGAGCCGTGTGCGACGAGAGCGGCACGTTGTACGCCTGGCACAGCGCCGCCACTTCCATGAAGGCCGTCACCCCACCGCACCGCGTCATGTCCGCCTGCAGCACATCCACCGCGCCCGCCGCCAGCATCGACTTGAAATCGAAAATGTCGTAGCAATACTCGCCCGCGGCAATTTCCATCTTGCCGCCGGCCCGCTCCCGCACGAACTTCAATCCGTACAGGTTGTCCGACGACACCGGCTCTTCGAACCACCGCACGTCATACCGCCCCAGCATCTCCGCCACCTTCAGGGCCTGCCGCGGCGTATACGCCCCGTTTGCGTCCACATACAGTTCCGTCTCGCGTCCGACCGCTTCCCGCGCAGCCTGCACCCGGGCCTGATCCCGCCGCGGATCGCGCCCGATTTTCATCTTCACCGCACCCATCCCCTGCCGCGCCCATCCCCCCAGCTGCTCCGCCAGTCGCTGATCCGAATACGATGTGAAACCGCCGCTCCCGTACACCTCGGCGCCGTCCCGCACCTGCCCCAGCAGCGTCACCAGCGGAACCCCCAGCAGCCGCGCCTTAAGATCCCAGATCGCGCTGTCCACCGCGGAGATCGCCATCGAGCAGATCCCCGCCCGCCCCAGATTGCGAATCTTCTGCCACATCGCCATATACGCCGCCGCTGGCGCCATCGCGTCCATGCCCTTCACCACGTTGCGCAGCACCGCGTGAATCAGCGCCCCCGTCGGACTGTCCGCATAGGTGTAGCCCAGCCCGTCCTCACCCGCCGCCGACACCGTCGCAATCACAATCGTCGTGCGATTCCATTCCAGCGTTCCATCCGACTCCGGCGCGTCCGTCGGAATCGTATAGCTCGCCACCGTCACACGATCGATGGGCGCCGAACTGGAAGGCGTGGGCATACTGGCAGACAAACGGCAGCAGAGCATCTCGCTGCGCCGCCTCAACGGTTTCGATGGCGATCTCCCCCTTCCGGTTATCTCACTGGATCGAAACTGCGGAACATGTCGTTTCCCAACCGAATGTTTCCCCTCAGCCGCATCCCATAGAACGGGAGGAATACACATCGTGCAGAAATCTGAAGTTGTCGTTATTACCGGAGCCTCGGCCGGCGTGGGCCGCGCCACCGTCCGCGAATTTGCCCACCATGGCGCTTCCATCGGGCTCATCGCCCGCGGTTCCGAAGGCCTCGAAGGCGCGCGCCGCGAAGTAGAAGCCGCCGGAAGCAAAGCTCTCGTCCTGCCGCTCGACGTGGCCGATCCCACCGCCGTCGAAGCCGCCGCCGACCGCGTCGAACGCGAACTCGGCCCCATCGATATCTGGGTCAATGACGCCATGACCTCCGTCTTCTCGCCCATCAAAGAAATGACCGGCGAGGAATTTCGCCGCGTCACTGAGGTCACCTATCTCGGCGTCGTCAACGGCACCCTCGCCGCGCTCAAACACATGCTGCCCCGCGACCGCGGAACCATCGTTCACGTCGGCTCGGCCCTCGCCTTCCGCAGCATTCCCCTGCAGGCCGCCTACTGTGCGTCCAAGCACGCGGTCATGGGCTTCTATGCCTCACTGCGCACCGAGCTGCTCCACGACAAGACCCACGTCCGCACCACCATCGTGCAAATGCCCGCCCTTAACACGCCCCAGTTCGGCTGGTGCCGCAGCAAGCTCCCCCGCAAAGCGCAGCCCGTGCCGCCCATCTTCCAGCCCGAGGTCGCCGCGCGGGCCCTTTATCACGCCGCCCACCACCCCAATCGCCGCGAATACTTCGTCGGCGGATCCACCGTCATGGCCATCTTCGGCAATAAGTTCGCCGCGCGGTTCCTGGACGACTATCTCGCCCGCACCGGCTACGATGCCCAGCAGTACGACGGCCATGAAGACCCCAATCGTCCCGACAACCTTTACGAGCCGGTTCCCGGCGATCACGGCGCGCACGGCGTCTTTGACGACCGTTCCCGCAGCCACAGCTGGGAATTCTGGGGCGAATCCCACCTCAAAACCGTCCTCACCGGCCTCGGTGTCACCATCGGAGCTGGCACATATCTCTGGCACCGCCTTACGCGTCCGAGCGCAACCGAAAGAGCCGCCCGCAAAGTCCGCTCCATCGCCAACCAGATCACTCGCAAGGCCGCCTGACCTGTCATCCCGACCGAAGCGCCGGGTAACATCCTTCCGGCGATGCACGATGTTTCCGGCGCGAAGCGGAGGGACCCCCGTAGCGAAATGGGCTGCATGCGCCGACCAGCATCATTTCAAGCGGTCCTCTGTGTCCTCTGTGGTGAAATCAAAGCCCCAGCCGCACCCGCGCATTCGGGCGCATCCGCATCTTCCGTTCCGCCAGCCCCGGCTCCCGCACCGCCACCACGCCTTCCACATCGCTGATCCCCACCATCTCGCGCACCGCACCCGCGCGCGTCGTCACCAGCCGCACCACGCCGTCTACGTTCGCGATCGGCCGATTCCCCAGCCGCAACTCCGCCTTGCCATTTTCATAGCGAAGCTCCGCCGTCCGCCCCGCCAACGGCTGCGCAAACACCGCACGTCCCTGCTCGCCAGAAGTCGATGACGGCGCCCGGACATTCCACTCCAGCAGCTCCCCCTCGGCCCGCACCCCCGACAGCCGCCACACAAAATCCACCAGCACCAGCGCCGCCGGCGAATACCCGCCCGGATCCCCCGCCGTGAATTCTCCCGTCATCGGATCCATCTGCTGCCGGAACGCCTCCGCCTGCTCGATCACGCTCACCCACTGCCGCATCATCCACGCCAGCTCTGCCGGCTTGCCGTAAGACTCCATCCAGCGCGGAGCCCGCAACGCCGTCAGCGCCTGTGCCGCTCCACCCCACGAATTCGTCACAATCGGCCGCACAAACGTCGGATCGTCCAGTGCCTCCGACGGAAATGGATAGGGCGCCCAGAACGCCCCCGTGTTATGCACCTGTTTCCGCCACACCGCCTCGAACAGCTCCGGCCCCGCCACATGCTCGCCCAGCACCCGCAGTGTCGCCACGCTCCGCACCCGCACAAACCGCCCGCTCGCGTCCACGTCATAGAATGCCCCGGTCTCCGGATCGTAGAGTCGCTCCTCAATCAGCTGCCGAATTGCCTGCGCTGCCTCGCTCCACCGATCCGCCTCGCTCGTCTTCCCCAGCGCCTTCGCCATCTCGGCCAGCGCCACCCGCCCGCCATACACGGTCGCGGACAAGTCTGGACACAACCGCGGCAACCCCGGCGCGTCAGGACACTTCCGCGCATCCCCATCGGGACATGCATTCGGCATCCCCGCCCATCGCGGACTGTTGTCCATCCCCGTGTCCCACGTGCAGAACCCCTCGCACAGTCCTGTCCCCCGCGTATCCCGATACTTTCGCAGCCACTCATCCCACAGCCCGCACGCCGCGTAGGCCGTGTTCAGCAGTTCCTCATCGCCCCATTGCTGCGCCAACTCCCACGCAGTCGCCGCAATCGGTACCACCATTTGAATCTGCCCATACCCGGGCCCGCCGCCTCGCACCCGCGCCGGCTCGTGCCCATGCTCAACCCGTGTCCGCCCCGATCCTGCCCGTCCCGCTCTCGAATGCCCCGCACTCACTGGCGTCTCCGCCCGCACCCAGCAGGGCAGCTGCCCATCCTCTTTCTGCAGCGCGAAAAAAATCCGATGATTATTCCTGGCCACCGCGAGCGCCGCCGCCGTTCCGGTCTCGCTCCACACCAGTCCCTCCTGCGGCGCGCACTCCAGCCACACCCCGTGGTAGACGCTGCCTTCCACCAGCACCAGCTCCCGATACCCCGCCACCCGCACCACATTCCCCGCCAGCGTGTGCAGCGCTGACTCATACACCCGCATCAGCCCCGCGTCGTCGCAGCGAAAACTCCGCCCACCCCCCAACGCAGCCTCCGCCGCCAACAGCCGGCCCTCGGCCAGCGCTCCCGCCGCCAGCCAGGCACTCCCACGCACAAATTCCCGCCGATTGATCCCCAACGCGCGTCCACTCCTCCCGTCCATTTTGCCGGACTCTCGCCCCCGCCCGAATACGATACCCTGCTGGAAGCGCCCTGCAATCGCCTCAATTCCGCGGAGTGCTCGCCCACGCGTATGCTCCATCTCTTTCTCTATCTGGGCCTCCTCGGCCTCCTCACCTCGACCATCTCCGCCCTCCTTGCCCTCATCGGTCTCGTCCACTTTCTGCGCAGCCACGCCGGCGCCCGGGAACACAGCGCTGCCTTCGCGCCGCCGATTAGCCTGCTCAAACCCCTCGACGGCAACGAGCCCAATCTCGAAGCCCACCTGGAATCCTTCTTTCGCCAGGACTACCCGCGCTTCGAAATCCTCTTCTGCGCCCGCCATGCCGACGATCCCGGCCTCGCCACCGCCCGCCGCGTCGCCGCCCGTTATCCGCACATCCCCGCGCAGTTCCTCTCCACCGGCGACGACACCTGGATCAACGCCAAGGTCTCCTCCCTCGAGCGCATGCACGCGGCCGCCGCCCACGACATTTTCATCATCAGCGACAGCGATGTCCGCGTCACCCCCGATTACGTCCGCGATGTCTCCGCGCCCTTCGCCGACGAGGCCGTCGGCGCCGTCACCTGCCTTTATCGCGGCGTCGCCGATCAGGGTCTCTGGGCCCAAATCGAAGCCGCCGGCATGTCCGTCGAAATGACCACCGGTGTCCTCACCGCCAGGCTCCTCGAGGGCATGAAGTTCGCCCTCGGCCCCACCATGGCCGTGCGGCGGCGCTGCGTGGATAAAATGGGCGGATTCGGCGTCCTCGGCCCCTACTGCTCCGACGACTTCCTCCTCGGCGCCAACGTCGCCGCCCAGGGATCGATCGTCGTCCTCTCCCACCACGTCATCGATCACATCATCCTTAACCTCAGCTTCGCCGCGTCGCTCCGCCACCAGACCCGCTGGATGAAGTCCACCCGCTTCTCTCGCCCCCTCGGCCACCTCGGCACCGCGCTCACCTTCAGCGTTCCCTTTGCACTTCTCGCCTTCGCCGCCGCCCTCGCCCTCCACCGTCCCATCCTCGCCCTCGCTGCCCTCGCGTACAGCATCGTGAGCCGCGTGGTCCTCGCAGCCTGCGTCGGATCGCTCGCCGTCCACGAGCGCCACCTCCTCCGCACCACCCTCCTTTATCCCCTGCGCGATCTCCTCGGATTCTTTTGCTGGGCTGCCAGCTACGGCAGCAGCACCATCCTCTGGCGCAACCGCCGCTACCGCCTGACCCGCGGCGGCCTCATGCACCCCATCGACGGCGATGCCCCCAAAAAACCCGAGCACGCCCTGACATAAACGAAAATTGTCATCCCGTCGATAAGCCGAAAGGCGTTGTCAAGGACAAAGAGGTGCGCAGAGCTGCGGAGCAGCCGGTGAGAGCCAGGTTGTGGAGACCAGAGCTGTCACGGAATCTCATCCCTCAATCATCT
>JBAUOP010000147.1:0-2962 GCA_049579805.1 Acidobacteriaceae bacterium
TCACTACCAATAACGGTGCCAGTTGGACTTACTTTGCAGCCACGGCACCGAACTGGAACCAGAGCTACGGGAACGGTGGCGGCTGCATCGCTGCCAGCACCCCATCGAATATTGTCTGGGCACCCGCAGGCGGAACTGCGCCCTCATATACCACGAACGGTGGCACCAGTTGGACCGCTATTTCAATCTCTGGCATTTCCAGTTGGAGCGGGTTTGAAGCTCAGTATTATCAAGCGCCGAATCAGAAGGGCGTCGCGGCGGATCGCGTCAACGCCAATACATTTTATCTGTATTTCCCCAGCAACGGCGTTTATATCAGCACCAACAGCGGGGCCACCTGGACGCAACAGAAATCAGGTTATATCGAAAGCAACGGCTCGTGGTCTGGTTATGGCTCGACACTGCGCTCGGTCCCAGGCAATGCGGGACATTTGTTCTACACGTCTGGGAATGTGGGTAGCCAAACATTCACCAACGCTCAATCTGTCCCGTTTTATCGCTCGATCAATGGCGGCGTTACCTGGTCAACGGTCTCGGGCATCAATGGCGTCCAGTGCTTTAACTTTGGTGCGATAGCGCCCAGTCAGTCATATCCCAGCATCTATGCTGCGGGGTTCGTTTCAAATGTGTTCGGCGTTTATTATTCAGTCGATGACGGGGTGACGTGGACTAGTCTTGGAAGTCCGCTCAGCTCGCTTCAGACATTGAGCAATATAACGTGCATTGCGCCAGACCCTAACAACTTTGGATATGTATATGTAGGACTTACCGGGGCAGGCTTTGCGTACTATAACGGGTAACAAAATATGGCGATAACTCAAGCAGATTTTGAGACGGGCGCGTCAAGCGATCCGCCGCCTTCCGTGACATTCAATACCGCTGCCGCCATCAACGACGTGTTGGTATGCTTGATATTTAACAACGAGGCCACGAGTCCGGGGACCATCACAGTATCGGACAATGTAAACTCGGGAAATTACACGCTGCTCAACTCACATTTAGATGCTAATAGTGCAAGTGGGCTTTTTATCTATGCGAAGGTGGTAAATACCGCAGGCACTCCGACTGTATCGGTTTCAGAATCGGCCGTTCAATACGGGCACTTAGATATTGCCCGATACACTGGATTTATCGGGACGCCGACATTCGATGCAACAATGAATGCCACGGGTCCATTCATCGGGACAGGAACCGCTATCTCTTGCAGTCCGATAACTACTAATTTCGCGAACGAACTGCTAATAAGCGCAAGTGCAAGATCAAGCGTAGGACTAACCTCTATTACACCTTCGGGCTGGACTCCCTACGATGGAAGCAGCTACGGGAGCACCATGTATTATGCCGTGGAGACAACCCAAGGCACGACAAACAACTTCGTGGCGACTTTGAATGCGTCTGCGTCCTGGCAGAACGTCTTTGCGGGGATTTACGGCGCTTCCGTTGGCACCTCCGGCCCTACCGGTTTCCGTATGCCTTTCGCTGTCGCGCCACTCGCCTGGGTCATCCGCCGTCGCATTCAGCGCGCTCGTGAGCAGAACGCTGAATTGCGTCGCTGGAAGCGCGATACATCGGGACTGATCGTTCCCGAATACAAGAAGGTTGGCTGAAGAGCGGGGCGAGTTTGATGAATATTGACGCTTTCCTTGCAACGCTTCGCCATTCGGAAGGAACGGATCTTTATCCAAATCCATATGCCGCGACTTTTGCATGCAACGTCACGCATTTCATGATCTCGGACTTCTCCGATCATCCGCATGCTTTGGGATGGCCTGGATATTTGTGGAATGGGATTCATGATACCGCCTCAGGCGCATATCAGATCACGTATCCGACGTGGATCACGCTCAAGGCGCGTTTGCATCTCGCCGACTTCACGCCGCCGTCTCAAGATGCGGCAGCAATCGAACTCATTCGCGAAACTGGTGCGCTTGATCTCGTGAACACGGGACAGGTAGTCGATGCATTGAGCAAATGCCGAAATATCTGGGCGAGTCTGCCTGGCTCGCAGTCAGGCCAGCCGCAGGCAAAGATGTCTGATCTGGTGCAGTTCTACACAGAAAACGGCGGAGGCTTCGCGTGAGCGTCAACGATCCTGGAACTGCTGCCAATGGATTCGTGCAAGGGATTCACCTTATCTGGTCAACCATCTTGACGGGATTAGGCGGCCTCTTATTTTGGAACTTCAAACACACGATCGGCCGCATCGATACCAAGGCGGATCAAACCGATTTTGACGAGCACAAGGAACGCGTGAACGAACAGTTTGCGAAGTTCGACAAGGCGATGGAACGCTTCGAGGATGCTCAGCAGATGCAGCACAAAGCCAACACCGAGAGACTCGATGCCATCTTGCTCGAAATCAGCAAGCAGCGCAGAGGAAGATCCACTTGACCACAAATCGCAGTACCGTCACTTACGCGGCACTCATCGCCGCTATCCTCATTCCTTTAGCGCAAAAACATGGTATCACGTTAACCGTAGATGACATTGTTGATGGCGCTGCCGCATTGGCCGTTGCCTATCACAGTATTGCAAGTTTTGTTGAATCGCGCTGGCCCCCCAAGACCTCCAACCCAGAAGTCATCGAAGCCGTCACCCGAGCGGTGCTGGTGGAATTGAAATCCAATGTCCCTTTTGTCCAACCCGAGGAGAAGTCCAAATGAACTCACCCAATCCAATTGTTGTTGCCGCAGCCCCCGAGCTGGTTGCCGTCATTGAGGCCATTCAGTCGTTCATTACGACGATGGGACCGGACCCTACGCAATGGATCGTTAAGTTTCCTGGCGCCTCACTGGCGCTGCAGGGCGCGGTTCTCTTGCAGCTCCCGACGCTTGCCACAGCTGAAGGTGGTGCGCTTCAGAGCGCCATTAACACGACGCTTGCCGGATGGATTTCCAAGTTGCAGGCTGCCGCGAAATGAGACTTGGGCGAAAGCCCCGCACGTATAATCCACGTATCCCCC
>JBAUOP010000148.1:0-1592 GCA_049579805.1 Acidobacteriaceae bacterium
GGCAAGGCCCTGGAAGGGCCGGGCCATGGGACGAGCCGCAGCCGCAGCGCCAGCCTTACCCCCCCGCGCAGCAGCAGCAGCAGCAGTATCCGGCCGAGGAAGAGAGCGGCGCGACGCGGCTAGTCCGCCCGTACACCGTGACCGGCGGCCGGACCCAGCCGAGGTATAAGCTCGCGCTTGAGGCCTTGGTATCAGCGTCCGTGTACGAGCCGCGTGACCTATCCGTTCTGGCACCCGAGTGCCAGGCGATCCTGCAGTTCTGCCTCGACTGGCGCTCCGTTGCCGAGATTTCGGCAGTGCTGCGGATGCCGCTCGGCGTGGCTCGGATCCTGGTCGCGGACATGAGCGCGGACGGCCTCGTGCGCATTCACCAGCGCGACGACTCCGAGGGCCGCCCCGACCTTAACCTGCTCGAAAGGGTGCTTAGTGGACTCCGTAAGATCTAGCGTCGCCCGGCCGCACGGAGGCGGCGACGCATCGGCGATGACTTCGGTCAAGATCGTTGTCGCGGGCGGCTTCGGCGTGGGCAAGACGACCTTCGTCGGCTCAGTGTCGGAGATCACCCCCCTCACCACCGAGGCCGTCATGACCGTGGCCTCAACCGACGTGGACGACCTGTCCCACGTTCCCGACAAGAACACGACGACCGTCGCGATGGACTTCGGCCGGATCACCCTTGAGAAGGATCTGGTGCTCTACATGTTCGGTACCCCCGGACAGCACCGGTTCTGGTTCATGTGGGACGACCTGATCCAGGGCGCGATCGGCGCGGTGGTCCTCGTCGACACCCGGCGGCTGGCGGACTCGTTCCCGGCGGTGGACTACTTCGAGGCGAGCGGGCTGCCGTTCGTCATCGGCATCAACGGTTTCCACGGGCAGTTCCCGCACCGGTCCAACGACGTGCGCGAGGCGCTCGCGATCCCGTCGACGGTCCCGGTCATCCCGTGTGACGCCCGCAACCGCGAGTCGACCAAGGCCACCCTGGTGACGCTGGTCGAGCACGCGATGTCGATGCAGGCAGCTGGTCGTTACTAGCGGGCGGGGCTGTCAAGGCCCCGCCCCGGCCGTTGCCGGCCAACCGCTCAGTTCGCTGTTGCCGAGCACAGTTGTCGACGGCCATAGTCGGCCAGTCGGCTCCTAGCCATGCCCGGGGCGGCTCGGCACAATAGTGGGGTACTCGCGATGCAGGGAGGCCTCACCGGTGACCGAGCGCTATTACACGACGAGCAGCGCGTTCCTTGAGGCACTGGCCGAGGCCGGCATCAGCTACATCTTCGCCAACCTCGGCAGCGATCACCCCGGCATCATCGAGGCCCTCGCCCAGGCCAAGGCCGACGGCCGTGCGGATGAGCTGCCGAAGCTGATCATCTGCCCGCACGAGACGGTGGCGCTCTCCGCCGCCCACGCGTACGCCATGGTGTCGGGTGAGCCGCAGGCGGTCGTGGTGCACGTCGATTCCGGTACCCAGAACATCGGCGGCATGGTGAACAACGCCATGCGCGGCCGCGCGCCCGTGCTCGTCTTCGCCGGCACGGTGCCGTACACCCAAGACGGCGAGCTGCCCGGCAGCCGGACCGAGTTCATCCAGTGGA
>JBAUOP010000149.1:0-37197 GCA_049579805.1 Acidobacteriaceae bacterium
CCTGTACCCCTATGAAAGATGGATGCAGCCACTCGCGCAGGTAACGGTCCGGCTCTCGGCAGAAAGGCGCTGGCCCCGTCCGCTCGCAAAGACGGGGCCAGCGCTGTGAGACAGGCGAGAAAGGTTAGAAAATACTGCTCTCCGGCGTATTCACCGTGATCCGCGTCCCGGCGATATTCCCTGCCACGTGGGCCACGTTGTTCCCGTTCTCGAGGTATTGATCGATGGTGAACGTGCCCGTAAAGTGGTTTCCGTCCGGAGCCAGGGTCACGTCTTCCTGAATCTGCACCGGTCCCATCAGCGTTCCGTAGGGAGCGTTCGTCGCCGGCGTCGGATCCCACGCCGCGGCAAAGTGGTTCAGCTTGTACTGTCGGTAGCCCACCTGCTTCCACACGCCGAGGCAAAACGAGCTTGTCACCGGCGCGCGCCCGCCGGAGTTCATGATCTCCGTACCGTCCGCGTGCCACTGCGAATAGCCCGCGTCAATGGTCTGGGCACTGCTGCCCGAGCCGACCACGAACTTCACATGCCAGAAGCCCGCAATGGCAGCTCCCTGGTCGTCATCGTCGTCGCCGATCGCCACCAGGCCGGCGCGCAGCAAATGCGGCGTTGCCGCCAGGCCCGCTCCGGAACTGGGATGGACTTGCGGCAGGTGGAGTCCGCCGCACTGTGCCCCGGCGACCGGAGCGAGTGCCAGCGAAACAACGAGCGCACCGAAGGCGGGCGCGAAATGGCGAAGTTGCGTTCTCATGGGGATTCTCCTCTGCCGGGGTTTCCGGCTGGACCCCGAGCAAACCGCGAGTCCCTACCCCTCGGCAAGGCAGCGGAGGTAAAGCCGGAGGTGAAGTTTAGGTGAAGCGCCAAACCCCGTCCTTACAGAACGTTGCTGATTCCTCCCAGTCACCAGGGGTATACTGCTTCCCCATGATGGGAGTCGTCTACCAATTCGGCGACTTCACCCTCGACGCCGGCCGCTTCGAGCTCTGCCGCCTCGGCCACCCCCTGTCCCTCGAACGCAAGCCCCTCGAGCTGCTCCTGTTCCTCGCCGAACGCAACGGTCAACTCGTCACCCGAGCCGAAATCGCCCAGCGCCTCTGGGAACGAGAAGTCTTTGTGGACACCGAGCACGGCATCAATACCGCGATCCGCAAAATTCGCTATGCCCTCCGCGACGACCCCGACGAGCCCCGGTTCCTTCAGACCGTCCAGGGCAAGGGCTACCGTTTCATCGCTACGCTTGCCACGCAGGCTGCCGCCATCCCCGATTCGCCCCCCGTCGCCGCCAACGGTGGCAACCCGTCGCCCCTCCTGACGGCTGGCCCGCCGCTCGCCGCTTCTCGGGTCTCGCCGCGCATCCCACTCTGGATTTGGATCGCCGCTCCGCTCCTTCTTCTCGCGATGGCCGCCGCTCCCTTCGGCCTGCACGCCTGGCGTCAGCGTCTGGCCGCTGCCGGCATCCACTCCGTCGCCGTCCTCCCCCTCGACAACCTCTCAGGCGACCCCGCCCAGGACTACTTCGCCGACGGCATGACCGACGAGCTCACCACCATGCTCGCCAAAGATTCCACCCTCCGCATCGTCTCCCGCACCTCTGTCATGCAGTACAAGCGCGCCCATCGACCGCTGCCGGAAATCGCGCGCGCCCTCAACGTCGATGGCATCATTGAGGGCTCTGTCGCCCGCACCGGCCAGCACGTCCATATGACCCTCCAGCTCATCCAGGCCAACACCGATTCCCACCTCTGGGCCGAGAGCTACGACCGCGATGCCGACGACCTCGAACTTCCTGCCGACGCAGCTCACGCCATCGCCGCCCGCCTGCAAAGCCTCGCGCCCTCGCTCTCCGCCGTTCGCTACGTCAATGCCGCCGCCCACGATGCCTACCTTCGTGGTCATTACCTGTGGTTCACCGATCGCATGGACGAGTCCGGCGCGTACTTCCGTAAAGCCACCGAAATCCAGCCCGACTACGCACTCGCCTGGGCCGGTCTTTCCGACTACTACGGAGAGGGGGAAGCCGGCGATGTTCTCGATCCGCGCACCAGCCTCGGGCCCCAGCTCGAATACGCCCGGCGCGCCCTCCAACTCGACCCCAATCTGGCTGAAGCGCACCAGTCCATGGGCGCCGCCTACTTTATCGCTCTTTGGGACTGGCCCGACGCCGACCGCGAGATGCTGCGCGCCATCAGCCTCGACCCCCGCGATGGCGAGATGTACTATCTGCGCTCCTGCCTCCTCCAGGCCCTCAATCGCGGTGACGAAGCCATCGCGATGGCCAGGGAAGACATGGAGCTGGATCCTTTTGCCCGCCCCTATGCTCTCGCTTCCATCTACAACGAAGCTCGCCAATACGACGCCGCGCTCGCGGAGGTGAATCTGCGCCTCGAGGCCTCGCCGAACAATCCTGATCTGGTCGGGACGGCCTGGGACGCCTGGCGCCGTAAGGGGAACTACAAAGAAGCCGTCGACGCCGCGGAGAGATGGCACATCCTCACCGGCGATCCGCAATCCGCTGCGAATCTCCGCCGAGCCTACGAACGCGGCGGCGCGCGCGGCTTTATCCTCTGGGAGATCGGCCGCCGCACCATGCAGGCCAAAACCCGGTACGTCTCCCCCGTCGAGATGGCCAGCTATCATGCCCAGCTCGGCGAAAAAGAGCCCACCCTCACCCTTCTCGAGGAAGGCTACCGCCAGCGCGTCACCGACATCCTCTGGATTCAGGCCGACCCCGCCTACGACTTCCTTCACAATGACCCCCGCTTCCGCGCAATTGTGCAGAAAACCGGCGTCACCCCACAGTGGTAAGCCAGACTTTCCCCGCCGCCACCCTGACGATGCGCATCGTCAATCGGAAGGCCCGGCCGAACGCATCCTTACTTAAACAGAGGTCCACTTGATGAAGCAGAATTTCGCCGCAATGATCCTGGGTGGTACCGGGCAAGTCGGTGGTGCAGCCGTCGCGGAGCTGCTGGCAATCCCGGAATGCCGGGAAGTGGTGATGGTCACCAGAAAACCCATTGCGGCACGATCGCGGGTGCGCAACGCCGTTCTCGATACCGGCGCTGCTGACTTTGCCGAGCGCACGGCCGCCCTTGCCCGCGAAATTTTAAGCCAGGGTCCCGCCAGCGCCGTGAGCTGTGTGGGTGTCGGTTCCGGATCGGCGCGCTGGAGCGAAGAGGAACTGCGGCGACTTGAACTCGGCGTCGTCGGTGCCTTTGCGCGTGGCTGTCGTGACGCCGGGATCACCCAGTTTTGCCTGCTTTCCGCGGCAGGAAGCACAGCCCGCAGCCGGCTTCGCTATGCCCGCATCATGGGCATGAAGGAAGACGCCGTGCGCAGCATCGGTTTTACCCGCCTCGCCATCTTTCGCCCCGGCATCATCGTCGGCAACGCTCATACCCCGGCCTGGGTGGGTTGGTTGGGGACCCTCGTACCTGGGCCGTTTGGCAATATTGATCAGAGGATTCTCGGCCGCGCCATCGCCGCGGAGATCGCTTTGCACAGTCGAGAGACGGGCGAAGTGACCCGCGAAAATGCAGCCATGAAAAAACTCGCCGCACAGCGAATGCCGTGACTTTGGAATTTGTGCGTGGAGTCCAGGCGATTTTATGCCGCGTCAGGATGCCACAACCGTCCCAATCCCATCCATCTACACTGGCGGTGAATGCGAAACCGAATGGCGAGTCTCTGGACCCTGGGCGGCCTCTCTCTGCCGGAACTGCTCCGTCGAACGGCGCGCGCCTCGTGGCAGGATGAGGTTTTCGGCCAGGGCGGCCGAATGGCCTTTTACCACTTCCTCGCCATCTTTCCCTCTCTCATCCTCTTCTTTGCAATCGCCGCTCACATCCCGCATCTCGTCCATTCCCTCATGAACGCCTTTCAGGATCTCGGCCGCCAGGTCCTCCCCGATCGGGTCTCGCAACTTTTCCAGCAAAGAATGAGCCAGTTCGGTACTCGTCCCGGTTCCGGACTGCCGCTCCTCTCCATTGGCCTCGCCGCCTTGTGGGCTGCGCACAACGGCACCTGGGCCATGATTTACGGCCTCAATAAAGCCTATGAAGTCGAGGAGAAGCGCTCCTGGCGCGAGATGACGGTGACCAATATCGCCCTCACCTTATTCCTCTCCATCTCCGCTTTCCTCACTCTGTTCCTGATCTTCTGCGGCGCCTGGCTGCAGTCCCGCTTTCTCGGCGGAACCTCCACTCTTCGCACGCTGGAATGGCTGGTCCTCATCGTGGTGCTCTCCGTTTCCTTTGCCGTGCTCTATCGCTTTGCCCCCAACCTCCCTGAACATGCGTGGCGCTGGAGCACGCCAGGAGCCCTGTGCGCGCTCATCCTCTGGATCGGCGCTACCCTGTGTGCGCGCCTGTACTTCGATCATGTCAGCACCTACGCGCGCACCTATGGCCCTCTTGACGGCGTAGTGATGTTGCTGCTCTGGCTCTACATCACCAACGGAGCCATCCTGATCGGCGGCGAAATGAATTCCGAGATCGAGAAAAATATCTCGCACCACCGGAATGCGCACCCGCCGCACGCGCATCCCGCATCCTGAGCCGGCCGCCAATAGCTCGCACGGCGTCAGATTGGGCAGTAAATCCGCCCCGGCTTCCTGTTCTGAAATAGAGGGTAAAAACGACCTCCAAAGCAAGGCCGCCCCTGCTCCAGGGGTCTCCCAGCCTCCGGGCTCCCCTCTCCTGGCTCCTGGCTACTGGCTACTGACCACCGGCTGCTGAAATCCCCAGAGCAAAGTCCGCCTGGGCCGAGCTGCGGCTCATCACCGGATGCTGCCCGAACGCCTTGCCCTCCTGCTTGGCCAGCGACGCCACCTGCTGCTCAACCGCCTGCGACACCGAGGTGTAGATCTGGGTCATCGGGTCCAGCCCTTTGTTCGCCTTCATCGCCTGAAGGAGGTCATAGGTGAAGTATCCGTGCTGCAGCGAGCTGCTTTCCCACGACTCCTCGTCCGACCGCGCCGCCGCGATCACGATGCGCCCTGTCCCGTCGGCCATGCGCTCCAGCATGGCCGGCGAGGGCGCCGCATTCGCCAGGCCCGGCGCCATCAGCCTCGCGCCGTTCGTCACCGCGCCTCCGCTAAAGCAGGTATCCAGAATCACCACGGTGCGCAGCGCTTTCATGCGCGTCGCCACCGCGTTCGCCAGCTCCACCATCGGCAGCGCCGTCGCGTACAGGGCATCCTGGTCGATGTCCTTCGTCGACGGCCCAACATCGGTGTCCCAGGTAACGATGTAGTTTGCTCCGCCCGCCGAGTCGTCCGTGCGCGGCGATCCGTGCGTGGCGATATAGATCACCACCAGATCGTTCGGTTGCGCATTCCTCGCGATCCAGTTCAGCTTCTCCTTGATATTCTTCGTCGTCGCCTGGCTGTCCAGCAGCACGCCCACGTGGTCCGGCGGAAACCGCCCGACCGCCGGATCGGCCAGCTCCAGGGCAAACGCCTTCGCGTCGGCCGTCGTGTAATGCAGCGTCGGAATCGCCGGGTCCTGGAATTGTCCAATGCCGATCACCAGCGCCCACTTCTGCTGCACCGGCCCCGCAACCGCGGGCGTGTTCGGCGGCGGCTCGCCCCGCTCCTGCGTCTCCCCGTGCAGCCCCCGGCTCTGGCTTGGCGTGGCCAGCACAAACGGATTCAGCCCCTGCTGCATCGCCTCGGACCCGAACATTTGCGCCTTCTGGAGCGAGTACTGCGCCATCCGCGTGTTGCCCAGCCGCTGTTCCACCAAACTGCGGTAGTACCACGCATCGCCCAGCTCCGCGCAGGTCGAGACCGCATGCTTCAGCAGCTCCAGCGCGTCCTCGAAGGTATCGTCGCTGCTGGTCGGCCGCACCCGCTCCAGCGCCTGCACCACCAGGTCTTTGCCCGCGCCGCAGCGGTCGTCGTCGGCGCGCGCCACCGCCGCGCTGGTCAGCAGGACCAGCAGCGCCAGCCCAGCCGCAAGGCCCGCCCGTCGCCCTGTCATTTGCCGCTCGTCAGGTCGTGCGCCCAGCGCACCTTCATGGCCTCCAGCACCGCGGGGCTCACGCCGCTCTCGGTCAGATGGCGCCGCGCCGCCAGGCTCAGGTCGAAGTCCACCGACTTGGCATTACGCACCGCTTCGGCCACCGTATCGTCCGACACACCCGCCTTCACCATGGCGACGATCTGGGTGTCGGTCAGGGCGCGCTCCGAAAGCGAACGGGAATGAACCGTTCCGCCGCGTCGGGTCCCGGCCGCGGCATGATGGCTCACCGCCGCCGTCCGGACCGTATGGGCCGCCCGCGCCGGTGCCGCTGGCGGTGGCGGCGGAAGCGCTTCGGCCACGGCCGGAGCGCTTCTTTGTGCTTCCAGCTTGTGGTAGTGGGTCAGCGCTGTCTCGATGCGCTTCTGTGGAATCAGGAAGTACTTCTCCTCCGGCCTGGCGTCGATGGCCTTGCCGTAATCGATGGCCGCCTCATCCAGAAACTTCATCGCCACTTTCGGATCCTGCGTCCGGTATCCCAGAGCCTCGTTGGCCACCCCGATGTCGTAAAGCCGATAGGCGTCGTCATCGTGCTTCGCCAGCGGAGCCGACGTCTCGAACGTCTCCAGCGCCCGCTCCCACAACCCGGCTTCGGCCTCCTTGTCGCCCTCGTCGAGCGCGCCTTTGTTCTTCGCCAGAAAGACATCGATGGACTCATCGGTATTGACGATCTGCTCCGCCATCCGATGCACCGCCATGGTCAGCAGGTGCGAGCGCAGCTCCGCATCGGTCGGCGGCTGGTCGTCCTGGCTGTCGCTCGCGCCGCCCTTGATCCGGTGCCAGGAGCTTGCCATCGAGCCCATGATCCCGTGCGACGCGTTGTTCCCTGCGCTGTCGAATTCCTGATCGTAGTTGACCGTGATGTTGTCGGAGCCGATCGTCGCTCCCCCACGCGTCTTCGCCTGGAAGGAGACGCTCAGCGCGCCGGTCACCCGCGTAAAGGCCTGGTTCCTCGGCTGGCCTTTGGTTGCCAGCAGATTCGGCCGCTGCGTCACGGTCGGCTGCGGGTGCGAGTAGTTCGTGATCTGGCAGAACACCGTGACCGCCGGATGATTGTCCTCCTCCCGCAACTGCGGGTTATCCTGCAGCAGCTCGGTCTCCAGCAACGCCTGCAGATCCCGGGCCAGATCGGCCTGATCCTGCCGCCCGGCCACCTTCACCCGGATGGTATCGCCCGGCAACTGCATCAGCGCCGGCATCTTCCGCTCCAGCGTCACCTTTGTTTTGGCCATGCCAAAGCCCTGGCCCTGCAGAGGCGCCGCCGCCAGGCCGATGGCGAGCCCCACCGCCATCCCCCATCCACTCAAATTCATCGCCTGCTCCTCGGGCTTCTGGGGAGCCCGATTCCTTCTTCGATCCAGGACCCTGACAGCCGCACGTCTTGCCTCGGCCGCACCGCTGTTCAAACGTACCTGCCTGTACGCCGGGGAGGGGAGAACATCATAGCAATTCCGCGTCGCCGCGGGCAGCCTTTTCCGCACGCCGGGTGGCTTCTAATAAGGAGTGCCCTGGGGGGCCAATTTGTTCCGTGTTTTCTTCAGAGGAGGCCCCGGTCCGGGACCGCCTACGCCAGGCCGCCGGCCCGCTTCAGCGCATCGATATCGAGTTTCACCATCTGCATCAGGGCCGCCACGGCACGTTTGGCGCCCTCCGCGTCCGAGCCGCGCATCAGCTCGGCGATGTTGGCAGGAACCACCTGCCAGGAGACTCCGAACTTGTCCCGCAGCCAGCCGCAGGCCACGCCCGCGCCACCGGCCGTGAGCTTCTCCCATATGGTATCGATCTCTGCCTGGCTGTCGCAGGGAACCACCAGCGAGAACGCATCGGTGAAGGTATGGTGCGGTCCGCCATTGAGCGCGACCAGCTCGATGTCGCCGATCCAGAAGCTGATGGTCAGCACCGAGCCCGGGGGATTGGGCAATCCTTCGGCCGCGCGCAGGACCGTCCCGGGCTTTGCATGCGGGAAGACCGACAGATAGAACTCGACCGCCTCTTCGGCGTTATCGTTGAACCACAGGAACGGCTTGATCTTCTGCATAAGTACCTCGCGTCTTTGGAGGATTTTCTCGCTTACCGCCGACATGTCGACTCGCCCACCAACAAGGGCGCCGAAGGCGCGCCCGGCTGGGCGCCTAGCCCCCGGCAATGGCTCCGATGACCAGCAGCGGCTCTTTGCCGGACGCCACCTCGGCCGGCAGCGGATCGTCCGGCGAATCGTGCGAGAGGTCGTCCTGGCAGGCAAAGAAGCGCAGAAACGGTCTGCGCTTCTTCGTGTCGTGGTCGCGGATGGTCCCGCGCAGCACCGGATACCGCTCCTCCAGCGCATCGAGCACCCGCCGCACGGTCACAGGCTCAGCCACTTCCAGCGTGACTTCCGTGTTCACATGCGCCAGCACCCGGAGGTGGTGCGGCAGTTCCACCCGGATCATGGCAGCGTTTGTACCTCAACCGACAGGACCGCCGGCAGATCGCGCACAATCGGCTTCCAGGAATCTCCGGCATCCGGCGAGACGTAGACCTGGCCGCCTGTAGTACCGAAATAGATCCCGCACGTGTCCAGCGTGTCCACGGCCATCGCGTCCCGCAGCACGTTCACGTAACAATCCTTCTGGGGAAGGCCGTTGGTCAGCGCCTCCCACTCGTCGCCGCCGCTGCGGCTCCGCCACACCTGCAGCTTGCCATCCAGGGGGAAGTGCTCGGAATCGCTCTTGATGGGCGCCACATAGATCGTCTCCGGCTCATGCGAATGCACATCGATGGCGAAGCCGAAATCGGTGGGCAGATTCCCGCTCACCTCGCGCCAGGAATCGCCGGCGTTGTCGCTGCGCATGACGTCCCAGTGCTTCTGCATAAAGAGCACGCCCGGCCGCTTCGGATTCATCGCGATGTGGTGCACGCAGTGGCCGACCTCGGCGTTGGGGTCGGGGATGAACTGGGAGCGCAGGCCCTGGTTGATCGGCTTCCATGATTGGCCACCGTCGTCGGTACGAAAGGCGCCGGCCGCGGAGATGGCGATGTAGATGCGGTCGGGGTCACTGGGGTCGAGGATGACGGTGTGCAGGCACATGCCGCCCGCGCCCGGCTGCCACTTTGGACCGGTGCCGTGGCCGCGCAGGCCGGAAAGTTCCTGCCAGGAGTGCGCGCCGTCGCTTGAACGGAAGAGTGCCGCGTCTTCGATACCGGCGTACACGGCTTCGGAATCGGTGAGGGAGGGCTCGAGGTGCCAGACGCGCTTGAACTCCCACGGATGCTGCGTACCGTCATAGAACTGATGGGTGGTGAGGGGCTTGCCGGTGGTGTCGGATGTGTCGTAGACGAAGCGATTGGCTTCACCCATAGGAAAGCCCTGCGGCGACTTCTGCACGCCGCCTCCCGGAGCATTCCATGTCTTGCCGCCGTCGTCGGAGCGCTGGATCACCTGTCCCGACCAGCTGCTGCACTGCGAGACGTAGATCCGGTCGGGATTCACCGGCGATGCTTTCATGTGATAGACCTCCCAACCCGCGAAGAACGGCCCCTCGACCTTCCACTGGTCGCGCTTGCCGTCCGCCGTCAGGGTAAAGGCGCCCTTCCGGGTACCCACCAGCACGCGTACTTTGCTCATGCTCTCTCCTTTCGTGTCGAGGCGCCCCTGTGCCGTTCTGCGCTCATCTATGCCGATCCTTCGCAGCGGCAGCCTGTTTTCTTCCCACCCGCTGCCGCCTCCTGCGCATACCGATCGTGGTGCCGTGCCCAGTCCATCAGGTCGAAATGCGGACCGTTCTCATTGCGTCCCTTCGGCGTCATATCCAGATACATATAGGTGGTGTCCACCATCTCATCGCCGCGCCCAAAGGTCGAGTACGTGTGGAAGATGACTCCCGACTGGTCCCTGAAGAAGACACTGTCGCCCGATCGCTCCTCGATCTCGAATGGTTGCTTCTTGTAGTTGTAATAGACTTCGCGGGCCGCGATCTCCTCGTCGGTGAAAGAGACGTGAAAGTCGTAATTAAAATCACTTCCATAAGACGAAACCCACCGGAACCGCCAGCCCATGCGGCGGCGGAACGCCTCGATTTCCGCAAAGGGCGCGCGCGAAACAGAAACGAAGCTCACATCGTGAGGCTCCAGATGCGGCAGAATCCCGTCGATATGGTCGGATTTGAATGAGCACCCGACGCAGCCCTCCTTCCATCCCGGCGCAAACATAAAGTGCTGCACGATGAGCTGGCTGCGGCCCTCGAACAACTCCGCCAGCGTCACCTTCCCCGCCGGACCGTCGAACACGTACTCCTTTTCGACGCGCACCCAGGGCAGCGCCCGTCGCGCCGCATCCACAGCATCCCGCTGCCGGGTCAGTTCCTTCTCCCGTGCCAGCAGCTCCAGCCGGGCGCTTAGCCACTCTTCCTTCGATACCACTCGTCGATCTTCCGCAACATGAGCCGCCATGATGCACTCTCCTTTTCAGTTCTCCGTCGTTGGCGCCGAGGCCCTTACATTGGTTTCGACACGTTGATCATCCACGGCGTCCCGAAGCGATCGGTGAAGTGCGCGTAGCGTTTTGCCCAGAACGTCTCCTGCAGCGGCATCCTCACGTCTCCGCCTTCCGATAGCTCCGGATATACACGCTCGGCAGTCTCCGCATCGGGCAGGTCGAGGCACACCGCCAGGCCCTGCGCCTTCTGGAAATACTCCGGCGGCACATCGGAGCCGAGAATCACCTGATCTCCGACCGCCAGGCTCACATGCATCACCTTGTTCGCCCATTCCGGATACTTCGCCGCCATGGGGCTGTTGCCAAACGTGAACAAGCCGCGAAGTTGGCCGCCCAGCACCCGCTCATAAGTGCGGAAGGCCTCTTCGCAATTCCCGCTGAAATTCAGATACGGCTGGATCTTCATCCTTTCCTCCTTTGCTGCACAGTCTGTAGGTGGAGATATCTCGGTCAGGAGCAGTTACATCCTTTCGCCTCTGCCTCGCGCCTTCGGACAGCGGCTCCTTCAGGATCGGTGAGTATATCGAGCCACATGGGGTGAAGCGTGGTCTCGGCTTCGTAGTTATCGTGCCAGTTCCACCACTTATACGGCGCGGTCTGGGGATAACCCGCGGGGGAGTCCTCCCAGGTTTCCTGACGCCCCAGCGGGGTGATGTCGAGGTAGCTCCAGGTGGAGCCCATCGCCTCGTCGCCACGGCTGTCGACGAAGTAAGTGCGGAAGACCTTGTCGCCTTCGCGGATGAACACATTGTGACCATGCCACTGGTCCACGCCGAAATCGGCGTCGAAGCTGTCCGTCATTGTGTACCAGGGCATCTGCCAGCCCATGCGAGCTTTCAGGCGCACGATGTCCGCCTGCGGCGCGCGTGAAGCCCAGGCGAGCGTGGTGTCGCGAGCGTTCAAATGGGACAGATGCGCCACCTGATCGGCCCCCAGCGAGCAGCCACGGCAGGCGTGGTCGGGCCAGCCAAACACACCCGGCTCGAAGAAAGCCCGATAGACGATCAACTGCCGGCGGCCCTCAAACAAGTCGAGCAGGCTTGCCTTGCCGCTGGGCCCGTCGAACTGATACGCCTGATCCACCACCATCCACGGCATCCGCCGCCGCTGGGCGGCCATGGCGTCACGAGCGTGAGTTAGCTCCTTCTCTTTGATGAGTAACTGCTGACGCGCGGCCTCCCACTCCTGCGCAGATACGATCGGGGGTGTCTTCATGGCGAGATCCTCGTTGCCCTGTCCCTCGTCTCTCTGCTTACTTGTTGCAGCGGGTGTCGTCATCGCTTTGTCTCCTTCGCCGGATATCTATCCTCTCTGGCCCATTTCTCCTGAACGCAAACCCGGTGGTCCGAACACTCCGCTGAAAAAAGACGCTGATTAGGCCTTGCTCCGCAGCGGCACCAGTTCGCAGAGACGTGGCTCACGCAACCAGAGGGCTCCCCACACCAGAACGCCAAAATACACCGGGAACAGCGTGTGACTGAAGAGCGGCTCCTGGAGCCGCATGTTCGTCGCCACCGCTCCGCCCAGATAGCCCGTAAGCAGAATCGCTCCCAGAATCGAGGTCCTCGGGATGAGATACAAGATCGTACTCACCAGCAGCAGCACCCCCAGGGTCACGGAAAGGCCGATGGGCCAGCCGGTCTGCACAAACGACTCCGTCACCGGCTTCGGCTGGATAAATTTCATCGCCGCGTCGAAGAGGAAGAACAGCGACAGCAATCCGGCAATCACGCGTCCCGTCCACACCCGCCCCGTGGAAACCTCGGCGATCCCTTTCCCCATCCGGTGCGCTTCCATGGTTGCTTCCGCCATGAACTTCCTCCATAGCCACTCTATGAATTGTTGAACTGCCCTGGCCCGAAGAGCCTGACCGCTCTCTTAATGCTTTCCGTCTTTCGGTTCCGATCGCCGCGGCCCGCCCAGCCAGGGCAGAATCGGCGTGGGATCGCGATCTCGCCAGCGCCGCCGCGTCTCCGCCAGAATCCCCTCCCGGTTCGCGGCCATATGCGCCACCAATTCCGCCGGAGCCCCGGTCTGCTCATGCTGCGCGCCCCAGATCAGCAACTCCAGCATCACGGGCGCCAGATCGATCCCTTTCTGGGTGAGCCGGTAGTTGACCCGCCGCCCGTCTTGCGGATCCGCCTCCGCCTCGACCACCCCTGTGCACTGCAGGCGCCGCAGCCGGTCCGCGAGGATATTCGTGGCGATGCCTTCGCCCGACTCGACAAAATCCTGAAATCTCTGAAAGCCGCGCACCATCAGATCGCGCACGATCAGCAGCGACCATCGGTCGCCGAAGACTTCGAGCGAGATGTTGACCGGGCATCCGGAACGGTGCTGGGGAACGGCCTTCCGAGGCACGTCCGCCAATTTAGCAACGATTACTTGTGAATTGCAAGTCTTTCTGGGGAATTAATCTTCACCCCCACCGGAAGCACTAAAAAGGCCACCCGCCCTGGGTGGCCTTTCCTGCGGGATTTGCTGAGGATGCCGCCTATTCCGGTTGCCCCTGCGAGACGCCGGTCCGATTCTTCGGCTGAGGGTGCGGAGGAGGATTCTGCGGATTCGCCGGCGGTGGCATAGCCTGCGGGTTGGCCGGGGGTGGCGCCGTGATCGGCGCCGTCCCGGGCGGCACGGGCTGCGAATTCGCCGGTGTGGGCGCCTGCTCCTGCACGCCAATCGACTGGCCGGAGACCACCAGCTCCACGCGCCGGTTCTTCGCTCTCCCCGCCGATGTGGAGTTGTCGGCGACCGGATCGGCCTCGCCGAGCCCATTGGATGAGATATTTCCAGGCGCCACGCCCTGCGAGATCAGGAATGACTGCACCGCCATCGCTCGTTTCTCCGAAAGCTGCTGGTTGTATTGCGGCGACCCCACGTTATCGGTGTAGCCTTCCACCTGCAGCTTGAGGTTGGGATAGGTGAGCAGGATGCCGGAGACCTTGGCCAGCTTGATCTGCGCGTCCGTCTTCAGGTCGAACTTATTGAAGGCGAACAGCACGTCGGACATGTTCACGATCAGCCCGCGCGCGCTTTCCTGGGTGTTCAGGACCTGATTCAGCTGTTCGCGCAGCTTTTCGCGCATCTGCTCCGCCTGCTGGCGTGCCTGGGCCATGGCCTGCTCGGCGGCCTGCTGCGCCGCCTGCGCCTTAGCCTGTTCAGCCTGCGCCGTTGCGGCTGCTGCTTCGGCCTGCTGCTGCTGGAGCTGGGCAGCCGCTGCTTGTTGCTCGGCTTGTTGCTGCTGTTGATGCGCCGCTTCTGCTGCCAGCGCCGAAGCCTGTGCCTGTTTCTTGGCGGCCTCTTCCGCGGCGCGCTGCGCGGCCTGCTCATCCGCCTGTTTCTTGCGAATGGTCAGGATGCGGGAGTCCTCCGCGGTCTGGACGGCCTCGCGCGCGTAGGTGATCTCCTGCTTCATCTCCTTCTGGTGAATGTCCATCTGCTGGGCGTTGTAGAGATCCTGTTTGGCCGAGGCCATGCTGTCGGGCGCGTACTGCTCGGCGCCCTCGGCATCGGCGATCTGCACCGCGTTGATCGCCTCATAAAGATCCAGAGGCGAGCGATCGTTGCGCGTAATCGGGTGCAGCACCGAGTGCCGGCCGTCGGTTTGCGCATACACACCGCGGGGAAGGAGATTGTAGTGCGCGTTCACGGTTTCCAGCACGCCGGTGGTCTTGTCGTTCAGAACAAAGTTCTGCATCACCACCACGTCGCTGGGCATGGTCACCGCAAAATACGGCTCGGCGGTCAGAATCATGCCGAAGGACTGCAGGTTCGTGGTCACGGTGGTGTCCGCCTTACCGTTGCGGCCCCACAGAATCTCGCCCAAGTTGATGGGGCGCCCCTCCGGCGTAATCGCCCACAGAACGTACGTGAGGTATTCCACGCCGAAGCTGTTCGCCGGAATCAGGCCTTCCACGTGCAACTTGATCTGCGTGCGCCCGTTGAGGCTGTTCACCTCGGCAGAGCCTTTAGCCTGGGGCAGCAGCTCGGTGCCGCGGAAGCCGACTTTCGTGGCGCCGCTGCGATGGAAATAGTTAATGGCCGGGATATTGCGCCCGACGACAGTGATCTTATAGATCGGCACGCCGTTCTTCGTCTCGCCCTGGGGCTGTTGTCCCTGCTGCGTCCAGCGATCCGTCGTAGTGGGATTCATCTCCTGCGCCAGCAGTGTTCCGCTCGCGGCCAGCGCCGCCGCTAATATCCAGACCCTCGTCATGTCCCTGGTTCCCCCTGTTTTGACCCAGATTTAGAGAGATGCGGTATCGGCACCCTCCGGTCACTCGCACCGCGCAGAATCGGAAGCCGGGAAGCCGGATCGTCACTCCTCAATCGGGCCTGGCATTGTGCCCCGGGCCGGCGTTTCCGCTGCCCTTTCTACGGGTTTACCATGACTCCCGATGCCCGTCGCCGCCATGTTTCTCGATCTTCGCATCGAACACGCCCACTCGCTTAAGGATCGACGCCAGGTCGTCCGCAGCCTGAAGGAAAAGCTCGCCCACGGGTTCAACATCTCCATCGCCGAAATGGACGAGGCGCTCACATGGCAGTCGGCCACCCTCGGCATTGCGTCCATTTCCGGCTCCCGCGATTATCTTACCGGCCTGATGGCGCAGGTGGAGAGCGCCGCGGTCCGCATCGCCCAGGGCCTGGGAGCCGAGGTGTCCGTCTCCTGGGATTTTCTCGAAACCGCGCCGCCGGAATAGCAGACGATTTTTCATCGATCCGCCCCCATTGCTTCCCTGCCCCGCGCATGTATGATGAGCGTGCCGCGAGGTCCTGCTCGCTTACCCTCCCGGGCCGCAGCGGCATGGCCGCGTCCGTGCTGTCGCACCCGGCCTCATGCAGTGCCCTGGAGGAAACATGAAAGTCATCCTCAGTTCACTCGCCGTTCTGCTCCTGTTTACCGTTCCTGCCGTGGCGCAGCAGCGCCCTGCCAGCCACTCCTCGCCGAGCCATGCGGCTCCGCAGCAGGGAGCCCGAAGCGTGCATCCGGTCGGCCCGGGGCGTCCGCCCGTCGGCGGCGGGCACATCCCGTCCCACGGACCGCGGACGCATACACCTCTGCCCACGGGCAAGGCTCTCCCAACCGGCCATCCCGCAACGCCCCACGTGGATGCCAGCAACGATCGCTGGGTCGGCCACGTACCCTCGGGCAATTACCACCTCGCCCAACCCTGGCAGCACGGCCACTTCCCCGGCGTCACAGGAGCCCGTCAGGTGTGGCGCATGGCCGGTGGCGGACCCGACCGCTTCTGGTTCGGCGGCTACTACTTCAGCGTGGCCCCGGCGGATATCGCCGATTGCGACGGCTGGCTGTGGGATTCCGACGACATCGTGCTCTACCCCGATCCGGACGATCCGGGCTGGTACCTGGCCTACGACGTTCGCCTCGGCACCTATGTCCACGTGATGTATCTGGGCACATAGCCGGCTTCTACGCGGGGCATCCGGGATCCTTCCGCGTTGCCCCGCCCGCGCCGCAATGCCACACTGAAAGGCAGATGCCCCCGACTGCTCCTGCGAGTCCAGCGCCGCCTGTCCCCATCCTCTCCGTCGAACATCTGTCGAAGCAGTACGGCCCCATTGTCGCCGTCGACAATCTCTCCTTTGCGGTCGGCTCGCATGAGATCCTCGGCCTGCTCGGGCCCAACGGCGCAGGCAAAACGACCACCATCAACATGATCCTCGGCGTGCTGGCGCCCACCTCCGGCACCATTACCATCGATGGCTGCGACCTCGCGCGCCGGCGGCGGCAGGCGCTGAGCCGGACTAATTTCGCCGCTGTCTATGCGCCGCTGCCCGGTAATCTGACCGTCGCGCAGAATCTCCGCGTCTTCGGCCTGCTCTACGCGGTACCGGGGTTGCGCGAGCGCATTGAGGAGAGCCTGCGCGACTTCGATCTGGTCCGCTTCCGCAACACCAAATGCGGGGTGCTTTCGTCGGGAGAGCAGACCCGCGTGGCTCTGGCCAAGGCCATGCTGAACCGGCCCCGGCTGCTGCTCCTCGACGAGCCGACCGCCTCGCTCGATCCGGCCATTGCCCGCGAGATCCGCGCCACCATCCGCGACTTCGCCGACCGCACCGGAGTCGGGGTTCTCTGGACCTCGCACAACATGGTCGAGGTCTCCGAGGTCTGCCACCGCGTGCTCTTTCTTTCCCACGGAAAAATCCTTCTCGAAGGCGATCCCCGTTCTCTGCCCGGCCTGCACGGCCATTCCACCCTCGAAGACCTCTTCGTCGCCGTCGCCCGCGAGCCCCTCACCCTGCGCTTGCCCCAGGAGCAGGACTGATGCCTCTGTTCCCGCGTCGCCCCGCCGGCCTGCTGCTTCGCCAGTTCTATCTGCTGCGCAGCAGCCCCACCCGCATCGTCCCCCTCTTCGCCTGGGTCGCCATCGACATCATCCTCTGGGGATTCATCACCCGTTACCTCAACTCCGTCTCCTCCGCGCGCTTCAATTTCGTGCCGACGATGCTGGGCGCGGTGCTCCTCTGGGATTTCATGTCGCGCGTCATGCAGGGCATCACCACCGCCTTTCTTGAGGACGTCTGGTCGCGGAATTTTCTTAATCTTTTTGCCTCGCCTCTCAGCGTCTCGGAATACCTGACCGGCCTCGTCCTCTCCAGCATCGCCACCAGCATCGTCGGCCTGATCGCCATGATCGCGCTGGCCACGCTGGCCTTCGGACTCTCGTTCTTTGTCTACGGATCGATGCTGGCCGCGTTTCTGCTCGTCCTCTTCCTCTTCGGCATCGCACTGGGGATCTTCGGCTGCGCGCTGGTTCTGCGCTTTGGACCCGCCGCCGAGTGGTTCATCTGGCCGATTCCGGCGTTCATCTCGCCCCTGGCCTGCGTCTTTTACCCGCTCTCGGTGCTGCCCCACTGGATGCAGTGGATGGCCCGGCTGATCCCGCCCAGCTATGTTTTCGAGGGGATGCGAGGGGTGCTGCTCGGCCATCGGATTGCGGCCACGCCGCTCGCCGTCGGCAGCGCGCTGGCGGTCCTCTATTTGCTGCTGATGGCGCGGCTGTTCACCGGCGTCTACCGGCACGCTGTGCGCACGGGGCTGATCGCCCGCTACAGCGCGGAGACCGTCAGCTGATCCCAATATGAAACCCAACTCAGCCCTGTCCGCATCCAGAAAACCAAGGTACTGAGCGGGGCTCCGAATAGCATTGCCTCGCTCCAGGGCGATCTCTACGCTCGAAGAAGTTCGGCCTGCTCCTTGCCGTTGCCCATGGTCCTGTTGTCTTCCTCTCCCCCGCGCCTCATCGGAGTCCTCGCTCTGCTGACGGCTTTCCTTTGTACCGGATGCGGCGTGACCGTGATTTCCCCGGACTTGTGGGTCACGGAATTCGTCAACGCCGGCCTTTCCGGGAACGTCCAGGTCTTTCAGGGCTTTTCCAGCGGACAATCAGCGGCAGGCGACCCTCTCAATTTCTTCTTCGATACCCAGGCTCTGTACCTGAGCAGCAGCTACGACAGCCTCGACGTCGTCGCCGGCAACCTCAATCCGCTCCTGCCCGGCACCACGCATATGGGCGCCGGCGATTATAACGATGGGCATGTGTACGCGGTCATCGAACACTGGCAAGGCTGCGGGGCCAGCAGCGACCCCATCTTCATCGCCGTCTTCAATGCCCAGACACTCGCCGCGGAACAGAGCATCGAAATCTCTGCCTACATCCCCGAGGCCTCCGGCATCGCGATTGATTACGACACCGGCCTTGCCCTTGTGAGTTCGTTTTGCGATGCTCACAATCTTTACGTCTTCCGCACGTCCGACTGGCGCTTTTTCGGGACCATTCCTCTCGCCCTCCCGGTTCCCGGCAATCAGGGACTTGCCTATAAGAATGGCTTCGTCTACTGCGCCGGCACGAGCGGTGATTTGTACGGCCTGCGTTTGTCTGATCGAACGATGAAGCTTCTCATGCAGGCCCCCATGCCCGGCGAGTACGAGGGGATCGATTTCCATGGTCCGCAACTGCGCTGGCTTCTCAACCGGAGCAGCGAATCCCACGTCCTCTACAGCTACACGCCCGTCTACTCCTCCTGAACCGCACTCCTTCCGCCTCCGCCTGAGGTTGTATGGAATGCCAGCCGCTCGCCCTTCGCCGGCTGGAACCATTCCTGCGGGTCCGGATGCTTGTCCCGCCGTGCAAAGACAGAGCTGAAATCCCCATCGCACAACAAGAGCCTCCGCCACGCAATCGTACAGCCCCGGGTTAGCTGAGCGGCGATCAGTGAAACTCAATCTCAGGCATAGGAAAATGTTTGCGATTGCGCGTCCACAGAGCCGCGCGATAGTGCATTGCGGACGCCGCAATCATCGCGTCGGCCAGCTTCACGCTGTGGCTCCCCGCGTATTCCCGCAAAAGATCCCCGGCGCGGCGGCCGATCGCTTCGTCGATGGAAGCGCAGGTCAGGGATCGGAACAGGGCGCCGATCGCCGCGTGTTCCTGCGGCCTGGCCCCGGCCCAGATTTCGGCAAAGCTTACCGGGGAAACCATCGCGATCGCTTCTGAGTCGCTGAGTTCCAGCCACCGATCGAAGAGTTCGGCATCGCGACCCCGCAGGATCTCGATCAGGACGTCGGAGTCAATCAGGACAGTCACTGCTTTTTCTGGATTTGCAGACGCTCAAGGCGATCATCGTCTCTCAGATTGCGCACGTACTGCTCGGTCTCCGGCAGGTCGGTCCTGTCCTTCCAGAGTCCCGCCACCGCTCTCATGGCCACGCGACGCTTTTCCCGGCTGTAGCGCTCGCGAACGGCACGCCTCACCAGGTCGGAGATCGTGGTTCGCTCGCGTCGCGCCTCCCGATGCAGCGCCTTCCACAGATCGTCTTCGAGATAGAGCTGGGTTCTCCGCACGATGTATAGTATACATCGCTGCCCTTAATGCGCGATTCTCTCCCTGGGTACCAACCTCAGGCCGCTTCCCGAAACGGCTGAACTTTCCCTCGCCGTCTCCGTCGCGCTCGCGCCAGATCGTACTGCGTCTGCAGGTCCATCCAGAGCGTCGGCTCCGTTCCGGTAGCCTCAGCAACCCGCAATGCCATGTCCGCGGAGAAGCCCGCCTTGCCGTTCAGAACCCGCGACAGCGTCGTGCGCGCGATCCGCAGCCTCGCCGCCGCTTCCCCCACCGGCAGATCGCCCACGTATTGCCGAAGAATGCGTCCCGGATGCGCCGGATTGTACAGAGTCGCCATGGCTCCCTAATGGTAATCCTGATAATCCACAACGTAGAATCGCTTCAGCGCTCTTCTTCTATCAACTCCTGTGTCCAAAGCCAGACTATCTGCGAAGCCCCCGTCCTCTGCCCAGCCGCTGCCCGTCCTGGCCATTGTCGGACGCCCCAACGTCGGCAAATCCACCCTCTTCAACCGCCTCACCGGCAGCCGGCGCTCCATTGTCGGCAATGAGCCGGGCATCACCCGCGACCGCATCTACGGCGAAGTAACCTGGAACGGCCGGCTCGCGCGCCTCGTCGACACGGGCGGCATCGTTCCCGACGATGAAGCCCTCATTCCGGCGGAGATCTTCCGCCAGGCCCGCCAGGCGCTCGATGAAGCCAGCGTCATCATCATGGTCATCGACGGCCGCACCGAGCTGGCCGCGCCCGACAGGGACCTCGCCCGCCTGCTCCTCCGCACCGGCAAGCCGCTCTTCCTGGCCGTCAACAAAATCGACACCGACGCCATGGATGCCGCCGCCCAGAACTTTCGCCTCCTCGGCATTCGCAACCTTGTCCCCATTTCCGCCGAACACGGCAACAACATCGGCGATCTTCTCGATGAGGTGTTCGCGGTCCTGCCCGAGCCAGGGGTGTCCGATGAAGTCCCTGCGGTGTCGGACACGGCGTCGGACAAGACAGGCCAATCCGAAGATGAGCCGAGTCGTACTCACGGCGAGTTCGAGCAGACCGAGACGCGCGTGGCCATTATCGGCCGCCCCAACGTGGGCAAATCCACGCTGCTGAACGTCCTCACCGGCAGTGCCCGCGCCATCGTCTCCTCCGTCGCAGGCACCACGCGCGACGCCGTCGACGAGGTCATCCGCTACAAGGACCACGATCTTCGCCTGATCGATACGGCGGGCATCCGCCGCAAGGGCAAAACCCGCCTCATGGCTGAGAAGCTCTCGGTCGTGATGGCGCGCCGCCATCTGGAAACCGCCGATGTCGCCCTCCTGGTCATCGACGCCACCGAGGGCGTCACCGCGTCGGACGCCACCATCGGAGGCTACGCACACGAGAGCGGCCGCTCGGTCATCATTGTGGTCAACAAGTGGGATCTCGTGACCACCGCCCGCACCGACGGCAAACCGCCCGCCGACAAGGCCATCTTCGAGCGGCAGCTCCGTTCCGTCCTCAAGTACCTGAGCTACGCACCGGTCCTTTTCATCTCCGCGACGGAGGGCCGCGGGGTTTCGCGCGTTCTCGACACCGTTCTTCGCGTGGCCGCCGAACGCCGCAAGCGCGTCGGCACCGGACCCATGAACCGCTTCCTGCAGAAGATCGATTTTCAGCGGGCCACCGTCCCCATGGCCAAACGCGTGCGCATCTACTACATGACTCAGGCCTCCGTCGCGCCACCCACCTTCGTTTTGTTCACCGATCGCGATGTGAAGCTGCACTTCTCCTTCGAGCGCTTCGTCGAAAACCAAATCCGTGCAGCCTTTGGCTTTGAAGGCTCGCCAATTTGGCTCCGGGTCCGTGCCCGCAACGAATCTTCCTCCAACTCATAGCCCAACCTCGGAGCCGCCGCTCGCATTTTGAGCAACGTCTTTCATGCGGCTGTAATCAAAGAAAGCAGATGCGGAAACGCTTCAGAAACCGACCAAGGAGGATGGATGTCCAGAATTCGGACGAAACCAACTGAATCGGAACAAAAGCGAGCTGTCTTTACCGACCCGCAGGCCCGCGGAGGGAGAAGCACTCGAGCCGAGCTCAGGCCATGGAGGCCTCTGCTCGAATTTCACTTCGCCCCCGGAGGGCCCCTGAAAATTCCGGGCCTCTTCTATGGAGGCCAGACCAGGGCGGGCGATTAAGCTTCCACGGAAAACGCTTCTGTGGAAGCCGGCGAGGCATCGACCCGGGTCAACCGGGTTCGATAATGGAACGGGCTGTCCGGAAACGGACAGCCCGTTTTCTCTTGCTGCGAACTGTTGCCCTCTTTCCTTCGTATCTTCATAAATCCAGATATTCTGGAGCTATGGATCGCCGCCCTACATCCAAGGTTCAACTCCCGAAGCGGATTCTTCGCCCGTGATTCTGTGCCTTTCATGCGTGCTGTATCCTAAAACGTTTGTTCGCTTTCTCTTATTTTGATTTTGGGTCGGTGTTTGGCCCTGGTTCGAGGACGCAGTTGTGAAAAAATATAAAAACTATCCCGTCGTCATCCCTGCCTTATCGCTCCTCCTCGCGGCCGGAGTCGCGGGCTGCGCAAAAGCCCAGCCGCAGCGCTCCGCCGGCGCCGGCATGCAGGCTCTTCCCGTGCAGACCATGACGGTGGCCGATCAGCCGGTGCCCCAGTCGGATCAGTACGTGGCCACCATTAAGTCGCGCCGCTCGGCCACCATCAACCCGCAGGTCAGCGGCAATCTCGTCAGCATCCTGGTCCACTCCGGCGACCAGGTCAGGGCCGGCCAGCTCCTGATGACCGTCGATCCCTCCAAGCAGGAGGCCACGGTCGCCTCTCAGGAAGCCACCGATCAGCAGCTGCTGGCGGTCTACAAGTACAACCAGGCCCAGATCGCGCGCCAACGCCAGCTGTTTGCCGACGGCATCATCAGCAAGGACGCCATCGACCAGTCGGAGCAGGCCTACGCCAGCGCCAAAGCCAATTACGACGCCGCCCTCGCCACCCTGAAGACGCAGCAGCAGGAGCTCGGCTACTACCGCATCGCCGCTCCTTTCGCCGGAGTCGTAGGCGACATTCCGGTCCACATCGGCGACTACGTCACGCCCAGCACCATGCTCACCACCGTCGACGAGAACAAGGATCTGGAAGCCTACATCTACGTCCCCACCGACCGCGCTTCGCAGTTGCGCAACGGTCTCGGCGTTCAGATTCTTGACAACAGCGGCCATCCCATCGAGAAGACCTCGATCGACTTCGTTTCGCCGCAGGTAGACGACGCCCTGCAGGGCATCCTCGTCAAAGCCCCGGTGCATTCCTCGTTGCTGCGCAATCAACAACTGGTGAAAGCCCAGGTGATCTGGAGCGTCTCGCCCAAGCCGGTGGTTCCTGTGCTCGCCGTCAGCCGCCTCGGCGGACAGGCGTTTGTCTACGTCGCGAAAAGCGCGGGCGACGGAAAGTACATTGCTCATCAGCAGCCCATCGATGTGGGGGGAACCGTCGGCAATGACTATGCCGTGCTCAGCGGCCTCGACACCGGAGACAAAGTCATCGTCTCCGGCACCCAGATTCTGACCGATGGCATGCCCGTGATTCCTATGCCCGCCGGACCGCCGCACAACGCGCCTGCCCATGGACTTTGAGGCGCTTCGACTCTCACGGATGAACTGCGAGGTTCAGCTTGGTTGACTTCTTTATTCACCGCCCGGTCTTTGCCACGGTCTGCGCACTGCTGATCATTCTGGCCGGCGCTGTCGTCATTCCCTCACTGCCCATCTCTTTGTACCCGCAGCTAGCGCCGCCCCAGGTCACCGTCAGCAGCGCCTACATCGGCGCCAATGCCAGCCAGGTGGAGTCCGCCGTCACCATCCCTCTGGAAGAAGCCATCAACGGCGTCCCCGGCATGCGCTACATCCAGTCCAGCAGCACCAATAGCGGGACCAGCACCATCACCGCCACCTTCAATACCGGCTATCCCCTCGATATCGCTGCCGTGGACGTGCAGAACCGCGTCTCCTCCGCCTCCGGCCTGCTGCCCGCCGAGGTCAACCAGACCGGCATCACCGTCAGCAAGGCCAACAGCAACTTCGTCTTCGGCGCCGGCATTTACGCCGATCACGGCCAGTACAGCAACCTCTTTATGAGCAACTACCTTGATGTTTACATCAAGGATGCGATTAAGCGCGTCAAGGGAGTCGGCGACGTCCAGATCTTCGGCGTAGGCCAGTATGCCATGCGCATCTGGCTCAATCCCGTCAAGCTCGCCGCCCGCGATCTCACCGCTACCGATGTGGTCGCCGCTCTCCAGGAGCAGAACGTCGAAGTGCCCTCCGGCCAGCTGGGCGCGCCGCCCGCCAACAGCCAGCAGTCCTTCCAGATTTCCGTCAACGTCGTCGGCCGCCTCACCACCCCCGAGCAGTTTGACAATATCGTCGTCAAGAACACGCCCAACGGCATCGTCCAGATCAAGGACGTCGGCCACGCCGAGCTCGGCGCCTCCAGCTATGACAGCACCCTCACCTTCAACGGCATCCCCGCCGTAGGTTTCGGCGTCATGCAGCTCAGCGACGCCAACGCGCTGCAGGTCGACAGCGACGCGAAAGCCGAACTCGCGCGGCTCTCCAAATCCTTCCCGCCCGGAATGAAGTATGCGATCGCTTTCGATACCACCACCATCGTGGGCGCTTCCATCCACGAGGTCATCAAGACCCTCATCGAAGCCATCCTCATCGTCATCGCGGTGATCTTCTTCTTTCTGCAGGACTGGCGCGCCACCCTCATTCCCGCCGTCACCATCCCGGTTTCTCTAATCGGGACCTTCGCCTTCATCAAGGTCTTCGGCTTCTCCATCAACTCGCTCACGCTCTTCGGCATTACCCTCGCCACCGGTCTGGTCGTCGACGACGCCATCGTCGTCATCGAAAATGTCCAGCGCCATATTGCCGAAGGGGATCGCGAGCCGCACCACGCCACCTCCGCGGCCATGGTCGAGGTTACCGGCGCCGTGATCGCGACGTCGCTCGTGCTGATCGCCGTCTTCGTCCCGGTTTCCTTCTTCCCCGGCACCACCGGCATTCTCTACCGCCAGTTCTCGCTCACCATCGCCTTTTCCATCGCCATCTCGGCGTTCAATGCCCTCACCTTATCGCCGGCTCTTTCCGCGCTGATTCTCCGCCGCAAAGAAGGCAGGCACACGCTGCTTCACTTTGCCGAGCGCGCCATCACGGGCCTGGGGCGCGGCTACGCCCGCGCCATCCACGGAGTGCTGCGCGTGCGCTGGCTCATGGTGATCCTGTTCTTCCTGGGTCTCTTCGGCGCGTACTGGGAGTACACCCACGTGCCGACCGCCTTCGTTCCCGAAGAAGACCAGGGTTTCATGATGATTCTTGTCCAGGCTCCCCAGGGAGCCTCGCTCGCCTATACCACGCACATTGAAGCAGAGGTGAGCGCAGTGCTGAACAAGGACAAAGACGTTGCCGGGGCTTTCGCGATCGGCGGATTCAGCTTCAGCGGCAGCGCGCCCAACTATGGCATGATGTTCTGCTCGCTGGCTCCCTACGATCGGCGAACAGGGCCCCAGGACTCTGCCGAGGCCATCGTGAACCGCCTCCGCCGGCGATTTTTCATGATTCCCGGCGCTCTCATCATCCCCATGGTGCCCCCCGCCATTAACGGCGTCGGCTCTTTCGGCGGCTTCCAGTTCGAGCTCGAGGACCGCGCCAACAACACCCTTACCGATCTCGATCGCACCGCCCACATGGTCGTCGCGCGCGCCAGCCAGAACAGGAACCTGACCGGCATGTTCACCAGCTTTACCTCCAACGATCCGCAGGTACTGGTGCGCATCGACCGCGACAAAGCCAAAACCCTCGGCGTTCCCTTTGGCCAGATTTCTGACGCCCTGCAGGTCTACATGGGCTCCGAGTACGTCAACAACTTCGACTTCAACAACCGCAGCTACCGCGTCTACGTCCAGGCCGACCAGCAGTACCGCGAAAACGCCTCGGATATCCGCGAGTACTATGTGCGCTCATCCACGGGCCAGATGATTCCGCTCGACAACCTCGTCAGTATCGAGAACACCTCAGGCCCGCAGGTCATCAGCCACTACAATCTCTTCCGCTCGGCGGAAATCGACGGCTCCGCCGCCCCAGGCGTCAGCAGCAGCGTCGCCCTGCACACTATGGAGAACATTGCCGACCACACCATGATGCACGGCATGTCCTATGAATGGACCGGCCTCGCCCTCGAAGAAATCGAGTCCGCCGGCAAGGTCTTCATCATCTTCGGCCTAGGTATCCTGGTCGTCTATCTCACCCTCGCCGCGCTCTATGAGAGCTTTGCCCTCCCCTTCATCATCCTGCTGGCCGTGCCCATGGCCGTCCTCGGCGCCCTGCTGGCCCAGTCGATGCGCGGCTATGCCGATGACATCTACTGCCAGATCGGTCTCGTCATGCTCATCGGTCTCGCTGCGAAGAATTCGATCCTCATCGTCGAGTTTGCCGAGCAGCTCCGCAAGAAAGGCCGATCCATCGTCGATGCCGCCATTGAAGCCGCCGAGTTGCGCCTGCGCCCCATCCTGATGACCTCCTTCGCCTTCATCCTCGGCGTGATTCCTCTCGCCATCGCCTCCGGCGCCGGCTCCGCGGGACGCCGCTCCGTCGGCACCACCATCATCGGCGGCATGCTCGTTTCCACCCTGCTCAACCTGTTCTTTATCCCGGTGCTCTACGTGATGCTGCAGTCGCTCCTTGGCGTCTTCAGCCGGAAGCGCCCCACGCCCCACACGGTTTCCGCGGATTAAAGCATCTACCTCCGCTTAAACTCCGGCGATCCTGGCAGATTCGGGCCAGCGGTCCCCCCGTACCTGTGACCTGTAACCTGTAACCTGTAACCCGTGACCTGTAACCTGTAACCTGTGACCTGCACCCTGCACCCTGCTTCACTCGTCCCGCAGCAGGATCATCGGGTCCACCGCCAGCGCCTTCCGCGCCGGCAGCCACGCCGCCAGCAGGCCCAGCACCAGCATCGTCACCACCACGCCGCCCAGCACCACGGGATCCTTTGGCGTCGCCTGGTACACGATATACGACAACACCTTCGTCGCCAGCACGCCCAGCACGATGCCGGCCACCGATCCCCCGGCCAGCAGGATGAAGGCACGCCCTAACGCCGTCCCCAGCACCTGTTTCTGCCCGGCACCCAGCGCCACCCGAATCCCCAGCTCCCGCATTCGCTTCGTCACCACATACGACGCCATGCCGAAGATCCCGGTCACCGCCAGCATCGCTCCCAGCAGACCCAGCACGCCCAGAGCCACGGTTGCCACGCGCGCGGCGAACAGAGCGGAGTCCATCTCCTGGTTCCAGGTGTTCATCGCCAGCGGCAGCGCCGGATCCAGCCGGTGCAGCGTTTCCTCCACGGCCCGCGAAACCGCAGCCGGATCCTGCATCGACCGCACCTCCAGCCACGCACTGCTGTTCGGCTGCTGCAGGAAGCAGAAGAACATCGCCGGCATCTGGTCCTCCGTCAACGTCCGGTATTTTCCGTCCTCGACCACGCCCACCACTTCCGCCCGCTTGCCGCCCCAGTATTTGAAGTGACCGCCCAGCGCCTGAGCGACGGAACCGAAGACCTTCACCGCAAACGTGCGGTTCACCAGCGCGACGATCGGCGTTTTGTCGTCGTCATGCATCGTGATATTCCTTCCCGCCAGCAGCGTCGTGCCCGCAGCCTCCAGATAACCGGGCGAGATCGTGTAGTTCATCGCATCCGTCGCCGCGTTCGTCGGACGGAAGTCCGTCGTCGTGTCTTTGTACACGTCCGAGTCGCTCCCGCCCAGGCTGAGCGGCAGCTGATCGGAATAGCCCACCGCCGTGATGCCCGGAATGGCGCCGACCGCCTCCAGCATGCGCTTCTGTATGGGGGCCTGCTGCTTGTCCGTGTAGCCGGCCATCTGCAAATCCGTCGACACCACGACAACGTGGTTCGGATCGAAGCCGAAATTGCTGTGCAGCGACCGCACCAGTCCCCGCACCGCCACCAGCGACGACGTCACCAGCACCGCGCAGATCGCGATCTGCGTCACCAGCAGCAGATCCCGCAGCGTGAATTTCCGCATGCCGCCCAGCCCCGCGCCTCCCGTGCGAATCACCTGCCACGGATCGGTCCGCAGCACCTGCCGCACCGGCACCATGCCAAACAGCAGTCCGCTCACCAGCGCCAGTCCCAGCGCCACCCCGTAGGTGGACAGGTCCGGATTCACCGGCACGTTGATCGGCACGCTCGGAATCGGCTGCCACGCGCTCAGGGAGCGCAGAATGAGCACGCCACCCGCCAGCCCAATCACGCCGCCTGCCAGCGAAACCACCAGCGCCTCGGTCAGCAGTTGTCGCACGATCCTCCCCCGCCGCGAGCCCAGCGCCACCCGCAGCGCCACCTCCTTTGCCCGGTCCGCCGCCCGCGCCGCAAACAGGCTCCCCAGGTTCGCGCACGCCGCCAGCAGGATCATCCCCGCCAGCAGCATCAGTCCCGCCACAAATGCCCGCGCCGGCTTGCCCAGCATGTCGCCCACCAGACCCGGCCGCGCCAGGCTGAACGTTACCCCGTCATCCGACTTCGGATACGTCTTCGCCAGCCACGCCGCCAGCGACTTCAGATCTGCCTGCGCTTCCGCCGGCGTCACCCCCGGCTTCAGCCGTCCCACCACAAATCCCGAATGGGACCCGCGCTCGTGTACCTTGTCCCATCCCTCCACCTCGTTGGCATCCATCAGCGGAAACCAAAACGCCGGAGCGAAGAACATCTCCGTCCCCCGAAAACCGGGAGGCGCCACTCCGATGATCGTCATCGGGTGCTTGTTGACCTGCACCACCCGCCCCACCACGCCCCGGTCGTCGTGGAACTGCGTGTGCCAGAAGTCGTAGCTCAGGACCACATAAGGAGCGCTGTTCACTCCCTTCTCGTCTTCTTTGTGGAAGAACCGTCCCACATACGGATGGATCCCCAGCGCATCGAAGTAATTCCCGCTCGCCTCGTACGGCCACGCCGTCATCGGATTATTCCCGGTATCGAATCCCACCGGGCCGATGATGTTGTACATCGTCATGTTCTGGAAGGTGCGGTTCTTGTCCCGCAGATCCTCGTAGTCCGGCACCGACTGCGATGGATACTGGTACCGCTGCACCATGTAGAGATTTTCCGGGTGCGGCACCTTCACCGGCTTCAGCACAATGGCGTTCAGCACGCTGAACACAATGGCATTGGCGCCAATCCCCAGCGCCAGAGTCAGAATCGCCGTCACCGTAAACCCCGGCGTCTTGCGCAGCTGCCGCAGCGCGATTTTCAGATCGCTCGTCATCGTTCCCGCCTTGCGAAACAATACGAGCCGGTCACCTCGTCGGTTCCATCGATGTGCGCGTTCCCTGCGTGCCCGCGCCGGCCGCCCCTGCGTGCATGGCGCGAAGCGCGTGTGCCTGGACGGCCAGTCCCTGCCTTACTCCATCCGCAGCGTCTTCATCGGATCCACGCTCGCTGCCCGCCGTGCCGGCACCCATGCTGCCAGCAAGGCCAGCAGCGTCATCAGCACCGCCACCGCGCCGAAGGTCAACGGATCCACCGCGCTGACGCCGAACAGGAAGCTCCGCAGCAGCTGTGCCACCAGCGCCGCCGCCGTCAGCCCGATCACCGACCCGCCCAGCGCCAGCAGCAGGCTCTGCCGAACAACTCCGACGATGATCTGCCACCGCTGCGCGCCCAGCGCCAGCCGAATGCCGATCTCGCGCGTCCGCCAGCTAACAATGTAGGCAATCAGGCTGTAGACACCCACGCCGCCAATCACCACCGCCAGCCCGCCAAACGTCAGCAGCAGCAGCGTCAGCGAGCGCGATCCCGCCTCCGACGCTGCCACCACTTCGTCCAGCGTGCGCACCCGCGTCACCGGCACCTGCGGATTCAGATCCGCCACAGTCTCACGCAGCTGTTCCGCTGCAGCCTGCGTGCTCGCGCGCGTCCGCAGCAGCGCAACCATCGTCGGGCGTTCCCGGCCCGGCGTCATCGGCAGATAGACCTCGTCGCCGAAGGCGCTCGCCAGGCTGCCCTCATGGGTATTGTTCACAATTCCGACGACAGTCATGGCGGCGCTCGGTACCCACATCGCCGGCGTTGGCTCGTCACTGACGTTGAGGATGTGCTGCCCCAGTGGATCCTGATTCGGCCAGATCGTCTGCGCCATATGCTGGCTGATGACCACCGCGCGGCTCGTTCCGGAAGCATCCTGGTTTTCGAGCAAACGGCCACGCACAAGATTCATGCCCAAGGTCGCAAAGTATCCCGGCGTTACCGTACGTCCCGTGGCCATCAGGGCTGCCTGCCGTGCGTTTCGCGGATGCCCTTCCGCATCGTAAACGTAATTCGCCGTCGGTCCATCCAGTGGCAGTGCATCGGTCATCGCCACACTTTCCGCCCCCGCCAGTCCGTGCAGACGATTCAGCAGCGTTTCAAAGAATGCCTGGCAGCGACCGTTTGCCGTTGCCGTGCCCGTGGGCGTGCCGGACGCAACCGGGCAGGCGGTTGCATCCATCGATACCTCCGCGGTCACAATCCGATCCGTATCGAATCCCGGATTGACCTGCGCCAGGCTCCACAGGCTGTGCAGCAGCAGGCCGGCCGCCGTAATCACTACCACCGACAGCGCAATCTGCCCCATCACCAGCATCATCGAGACGCGGAACTGCCCCGCCTTCCCCGCCACGCTGCGGCTGCCCGCGTGCAGCGAGTCGCGCAGATTCGGTGACGCCATCCGCAGCGCCGGAAGCAGTCCGAACAAAACGCCGGTCACCACCGACGCCGCAGCCGCAAACAGAAACACTGGCCACTGCAGCGCCACCTCCGCCAGCCGCGGCGTATCCGCCGGCAGCAGCGTCACCAGTGCCTGCAGGCTCACCATCGCCGCCAGCAGACCCACCACGCCAGCGACGGATCCCAATACCACGCTCTCCGCCAGCAGTTGCCGCACCAGCCGCGCGCCGGTCGCCCCAAGCGCTCCCCGAATCGCAATCTCCCGCTCCCGTCCCGCCGCGCGGGCCAGCATCAGGTTCGCCACGTTCGCGCACGCAATCAGCAGGATCAGCCCCACCGCCGCGAACAGCAGCAAGAGTCGCGGCCGCATCGCGCCCACGTCTGCCTCCAGCAGCGGCACCACCGTCGTGTTTGGAGCCCAGTTGTCCGGCATCCGCCAGGGAAACAACGGCAGCATCAGCGGATACAGTCGACGCAGTTCGCTCTGCGCCTGCAGCGGCGTTACCCCGGGTTTCAGCCGGCCGAAGGCTCGCAGATTGAAATTCTGCCAGGGATCATCGACATCGCCGCCCCTGAACGTGACCGGTGTCAGAAACTGCGTGTCCGCATAGGGGAAACGCACCCCCACCGGCGTCACGCCAATCACACGCCGCGAAATCCCGTCGATGCGCAGGGTTTGGCCCACGACTTCGGGATTCCCCGCAAAGTGTTGCCGCCAGTAACCGTAGCTGAGCACCACCACCGGATCGTGGCTGGCCCGGGCCTCGTCCGCAGTGAAGAAGCTGCCCACCGCCGGATGAACTCCCAGAACGTCCAGCGCATTCACCATCACCTGGGCGCCGAACACGCGATCCGCCGAATTTGCCTCGCCCACATTGGACTCGGCATCGGACCCAAATCCGCTCACTCCTGCAAACGATTCAGAGTGCTCTCCGAGCGCGCGGATCCATCCCTTGGGAAACGGAGCCATCGATGGATCGCCTCCGCCGGCGTTGACGTAACCGATCCGCATCAGCCGGCTCTGCTGCGGAAACGGCAGCGGCCGCAGCATAATCGAATCCACCAGCGTAAAGATCGCCGTGTTCGCGCCAATCCCCAGCGCCAGCGTCAATACCGCGGTCACTGTAAATCCCGGCGACTTCCGCAACTGCCGCATCGCAAATCTAAAATCACCCAACATCATCGACTCCTGTAACCATTACTGTTACCTGTAACCCGCAACCTGTAACCTGTAACCTGTAACCTGATCACTCCGCGCGCAGCGCTTCCATCGGCTCGACGCGCGCTGCCCTTCGCGCCGGCAGCAGACACGCCGCCGTTCCCACCGCCAGCAGCAGGCAGACCGCGCCCGCCACAATCCCCGGATCGTAGGGGCTCACCTCAAACAGCAGACTCCCCACCACGCGCGCCAGGCCAAACGCCGCCACCACTCCCGCCGCCGCGCCGCCCAACACGGGCAACAGCCCATCCTGCAGGATCAGGCGGTAGATATTCAGCCGCTGCGCGCCCAGTGCCAGCCGCAACCCGATCTCGCGCTGCCGCTGCACCACCGAATAGGTCACCACCCCGTACACACCCAGCCCGGCGAGCAGCAGCGCGCTCACCGCAAACAGCAGCAGCAGGTCCATCTCGAATCGCCGATTCGCCACCGAATCCGCCACCACCCCGCCCAGCGTGCGCACCTCCGGCACGGGCACGCCCGCATCTATGCTCCAGATCGTCCTCCGAATCGCATCCGCCATCGCCGCCGGATCCTGGCTCGTGCGCAGCACCAGTTCCCCATCGTCGCAGCGGAACCAATACGGAACGTAGATCAGCATCGGGTCTGGCTTCGACAGGGTCACGGTCCGCGCATTCGCCACCACGCCGACCACCGTGAACGGCGCCTCGCCGTCGGCTCCGGCTCGGCGAAACTGCTGCCCGATCGAATCCCTTCCCGGCCACAGTGTCTTCGCTGTCCGCTCCGAGATCACCGCCTCGTTCTTGCCCCAGTCGCTGGCCGAAAAAACGTGCCCTTCGACCACCCGCAGATGAATCGTGGCGAAATAGTCGGGACTGATCCACCGCCAGCTCTCACCCGGCAGCTGCGTCCATGGCCGCGTATCGCCCGGCAGTTGCGCCGAATCGCCCCAGCCATCGCCGCCAAGCGGCAGAATCGACGTCAACGCGGCATGCTCCACGCCGGGCAGCGCCTTCAGCTTCGGCAGCACCTCCCGGTAGAACTCCGCCCGCTTTGGCCTGTTCGGATACGTCGCCCACGGCAATTCCACCTCGGCCGTCATCGTCCGCTCCGCATCGAAGCCGCGATTCACGTGCAGCAGCTTCACCAGACTCGCCGTCAGCAGACCCGTCATCAGCACCAGCGCCACACTGACGGCCACTTCCACGCCCACCAGCGCACGCCGCATCCGCCGGCTTCCGCGCGACTCGCTCGCAAGGCGCGATTCGCTGTGCAGCACTTCCTGGGGAGCCGTCCGCGACACCATCCACGCCGGAGCCGCTCCCGCCAGCAGCGTTGCCAGGCCGGCCAGCAGCAGCGCGCAGCTCATCCCCGCCCAGTCCAGGTGCAGCGACCCGCGAAAATCGAGGGCCGCCGGCAGAAATCGCTGCATCGCCGGCACAATGCCCATCGCCAGCAGCGTACCCAGGCCGCAGCCCAGCACCGCCAGCACCACAGTTTCGCGCAGCGCCATGCGCAGCATCTCTTCGCGGCTCGCGCCCAGCGCCGCAGCCACGGCCATCTGCTGCCGCTGCCCGGCCGCCCGCGCCAGCAGCAGATTGGCGATGTTCACGCAGCCCACCAGCAACAGCCCCGCAACCGCGCCCAACAGGATCATCAGCGGCGTGCGCCCCGTACCCACAAGATCGTCCTGCAGCGGAGTGAGGAGCGCCGATAAGGTCGCCTTCGAATCTGCCGGCAGAGTCGCGGATATCGCGTGCTGCTCGGCATTCAACTCGGCGTTCGCCGCCGCCACCGAGATCCCGGGCTTTAATCTCGCCATCCCGAAGTAATTGAGGTCGCCCATCGTCTCTTCCAGCCGATCCTTCGAGAAAGCCATTGGGATGATGGCGCCCAGCGGAATTTTCTTTGACGACTCGCTGCCCGTATATGACCATGTCGGCGGCATGTGGAAAGACGCCGGCATCACGCCGATCACGGTGTAGGGATAGCCGCTCAGCTTCACCGTCCGCCCGAGGATCTCACGATCGCCGCCGAACTGTTCGCGCCATAAATCCCAGGTGAGCACCATCACCGGATCGTGCCCAGGCTGACCCTCTGCAGTTGTGAAGGCCCGGCCCAGCCGTGGCACCACGCCAAGCACCGAAAAGATTCCCGGCGTCGCCTTCAGCACGTCGACCTCGATCGGCCGGCCATTGCCCCCTAACGGCAGCGAATACTCCTGCATCACGGCCATCGCCGCAAAGCTTTTGCTGTGCTGCTCCCAAAACGTAAAGTGATTCGCGCTCACCGGCAGCGTCGGATACATCGCGCTCCACTCGGCCACCTTCTCCTCGATCCGCACCAGCCGGTCAGGGTGCGGCAGCGGCAGCGGACGCAGCATCACGTCATACACCAGCGTGAAGATCGCCGTCGTCGCGCCAATCCCCAGCGCCAGCGTCAGCACCGCCGTCACCGTGAACCCCGGCGCCTTCCGCAACTGCCGCCACGCATATCGCAGATCACTGATCATGTGTCACTCCCGGCTCCCGGCTCCCGTTCCCGGCTCCTGGCTATCCCGCCTCACTCGCTTCTCAGCGCCTCTACCGGATCCAGCCCCGCTGCCCGTCGCGCCGGAATCACCGCTGCCAGAAACGCCGCCACGCCCAGCAGCACCGTCGCCGCGGCCAGCATCGCCGGATCCCATGGCCGCACCCCATACAGCTGACCGGCCATCGCCCGTCCCGCCAGAATCGCCGCCGGAATCCCCAGCGCCAGTCCGATCCCAACCTGCAGGAACGCGCCGCGCAGCACCAGTCGCACCACGCTGGCGCGATCCGCGCCCAGCGCCATGCGTACCCCGATCTCGCTCGTCCGCTGCTCCACCGTGTACGCGGTCACACCGTACAGACCCACCGCCGCCAGCACCAGGCCCAGGCCGCCAAACAGCAGCGTCAGCGTGGCGATCATGCTCTGCTGCTGGAAATCCCCGCCCAGCACATCGACATACGGATCCACGCCCTGCACCACCAGGTTGGGATCGATATCCGCCAGCGCCTTTTTCACCTGCGCCTGCAGATTCGGCGGATGCCCCGGCGCCCACAGCACGATGTTGTACAGATAGTGCGACCACGCCTCGCCGCTGTTCATCTGCGTCTCGTCGAAGTGCGCCGTCTGCGCCTCCGCCAGATAGAACATCGGGCCCATCGGCTTGTCCAGGTCGTACGCCATGTACCGCATATCCGCCGCCACGCCCACCACCGTGTACATCGCCGCGTACTTCATCTTGTCCGGTCCGAAATGACGCCCAATGGGGTTCTCCCCTTTGAAGAACTTCTTCGCGAACGCCTCGTTGATCACGGCCACATTCTGCGTCGTCGGCCCGTCTTCCTCCGTGATCGGCCGCCCCGTCACGATCCGGTTCCCGAGAGCCTCAAAGAACCCCGGCGTCACTCGCGTCCATCCTGCCGAGGTATCCTCTTTTGCTGACGGCTCCGGCTGCCCTTCCACCCGAATGCCGTCGTTCCAGCTGTCCCCGCTCATCGGAGCATAGGTTTCCGCCGCCGCGCTGCGCACTCCGGGAATCGCCGCCAGCCGCTCATCGATCCGCCGGAAGAGCAACGCCATCTGGTCCGCGGGATATCCGGTCAGCTGCGTGTTCGTCCACACCAGATACCGGTCATGGGTCAGGAATCCGAAATCCTGGTTCTGCAGGTTCCGCAGACTCTGCCCCAGCAGCGCCGCTGCGCTCAGCAACACCAGCGACATGGCCGCCTGCGCCACCACCAGCGCCTTTTGCGGCCAGCGCGCTTTCGTTCCCGTCGAGCCCCGCGCGCCTCGCAGCGCCTCCACCGGCTCCGCATGCGACGTGATCCACGCCGGCGCGATCCCGAACAGCATCCCCGTCACCACTGAAATCCCCAGCGCAAAGCCCAGCACCATCCACGAGGGCGACACGTCAATCGGCACCCAGTTCTGCGGGCCGCCAATCTGGAACGCCAGATGGACGATGAGCCGTGCTCCTCCATACGCCACACCAATGGCCGCCACTCCACCCAGCACGCCCAGCGTCACGCTCTCCACCAGGGCTTTCCGCACCAGCCGCCGCCGGCTCGCCCCCAGCGCGATGCGAATCGACGTCTGCTGCCGGTCCTTCAGCCCGCGCGCCAGCAGCAGATTCGCCAGGTTCGCGCACGCCACCAGCAGCACACACGCCGCGGCCGCCAGCAGCAGTTTTAGCCCATCGCCGTAGTTATCGGCCATCGAGTCCACGCCCGCACCGCCCGGCACCAGATGCAGCGTGCTCTTCTGCCAGACTTGTTTTTCCTGCGGACCCATATCGGGCACATGGCTCGCCTGCCACGCATGCAGCTCGCCACGCAGCTGCGCCTCCAGCGCCTTCGGATTCGTCCCCGGCTTCACCCGCCCAATCAAATCCAGAAAATTCTCATTGGGAGTCTTCAGCCGCGCCGTTACACCATCCACCAGCGGCTCCGTGGTCAGCGGCATCCAGAAATCCGGCATATTCGAACCGGTCAAAATCGCCCCATAGAACGATGGCGGCGCCACGCCCACCACCGTGAATGGATGCCCGTCGATCAGATAGCTCCGCCCCACCACCCCGCGATCCGCGCCGTAATGCTGCAGCCAGGTCCGGTAACTGATCACCGCTACGGGCGGCGCGCCTTCATGATCGTCCGCCGGCGTCAGCACCCGCCCCACCCAGGCCCCTACGCCAAACGTCTGGAAGAAATTCCCTGAAACAAAATCGCCGTTCCGCGTCTCCGCCTGCTCCGCACTTCCCGCTGCACGCACCCCCAGCTGCGTGTTCCCCGCCTGGAACGCCGCAAGCTCCGAAAATCCCGGCGTGTTATCGCGAAACTGCTTGTAAGCCTGCCAGGAAAACAACGAGAAATCCCCATTCTCGCCCTGCGTATAGCCGCCCCAGTTGCAACACCGGTCCTTGTCGCCGATCTTCCACAGCTCGCCCGGCTTCACCACCGGCAGCGTCCGCAGCATCACCTGCTGAATCAGCGTGAAAATCGCTGTCGTCGCGCCAATGCCCAACGCCAGGGTCAACACCGCCGTTACTGTGAACCCCGGGGACTTCCTCAGTTGCCGCAACGATTGCCGGAAATCTGCCAGCATGCACGCCCTCGCTTTTCAGGAGATGGGACCGATCCCCCACGCGAGCCCGCGCCGGGGGGATGCCTGTACGGTGCATGTCGCCCGCCAGTCCAGCCCATCGCCAGATCGCTCACAACGCTGGGTTTACGCTTTCCTCTGGATCTGCCGATTGTCCGCAATCGGCCCGCCCTGTTCGGAATCGAACAGTCGCCCCCGTGGGGCGCGGCTTCATCCGCCGTTCCAGGCAGCCACGGATGTGCGATTGCCCGGAGCCGCAGACCCGATGAAAATTCGATCTGCTTTTGCATCAGGGACGAGTTGACAGCTTGCGGCAAAGCGAAACCGGCCACGGACCTCTAACACGGACCTCTAACACAGGCCCCTAATAGGCCCCAGGTGCGCCCCCCCAGGCCCAAAATCCCACAGCCAGGTTCACCCCACAGCAAGAAGCAAACGCTCCAACCGGCCGCCCGTCAATACAGGATTGCTCTGGACTCCGGCCTCGAAGTACCGTCCCAATGCACCCCTGAGCTTTTTTGGGAATGCCGAAGCGTAACGGCCCCTGCCGCCGCAAAAACAGTTGGTCCTATAAACGGTGAAAAAAACCGCGCCACGACACGAGGCCGCCAACGAACTGTTGTTAGCAAGTGGAAATGTCCGGTTTTGGTAGCAAATGAAATGTCCGGTTTCGATTTTTAATCTCTCGCCGCCGGGAGGGTGGGAAAGTGGGAATCGCGCAGCGATTTCCAAAGCGGCGCAGC
>JBAUOP010000150.1:0-2417 GCA_049579805.1 Acidobacteriaceae bacterium
CCTCGGCGCGTGTCTCTACGCCACATGGGCGTACGCCGAATGGGCGGACCTCATTCAGGAGGAAGCGCACGGCGACATCTCGCGCGCGGTCAAGCGGCGCATTGTCCTCGCGCAGACGCTCTATGCGATCGGCGCGCTCCTGGGCCTCGTCAATGTGACGCTTGGGATCACGCTCATTTTAATGATCCAGCTCAATTACGCGATCGGGCCGAGACTGCCCATTCTGTCGCGGCTTTGACCAAGCCTTGCGGCGCGGTCGACGCGCGACGTCTCCAGCGCAAGCCCCCGCCACTCAGTCGCTTCCTCCGGCTTGCGCCGGGCTCGCGACGACGACCCGGGCTCGAACCGAAACCTCCATGTCTAGACGAGGATCGTAATCGCCTCGCGGCCCCTCGGCGTCTCGACAACGCGCATCGACACCGACTGACCTTCGGACAGGCGATCGACGCCGGAGGCCCCGAGGGTCGTGCTGTGAACGAACACGTCCTTGCCGAAGTCGTCGCTGGCGACAAATCCAAAGCCCCGGGCGCCGTCAAACCACTTGACCCTTCCGGTCAAGTCGAAGGCGTTTGACAGATCGTGGGTCGGAAGTCGCGCCGGCCGTTCGATGGCGCTCGTGGTGTCGACCTCGATAACCCGCACCACCTGCGCCCCTCTGGACCCGGCGCGGACGACGATGCGAACTTTTGCGCCCGAAGGCAGAGTGTCGCGCCCGGTCTCGCGCAGGGTCTTAAGATGCAGGAAGGCGTCGCCCCGGCCGCCCGCAAGCTCGACGAAACCGTATCCCTTCTCGGCGTTGAACCATTTCACCGCCCCCTCGGCCATCAGGCCGCTCGCCTGCGGATCCGGGCTCGTCAAGGATACGCCGAATCCGGTCGCGCCGTCCTGGTCTCTCCCTGGGCCACGCACATTCGACGACGCCGGCGCTTCAACGATCGGCTTGGCCTCGCCGTAAACGGACATCTGCGCTTGATGAACATTCCCCATCGCTCAACCCTCCACAACCCCGGCCGCGACCTGCGTTCCGCTCGGACCCCGTCAAACGGCCTCAACCGAGGATACAGCGGCGCTTCGGCGGCGGCTGTGATCCGCGTCACAGTCCGAACACACGCGCGCCAGGGGGGCGGCGCACCAATTGGCGCGTTGAGAGGCCAATCGCTTTTGCTCGATTCGCCAGCCGAAATCAGGGAAGGCCCTGCGCATGGACGGGCGCCGGCACCCGCGGTCCAAGACCTTCAATACGCCGGAAGGGCTATCTGGTTGTGGAGCTGTCCGCGGGCGCGGTCACGCCAGGCGCGCCAGGGCCGTCGCGCACGATCCGCACTGAGCTCTCGGCAGCGTGACGAGCGCCGACGCGCCCTCGCCGGGCCTCGATTTGAGACGCAGCGTCCCGCCATGAAGCTCGACCAGCGAACTGGCGATGGCGAGGCCAAGCCCCGACCCTTTCATGCCGTTGGCCATGACGGCGCGCCCCTGCTCAAACGGTCGGCCGAGCCGCGCAATGTCCTCGGAGGCGAAGCCCGGGCCATTGTCGTCAATGGTGAAATGGACCCGCTCGGCGAGCGCCGTGGCTCTAATCGAAACTTCGCCCCCCTCGGGCGCGAACTTCACCGCATTGCGCATGAGCGTCGTGAGGATACGCTCGAGCGCCAGGGGGTCCGCCTCCACCGTCACCTCGGCTCCGACCTCGGCCCTGACCGCAATGCGCTTCTCGCGTGCGGTCGGCGCGATGTCGAGCACCGCCCGGCTCACCGCCTGGTCTGCCCGAAAGCGCTCATAATTCAGGCGTTCGCGGCCCGCCTCGAGCCGCGCCATGTCGAGAACATCGCCGACCACGCGCGAAAGATATTCGCCGCTGGCGAGAATGTGGGCGCAATAGTCGCCATACTTTTGCGACCCCAGAGGGCCGAAGGTTTGGCTCCCCATCAGCTGCGAGAAGCCAATGATGGCGTTGAGCGGCGTGCGCAGCTCGTGGCTCATGTTGGCGAGAAATTCCGCCTTGGCGCGGTTGGCCGCTTCGGCGCGCGATTTCTGCTCATGATAGCGCTCGGCGAGATCGGCGAGCTGCTGGGCCTGCTCTTCGAGCGACCGACGCGACTGTTTAAGCTCAGCCGCCGTGGCCGAAAGCAAGCGCTGGGAGTTGATGAGCCGCCGCTCATCATCGCCTCTCGCCCTCACCGCGTAGAGGCCGGCCGCCGCGACCATCAAGCCGACAGTCGAGGCCAAGAGAACAATCGTCATCACCGCCGTGCGGCGCCATGGGGCGAGATGACGATCGACGGGCGAAGCGAAGGCCACCCTCGCCAAGGCCCCCGGCAACGCTCGCACCGCGGCGAATTGATCGCCCTGCTCGGTCTCAACGCGCATCACGCCGTCGCCCGCCGCGGACGGCGTTGCACGCTGGATGAGGGCGGCCA
>JBAUOP010000151.1:0-17276 GCA_049579805.1 Acidobacteriaceae bacterium
ATGCAAATGTGGAAAGCAAAAACCGCTTTCCACATTCGCACAGCCCCGACTGCGGCGAAATCATCTCGCTGCTAAACTCAACCGCGAGCACTCTCACTTACCCGGACTAAGCCAAGGGGGCAGCTCAACAGAGCAAGCCTTCCAAGGCAAGCTCTGCATCTGCGCCTTGAGCAAAAAATAGTTGGTCTCGCGGCGGTCTTCCGAACTGCACGCCGGCTTTCACTTCCTGACCAATCTCGTTCAACTAAAAGGCGAATTAGTGCATCCGATGTGGCCAGCTACACATCTGTAATAAGTGTTACAGATGGAGCAGCGGAGTGCAAGTCGCGCTCCGCGCGTTTTCACTGCGCAAGGTCCGCTAGGAGTCGCGACATGAAGTTCACAGCAAGTGACATCGAAAAAGCATTGATTGTGCTTCGGGGCATCGGTTCCGGGGATGCAGTCCTCGCGACCAGGCACGTGAACCCCAGACAATATGTAGAACACAATCCCCGCTCCTCCGACGGCGTTGACGGATTGACGGAGTACATCAGTCAATTCTCGAAAGAACAGCATCAGTTGAAGGTGGTGCGAGCCTTTCAGGACGGCCCTTACGTTTTCACTCAGACAGACGGACTCATCCTTGGTCAGAACACCTTCTTTGACATCTTCAAGTTTGAAGATGGCGTGATTACCGAGCATTGGGTCTTTTCTGCAAAGGCGGGGCCTCCCAACAAGAGCGGGCATACTCAGACCGATGGACCGACGGAAGCAAAGCACATGGAGGACACGGAGGCGAACAAGTCGTTCATGCGCGATTACTACGAGACTTTCCATGTCTCCGGAGATCACTCCCGAAACAACGACTTCTTCGCTAAAGACCTTATGGTCCGACACGAACCCGGCGTACTTGATGGTGTCGCTGAGTTTCTGCGTGACGTTGAAGTTCTCATGCGACATCGGACGATCGATAAAGTGAAGTTCTTGTTGGGACAGGGAGATTTTGTGTTCATCGTTGCCATGGGAACTCATGAAGGCGATCCGTGCGTCTACGTCGACCTTTACCGGGTCGAAGACGAGAAGATCGTGGAGCACTGGGGTTTTCCCGAAAGCGTTCCGCCTCAAGAGGAATCGAAAAACAACCACGGCATGGTCTAGGTCACATGTTCGTGCAACAAAAGGAGGTCGATATGTTCGAAGCAATCAAATGGCCCGAGGATATGGCTCCTAGCCGCTCCCGATCCATTTCACGAACGAGCTTGAGGTCGCAGCCTCTCCTGAAACAGTCTGGTCCCTCCTTGTGGATACGAAAAACTGGCCGAGCTTCTACCCCGGCGTGCAACGCGTTCAACTGCTTGATGGGCATGAGTCGCTGCGCCTTGGCACGCGATTCGAAACCAATCTGGCCGGACAAGACGTAGCTGCGTCCGTGCCGGAGTTTGAACCCATCACGCGGATTGCCTGGTACGGCGGTCCGAAGGCCTCCGAAGACTCCAAGGCCTATCACGCATGGATCATCACACCAACGCCGAGAGGTTGCCACCTCTGGACCGAGGAGACGATGAGGGGCCCGCTCTGGATCGAGTTAGCTAAAAAAGCTCCCGACGCCTTTTGGCTCGCACACGAGAGACTTCTTGCCGACCTCGCCAAAGTCGCGGCGGAACGCGAAGGGTCCCGCTCCAAGGAAACGGCCGTTCGGTGAACGCTCGAAACGGCGAATGAACTTCGTCTCATAACGTCAATGGACTGAGAAGTCTCAACTTCAACACCGATAGAGGAGGGTTCTATGAGCTACGCAATTATAGGTTCCGGCAACGTCGGCAAAGCGCTCGCAAAGGCGTTTGCCCGCAAAGGAATCGAAGTCACAATATCGAGCAGACGATCGGTCGAAGCGCTCACGCCGGTAGCAAAGGTGATCGGGCCAACGATCATTCCCAAATCGTTGAAAGACGCCGTGAAAGCCGACATCGTCCTTTTGGCGGTTCCCTTCGGAACGCAGAACGACATAGCGAAGGCCGCTCAGAGCTGGCAGGGCAAGATTGTGATCGACGTGATAAACGCGTACGGTGTCTCTCCGGAAGAACTGGGCAATCTTCCTTCTTCCGTCGTGATATCCCAGGCCTTTCCCGGGGCAATACTGGTGAAGGCCTTCAACCATTTACCTGCAGAGACTCTGGCCCAAGACCCGAACGTCAAGGGTGGCCGGCGCGTTGTATTTCTATCAAGTGACGACGAAAATGCTACAGGCCAAGTGGCGGGCTTGGTTGAACAGCTCGGCTTCGCTCCGGTCAAACTTGGAAAGCTCACAGAGGGAGGTTTGCTCGTGCAAGCGCGAGGAAACGCCTGGGCTCAGCTCATTTTCCAGGATTTCGTCAAGTTCAACTAAAGCAATCAACCACTCAATGGAGAACATCATGCCCACTACCGATCCCTACTGGCCTGACGGTGCCCGTCTCGCCGTCAGCTTCTCGCTCATGTTCGAGGGCGGAGGTCAGCCGATCTCAGGGGCGTCCGGCTTCTTCGAAGACCCCATGGTAAGGGTCTGCCGATCCGGCGACTAACGGCGTCTTCCGGCACACGCGAAGAACTTATGGACTTTCAAGAAGAGGGCGACAAATGTATGACCACGTAATTTGGCCTCACCAATATGACCCGAAGACCTCGGCGATCTATGCGCTCAACGACATTGACGTGAACGCGCCGCCTGAAGTGGTGTGGAAGCTGCTAGTCGATGCCGAGAATTGGTCGGGTTATTTCCCTCCCGAGAACCAGGTGAAAATCCTGAGCGGGGAGCGGGAACTGGCGCTTGGAACCAGGTACCACCGGGTAACAATCGGCTTTCCGATGAGCCCGATTGTGAAGGAGTGCGTGCCCGGTCGCAGGCTCTCGTGGTCGTCGACGGTCGATGGTGACGAGACCGGTTCGAGTTCATACCACGGCTGGGTCATCACGCCCACGGACAAGGGCTGCCACCTGCTCAGCGAGGAGACGCAGCAGGGCCCTTGGTTCCTCGAGCAACTCGGGCACAGGGATCCCGGCGGCCTCTTCAGGTATCACCAGGAATGGATCGAAAGACTTGCGCTCGCGGCCGAGGCTGAAGCTTCCAAGGCGAGACGCTGACATCCCAAGTTTGCTGCCGGCGGCCACATCACGAGAGACCGTGCACTTGTCAGAATCTGGTCGCTTTGTTAATTACGCGATTGCTTGAAGGCATGTTCTTCGTGAGAGCATGCTCTTCGCAAGAAAACGGAAGAATCGTGATTGCAGTGACACCGTTCAGTATCCCAAATGCCGTACGGCCATCTGCGCCGTCCGCTTGAGTTCAGCCTTCGTTGAACCGTTCGCCGCCTGGACAGACAGACCTGCGAGCATCAATGAGATGAAGCGGGTGTAGTCGTCCACGTTGATGTCTTTTGACAGCTCCCCGCTTTTACGCGCTTCGATAAGGCGCTCCTTAATTGCGATCTCGTTTAATTTTCTTATCTCTGTCAAGAGATCTCTCGCAGGTGTAGCGTCTAAACTGCAGCCCATCGAGCCGGCTAGGGTCATGCAGGTGGAAGGGTGGCCTCGCGTGGTGAGGAACGCGACGGTGTTGTCGAAGAGCGCACGAATTACCTTGTCGAGGGTCGGCTCTGCCAGCGCTTCCTCTGCATATCGCGCTCGCGTCTCCAGATAGCGCCTCACTGCAAGTGAAAACAACGCGTGCTTGTCACCAAACGCCGCGTAGATGCTGGAGGGGTTAAGACCCATTGCCTGGGTAAGGTCTGCCATCGACGTACCCTCGAAGCCACGCTCCCAAAAGAGGAGCATCGCCGCCTCCAGGGCCGCGTCTTTATCGAAGCCGATCGGTCGTCCGGTTTTTCCGGCCCCAGTTTTGACACGTTTGTTCATCGCTTCCATATTAGATCGCCAAATCGTGCATCCGATTCGTCCGCGTTACATCTGTAGTGAGTGTTCCGTATTGTTGGAACTGAGAAGGAGAGATTGAGAATGGGAGCACTTGACGGGAAGGTTGCCGTGATCACAGGGGGCAATAGCGGGATCGGTTTGGCAACGGCCAAGCGGTTCGTAGAAGAAGGGGCCCACGTCTTTATTACCGCGCGGCGGCAAACGGAGTTGGATAGGGCGATATCGTTGATCGGGAAGAATGTGACGGCCATCCAGGGAGACATCACTAACCTGGATGACCTCGACCGTATAGTCGCAGAAGTGAAAGCCCTACAAGGAACCGTCGACATTATCGTTTCGAGCGCGGGCATTACGGAGCAGGGGGCGATCGATTCGCTCACTACCGGTCATTTCGACAGGGTATTCAACCTGAACGGGCGGGCACCCGTCTTCGTGGTCCAGAAGTTGCTGCCGCTCATGACCCGAGGTGGTTCGATCATATTGATCTCGTCGGCCATGCACCTCATGGGCATTCCTGGCCATACCGCGTACGCGGCCAGCAAGGCGGCATTACGTTCCTACGCCCGTACCTGGGCTGCGGAATTCAAAGACCGGGGCATCCGCGCAAACACGCTCAGCCCCGGCGTGACTGACACCCCGATGCTCGACTCTCAGGCCTCGGGGCTAGGAGAGCGCGAGGCTGTTGTGAACATGTATCGGAGCATGGTCCCACTTGGCAGACTCGCTCGCGCAGAGGAGATCGCCAACGCGGCAGTCTTCCTGGGCTCCGACCAGAGTTCCTACGTGACGGGTTCGGATCTGTCGGCTGACGGTGGCATCGGCCAGGTCTGAGAACTGTTGCCCACACTGGAGAGCCGCTCCGGATGAGAGCGGCTTTCCCATCTACCGGCAGAACTCTGTCGCACAATAACGTCCCAGAAAATTGATTGGAGGAAATCATGAAACGATTCGAGGATAAAGTTGTTATCGTCACCGGCGCCGGTTCTGGTATCGGTGCCGGCACAGCACGCCGCTTTCTACAGGAAGGTGCTTTCGTCGCGGTCAATGGACGGCGTGAAGCCAAGCTGTACGAAACGATCGAAGGCATTGACGCAGCGCAGTCGCTCGTTCATCCCGGAGATGTCTCTGATGAGACATACGTAAAGCGCCTGGTCGAAGACACGGTCACCAAATTTGGAAAGCTGGACGTGTTGGTCAACAACGCGGGCATGGCGATTTTTGGCCCGTTCGAGCAGACCACCACTGCAGTTTGGCGGAAAACAATGGGAACTGATTTGGACGGGGTATTCTTCGGTGCCCGCGAAGCGTTGCCTCATCTCTTGAAGACGAAGGGTTCCATTGTCAATCTCTCCTCCGCGTCGGGTTTAGGCGGAGATTGGGGAATGAGTGCGTATAACGCGGCGAAGGGTGCGGTCACGAACTTCACACGCGCCCTGGCGCTCGAGTACGGTTCGCGTGGCGTGCGTGTTAACGCCGTGGCGCCCAGTTTCACATCTACCGAGGCTACCTTCGATCTGGAGAAGAATGAAGCCGTGCAGGCAGCCTTCCGTGATCGCCTTCCAATCGGAAGGGCCGCGACACCCGACGAAATCGCAGGCGTGATCGCTTTTCTCGCGAGCGAGGACGCGCGCTTCGTCAATGGCGTAATTCTGCCGGTTGACGGTGGACTCGGTGCGTCCAATGGGCAACCAAACTTCCTCTCACTCTTCGGACAAGGCTGAACCTCGCGCCCACCAGGCTTTTCGAAATAGCCGGTCGAAAGACGAACGGTCTCGGAAAATCGGCCTCGATCGCTGTCTGTAAAACATCGGGAACCGTGATGTCCTGGCGGGCGAGCAGGTCGTCAACCATGGTCGATTCCCCGCCGCCAATGTCGATGATGGCGGCAGCACGTGAAACAGATCTGCGTTCGATCAACTCAAGCGAGGGACTCAGATGAGCGCTGCAGCCGCTCACCTGATCCGGAGCCTGCGTCGGGTAAATTTGATCCCAATGTTCCTGCGTATTCCTGGAAACGTGCGTCCCCTCAAACTAGATGATTGGCTTTAGATTCCTCTTCCATTCTCCAATACCCCGCTGAATAGACGCGGGGATCTGCATCAGCTGAACCCGAGAATCGCAAGCTGCCCGTTGTTCAGCTCCACCGGCCCGGTAAAGACGATGGAGCCTTTGCCTTCCTCCAGCGGATTCAACGCAAGCTGCGACGAGTCGAAATCCGGAACCGCCGCGCGGAGCGTGTCGATGAGAATTTGCGCACTGTCGAGGTCCGAGTGACGCGGGCTCTGGTCGTCGCCATAGATAATGATGCGGTAACGCGGCACCGCGGCGACGCCGAGTTGCTGGATGACGACGCGGAGAGCATTTGTGCCGTTAGCCATTACAGATTTGTCTCTTTCTGTCTTTACAGGGAAATGTGGAGTGAGGCCTTTCAGGGAAAGCCTCCCGCGGGAACCAGTCGGCTCACTGCGCGTTGCGAATAGACTAGCGGGCAGAAATGAGACTGAATGTGATGTACGTCACAGACTGTGAGGCACTATCGGTAGGACGCGCACCGGCCTCGGAGCCATCGGGCAGGATCTCTCTTGGATAACGGTACCCAGGCTTTGACTGATTCGATTCCGTCGCAGCCACGTCGGAGCCCGTTCAGCACCCTGGCGTTTCTTTGGGCTCAAACCGCCCGACCCGTGGATGCTGGCGATTGCGACCGCCGGACTGACGCTTATCGTCGTGACGGCCAGCGTCGATCCGATGGACGTGTTGAGAGTGGAATGAGCATTGCTATTCGTCCGCAATCGACGAGCCGCTCATCGACTCTTGGTCGAGTCCGCTGTGCAGGCCGCCTTGGGTTACGCGGCGGCCCGACGCCGGCATCGCTCCCGATCACTGAATCCTGAGCGGATAGGAGTACCAGTCATCCTGTCCGCTCAGTTCGGTGAGGAGAACGTAACTCCCAGACCGTGCGCGGCGCAGATCGAGCGTTACGGTCAGCTTTGTTTGATTTCCGACAGCTGTGGCGGTCCCTGTGCCATAGGCGATGCGGTTGCTGCCCTCGCGACCCGCTACGACGATGATGGTGTACGGTCCGGCTTGGCTGAAACGCGGGAGGATCAGGTTGACATGCGGCCAGGCAGCAGGAAGGTTCGGTGGCGGCTTTGGCGGCTGCTCTTCGGCTCCGCGAAAGGCTCCATAGTTGGTGAGATCGAGCGTTCGATCGACTACGGCTGCTTCGAATACTGGACAGGTTTGGTCGAGAACGTTCGACCGCGCTCGACCACTGCGAGACGGGAGAGCGGATGCATAGGCGGGAAGTTGCACGCTCATTCTCACCGTCATGCCGGGAGCGCGGGGATCAACTCGTCGATTCGACGTCAAGCGAAGACGAATCGTTCCGGCGTGCTGCGCTAAAGCGGCCTTTCGAGGGGTTGGCAAGCCCGCCGTCTGCTCGGAATCGGGCGGCGACTTGCCTCTGAGCCTCATTCCTCATGCCTCACGACAGCTCGACTTTTTGGGCTGGAGGAGATTCGTGCGAAGCGCTCGCGGCGATTAGTCCTCCATTCGCTTCATGCCTGAGCGCGATAGCAGCCGGTCGAGAGAATACTCATTCCACCGATCGAAAGCCAGCAGCGCAGCGTAGACGGCGGCATAGAGCAGTTGAATGCCGGCGGTGTTCCAGTCCTGCCGCAGGGTGGTGCCGAACATCAGAACCAGGATGAGCAGAGAGCCCCCGAGTAGAGCCAGCCTGGCGCAGAGGCCCACGAGAAGGAAGAACCCCAGGATTGCCTCGGCCCAAGGGAGACTGAGGCCGAAGAGATGGACACTCCAGGCAGGCAGCGGCGTCCTTTGAAACATGGGAACCAGGGAGTCGGCAAACCTCTCAGGCCCCGCGGCGATTCTGGATACACCATGCATGCAGATGTTGAGACCGAGCGTGAGCCGCAGCAGCAGGAAGCCGAGGGCGGGGCTGCGCAGGTGCGGTCTCTCCGGCGAATTCACATCATTCTCCGCGATTCGGCTCAGGGCAGTGGCCGCTATCTATGCGGCCTTTGCCGGATCGACTATCCAGCCCAGGCGGGAGGCAAGTGCAAAGGTCTCCTGAATGGCTGCGGCCCCTTGCTGGGATGCGAGTTTGGCACCGTCGAGAGCATGACCGACGGCCGCTTCGATCGTATGGCCTTCTCGAAGGGCGGAAAGCAGCCGGAACTGCACTCGCGTAAGGTGACGGTGATACACCGAGTCGTCGTAGCGATGAACGGCCAGATCAATCTCCGCCCGGCGCATTCGCGGCAGGTGCGCCTGTGCCGGTCGTTCGCGCATTGCGGCTGCGCCGCTCACGATGTCGATGACCGGTTTGCTGTGATGGACGGCGAGAACCATCTCGTCGACAGGAAAGCTGAGCCGGAGAAGCTGGAGGTGGGGCTGAAGCCCGAATACGGTAGAGGGTGAAGCGAGCAGCGCGGCAGATTCAGTCAGGGGAGGCAGGCTGGCTCCATCAAAGGCCTCTACGCAGGCCCACTCGAGGCGCGCAGCATCCACAGCAAGGTCATGGCGCCTGCCCGTGAACTCAGGATGCCGATCAAGCCAGGCGGGCAGATTCTTTCCTAAATTCCGCAGAGTAAAGGAGGTGGAGGGATTGTCCTTGAGGTAAGCGACCACCAGGGCCTGGAAGCGCCTGGCGTCGACAACGGCACTGAGCGCGGGAAAGTCCTCAGAAACGGCACCGAGGACGCGAAACCAGTACTGCCGGTTATAGATTTCGAGACGTTCAAACGAGGTGAGTGCCGCATTGGGTTTGATGTAGGCGGAGACTCTCGTCGCCGTTGCCTGGCCGTTCTCGGTGATGATTTGCATGCCGAAATCCGGCGTCAGGGGCCGGCGCACATCTGCCGCCATGCGGCGCTGCAGGTCGAGGAGACTCACGCGGCCACCTCCTCACCTTCCGGAACTTTCTCGTCATCGGCTGCCGGCTTCCGGAGGAAACGGTTGGCTTTGAGGGCCTCGGCATGAACCTCCTCGAAGGAGGGAATGTTGTCGTCCCATTCGAGCAGCGTGGCGGTGGGGCCGGTGCGCTCGATGGCGCGCGCGTAGAGCTTCCATACGGGATCGAGCACCGGATGATCGTGCGTGTCGAGGGTGTACTTTTCAAATTTGGAATGGCCGGCAATGTGAATCTGTGCGACGCGCTCGGCATCGACGGCATTGACGTACTCCATGGGATCGAAGCCGTGATTCTGCGAGGAGACGTAGATGTTGTTGACGTCAAGCAGAATGCCGCAGTCGGCAGTGTGAACGACCTCGTTGAGGAATTCCCATTCGGTCATCTGCGACTCGTGGAACTCCGCATAGCTGCTGACGTTTTCGACGGCGACCGGAATCTCGAGGTAGTCCTGCACCTGGCGGATGCGCGCCGCCGTGGTGCGGATGGCTTCAAAGGTGTAGGGCAGAGGCAGCAGATCGTGCGTATAGCGGCCATCCACGCTGCCCCAGCAAAGATGATCCGAGAGCCACGGTGTATTGGTGCGCCGGGTCAGCTCCTTCAGCCGTTGGAGATGTTCGCGGTTCAGCGGCTGGGCCGAGCCGAAGTACATCGAGACTCCGTGCTGCACGACGCGATACTGATCGAGGATACGGTCGAGCATCTTCAGCGGAGCGCCGCCATCCACCATGTAGTTCTCGGAGATGATCTCAAACCAATCCACGGCGGGTTTGCGCGAGAAGATGTGGTCGTAATGCGGGATGCGCAGACCGATTCCTACACCGTAATCGGTAAAGGCATTGAAGCGATTGGCCGGCATGGCGAACTCCTGAGAGCTGAAACCTGCAGCCGGAGGCTCCGACAAGGCGAAACCCCCGGGCAAAGCAGGGCTTAGATGAAGGAGGGTTTGGAGCCGTCAGTGGCGCAAGCGCCCTGACCCTTGCAGGAGTTCTTACCCCAATGCTGCTTATCACCCCCGCCCTGGCCTTTGCAGTCGTTCTGTCCTTTGCAGGAATGCTTGGGCAGCTTCTTCATGCCCACCTCGATCATCACGCCAGCGGCTGTCGCAGAGCTGGTTGTGATCTGCGATTGGCCGGAAGCCGTCTGGGCGTTGAGGCGAGCCGATGTGCCGCCGAGGAGGCCGGCCACGGCGGCTGCGAGAGCGAGATTGTACGCGGTGCTTGTCTTCATGAAGGTACCTTTCTTCGGTTGGGCCGTACCCTCTTCCGGGCCGGACGTTGCTGATTCGGAATTCCACCATCGAGGCAAGCAGGAATTCCCACCGAGGCCGCTCCCTTGTCTGCTGCGCAGCCTGCTACACCGATTGGAGCTATGTCGGGGCGCAAGGTTACAGGTGGCGCGAAGAATCGAATCGAAGGTCGGGACGGGGTGGGAAGAGCGGAACGGCGCGCGGACAATTCACCGGGAAGAGTGCCCCTGACTCCGAAACGAGGACGGGAGCTGCATCTGTAACTATTCGTTCGCTCGCTGCTCCAAAGGGGTGTAGTCCAATTCCTCCCAGGCGGCTATGCCATGAGTTCCGTAACAGCGATTCAACCCATGAAAGACGCGAAGCCGGTAAGCTGGCTTGTGCGGATGTACGAACGCTTCTGCGGCGGAGGAGCTTCCCTGCAGTCGCCTTTTTTGCTGGCTGTACGTCTGTACTGGGGATGGCAGTTCATGCAGACCGGCTGGGGCAAGCTGCATCATCTGGCGCGAGTGACAGAGTTCTTTGCGAGCTTGGGTATTCCTCTTCCGGCTTTCAGCACGCCCTTCGTTGCCGGGCTGGAATTGGCGGGGGGCTTGTTTCTGATCGCCGGACTGGCTTCCCGGCTGACGGGCTTTCTGCTGACGGTCAACATGTTCGTGGCCTACTGGACCGCCGACCATGCGGCGCTCGTGTCGGTCTTTTCGGATCCGGGGAAGTTTTACGGGGCAGATCCGTACACTTTCCTTTTTGCATCGCTGGTGGTTCTGATCTTCGGAGCGGGCACCTTTTCTGTGGATGCCGCGATTGCAAAGCGCTGGAGGAAGCGGGCGTGAGGATAGCCGTTGCCAGGTCTCCAGGGCGGGACGAGGCACAGATGATTGCCGCCATTCTGGCGGGCGACAAGGAGCTGTACCACAGCCTCATCCAGCCGTTCGAGCTCAGCGTCTACCGCATGGCGCTGTCCTTTGTGAAAGACGAGACGGAAGCGGAGGACGTGGCGCAGGAGGCCTTTCTGAAGGCCTTTCGCAATCTGGCCAATTTTCGCGGCGAGTCGAAGTTCAGCACCTGGCTGATCAGCATCACTCTCAACGAAGCGCGAAGACGGCTGCGGCGGCAGAGCGCGGTCCGAATGGAGTCGCTCGACGAGCCCCCTGAACACGGGGGCCACGTTTCGCCGGCACTGCTGCGGGACTGGCGGGAGATACCCTCGGAAGCTCTGGAGCGGCGCGAAGTACGGGAGCTGCTTCAGAACGCCATCGAGCATCTTTCACCGATTTATCGGGAAGTGCTGGTGCTGCGCGACGTTCAGGAGCTCAGCATTGAGGACACGGCCGGGACGCTGGCCATCAGTATCTCTTCAGTGAAGGTACGACTGCACCGGGCTCGTATCATGCTGCAAAAGGAGCTTGCGCCTAAACTGAAGCTGGCGATTCCGAAGAAAAGGAGGTGGATCTCGTGATACTGGAATGCAAACATGTCTGGGACTACATCTCCGACTTCCTTGACGACTCGCTGCCGCCAGAAACAAGAGAGCTGGTGCAGAAACACCTGGAGAATTGCGAAATCTGCTCCGCTATTCTGGACTCCACGCGTAACATACTCATCCTGACCGCTGACGATCGGGTTTTCGAACTGCCTGCCGGCTACAGCGAGCGTCTGCACGCACGGCTGGCGCGGGAGATCCACGGCGCGAGCAGCCGCCCGGAGAAGGCCACGGAAGACTAGATAAGAGTGCCGTGCAGATAGATGTGGAATCCCCATTCGACCGCAACCAGCAACAGAGTCAGAACTGCCAGGCCGATCTGCCAGGACTCCGAACGCAGTTGCTTCCTGGTAGGGGGTTTCATCCTCCACTGAGACGCAGGCCTCGCCCGCAGAGTGCGAATGCGCCGGACGGCCAACAGATTCACGACGGAGCCGCCGACAGCAACGATTTCCATGGGGATGCGAAGCGCCGCGCCATGCAGCGCCACCAGAAAGTTGAGCCCCGTGGTTGCTGCGGCAAGCGCACCCACGCCGAGCAGCAAGCGAAAACCGCTGATTGCCATAAACGCGGTACACGCGCTTTGCAGGAGGATAAAAAACAAACTCGTGAGTCCGACCGCGAGGCCGCGGCTCTGACTCTGTTTTGTCTCTGCCGGGCTAACTTCCACTTCCTGTTCGGGCATCGCATCCTCAGTGTATCGAAGTGACTCCGGGGGCAGCGGCATTTTCGCAAGACGATTGATCAGCAGATTCAGGTGTCGGGTCCTTTCTCCTGGCGGCGGTGTGCCGCCTTCCGCAATGAAGAGATTTGTTTCAGGTGTGAACATCGGGACCTTTCGGCAACAGGCTCCTGCGCCTTGTGCGGCCGCCACGCGCATCGGGCTACAGGGAAGGCGGGGGTCTGGTCTCCGGCTTTCGATGCGCGCCTCGAGATACCGGACGCAGCCAGTGCCATGTCGGCTCGCACCATGGCCTCGCGAATCTCCGGGGGCACTTTCGCCGTGAACCCGGAACGGAAGGCATCGAGTTCTGTACTAAGTGTCATTGCGCATCTCCGGGTTCGTCAGATCCGGGCTGCGTCCGTCGACAAAGCGCTCAACGCACCGGATCACCGATGTGCCATCTTTAGGAGGGGCAGAGCCTGGACTCAACCGCGGTGGGCTCGCGCCGTACCGGAAAAGGCAGGGGACGCGAGCCGGGGACCGCGGGTTAGAGGGCAGCGATGCCGTTGAAGCCGGCAGCGGACGGCAGCCCGCTGGCCTGGGTGAGTTCTTCGAGAGCGCCATCGGACCGGATGGCGAAGACGCCAACGGTGCCGACTTCTCCATTGAGGGAGAAGAGGAACTTGCCGTCGCTGCTGATCGCGATGTCGAGGTTGGTGCTGCCTGAGGGGTTGGACCCGACGATGGTGCCGTCAATGGGCGTGAGCGCGCCGGTCTGGCCGATGGCGAAGCCGGCAATGGTGGAGGATCCGGCATTGGAGACGTAGACGTCCTTGCCGTTGGGCGAGATGGCGTTCCAGCAATTGGCGGCGCCGTCGGTCGAAAGGCTCTGGGTCACCGGAGTGAGAGCGCCGTTGGGCTGCACGGTGTAGGAGGAAATGGCCGACCCGTCGGTAGCGTTGGCCGGGCCGGTCTCCGAAACGATGAGGTTGCCGCCCGGGTCAAAGGCAGCTGCGAAGGCGCCTGCACCGGGGCTGGCTTTCACAATGGCGGGAGCGAGAGTGCCGTTGGCGTTGACGTGGAAGATGTCGATGTTGTTGGCGATGCGCTCGACGACAGCGACCGTGCGGCCGTCAGGGCTGACGGAGATGGACGAACCACCGGTGGCATTGGCAGACAGGAACTGAGCGGAGTTGGGGATCTGCTGGAGGCTCCCGAAGGGCGTGATGTCGAAGGCGACGACGCTGCCGGCGCCGCCGGAGTTGAGGACATAGAGCGTGCCGCCGAACTGGGCGAAGGCGACGGGCTGCGCACCACCCGAAGGCTCTTTATCGGCAAAGAGGAGGCGATTGCCGATGACGCGGAAGACCGTGATTTCGCTGCTGCCGGCGTTGGCGGCAAAGAGCAGGGAGTGGTCATGGCTGAGGGTGAGAGAGCCCTGGGATTCGAGCGGGTCATTGACGCCGCCGGTCCCGCGGCCGAAGGTGTTGTAGCGGCTCTGCTCCTGGAAGCTGCCGTCGCGTGCGCTTTGGAAAGCGATGACCTGGTTCTGGCTGACGTTGTTGGACATAACAAAGACGGTTTCCGGCGTGAACGACTGAGCGCCGGCGCCGAGAGCGGGCGCGAGGATACCGAGGGCCATCGCGGCGGACAGAATGCCGCGGACTGGATTCAACATGAGGATTCTCCTTAAGCTTGTGCAAGATACGCGTGCGACGCAGAGACGCGCGGACACGGAGGTGCGCAGCCGCGGGCGGTTCTGAGTTGAACGCGCCCATTAGAGATGGGGCGAAGCGAAAGGTTACGCACGTTGACGAGAAGACGGTGGATTTTCACGCGGAATTCTTCTACCCGAAATTTTCGCACGGCGACGACAAGGGTATGACAATTCGGACGCGGGAATTTGGAACAATGCCTGCTGCCACGGGGCCCAGAGTCTTCCAGGAGTATCTTTTATTTCTCGTTTCTTCGCCACGACCTGGATCGACGGGTCGAGCGTGCTGTTCGGCGCGCTGCAAAGCCTCTGCGCGACGTGCATGCCCATGGCGGGATTGCGGCCGATGGCTGGCGTGGGATCAGTGGCGCTTTCGGCCGAAGCGACGCAGCTGATGAACCGGATTCACACGGACTGGCTACGAGTTCCAATGGTGAGCCTGGCGCTGGTCGGGGCGCTGGTCAACATGGCGGCACTCCTGCGGGTTTGGCGGCTGCAGGGGTGTCTCGCTTCGCAGTGGTTTTCATCACCATTCAACTCCGATGCCTGGAATTGGCCGAAGTGCTCGCGTTAGTCTCTCGCACCGAAGGCCGGGTGTTGGGGTCCTCAGGGCTCTGCAGGGGTGACACAGCTACATCTTCGCAGGGAGTTGCGCAAGTATCTCCTGGGCGGTGGTCCGATCGCCATGAGAGTGGCTGATCTTCTCGAAGAGGATTTTGCGATGCCTGTCCAGGACAAATGTGGACGGATATGCGGTCTCGTGCGGTGCATCCCATCGAAGGTCATACTCTTTGGTCATCTTGTAATCCGGATCGATTACAAGCTGGATGTTTGCCGGCAGGTCTGCCTGTTTGGCAAGAAAGTCCTTCGCGTGCCGATCGAGATCCGCAGGCGGGCCCGGATAAACCAGCAGGACATGCACGTGCTTCGCTGCGAAATCCTGCGCGTGCTCAATAAAATCGCCTGCCTGCCGAACACAATAGGGACACTGATAGCCAGGGAATCCGCGCAGTAACACGAGGACCGTGGCGCCCTTGTTCGTCTCACTTACGAGGCTTACGGAATGACCTGTTGGCGTGAGCAGGGTGAAGTTGGGCGCCTGCGCTCCGGTTGCGGGTACCTGCATTCCCATCGCGGGCGCCTCTGCCCATGCCAGGACGCCGGTTGCGAGACTACACACGAACAGAATCAGCAAGAGCACTGTCGAACGGGAACGCGGGGGGAAGCGGCGAAGCGCTCTTTTTCTCCAAGGCGGTTCATGAAGGGTCATTTCGTGGTAGCTCCTGTGCTGCAGGATTAGGTCTCCCCGTGATGAGATCGCGAACCGAACAAAAGGTTACAGCTCTGGATCACTGAAAAATGCAATTCTCCTGCAGAGCAATGTTCAGTAACTTTTGGTCTCGGTGAGGCTCAAAGACGTGCCTCCTATCCACGAGAGAAACCGGGTACGGTAACCTGAATTTGTTCGCCCATCATTACGTCAGGAGACGGACCGGCAAACAGGCGATCCAGATCGTCATTTTTGCGGTGCTTTTGTTTCGCCGGGATCGCTGTCGCGCAGTTGCATGAACTGGGAAATGGCACGGCCGCCCCGTTCACGCGCTCCACGTAACGGCAGAGCTGCTTTCCTCCATCTCAGAGATCAATCCGGATGAGTCGATAAAGGTGGCGCCGGCGCTGCATCTGGACTCGAGATGGCATGTGTACTGAATCAACGCCGGCGATTCCCGATGAACCCCCGTCCATCGATTGCTTGACACATCGTCTGCGGCATTCTAGTCTCGGACACCTCAGCCTCTGTCCCCGGATCGGCTAAGAACGACGCTCTTGGAGGTAGCTCGCAGGCCCGTTGGCCGGGAACCGGTGGGCAGTTTTTGAATCATGGGCATCGAAGATCAGACCCGCGCAGAGGCCATCCGCACGCGAATGATGGTGGGAAATGCCACGTGCTCGATGGCAGAGATGCAGATACGGAACGGCGACTACACAGCCGCGACAGAAAATCTGATCTCACTGGAAGCCGCAATCGATAACGTAGTGGCGCTTCTGCGCACTGACGTGATATCGAGCAGTTCGGTGGCGGACTTGGCATTGCTCCTGGAGCAGTTGCGGGAGCGGGTACGCACGCTCAGTGTGCTACTGCAGTCGAGGCGCTAGCTTTCTGCGGGCTGGGGCGTCTCTCTCCCACTCTGACACCCGATCTTGCGCAGCAGCTCAATGATCTGAAAGCCGCAAATTCAGCGAAGGGGTGCAGACACTTCGCTGAGAGGCTCGATTCGTAGTGCAGACGGCCTTCAGAGGCTCGAATTGACCCGGGACCAGTCCGCCTAATGGAGTTGAACTTCCCCCCCGGTCCCGAACCGCGCTTCAAGTCCTATTGAGTCTTGTTGTTGCTTCGAGCTTGCAATTGCTTTCTGTTGAATCTGATACAGGCCGATGGTGATCTCTGTAGATGCTCACGGATTATGGAGACATTTGACGGATGCAGACATCAACTACAAGGTAAGCGATGCTCTCTGCTCACCAGTCGGAGAGTCCAAGAGACACTGACTTGATAAAGGCGAGCCGACTTTTCAGAGGTAAATTGCCCTCCAAAAGTGCCGAGATGGCGACAACACAACCAAGTGGTTCGCTCCATTTCGGTGGAGCAGTCTGCCATTTGTAGAGGACCATCCCCGCCGACTCAGGGTTGGCGCCAAGGCGATCGAGTGATCTTCCGTCAAGACGGCTCGCCGGGACACGGTTCAGAATAACCCGCAAAGATTCCCATCGCACCCTCTTTGGACGCATGAAATCATCACTCATTCTTTGATCAGCAAAAGGGAATGGGATGCACCAAATCACCCTTTTGTTCCTCCCTCTGCTATTCAGTTGCTTTCAGGTCGCGGGGTCCAGGTCAAGCGGGTGGTTCGGATCGCATTCGGCGGGAGCGCCGCGATTAAAGAGTCGGGTATTGCCACGAACCGCTTGCAAACGCCTGTATAGTCCGAGTAAAACGTTTCAGCATGCTTTCTCGCAGTCTGCTCCTTTCCAGACGAACGGGAATCCCGACCACGAAGGAGAATAAGCCGATCATGGATGCCTCTGCTGCGACCCCACCAACTCAACCTTCCCGCCGGGAGTCCGCAATCCGTTTGCCCATGACCAAACTGTCCCTCGCCCTGGCCGTCGGGCTTGTTCTGCTGTTCTTCGCGCAATGCGTATACACTGCCAAAACCGATTCGGTCAGCTGGGATGAATCTCAGCATCTTTATTCAGGATGGCTGTCCTGGAAACGTGCCGATTTCGGATACAACCCCGAAGTCCCACCCTTCGTGAAGATGTGGTGTGCGATCCCCCTGCTCC
>JBAUOP010000152.1:0-14474 GCA_049579805.1 Acidobacteriaceae bacterium
CTCGGAAACAGCGGGTTCCGGATGAAATCGACCTCCTGAACCCGGTCGCAACAGCCCTTTCAGGACCCCCTTGCCGCCCGCTGACCCATTCATCCCGGGATTGGGCGGTTGCTCAGAGCTTTCCTAAGCGCCGCCTGACAATTCGCAGACATTCCCAAAACTTCTCGCGCAACCTCCACATCCTGCGCTGCTTCCTAAACCAGCAGAAGGGAGAAGGCTGGATGGCAACGAAAAAGAGTTCCTCGCACAAAAAGTCATCGGGAGGCGGGAAGTACGGTCCGAAGGCGCAGAAGAAGGTCGCGCGCGCGATGCGCGAGAAGAAGAGCGGGACGCTGAAGAGCGGCCGCAGCGGAAAGAAAGTGACCAGCCGGAAGCAGGCGATCGCCATCGGGCTGTCGGAAGCACGCAAAGAGGGCGCAAAGGTGCCGAAGAAGAAGTCGGCTTCGAAGAAGAGTTCGGCCGGGAAGAGTTCTTCGAAAAAGAGCTCGGCGAAGAAGTCGTCGCGCAAGCGCTGATTCCACACGCCGCGGTTCCCTGCGCCCGGAGCCATCACGGTTCCGGGCGTTGCTGTTTCCGGAGAAGGACCGTTCCTGCTACCTTTTTCTGGTACCCTCATGGCCCACACTATCCCTGTGCTTCCTTCGCATCGCTTCGTGCGCGCTTGTCTGCGCCAGCCCGTGGACCGCACGCCGGTCTGGTTTCTGCGCCAGGCTGGCCGCTACATGGCCGAATATATGGCGGTGCGGCGCCACCATTCACTGCTGGAGATCTGCAAACGACCCGAGCTGGCGGCGGAGGTGACGATCACCGCGGCGGAAAAGCTGGATGTGGATGCGGCGATCATTTTTGCCGACCTGCTGTTGCCGCTGGAGTGCATGGGACTGGAGTTTGAATTCCAGGCGGGCGAGGGGCCGGTCATTCATAAGCCTCTGCGCACGGCTGCGGATATTGCTGCGTTGCAGACCACGCGCGCGGCGGAACTGGCGTATGTGGGCGACGCCATCCAGCGCGTGGTGGCGCACTTTCACGGCCGGCTGGGGATGATCGGCTTCTGCGGCGCGCCGTTCACCCTGGCCAGCTACATGATCGAGGGCGGCGGTTCGCGCAACTACATCGAGACAAAAAAGCTGATGTACCGCCATCCGGATGCCTGGCGGGCATTGCTCGACAAGTTGGTGGCGGTGTTGCGCGAGTTTGCGGCACAGCAGGTGAAAGCCGGCGCCGACGTGATTCAGATCTTCGACAGCTGGGCCGGCGCGCTGAGCATTGCGGACTACCGCGAGTTTGTCCTCGCTCCGACGCGGACTCTGGTGCGAGAGGTACAGGCGCAGGGCGTCCCGGTGATCTACTTTGGCGTGGACACAGCGAGCCTGTTGCCCTCAATGCGCGAGACGGGCGCGGACGTGCTCGGGCTTGACTGGCGCACACCCCTCGATCAGGCCTGGCGGGACCTGGATTATTCCTGTGCGGTGCAGGGGAATCTCGATCCCATCACGCTGTTTGCCGATCAGGAGCTGCTGCAGACGCGCGTGCGGCAGATTCTCGATCAGGCCGCAGGACGGCCAGGGCATATTTTCAATCTCGGCCACGGCATCGTGCCCGGGACGCCGGTGGAGAACGTGCAGGCAGTCGTGAAATTTGTGCGCGAGTATCTGCCGCCGGAGCCTGTCGGCAAAGCGGAGGTGCGCCGTGGCTGACGCCGTTCTGCTGCTGGCGCACGGCACGCCGGATACGGTGGAGGAGATCCCCGAGTATTTGTCGCGCGTGACCGGTGGGCGACCGCTGCCGGAGGCGGTTGTGACAGAAGTGCAGCATCGGTTCTCGGCGATCGGCGGCAGCCCGCTGACGCGGCTCACGCTCGAACAAGGCCGGTTGTTGGCCGAGGAACTTGGCCTGCCGGTCTACGCAGGCATGCGCAACTGGAAGCCCTATATCGCGGATGTGGTTCGCCGGATGCGCGAAGACGGCGTGACGCGTGCGGCCGTGATTTGCCTGGCGCCGCAGAATTCGCGCACCAGCGTGGGGTTGTACCGGCGGGCGGTGTTTGCGGCGGCAGAAGGCGCGCTGGCGCTGCGCTTCCTGGACGACTGGGCCGATCATCCGCTACTGGCCGACGCCTTTGCAGAACGGCTGCGTGCCGTGCGCGATGCGTTCAGCGCTGAGGTGGGCGCCCCGGTGCCGGTGCTGTTCACCGCGCACAGCGTACCCTGCCGGACAGTGGTCTCTGCGCCGCAAACGGGCGCGGGTGCGCCGCCCGATCCACCGGATCCGTATCCGGTGGAGGCGAAGCAGACGGCGCGGCTGGTCGCCGGACGAATTTCGGGGCTTACCGAGAAGGACTGGTTTTTCGCGTTCCAGAGTCAGGGGATGTCCGGCGGACCGTGGCTGGGCCCAACGGTGGAAGACACGCTGACCGCGCTGCACGGGGAGGGAGTGCGGCAGCTCATCATTCAACCGATTGGATTTCTATGCGATCACGTGGAGATTCTGTACGACATCGACATCGGGTTTCAGAATTTTGCGCAGAATCTGGGGATGGCAATGCGCCGGCCCGCGTCGCTCAACGATTCGCGCCAGCTGACGCTCGCGCTGGCGGATCTGGCCCGGCGGGCGCTGGCATAAACGGCCTGCCCGGCATTACGGTTCAGGTGAATTCGTGCTGCGCCGCGCCGTCCGCGCATCTGAGTATTCGGTAAAGCTATGAAGACCTGGCAAAAGATCGCTGCTGTCATGGTGCCGCCGGTCGTAATCATTGGCGTCGGTATCCTGTATATCCAACACAAGCGCAATGAGCCCAGCGTGGCGCCGCAGCCGAAGTATCAGGAGGGCACGCTCTCGCAGGACCAGATGGTGCAGCCGCGCAAACTGTTCATCGACGATCTGAAATCGGCAAAGGACCTGATCGGGAAGCCGGTGTGGATCCAGGCGGGATACGAGCTGGACTACTATCCGTACGTCGGGCACCGGGTGGACTTTGCGAAGAAGGCAGGCGTGCTGCCCAGCGTGCAGAAGCTGAACATCAAAGACATCGTGACCCAGAAGCTGCCGGCGAGCGTGCCCACAAGGGTTCCCCGAGGGAATGAGCAGGCGTTCGCCGTCTTCACGATGAATGGCGATCCGAAAGAATATGCCATCGCCATCGGCACCATTCAGGGGAGCGACTCGACCTTTTACTGCGACAACATCTTCTACTATGACGATCCGCACCAGATCTACAACTTCTGGCCAAAGGCTGTCTGGCAGGCGATTGATCAGCACCATCCGATTTCCGGGATGAACGAGCTGCAGGTGGCGATGGCGCTGGGCGTGATGCAGCAGTCGGACTCGTCGAATTACGGTAACCGCACGGTCCAGTACGATGCCGGTGGGCAGCACTGGGCAGTCACTTTCGAGAATGACAAGGCGACTGCGGTGCAATCGCCCCAGTCAAAAGGATCGAGCGCCGGCGCCTGATTCCGGATCGGCACGGGTGGCGCAGGCCCTGTGACGTGTCAGGCTTGCTCCGAAAGCCGTGCCGGTGAGGAGAGGAAGCGCTGCCGCAGCAGGGAGAGCCAGCTGCCCAACCCGGAGGGCGCCGGAGTTGAGAACAGCGTGGATCCAGAGGGCCGCGCAGAGCCGGCAGCTTGTGTTTTTTTGATGGGCGGCTCCGATGCGACCCGAGGCGTCGCGGCGGTTTTCGCACGCAGAGCGCATTGCCGCAGCCAGGCGGAGACGGTCAGGCCGGCCTCGGAGGCGGCTCGCTCCAGTTGACGCTGCTCCGTTGCGGAGAAGCGCGTGGTGACCCGCCGGTTTCGGTCGCGAGGCGGGGAGGATTTGCGTGTCGTTGAGGCTGAGCGCCGCTGGGCTGGCGCGACCGCACGGGCTTTTCCGACGGTTTCGGCGAGCACCTTTTTGAACGCGGGTTTCTTCGACTTCGCAGCGCGCTGCCGGACAGGGGCTGCGACCTTCTTAACGAGCACGGCGCGGCGCGGTTCCGGTTTGCATTGGACCGGTTTGCATTCGACGGCTTTGCATTGAACCGGGGCCTTCGGCTGCACCGTGCGTGCTGGTTTCGACTTTGCCGGGAGAGCCGCGGGGATGACCGCCTGGGTGCTGGCCTTTTTCGTTGGGCCGGCAGGCTTCCTTCTTGCTGCCTTCTTTTCGCTCGATTGCAGCGCCGGCGCGACCTTTGCAACGAATGCAGGCGGGCTGACTACGAGCCCCGCAGGTTCTGCCGGAGCCTCTGCAGATGACGACAGGACAACCGCATCGGCCAGTGGATCGGTCGCAACCGGCAGGGACGGTCCCGGATTGGCCGGGACAGTTTCAGATGAAGCGGATCGCGCAGCCGCGACCGGCGGGGCTGCCGAGCCAGCCGGCCGGCGAGTCTGTGTCTTCTGCCTCTGGCGGTAATTTCGCATTGCCTCTTCATAGGGGATTTCGCGCACCGTCCCCGCTTCGGGCGCAACGCTCTTCCCGCCGTTGCGGGGATTCTTCCCCGCCCAGGTATGGAATCGGCTCAGAATCACGTGGATGTCCTCAGGCTGGCTTCCCGGTTGCATGTGCGTCTCCTCCAGGCTGAGGGTAATGTGGAAGTGCCTCAAAATGCGGAATAACCCTGAGAGTTTTCTCACCGAGGTTTCCCAAGTGGGACGGGAAATGCCGGTTGTTCCAAATTGGGAACCCCAGGCTGCCAATCGACCGTGGACCGGCTCTGCCTCTCTCAGGTCATCGGGCTCAGCCGGTATTCCGCAGGCCGGCGGCGATGCCGCTGATGGTCCCGGTAATGGCGCGGTTGACCTCGTCAGTATCTTCACCGGCGCGCTTGCGGCGCAGCAGGTCCACCTGGATCAGGCTCATGGGGTCCACGTAGGGATTGCGCAGCCAGATGGAGCGCGCGAGGACCGGATTCGCCTCCAGCAGCTCGCGCTGACCGGTCACCGCAAGAATCGCCTCGCTGGTGCGCTCGAATTCCGCCTTCAGCATCGCAAACACACGCTCGCGCAGAGCACTGTCCGGCACGAGCGAAGCGTAGAGCGAGGCAATGCCGAGATCGGCCTTGGCCAGGGCCATCTCCACATTGCGGACGACGTCGGTAAAGAGCGGAAACTCGTCCATCATGTCGCGCAGCAGGGCGCTGCCGCCCGGCTTTTTTGCGAATTCCGCGAAGGCCGTCCCCACGCCGAACCACGCGGGAACCAGCAGACGGCTCTGCGTCCATCCAAAGACCCAGGGAATCGCGCGCAGGTTGGCGAAGCTCATCTGGCCGCGGCGTCGTGCAGGGCGGGAACCGATGCGAGCGTGCTCCAGCTCACCCACGGGAGTGGCCAGCTCGAAGTACTGGAGCACCCCCGGGTCGTTGAGGATATGTTCTCGATAGGCTCGGTACGAAATCTCCGACAGCTCATCGAAGGCGCTCTCCCACTCCGGTCGCAGAACGCCGGAGTAGTGCTCGCCCGGGATGAGTGCGTTCGGCCGGGCCAGGGCGTCCAGGGACGCGGCGATCATCAGCTCCAGGCTGCGTTCGGCCAGCACCACGTCGGAATACTTGAAGTTGAGCACCTCGCCCTGTTCCGTGATGCGGATCTGCCCTTCGAATGCACCCACCGGCTGGGCATAGATCGCGCGGTGGGTCGGACCGCCCCCGCGACCGACGGTGCCGCCTCGACCATGGAAAAGACGCAGGCGGATGCCGCACCCGCGCGCCACTTCGTGCAGCGCCCGGTGCGCGCGGAAGATCTCCCAGGTGCTGGTGAGCATGCCCCCGTCTTTGTTGGAGTCGGAATAGCCGAGCATGACCTCCTGGGTGTTGTTCCACGAGGCCAGCAGCTTACCGTAGCCGGGCGACCGCCACAGCTCGCCGCATATGGCCGGCGCGTTGCGCAGGTCCTCGATCGATTCGAAGAGCGGGACCGGCATCAGACCGGGATCGGCGCAGTGGTGGCTGTCTGCAGGAGTATTTGGACTGCTGCCGGCCACTTCGACACCGCCCAGGCGCGCCAACCAGACGACGGCGGTGATGTCGTCGACCGACGAGGCGCCGCTCACGATGTAATGCCGGATAGCCTCCGGGCTGCAGCCGGATTTGATCTCTGCAATCGCCCGGAACGTCTCCAGCACATCGCGGGTCTCGGGGCTCAGCGCGGCGGGCGCGGTGGCGCCGTTCTGCGTGCACCAGGCGGAGGCCTCTTCGAGCGCTTTCCGGTGAACCCGCGCGTGCTGGCGGATGTCCAGTGTGTGCAGGTGCAGCCCGAAGGTGCGCACCATCAGAAGCAGCGGGTCGATGAGCGTCTCGGCCAGACGGAGGCCCTTGTTGGCCGCGAGACTGCGGCGAACGACGCGAAGGTCTTCGAGAAAATCCTGGGCCGAGCAGTAGGGAGACAGGCTGGCCAGCTCCGATTCGATCAGCTCGGGATCGCGATCGGACCCGCCGGCGGTGCGCTGGATGCGCGCCCGCACGAAGACGAGGTACCGGCGGTAGGTTTCAAACTCGAATCGGGCGCCAAAGACCGCGTCGGCGCTGATGCGCGCCTCGGCCTGGAAATCCTTCAGCCGCCTCTGCAACTCCTCACTGACGGGCAGCTGCTGCGCCGACGTAGTCAGCAGGTCGATGGCCTGCTGCAGCCGTTCGTCGTAATGCGCGAGCAGCCGCTTACGCGCGGCGAGAATGGCCTGGCGCGTGACTTCGGGCGTGACAAAGGGATTGCCATCGCGATCGCCGCCGATCCAGGAGCCGAAGGCGAGGAGCAGCGGCAGTTCGGACAATTCCAGCTCAAGGCCGTATTCGCTCCGCAGGGCCGCGGCGACTTCTTCGTACAGGCGGGGGAGAGTCTCGAAAATCGAGACATCGTAATAATCCAGGCCCATACGCACTTCGTCGGCGACGGCAGGGCGGCGGCTGCGGACCTCGTCAGTTTGCCACAATGCGGTGATCTCCGCAGTGAGCGCGTCTTCCAGCGCGGCCAGTTCTTCGTCCGGGACCGGAATGCGATCGAGTCTTTCGAGGAACTCGCCCATGCGCCGGCGCTTCATCAGCACGCTGCGCCGCGCGATCTCCGTGGGATGTGCTGTGAAGACGGGAACCACAAGAATGCGCCGCAGCCATGCCAGAGCCCTTTCAGCGGAGATGCCGGCTTCACGCATGGCGCGCAGGGTGCCGCGCAATTCACCGCGCTGCGCTTCGCGCCGGGTTGCGTCCCCGCTGATTTGGAGCGAGAGACGCCGGCGCTTGCGGTGATTGGTCTCGGCCAGGTTGATCAGCTCGAAATAGAAGGCGAAGGCGCGGCTGAGCTGGTCTGCCCGCTCGACCGGCAGGGAGTTGATCGCGAGCACCGCCATCTGCATCCGGTCTTCAGCCTCGCGCGTGCGCCCCTGAGCCTGCGCTTCGCGGCGCCGGATTGCGCTTTGCCGGAGCTCCTCGACTGTCTCGTAGAGTGCCCCGCCCGCCTGCTCCCGCAGCACGCGGCCCAGCAGCAGGCCCAGCGAACGCACGTCACGGCGCAACGGCGCTTCCTTGGGCTCGCCGGAGCGCGCTTCCAGCTCGGCCAAACGCTCTTCCCAGCTCTCGGGCTTCCACAAAGACGCCATGATTCTGATTCAACCACACCGCGTGACAGCATGGCGGGCGCACTCTCCCTGTACCCGATTCCCACGGATGACATCCGTCTCGCAGCAGATGGCAATATTGTCTGACCGGCTCTGCCTTCGTCCCGGCCGGGCCCTTTGGAATATCCTTGATCCGTCATGAATATTGCCCAGATACGCTTCTTTGCCACAGCCGCCACGCTTGCTATTGCCATTCCGCTCGTCGCCCAGCAGAACTCGACCATGAAGCCGGAAGAGACCGAAGTCTGGCAGCCGGTACGCCCGGTGGTCACGCCGGGCGCTACGAATAGCCAGCCACCCTCGGACGCGATTCGCCTCTTCGACGGCAGGAATGAAAACGAGTGGGTCTCTGCCCAGGATCACACACCGGCCCAGTGGGTCGTCCACGACGGCATTCTCACCGTGAACAAGGCGGCCGGGAACATCGAGACGAAGCGGAAGTTCGAGGATTACCAGCTCCACGTCGAATTTAGAATTCCGGCGGACATCACGGGCAGCGGCCAGGCGCGCGGCAACAGCGGCGTTTTTCTCGCTTCCATGGGCCCGGGCGATGCGGGTTACGAGCTGCAGGTGCTCGATTCCTGGAAGAACTCGACCTACGTCAATGGGATGGCGGGCAGCCTCTATAAACAGTCCATTCCGCTGGTGAATCCGGCCCGCCCACCCGGCGAGTGGGAGAGCTATGACGTGGTCTGGACCGCGCCGCGCTTCAACGCCGATGGCTCCCTGAAAACGCCGGCCTATGCCACGGTCTTTTTCAACGGCGTGCTGGTCGATAACCACTTCGCCCTGCAGGGTCAGACGCTGTACATCGGCAAGCCGTTCTACAAAGCGTACGATCGCGCGCCGATCAAGCTGCAGGCGCATGGCGACAAGAGCGCACCTATCAGCTTCCGGAACATCTGGGTGCGGGAATTGCCATGAAGACAGGGAATAGGGAATAGGGAATAGCGTTTAACAAACCAGGGTAGCTCGAAGCCCACTTCTAATACCCTGTTCCCTGTACCCTATGCCCTGTCGTTCACGATCTTCATCGCTTCCGGGTCCCAGTGGATGATCTTGTCCTGCTCGTAACTCACGTTGCTGAGCAGGGCGGCGCCCGCGGCGCGGAAGCCGAAGACGGCATCCTCAACGACAGGCTGACGCGAGCGCACGGCCGCGAAGAAATTCTTCAGGTGGTCGTAGCTGTCGCTGTAGTCGTGGGGCGCCTCGTAGCGCTCGAAGCCTTCGGCCGGCGGCCCGGCGGGATGGACCTCAGGATATTTCTCGCGATACTCCTTCAGGATCCGCTGCTGCATCGCGTCGGTGAAGGTGCCGATCATCAGGCCGGGCTCTTTTGAACGCGGCACGCGAGTCACGCTCACGCTGTTGCCGGCAATCTCCATCGTGCCTTCCGATCCGGTAAAGGTGAGGCCCTCGTTCTCTTCGCCACCATCGACAAAGTTGACGCGCAGCCCGAGGTTGAAGCCCTCCGGATAGTCGAAGAGGCCCAGCATCACGTCCGGCACATTGCGGCCGTCCTTCCAGAAGCGCAGCCCGCCGGTGGCCATAGCGCGCGTCGGACCCTTGGCGTCAGTGATGAAATGCGTGCCGCTGAAGAGGTGCACAAACAGATCGCCGGCGACGCCGCTGCCGTAGGCCTTCCACTTCCGCCACTGGAAGAAATGCTCGGCGTTGAAGGGAATCTTTGGCGCGGTGCCGAGGAAGCGCGGCCAGTCGCAGGTTTCCGGAGAAGCATCCAGCGGAATCGTGTAATCCCAGGCGCCAATGGCGGAGTTGCGGTCCCAGTGAGCCTCCACCATGTTCAGCACGCCGATAGCGCCCGAGGCCAGCAGCTCTTTGGCCTTGGCATAGATCATGTTGCTGACCCGCTGGCTGCCGATTTCGATGATCCGCTTCGTCGTCCGTGCCGTCTCGATGATCTTCGGTCCATCGCTGTAGAGGTGGATCATCGGCTTCTCGCAGTAGACGTCCTTGCCCGCGTTCATGGCGTCCACTGAGGCCTGCATGTGCCAGTGGTCGGGCGTCCCGATGATGACAGCGTCAATATCTTTGCGCTCGAGAATCTCGCCGTAATTGCGCGTCGTGAACAGGTCCGCGCCCCACAGCTCCTTACTGTGCTCCAGCCGCCCGTTGTAGCAGTCGGCCACGGCCAGCAGCTTCACCCCCGGAACCTGCAGCGCGGTCTTCGTGTCGTACTGTCCCTGGCCGCCGGCTCCGATCAGCGCAATCTGAATGTGGTCATTGGCGGCGATGCGGCCGGCGGGCTCTTCCTGTGGCATTGCCAGAGCGTGCAGGCGTGTGGCGATCAGGGTTTCCGCAGTGGCGGTCCCTGCGGCTTTCAGAAAATTGCGTCGATTCACGAGCGTATCTCCCGGGGCCGAATGCAGCCACCCCTGCCAACATAATCGCTTTTGCGGCGGTGTGCGGCGTCCATTGAGCGAGGCTCCGAAAATCCTGGCGGCACGGACTTCCGGTCCAGCTATCATCGAAACGCCATGCCAACGGGCTCTCGATTTGCAATCTACCCAAGCCTGCGCGATCGCGTCGTCGTGGTCACAGGCGGCGCGACCGGGATCGGCGAGGCGATCGTCGAAGCCTTTGCCGCCAATGGCGCCCGGGTCGTCTTCCTCGACATTCAGACCGAAGCGGCGGAGCGGCTGGTGCTCCGGCTGACCGACGGGCATCCGCACGCCCCGGTCTTCGTTCCGTGCGATCTGACCGACGTTGCCACCCTGTCGTCCGCGGTCCGCAGCATCCTGAGCCAAATCGGTGCCGTCGATGTGCTCGTGAACAATGCCGGCAACGATACGCGCCACACGATCGACGAAGTCACCCCGGAGTTCTGGGACCGCACCATCGCCATCAACCTGAAGCAGCAGTTCTTCATGGCGCAGGCGGTCATTCCGGGCATGCGGCAGGCGGCCCGCGGGTCCATCATCAACATGAGCTCCATTGCCTGGATGATTCCCTCGACCAACGTGCCCGTTTACGTTACAGCGAAGGCCGCCATTGTCGGCATGACCCGCACCCTGGCGCACGAGCTGGGCCGCTGGAACATCCGCGTCAACTGCGTGCTGCCTGGCGCGATCGCGACGGAACGCCAGCGGCGCCTCTGGCTTACCCCGGAGTACGAGGCCGAAGTGATGGCGGCGCAGGCGCTGCAGCGGCTGATTGAGCCCGAGGAGGTGGCGCGGTTAGTCCTGTTTCTCGCGGCCGATGACAGCTCGGCGATCACGAACCAGAGCCACATCATCGACGGCGGGTGGATCTAAAGCGGCGAGGCTGACAGGGAATCGCTCTGGTCAACAGCATCAACTCAGGAACCGCTCCGGGCGCGCATACAATCGGCAGAATGCGCCGGTTTCGATTTCTGCTGCTTCTTCTCACGGCTCCTCTGCTCTCCGTGTCCGTTGCAGCGCAAAGCAACCTGCAAACCCGGATTGCCGACATTGCCGCGCAGGCCCATGGACGGGTGGGCGTCGCCTGCTCTCTTCCTGGAAAAACTCTCGCCTGCGATTTTCATGCGGACGAGCGGCTGCCCATGCAGTCCGTCTACAAACTGCCCATTGCGGTCACCATGCTCCATGAAATCGAGCAGGGCCGCTTCACCCTCGACCAGCCCATCCGCTTCCGGCCTGCCGACGTGCCCGAACCTAACGTCTACAGTCCCCTTCGCGACCAGTACCCCCACGGCAATGTGGATATTCCGCTGCAGGATCTCCTCCGCCGCGCCGTCATCCAGAGCGACAACGGCGCCTGCGATATCCTGCTCCGTCTCCTCGCGCGACCTAAGGCTCCCGGCACCGGCCCTGCCGTCGTCACGGCCTTTATCCGCAGTCTTGACATCTCCCCCATTGCTGTCGTCGACACCGAGCGCGTCCTCAATCGCAACGAGCTTCTCCAATACCGCGACTTCGCCACGCCCCGCGCCCTCGTCACCCTGCTGCGCCGCCTCGCCGACCGTTCGCCCATCTCGCCGGAGCACACGCAACTTCTCCTTTCCTGGATGACCACCACCCACACCGCCGATGAGCGGGTCCGCGCCGAACTGCCCGCCGGCACGGTTTCCGCCGACAAAACCGGCACCGCCGGCCAAAGCCGCACGACCGATAACGCCACCAACGACATTGCGCTGATCACGCTGCCCGATGGGCGCAGGCTTGCCGTTGCTGTGCTCGTTGCGGATGCGCGGGCGCCCTATCCGGTGCGCGAGCGGGTGATCGCGCAGATCGCCAGGGCAATCGATGAGGCAGCCACCCGGCCGGCGCAGCCCGGCGGCCGCTGATCACGCTGCAACCTCCTCCAGGGAAACCGCCTACATCGGGTGCGTCACCGTGTTCGCGTTCGGCACCAGCTGCTGGTACACGCTGTTCGGGATGGGGCTGCGCCAGTGGCCGGTCATCCGGGCGCAGAGGACCAGCCCAAAGAAGAGGATCGCGATCATGGCGGCAACCGTGCCGGGGCGAAGGGCACGGCCTTTCCAGCGCTCGACGAGCGTGACAGCTTTCCTTGGCGGCAGCGCGAACTGCAGCGCGTTCTCTACCCGGCAGGAGGCGACGCAGGCCATGCAGGCGCTGCATTCCACCGAGCGGATCTGGATGAGCTGGTCGACTTTCAGGTGCGCCGGGCATGCTTTGGCGCACTTGCCGCAGTCAATGCAGGCCTCCGTGTCGCGGCGGATCTTTGCCGGGCTCAGGACCGAAACCAGCCCCATCAGCGCGCCATAAGGGCAGAGATAGCGGCACCAAAAGTTCTGGATGAGCAGCGAGAGGCCCGCCAAAACGCCGAGCACGATGATCCCCGTGAGGGTCAGGCCCCGGAAGAAGTCCAGCATCTTCACGTCCGCGATCAGACCGTAGGGCGTCAACATGAAGCCGGCCAGCGCCTCGGCGGACATGTACCCGATCACCCCGATGAAGAAGGCCAGCAGGATGTATTTCAGGCTGCGAAGGGTCAGGTCCAGCCAGCGAGGCGGGTTGAGGTTTCGGCCGAACAGCCTGTGGCCGAGCTTCCAGAGATATTCCGACAGCGTGCCCACCGGACAGAGCCATGAGCAGAAGGCCTTCTTGAGCAGAACGCTCATCAGCAGGAAGGCGATCAACAGGAACATCGCCGCGGGATGAATGGGCGAAACATGCCCGGTGAGAGCGAAGTACTTCAGATTCATCAGCCCCGCGATCGGCAGCCAGCCCTCCACGCCGGCTGGTCGGCTCACGGCCCACCCGTGTCCGCCCAGCTCGAACCATCGCACCCAAAGGAAGAACTGAAAGCCAATCCAGGCATTCAGCGCCACGAAGAGTGCCTGCACCATGCCGCGGATGCGCTGCGACTGATCCGGGGCGGAGCGGTGGACAAGCTTCTTCTTCGGCCGGGGTGGAACGGAGAGGGCGGGCTCGGCGATCTGGGTGTTCATCAGCGGACTCCTGGGCAACATTCCAGTCTCGGAGCACACCGCCGCCGGGGCAGTGACTTAAATCACGTGCTGACCGTGTTTCGAGTGACGGCTGGATGACCGCGAGTCCCCGGAGGCAGAGCGGCGAAGCCCTGAAGCAGCCCGATCTCATGTAAAATCAGAGGTAACGCGTTCCGGCGCACTTCCCGAAACTCCCTGCACAGATCAGGTGATTCCCCGCGAAGCTCCGGAGCCGGCGCGCCTGCCCGGATGGCGCAGAGACCAGGATTCAGAGGAGCAGCACCATGGCCAAAATTGCCAAGACCGCCGATCGCAAGAAGATGATGGACACGACCAAGAGTACGGATTGTCCGAAGTGTGCGAAGCCCACGCGCATCGTGAAGCGCGTCAAGGACCGCGAGCGCGGAATCCCCGGCGGCGTGTACATCTCCTGCTCGGCCTGCGAGTTCTACGAGAAGCTGTAAGGAAGCCCGTAGCGTAGCGGGTTCGTCGCCAGTCCGCATCATCGAGCTCGTCGCGAATCAGACCGGCTCGTGCATGATCCGTTGCGGCCGGCGCAGCACAGCATTTTCCAGCAAAGCCAAAACCAGGATAGCGGCCACGGCGCTGACCGCGACGGCGAAGCCCAGCCGCAGGCTGCCCGTCCGCGTGGAGACCAGGCCGGTGAGCCAGGGCAGCACGGCCCCGCCGCTCGCACACATCGCGAAGACCCAACCGGTATTGCGGTGATCGCTCACGCGGCCCAGCAGGCGCGCCACGCCGAGAGGAAAAACCGGACCGAATCCCGCCCCTGCCAGCGCCACCGCCGCCAGAACGACCCCTCTGGAGTGCGGCTCCAGCAGAACCGTGACCGCAAGCAGCGCCAGAACCAGGCTCGGTAGCAAAACCGCGCGTTCGGGCACGCGGCGCAGGGCGGCGGAGCCCAGGGCGCGACCCGTGAGCAGAGCGATCCAGAAGAGAGAGACCAGCAGGCTGGCATCCTCCACGCTGAGGCCGCTGAAGCGGTGCGCATAGGTCGTAATCCAGCCACTGATGGTGTTTTCCACGCCTACATACAGGAAGAGCAAAACCGCAAAGAAAGCCAGCAGTCCGGCGTCCTGTGCCAGCGAATCGCGCGTGGTGGTGAGGGAACGGCGCTCCGCGATTCGAAGCTGAGGTGAGAGGCCGAAGAACATAAAAGCCGCGCCGAGGGCCACCAGCAACAGGAAGGCGCGCAGCCACTCGCCGCCTTCGGTGCCGGCGATGAGCCAGGGACAGGCCACGGCGCCAATTCCCCACCACAGGTTGACGATCGAGAGGCCGCGCGCCCGGTCGCCGCGATGTGTTTCTTCCGCGGCACTCCCCACATAAAGATTCGTCGCTGTCACCGAGAGTCCGATCCCCAGCCCGATCAGCGCAAAAGCTGCCAGGGCCAGAGCGTGGCCCAGGGCGGGCGGCGCCATCTCGCTGGCGAGCGTCAGCAGCAGCACTCCGG
>JBAUOP010000153.1:0-1765 GCA_049579805.1 Acidobacteriaceae bacterium
GATCCGATGGTTCGAAAACCGTGCGCTTTGCAACGCATGACCCACAACGGGGGCCGCTTGCGTCACTCGCGGGCGTTACCCGCGCCTTGCTGTCCCCGTCCAGCGAGATTGCACTCGCAGACCGGTCGATCGTACCGGCCGGACGTGTCTTGCCGAAGCCGCCCGGGGAGCAGGCCGTATCCTCCCGCCCGCGGGCACCGCACTCGCTCCACCTTCAGGAGTACCCTCGGCCGAAGGCGTCCCCAAATGAGCGAGATTCGCTGCTTGTAACTGAATTGCGGATGAATGTCAATAGACTTGTCACTCGTGACGTGGCAAAGACGCGGATCGCCGGAACGAGACCGGCCATGACGCGCTAAGGGTATCACGATCAAGGACCGTTGGCATTACTCAACCAAGACTATGCTTGATACAATTTTGCTCGGACCTTGACATGCGTCTCTGAGCGATGTGAGATTGGACCCTTCTCGCGCAATGGGCGGAGGTTCGACATGTCCGCGCGTGTTGCCGCAATTGCCCTCGCGTTGACATTGACATTTTTGATCTTTGGCTCCGGTGTCGCGCGTGCGAGCGACGGCGAATGCACATTCGTGACGCGCAAGGCGGTCGTTGCCGATCTGACGCATGAAGGGGTCGAAGGGCTGGCGAAATCGATCGGTACCGGCCTTTTGTTCATTGCCGCGCGTGAGGGGCCCGCCCCTTTGAGAATTGGATCTGCGATCTTGTTCGGTGTGGAGGCACTGGGTTTGGCGAACACGACCGCAAATGCAGCTCAAATGCCGCTGCTGGGAGATCCAAATCAGATATTGCGCGTCTGTCATTCCGAGGGCCCGTTCGTTAGCGCGCTTGGCTTCCGTGCCCTGACTGTCGTCTCGATTGACCCGCATGCAGCCGATCGATTTCAGGCGAAAATCCATCAGGAGTTCGACACGCCTTCTGCGATACCGCACATGCCGGAGCCGTCCACGACGCCTGACGTGTCCTCGCGCGCACAAGCGGGCCAAAACGCCCATGCGACGTGGGACGATAAAGCGATCGAGGACGCACTGATGAAGTTGCGCTCGGCGCGGAAACCGACTTTCGGGGCGCTCACCAACAAAGCTCAGTTCGGCCGCCTTCCGCCACCCGCTCTGCCGGCTCGCCCGCTCGATTTTTTGGCGTCGACGCCGCCAATAACCGTTACCGGCGAAGTCGTGGACGACGCTACGGACGGTGCGGTCAATCAGGGGTTCGTGTACATCTCGACGGCTAGCGTCACCGCGGGGTTGTGGCAGACGGTCATGATCGGCAGCCACGGGGCATTTTCTCTCGACCTTCCGCCGGGGACCTATGTAGCCTCGGTCTCCGTTCCCGGTTACGTGCCGGCGCGCCGCATTTTCACGCTAACGGCCGGCGAACGGGCGAGGGATGTTGAAGTTCGCTTGCCTCGCCGCTCGGCGTATCCCTGCTCTTTCGTGGTGGTGAATAACACGGGATGGGCGATCAAGCTTTTCATGGGAATGACGCGGGGGCCGATCGAGATGGTGGGGCCCTGGTCGCACAGGCAATTCACCGTGAACCGAGCCTTCAATATCGGCCCCCAAGCGGAGTTTTCGAAGGCCGCGCCTTTGGACTGGCCGCCGGTACCTGCAGACTGCGAAGGACCCGGCATCGCGTATCTCAACCCGTAGAGCCGTTGCTCGGAGCCGATCGTCCAAGCGGGGTTACAAGGACCCGTTGGCTCAGTCCGGGCCACGCTTGTGGCGCGCGAGCGGCAGATTACAGA
>JBAUOP010000154.1:0-138009 GCA_049579805.1 Acidobacteriaceae bacterium
TGTTCCCGCCGCCGTTCCATGGCGCCGTCGGAGCCGCAAACGCGGAAGTGTTGAACCACTCCTGCCGCGTCTTCGGTCCGCTTGCCTTGGCGACCAGGTTCGGACGGTTGGTCGTTCCGCCGCCCAGACCCAGCGTGTCCGGTCCGTATGTCACGTTCTGGGGCAATCCGGTTTCCGCCGAGGTGACGCCGGAGAAGACCCAGCCGCCCAGCAGGCTCCGTTCTGCAAGGCTGTTGGCGTGGTTGAAGAACGGGAGGTTGTAAACGTAGTTGGCTGAGAAGTTCTGGCGACGGTCGTAGGTTCCCGACCCCCGGTCATACCTGATGTTGAAAGGATCCGAGAGCGTGCTCAGGTCGCCGCCCTCAACATCGATCTCATGGGACCAGGTATAGTCGAACCCCGTCGTCAACCCATGTTTGTTCTCGATCCGCAGCGCGGCCTGGAGGCTGTTGTAGCTGGTGTTGGTGTCGTTTTCATCCTCGGTGATGCCGTTAAACCCCGGGAATATTCTATAAAGATTCGAGTTGGCCCCTTGCGATACCGCCTCGCGATCGGTGATATCGTTCAGCGGCAGCGTATTGATGGCTCGATCGGCGTCCTGGTTCCATCCGCCCGATCCAACATACTGGACCAGCGTCACGACTCCAGGCGCCACTTCGTGCTGCACTCCCAGGCTGAACTGCAGCGTGCCCGGGTTCGGGTAGTAGTAGGCCAGCGATCCCATGCTGGCCGGGAACACGGGTGTGGTCGCCGTCTGATCGTTGAGCACACTCGTGCTGGGATTGGTAAAGTACACCGAGCTCGCCGAAGGCTTGTACGCATACGGCGGGTTGGTATCCGTTCCGTAGACATCGTTGCCCTGGATGCGCTCGTAGAAGATGCCCGCGCCGCCCCGGACCACCCATTTTCCGGTGCCGAAGAGGTCATAGGCGAAGCCCAGACGAGGCTGCCAGGTAAAGTAGTCATTCTGCACCAGCGAGGTCGGGAAGCCGTTCACACCCGGACGCCCTATACCGTTCAGGTAGAACGGAGCCGGAGCGTTGGTCGGATTGCCCAGGCCCGGACTCGCTCCCGAGCAGCCCGTCTGCGCCGACGACTGGCAGATGGCGCCGCTCGTGTCGAACGTCGCCGCGTCGCTCGCGTTGTAGAGAGAAGGAACGAAGTTCGCCGTCCGATCGAATTTCTCGTAGACATGCGGCATTGCGTCGTAGCGGATTCCCAGGTTCAGGGTCAGCCGTGGCGTCACATGCCAGTTGTCCATTCCATAGAAAGAATAGGTGTTGTTGATCCAGTGGAACATGTCGATCGACTGCAGCTGGCTGAAGCTGTCCGACAGGCCCAGCAGGAAATTGACATAGGAATCGCCGGAGAAGTCGGTCCCGAAGCTGTAGTCGCCCTGGGTATCCGCCTGCTGCTGTTGATTCTTGTCCGATCGCATGTAGGAGAAGCCGAACTTCAGCGAGTGCCTTCCCCGCGTCCACGAGAAGTCGTCGCGTGGTTGGTAGTCCAGGAAGGCGTTCTTCCACGGCCAGTAGTTAATCGTCCAGTTCGTGCCCAGCGGCGTGCCCAGATCCACTGACGGCATGCGGCTCTCCGCATTGTTCGCTGCCGGGAAGTATCCCGCCTGCGACCATCCCGAGGGCTGCGCGTAAATGCCCACCGGTGTGATGCTGATGCTGTTGCCGTTCACGTTGAGCGCGACTTCGTTCAGCATGGTCGGCGAGATCGTCTGCGTCAGCTTGATCACCGATCCCCACGTCGGATTACCGAACACGTTCCCCGTCGTCGGGTAACTGTCGTTGCTCCACATATCCGGGTAGTACGTCTGCGACATCTGATCGTGAATGTAGTCGCCCATCAGATGCAGTTTGTTCGTGATGTCGTGATCGATGCGCACCACGTCTTCCCGCACAAACGTCGGCTGCTTTGGCGACGCCACATACTGCGGCGAGCCGTTGGACGACGTGGAGTTCGCGGACGGAATCGCTCCCGTATGCATGAACAGCACGGCATTGGGATCGATCATGTTGGCCGGGATTACCTTGCCCGGAAACGAATTCCCCGGAACCAGGCCGTCGGTCGTTTCCACCAGGGTTAATGCGGCGTTGTTCGGAAGGTTCGGCACGCAGGGCGCCGTCTGTCCCGTGTTGCAGATGCCACTGTTCGGCGATTCCTTCCAGCCACTCGGTATCGCATAAGTCAGCGCGGCGCCGGTTGACGGAATGTCATCGGTAGGAATGGTGTTGACCGCCGAAGGATTGGCCCCTGCAATATACCGGCGCCATTCCTCGCTGTAGAAGAAGAACGTCCGGCTCTTGCTCCTCGGGTACAGTCCGGGAATAACGACCGGCCCGCCGATGTTTCCGCCGAAGATGTTCAGACGGAGTTCCGGGGTCGGCTGATTATTCAGCTTCGAAAAATAGTTCGCTGCATCGAAGTCATCGTTGCGGTTGAACTCCCACACGCCACCATGCAAACTCTTCGTGCCCGTTTTGAGAGCCATGATGATGGTGCCACCTGAGCCGATCCCGTAATCCGGCGAGTAATTGCTCTCCAGAGACTGGAATTCCGCCAGATCGTCCGGCGACGGCATCACATCTGGTTTCCCGCCGCTGCCACGGTCATAGATTTCGCCGCCGTCGATCATCCATACGTTGTGATCGGGGCGCATACCGTTAAAGCTGATGGTCGCAGTGGCTCCCTGCGCCGATATGCCGTTAAACGACGGCAGATTCCCCGAAGTGCCCGTCCCCAACGTGGCCAGCGATAACATGCTGCGTCCGTTGGTGCCGATCTCGGTGAGCTGCTGTCCCGTAATCAGGTTGCTGACTTCGTTGGTTTCTGTCTGCAGATGCAGCGCATTCGCTTCCACGGTTACCGTTGTCGAATTCGCGCCGACCGCGAGTTTCACATCCTCGCGAACCGTCGCCGCCACGTTGATCACAATGCCGGTCTTCGCAGAGCTCTGGAAGCCCGACGCGGTCACCTTCAAGCTGTACGTGCTGTTGTTCAGTCCGGGAAAATCGTAAAGGCCTGCTCCGTTCGTTGTTCCCGTGCGCGTTTCGCCGGTTGCCACATTCGTGAGAATGACCTTCGCGTTCGGCACCACCGCACCCGATGGGTCCGTCACTGCCCCCGACAAATCGGCATTTTCCTGCGCGCTTGCCGGCATGGAAAACACCAAAAACAGTCCAAATAACACCGGCAGCCAGCACAGCATTCCATACCTGCGCAAAATGCCGGTCTTTTTTCTTTGCATCATAGTCAGCCTCCTCTGAAGGCTTGCATCGAGGAGTGACTCCGTCCGGCCCAACATCAGGGATCCCGCAATATCCAGCCCTTCCCGAATTCCGTTAGCGCCGCCGGTGCCCTCTCCTCACGTTCAGTTTTTGGGGAGCAGCTTATCTGCAACCCAATTGCGGTTCTCTCGGCGGCCCGGACCTTTGCCCGGCCGTCTCATTCGTTGTTCCGTATGCAATTCGATGTTCAGCAGTAAACGGTTTTATTGCCTGCCGACACCTTTCCATACGGCGGTTGCATTCTCGTCGGGCGAATTTTCATTGTCAAGATGGATAATCAATCGGAAGGCTGAGACAGCGGTTTCTGCCAACCCTGTCGGAGCAGGCGCCTGGGCAGGCGGCAACGCGATCCCCTCCGCAGCCGCCCGCACCCGATTCTTTCCGTTGCCCCGTCTCTTGTAACTGTTTGATTCAGAGCGGGTTGCACGACAGGACCCAGCTCCGCCCGGCGCTCCCTCGCTGGCCCGGGAACGCTCCTCACCCATGGAGATGGAGCAGCAAAACGACCGGAGCGAACGTTACTTTGGTGATGGGACCCGTCGCAAAAACGGCGAAATGTAACCGGTTTCTTTTCGCGCCTGCCTTCACGTCATTGTGACGCACAGCACAATTTCGCGCCATTCAGGCCGGATCCGCCGTCCTTAGAAAATGTGCTCTTCGTTCTCGTGCGGCCTCGCGCCGCCGCCCTCCGCCGCCGCCCGCACCCGCGCCACCGTCTGCCAGTTGTCCTTTTTCGCATGCTCCAGGAAAAACGGCGGCATCGGCATCGCCAGATACCGGCTCAGCGCCTCGGCGTAGCCTTCATACATCGTCCGCAGCTCGTGCAGCCGGTCGCTGCTTTGCTCGTCCTGGCACACCCGCACCCCTAACTGGCAAAGGGAATCGTAGATCAGCCGGTAGCGCTCCACAGGCAGCCGATCCTCCGGCGCGCTCACCGGCTGCAGCCCCAGCGTCTGCGACAAATCCACCAGCGCATGCCGCGCCATGGCAAACGTCAGCTGCGCCTGGCGCGCGCTGTGCTCCTGCACGCTGGCAATCAGCAGCGCGCACGCGTCCAGAATGGCCGTCAGCGCGCTCAGCCAGCTCTGGCTGGTGTGCTGTGAGCGAAAAAGACACAGCAGCGGATACGAAATATGGCTCTCCAGCAGCTCCGCCGACCACCGCTCCCACTCCTCCAGCAGCAGCACCAGCGCCGCACTCCCGCCCTCGAACGAATGCCGCCGGATCAGCTCAAACGCCGTCGGCGGCGATCCCGCCCGCGCGTCCAGCAGCGCGATGTTCACCTCCCGCCGCGAAAACGCCCCATACAGCACCGGGAAATACCCGATCACCAGCGCCACAAATCCCAGTCCGATGCCCGACTCCAGCACTGCCAGCGCCCGCGTCACCGTCCCGTGCGGCACCACATCCCCCAGCCCCAGCGTGAAGATCGTCGTCCCGCTCACATACAGATCCGTCACAAACCCGTGTCGCGGCCCCGCAGCATCCACAAACGGGCCCGGCAAGCCCGAGTAAATCAGCGCGAATCCCACCACCAGCGCCGCCGCCCATGCCGCAATCAGAAACACCAGCGACAGCGGCCCGTAGAAACTCAGCATGGTCTCCCGCTTCCGCGGACGCCGCACGTGCAAGGCTGCCCATCGCCACGGCCGCCACGTCAGCCGGTAAAAAATCCGCGTAAACCGAAAGCTTCCCGTCGCCCGCCGCGGCAGAATCACCGTCTCGAACGCGTCCAGCAGCGCCGCAACCACACACAACACACCGACAATCAGGGGAAACGGATGCACTCCGCCAGCAGAGCAGGAATCCGCCCCACCCGTCAAACGCAAGCGTCCCGTGTTTCCTACCAACTCCCCGCTCCCCGCCCCAGGCTCCCTGCTCCAGGCTCCAGGCTCCCAGCTCCCTCTTGCCTATTCCCTGTTGCCTGTTCCCTGCCCTCACAGGTTGATATCCGACCCAACACTGTTCCATACTCCTGTCGAATGCCGACCCAACAGCCCGGCGACGACCGCATCGCCCTCCTGCAGGGCACCCTCGACCTGCTCATCCTCCGCACCCTGCTCCTCGGCCCCTGTCATGGACAGGGCGTCGCCCGCTCCATCCAGCGCCAGTCCGAAGAAGTCCTCTTCGTCGACCACGGCTCGCTCTACCTCGCCCTGCAGCGCCTCGAAGACAAAAAGTGGATTCGCGCCCGCTGGGGAGTCAGCGAAAACAACCGCCGCGCCCGCTTCTACGAGCTCACCCCCAAAGGCCGCGCCCAGCTCGCCGAAAAAACCTCCCAGTGGAACCGCCTCACTGAAGCCATGGGTCGCATCCTCAACGCCGCCGGACCCCAAAACGAGGAGGTCTGACGATGTTCCGTCGCCGCCGCAGCGAAGCCGATTTTGCCGAAGAGGTCCGCGCCCACCTCGATCTCGAAGCCGACGACCTTCGCCAGGAAGGTGTCTCCCCCGACGAAGCCCGCTTCCAGGCCCACCGCGCCTTCGGCAACGTCCGCCGCGCCCAGGAAAGCTTCTACCTCCGCGGCCGTTGGGCCTGGCTCGATCGCCTCCTGCGCGACCTCCGCTTCGGCCTGCGCTCCATGCGGCAAAGCCCCGGCTTTACGCTCACCGCCGTCCTCACCCTCGCCCTCGGCATCGGTGCCAACACCGCGGTCTTCAGCGTTATGGACGCCGTTCTCCTGCGCTCTCTCCCTGTCGCCGATCCCCAGCGCGTCGTCTATCTCGATACATCCGCCACACCCAACGGCACCGGCACCATCGACTCCCACGAAACCTTCTCCTACGCCGTCTACAGCGCCCTGCGTCCACCCAACGGAGCCCTCAGCGACCTCATCGCCGTCGGCCTTCTCTCTACTGATAAAATCGGCATCCGCATCGGCGCTCTCCCCGAGCAGGCCGAAGCCGATATGGTCTCCGGCAATTTCTTTTCCGGACTCGGCGTTCGCATCCTCCGCGGCCGCGGATTCACCCCTGAAGACGAATCCACCAGCGCCTCCGTCCTCGTCCTCAGCTACGACTACTGGACCCGCCGCTTCGACCGCGACCCCAGCGTCATTGGCAGCACAATTGTCGTTAAAGGCGTTCCCTTCACCGTCACCGGCATCGCCACACAGGGATTCGAAGGCGTCGAGCCCACCCACTCCACCGATTTCTGGATTCCCCTCCAGAACCGCCCCGAATTCAACGTTCTCGGCAATGGCGCCGAAAATGGCCACCTGTACCAGAACGACCCCACCTGGTGGTGCCTGCGTCTCATCGCCCGCCTAGCCCCCGGCGTTAGCCGCTCCCAGGCCATCGCCCGTCTGCAGCCTCTCTTCCAGCATGCCGCCCGCATCGGCCTCGGTAATCCCATGCCTGGCGAACATCCCGTCGTTCTCAGCGTCACCAGCGCTAAAAATTTCGGCGGCGACTACGCCGAGGAGTATGGCAAGCCCCTGCGCATGCTCATGGTGATGGTTGGACTCGTTCTGCTCATCGCCCTCACCAACCTCATCATGCTGCTCATAGCCCGCAACGCCGCCCGCCAGCGCGAATTCTCCCTCCGTCTCGCTCTCGGCGCGCGCCCCGCGGAACTCCTCCGCCAGCTCCTCACCGAATCCTTCCTCCTCGTCCTCCTCGGCGGCGCGCTCGCCTGGGTCTTCGCCGAAATCGTCACGCGCGTCCTCGCCCGCTGGGCCCTCATCGAATCCAGCCTCGCCCCCGACCGCACCGTGCTCCTCTTCACCTGCGCCGTGTTGGCGTTCAGCGCGATCGTCCTCGGCATCGCGCCCTTCCGCACCGCCATCTCCGGAGGCACCGAGCTCGCCCTCAAAACCTCAGCCGCCGCCGCCCACACCGACGCCGGCAAATCCCGCCTCGGCAAAATCATCGTTGTCCTCCAGATGGCGTTCTGCCTGGTCCTGCTCGTCGGCGCCGGCCTGCTCACCCGCACCCTCGTCAACCTCCGCAACATCCCCCTCGGCATGAACACCACCGGCCTCGTCGTCTTCGGCCTCAATCCGCAGACTGTCCACAACCAGCCCCAGCTCGTCCGCTTTTATCAGGATCTCCGGACCCGTCTCCGCACTCTGCCCGGCGTCGAATCCACCGCGGTCTCGTCCACCCGCCTCGGCTCCTGGTGGTCCAATAACTCCAGCTTCACCATCGACGGCCACGATGCCCGCACTCCGGACGGCAAACTCGCCCTCGCCCGCAGCAACGACATCGGTCCCAACTTCTTTCACACCCTCCAGGTCCCCATCCTCCTCGGCCGTGAATTCACCCCCGCCGACGGCGTCTCCAAACAGCACGTCACCGTCATCAACGAGCTCCTGGCCCAGCGCTATTTCCCCAACACCAGCCCCCTGGGCCACCGCATCAACGACTTCACCATCATCGGCGTCGTCGCCAATCACAAATACCGCAGCATGGACGAAGCCCCCATCCCCATGGCCTGGTGGGACTACGAGCAGGCTCCCGGCGAAGGTGGCATGACCGTCGAGATGCGCGTCCGCGGCGCCGATCCCCTCGCCATCCTCCCCTCCGTTCGCAAAACCGTCGCCGAGCTTGACCCCAACGCCCCCCTCATAGATCCCACTCTCCAGCGCGAGCAGTTTGAATCCACCCTCGCCCTGCAGCTCCTCCTGGCCCGCCTCGCCGAATTCTTCGGCCTCCTCGCCATCGTCCTCGTCGCCACCGGCCTCTACGGAACGCTCTCGTACCGCGTCAACCGCCGCACCGCTGAAATCGGCGTCCGCATGGCCATCGGCGCCCGGCGCGGCCAGGTTCTCTGGATGATCCTTCGCGACAGCCTCATCCTCACCGCCATCGGCGTGGTCATCGGCATTCCGCTTGCCGCCCTCACCGGACGCGCCCTCGCCTCTTCGCTCTACGGTGTCCAGCCCCTCGACCCGCTCACGTATCTGCTCTCCATCGTCGGAGTCGCCCTCGTCGCCCTCGCCGCCGGAGCCGCCCCCGCCCTCCGCGCCGCCACCATCGACCCCCTCCAGGCCCTCCGCACCGAATAAAGCGCGCGCGATCGCGTCCCCCGAAATTCCTCCGGGGTCTCCGTGTCCTCTGTGGTGGAAAAGCCCCAGCCCTGTCCACTTCCGAACGCCCTTCCCCAAAACCGGCCACCCGCCAGCCCCAGTCATCGGGCAAGGGTGCGTTTTCCCATCGCTCCCCGCCCCCACACTCTGGCCTCCAACGTGCTCATTTCATCTCTTCACCGACCGTCTTCAGGAGCTCTCCACGATGCCTCGCCTGCAGGACCTCCGCTTCGCCCTCCGCCAGTTGCGCAAAGCTCCAGGATTTACCCTCACCGCTGTCCTCACCCTCGCGCTCGGCATCGGAGCCCTCACCACCGTCGCCACCTGGACCAACGCCGTCCTTTACAACCCCTGGCCTCACGTCGCCGCCCCCCGCCAGATCCACTTCATCGACGCCACCGTCCTCGGCAACGAAGGCTACTCCGTCAGCTACGAAACTTATAAATTCCTCCACGACTCCGGCCGCTCCTGGTCCAGCTCCATCGCCTTCACCGCGGATTTCATCAATCTCGCCGACCCCGGCACCAAGCCTCGCGCCATCGCCGCCGGCACCGTCTCCTCGAACTACTTCCAGTTCCTCGGCCTCAGCCCCCAGGCCGGCCGCTTCTTCAACCCCGCCAACAACGACCACATCTTTGGCGCCCACGATGAAGTCGTCCTCTCCGACGCCCTCTGGCGCGACCGCTTCCAGGCCAGTCCCTCCGTCATCGGCCGCACCATCTCCATCAATAAGCATCCGTTCACGGTCATCGGCGTTGCCCCGCGCGAGTTCTCCGGCATCTTCGGCGGTCTTGCCGAATCTGCCTGGCTGCCCTTTTCCGCCCTGCGCGATCTCTCCCCCGATGCGCCCCCGGATCCGCTCCAGCACTATGGCCTCCAGGTAGCCGTCCGCCTCCGCCCTGGCGTCTCGGAGCGTACCGCCGCCGCCGAAGTTCACACCGCCGCCCGCACTCTCACTGCCCAGGACCCCCGCAACTATCTTGCCCACTGGGATCTCAACCTCCGCGATGCCGCCCACTTCGAGAAGGGCTTCTTTGGCATCGTTGGCGAAGAGCTGCCCATCCTCGCCGGCGCCTCCGTCCTCCTCATGATCCTCGTCTGCATCAATATCGCTTCGCTCCTCGGCCAGCATGCCGCCCGCCGCCGCCGCGAAGTCGCCATCCGCACTGCCCTCGGCGCGCACCCCACCCGCATCGCCGCCCAGGTCCTCGTGGAAACCGGCCTCCTCGCCGCCGCCGGTGCCCTCGCCGGATGGGCCGTCAGCACCGGCCTCTCTCAGGCCCTCTATGTGCTGCTCCCCACTTTCGGCTATCCCATCGCCTTCAATCTCCACAGCGACCCGCGCATCTTCCTCTTCGTCGTCGCCATCGCCGTCGCTGTCACCCTTATCTGCGGGCTCTACCCCGTCCGCCAGTCCCTCCGCTTCGCTCAGAACGAAGCTCTCCACGAAGGAGGAGCCTCCGTCACCGGCCGCTCGCATCGCAACCTGGGCAGCCGCCTCCTCCTCGGATTCCAGCTCGGCATCTGCTTCATCGTCCTCGTAGGCTGCGGACTCCTCACCCGTACCGCCTTCAATATCCTCGACCGCCCCATCGGCTTCGACCCCACCCACGTCCTCACGGCGCAGATCGACTTCTCCCGCTCCGGCTACGATCCGCAGCACACCCGCCAATTCGAAGCCGCCCTCCTCGACCGCCTCCGCGCCACCCCCGGCATCGCCGCCGCCACAATCACCACGCACCTGCCTATGGGCGATGAGGGCACCGGCAACACCCAGGGCATCAGTGTTCCCGGCTACGTCCCCGCCAAAGGCGAAGACATGGAAGTCGTCACCGACTTCGAAGGCTCCGACTTCTTCCACACCCTGCGCATCCCCATCGCCCAGGGCCGCGAATTCTCCGCTGCCGACAACGCCTCCGCCCCTGATGTCGCTCTTGTCAACCAGCCCATGGCCCGCCGCTACTGGCCCAAGGGCAATGCCATCGGCTCGACCGTGATCGTCAACAAGCGGCCCCGCCGCATCGTCGGCATCATCGGCAACTACACGTATGCCGATCCCACCAACACCGATCCCACCCCGCTCCTCTTCCTGCCCCTCGCCCAGAACGACGATTCCTACGCCTTCGTCGCCATCCGCTACCGCATCACCCCCAGCGCTGCCGCAGCCGCCCTCCGCACCGCCGTCGCTGCCCAGGACCGCCTGCTTCCCCTCGAGAATGTCAGCTCTCTCGAGGACGTCATCGGCATGCGCTATCAAATGTCCCGCATCCCCGCCGAACTCCTCAGCGTCTACGCCTTCGCCAGCGTCCTCGTGGCGCTGATCGGCCTCTATGCCGTCATGGCGTATTCGGTCCTCGAGCGCTATCGCGAGTTCGCCCTGCGCATGGCTCTGGGATCCACCCGCTCCGGCGTCTTCCGCCTCGTCCTCCACGGCAGCGCCTCCACCGCCCTCATCGGACTCGTCACCGGCGGCCTCGGCTCGTTCTTTGCCGTCCGCATCCTGCGCGCGCTCCTCTTCGGCGTCACGCCCTTCGACCCGTTCAGCTACATCGCCGCCGCTCTCTTCCTGCTCCTCACCGTCTTCGTCGCGGGACTCCTCCCCGCACGCCGCGCCGCCAACATCGAACCCATGCAAGCCCTCCGCTCCGAATAACGGATTTCCGCCGAGGATTGAAGACTGAGGACTGAGGACTGAGGACTGAAGACTGGGGGCTTAGGACTGGGGATTGGGGACTGTGCTCTGGGCGGCCACGGCTCCGCAGGGGATACCCCATCAGTAACCTCTGAAAAAGAATCACAGGGCTCGAAAAGTCCGCTCAGGCGCTTTCCTCTGGAGTACTATTCCATTTTCCAATCAACCCAGCAGACGGAGTGCTGTTCTGGCGGGACGCTGCAGCGTCGGCTTTTCCGGCACGCAGGCGCAGCCCACCAGGGACAGGAATCCGAAAGCTGAACGAAGCCACACTGTTAAGGAGGCGTTGGCGTTGTCGATCGTTTGCAACTACCCGCGTTCGCTGCGGGGTCCTGCACCACCCGTCCTGCTCAGTGGTCACCCCAACGTCCAACACCCCGCCCCAGCCAATTCGAATGCGCAGCCGAATCCATCGCCTTATACGGCATCCATCGGCCAGAGATTCTTTTCCCGTGGCCCAGCCACGCTCATCCGTCCCCAATCTCGGCTGCGGACTCTGATCCTGCTCGGTGTTGCATCCTGTCTCGGCATGGCCGTTCTGGGCTGCGGCTCTAACCCCCCGGTTTCCGGACAGGTCACGGCGACTGCGAATCCCCAGGTGGCGAGTTATACGGTCCAGACCGACGGTGCAGCCAATGTAACGATTGACTTCGGCAAAACCACCGATTATGGCTTCCGCACAGGGACGTATACCATCCCCGCCTCCGGTGGCGCCTTGAGCATCCTTGTGGCCGGCATGCAGGCAAATACGGCGTACCACATGCAGGCTGTAGTGGATTTTTTGAATGGGACCACCCTCAAAGACGTGGACCATTCGTTCACAACCGGCTCCTACACCCTCAGTCGTCTTCCCGTCGTGACCGTCACCAGCACACCGGGACAAGTCCCCCAGCCAGGGATCGAGATCGTGAACACGCCCTTCACCGGGGTCCCGATCGCGGCAGTCGATCTCTCCGGAAACGTGATCTGGGCCTACGATCCCGGCAACCGCGGCGCTGCGGCATGGCTGGCTCCCAAGCTGCTGCCCAACGGGGATTTCGTCGCCCTCGCTTCCGACTCTTCCTCCAGCGTGCTGACAACTGTGCCCGCGCCGACCGACCCGAATCTGGTCCGGGAGTTCAATCTTGCCGGCGATACGGTAAAGCAAATCACCATGAACCAGTTGAATACCCGACTGGCGGCAAAGGGCTACAACCTGCAGTTGCTGCTGTTCACGCACGATATAACGCCGCTTCCGAACGGCCACTGGCTGGTGATTGCCAACACCGAGAAGAGCGTGGTGCTGACCGGCGCCACTACACCCACCACAGTTCTGGGCGATGTGATTGTCGACCTGGACACCAGTCTGCAGCCGGTTTGGGTCTGGAACGAATTCGATCACCTGGACGTAAATCGTCATCCCTGGAACTTCCCCGACTGGACCCATACCAACGCGGTCATCTATTCCCCGGATGACGGCAATCTGCTGGTTTCGATCCGCCATCAGAACTGGATCGTGAAGATCGACTACCAGGACGGCGCCGGAAACGGCGATATTCTCTGGCGTCTGGGAGAGGGCGGCGATTTCAAGCTGGTGGGCGGCACCGATCCGACCGACTGGAGCTATGCCCAGCACGGAATCCACTTCGCGTCCAAATATACCGCTGGAGTTTTTCCCCTCGCCGTTATGGATAACGGAGACGACCGGATGTATCCGGGAGATACCAGCGCGACCACGTGCGGCACGAATGGGGCGCCCGGCTGCTACTCAACCGTCCCGATCTACAACATCGATGAAAACGCGATGACGGCTACGATCGTTTTCCACCAGATTATGCCGGCGAATCTCTATAACTCATGGGGCGGCAACGCCCATGTGCTGGCCAATGGCGACGTGGAGTACGACCTTTGCGGTGTAGGCGGCGCCGTCTCCAATTCTGATGTTCTTGAGGTGACCGACCAACCCAGTCCGCAGACTGTTTGGAGCCTGCAGGTGACAGGCAGCAATGCGTACCGCGCCTATCGCCTGCCGAGCCTCTATCCCGGTGTCCAGTGGTAAACCCGCAGCTTCCCTGGCCATAACCTCCGCGCCCGACGCCGCCTGGGACAGGGGCTGCGGCCTGAGGGCTGCCGATTATGGACTTGGGAGTGCTCCTGTGGAAATCTTGTCAAGCCCTTACGAAAGTTCCCGCATTGAGGCCAAAGGACTTGCCAGCAAAAATCGCTGGCAGTAAACCCGCCTGAACCTGCTATTCTGAACTTAGAGTAGAAAAAAGAAAAAGCCCGCGGCGCGCGGGCTTTTTGCATTCCAGCAGAAGGGCGGCGTCCACCCATGCCAACCAGCAACGACTGCCAGCTCCAGGCCCCGGCTCCTATCCCCTGTCTTTCTCACACATACGCCAGAGGCCCCCTGCAACTACTTTATTTGCCACACATACAAACATCGCTCCCGCAACTACTTTGTTTCTCACACATAGCAATTTCACAGAGTATTTTTTCTCCCGGCTCCCGGCTACCGGCTACCAGCTCCAGGCTCCATCCTCCCAGCTCCCGTCTGCCCTAGAAAACCCTCAGATCGCCTTCCGGCTGCGGCGCATGGACCAGGAGTCCCAACTCACCAGCCAGCCGCTCCAGGGCCGCCCGCGTTCCCGGCGCAACCGGCACCATCGGCAAACGGTAGTGCTCGCCGATCCTGCCCATCATCGCCAGGATTGCCTTCACGGGTCCTGGGCTGGTTTCCCTGAAAATGCCCTGCATCAGCCGAAAGTACTTCCGATTGATCCGCCGCGCCGTGGACCATTCGTTAGCCAGCGCCGCTCGCACCATCTCCGCCATCTCCGCCGGGATGAGATTGGAAACCACCGAGATCAGCCCCATGCCCCCCGCGCCCAACACGCCCAGCGTCATCATGTCGTCGCCGGAATACACCCGCAATTCGCGCGGCGCCTGCGTCAGCAGATCGGTGATCTGCACCAGGTTCCCGCTCGACTCCTTCACCGCCGCGATGTTGCCACAGGCTTCCACCAGCCGCATCAGCGTCGCCGGCTCCAGATTCGCCGCCGACCGCCCGGGGATGTTGTACAGAACCACCGGCAGCTTCACCGCCTCGGCAACGGCTTTGAAATGCTGAAACTGCCCTTCCTGCGTCGGCTTGTTGTACCAGGGATTGGCGGTCAGGATCGCGGTCACGCCCGGAATCTGCGCCGCCGTCCGCGCCTTCGCCACCGCCTGTTTCGTGGAGTTGTGCGAGCATCCGGCCCAGACCGGAACCCGTCCGCCCGCGGCTTCCGCCACAATTCGGATGACGTCCAGCCACTCCGCCTCGTCCAGCGTCGGCGTCTCGCCCGTCGTTCCGCACGCCAGCAGCCAGTCGATGCCGCTCTCCACCTGCCAGCGGGCAAGATCGTACAGAGCCCGCTCGTCCACACTTCCGTCCGCGCGAAACGGCGTGACCAGCGCTGTCCCGCACCCCTGCAGATTCATAACAAACGAGTCTACACCGGCTCCGTTTCCGCCGACGGTGACCGAAGTTTTTTCTGGCGAAGCTGGTACGATGAAGCTTCCACGCTCCCCTGCATTGGGCGGCCAGCCCCCCGGCCAAAACCGATGTTTTCAGCACTCCTCTGCGCATCAGGGGGCCGCGACAATACAAAATGAGTTGGAGTATCAATGGCACGGGTTTTGCTTACCGGCGGTTCGGGTTTCATCGGGACTAATCTGATCGACAGCTTTCTCGGGGACGGCTGGGACGTCATGAACTTCGACCGCGAACCTGCGAGAGATTCCCGGCAGGAGCGTTTCCTTCGCAAAGGCGATATTCGGGATCGTGAAGCTCTGATCGCCGCTGTGCGAGATTTCAGGCCCGATCAGGTCGTCCATCTCGCAGCCCGTACTGATCTGGATGGTCGGACCCTCGCTGAATATGACGCCAACACCACAGGAGTCAGGAACATGATCGACGCAATCCGGGCTTCGGGATCCGTACAACGCGCGATCTTCGCCTCAACCCGCTATGTCCACCGCACCGAGATTTTCCCCAGGCGTGAAGATGACTATTCTCCTTTCACTCTGTATGGCGAGAGCAAAGTGGAAACCGAGCGTATGGTGCGTTCCAGCGGTCTGGAGATTCCCTGGGTACTCATCAGGCCCACTTCGATTTGGGGGCCGTGGTTCCGAATCCCCTATCGCATGTTCTTCGATACCGTCCGCCGCGGCCTTTATGTCCACCCGAAGGGCAGACGAGTCAGCAAGGCCTATGGTTTCGTCGGTAACGTCGTCCATCAGATTCGCCAGTTCCTCACCGTCGACGCCTCCCGGGTGAACGGGCGAACATTCTACGTTTCCGACGATGACAACATGAACGTACTGCAGTTTGCCCATTCCATTCAGAAGGCCTTCGGAGCCCCGCCCGTCCGGGAGGTGCCGCTGTTCGTCCTGCAGTCTCTCGCGAAGGCAGGAGACGTTCTCAGAAAAATGGGAATGTCCAATCCTCCGCTCACCTCGTTCCGGCTGAACAATCTCCTCACGCCGATGGATTACGATATGTCGGCAACGCGCGAAGTCGCGGGACCGGCCCCGTATTCTCTGGACGAAGGGGTACGCATTACCGTTCAGTGGATTCTGCAGCATGGATGAGCCGCGGCAATACCAGGACCTCAGCCGATTTCGCATGCCTGCAGGCTTCCGCGGACGATCGGCCGTCCTCGTTCAGATATGGTGGATCGTACAGGACACGCTCTTCCGCATGTCCCCTCAGGTCTTCTATGGCTGGCGCAACTTCCTGCTGCGACTCTTCGGTGCCCGCATCGGCCACAAAGTACAGATTCGTTCCACAACGCGAGTCATCTACCCCTGGAAGTTAACTATCGGCGACCACGTCTGGGTCGGCGATGACTGCGTCTTTTACAACCTGGGCGAGATCACGGTCGGATCGCATGTCGCCGTCGCGCACGATGTCTATTTCTGCACCGGCCTGCACGACTACGAGCGCCTTGATTTCCCCATTGGACAAAAGCCCATCCGCATCGAAGACGAGGTCTGGCTCCCCAACGATGTCTTCATCGGGCCCGGAGTCACGATTGGCAAAGGTGCGGTCGTGGGCGCGCGAAGCACAGTGCTGAACGATCTGCCATCGGGGATGATCTGTTACGGCTCGCCCGCGAAGCCGGTGAAGCCCCGCAGGACGCTGCGGGATTAGCCGAGTTCCCCGGCGATCTCCTGGAAATCCCAGCAGCCCGTTTTGCCGGCGATCCACTCCGCCGCGCGCACTGCCCCCTCGGCGAAACCGCGCCGGGAGGAGGCTTCGTGGCGCAGTTCGAGCCAATCGTTGTCCGAACGCGCCTCGACGACGTGAATCCCGGGAACCTCGCCTTCCCGCTTTGAGGTGATCTCGACCTTCTGTCCCGGAGCGGCCGCCTCGAGGATACGCTGCAGCGACAGAGCCGTTCCTGACGGCGCGTCTGTCTTCGTGGCGTGGTGGGTTTCGGTAATGCTGAACCGGTAATGCGGAACCGCAGTCGCCAGCTCGCGCGCGACCCGGAACAGCGCCTGCACGCCAACCGAGAAGTTGGCGCTGTAGAGCAGGCCCGCGTCCTTCCGTGCGCACAGTTCTTTCAGGTCATGGAGATGTTCATACCAGCCGGTCGTGCCAACCACCACATGCGCGCCATTCGCCAGGCAGGCGCGCATGTTCTGCACCGCTGCTACCGGCGTGGTGAAGTCGATCACCGCATCGAAACTGGCGAGGAAAGGCGCCGTCAGAGCGGCGGCGTTGCGATTCTCCTCTTCGCCAACCACGCGCACGCTGTGCCCGCGCTCATACGCCACCTGAGCCACCAGGCTGCCGGTTTTGCCGCGTCCGAGAACCAGAAAGAGCATGATGCTGTCCTCGCAATTCTTGTTCCGTCGTCAACCCTTCGAATTCACGGCCGCCAGCGGCGACTCCCGATCGAAGATCTCCGGATCGGGATCCTGGAAGAACTCCGCGTGCAGCGAGCGCACCGCCTCATCTGCATCGTCTTCCTCCACCATAAAGCTCATGTTGATTTCGGAAGCGCCCTGGGAGATCATGCGCAGGTTGACATGCCGGATGCTCTGAAAAACCCGGGCGGCAATCCCGTTCTGGCCGCGAATGTTTTCCCCCACCATGCACACCAGCGCCTTGCGGCCTTCATACTTCACATCGGCCAGCTTGCTGAGATCCGCGGCAACGGCCGGCAGTTTCTCGTTCGAGTCGACACTGAGCGAGACGCTGACCTCGGATGTGGAAACCATGTCCACCGGACACTTATGACGATCGAAGACCTCAAAAATCGCATGCAGATAACCGTGGGAAAGCAGCATGCGGCTGGCGACGATATCCATGATCGTCAGCCTCTTCTTCACCGCGATCGATTTGAACGGGCTGCGGCAGTGCGGCGCCAGCGCCGTGATCCGCGTCCCGCCGTTGGCGGGATTTCTGGAATTCAGCACGAAGACCGGAATGTTCTTTTTCACCGCCGGGAGAATGGTCGCCGGATGCAGCACTTTAGCGCCAAAATAGGCCAGCTCCGCCGCTTCTTCGAAGCTGATGATCCTGACCCGCAGCGCATCCGGACAGACACGCGGGTCGGCGGTCATAATGCCGTTCACGTCGGTCCAGATCTCGATCGCCCCCGCATCGATGCCGCCGCCCACCAGAGCGGCCGTAAAGTCGGATCCCCCTCGTCCCAGAGTCGTCGTGATGCCCTGCTCCGTCGCACCGATGAAACCACCCATCACCGGCACCTTGCCGTCACCGGTCAGCGGCGCCACATGTATCTTGAGACGCTGCTCGATGGCCGCATCCTGGGGAATGGCTCTGCCGTAGTGGGCATCCGTAACGATGCACTGTCGTGCATCCACATGCACGGCGGCGAGGCCGCAATGGACGAAGGCCTCGGTGATCATCCGGCTGGAGATTCGCTCGCCGTAGGACACCACCATGTCGGAGATACGCGGCGTCAGCTCGCCCACCGCAGCCAGGCCGCGCAGAATCTCTTCCAGCGAATCGAATTCGGCGTCCATCCACGCGTGGCTCGCCACCAGTTCCGGATCCGGTTTCGCGAACGCCAGCGGGTCGCCCAAATCGCAGGGCCGCATCGCCAGCTGCGTGGCCGTGTCGTGATGCCGGATGCGCAGCCGCTCCAGAATGGCGAGCGCGCTGGCGCGATCTCCACGAGCCGCCGTTGCCGAGGCCGAGAGCAGCAGATCGGTGACCCTTGCCATGGCGCTGACGACGACAATCGGCTGCAGGCCTTTGCGGACCCGCCCCGCGACGATCTCCGCAGTTCGGCGTATCGCGACAGCATCCTCCACCGAGGTGCCGCCAAATTTCATGACCACGAGTCGGTTCATGCCGGCACAGCCACCGGATCGAGTTTGCCCAGCGAGACCAGCAGTTCGGCATTCAGCAGAGCCGCGCCTGCCGCGCCGCGGATGGTATTGTGGGAAAGAACTGTGAACTTCCAGTCCAGCAAACCGCAGGGCCGCAGCCGGCCCACCGTAGCGGCCATTCCTGCGCCCCGCATCCGGTCCAGCCGCGGCTGCGGCCGATCCTCAGCCGTGACAAATTCCACCGGCTGCGCCGGAGCCGTCGGCAGATCCCTGCCCGCCAGCGGCCGGAACTCCGCCCACGCGGCAATCAACTCCTCACGAGAGGCTTTCCTCGCCAGCTTGATGCTGACGCTTTCCGTGTGTCCATCTTCGACCGCGACGCGATTGCAGTGGGCGCTCATCTTCGCCGGCAGCGGCTCGACGAGCCGGCCGTTGAGCCGGCCCAGCAGCTTCAGCGTCTCCTCCTGCATTTTTTCTTCTTCGTTCCTGATAAACGGAACCACGTTGCCCAGAATATCCAGCGATGCGACGCCGGGATAGCCGGCCCCGCTCACCGCCTGCATCGTGCTGACGAAGATGGCCTCGATCCCGAAGCGTTCAGTAATCGGCTTCAGAGCCAGCACCAGCCCGATGGCCGAGCAGTTCGGGTTCGTGACAATGTAACCGCCCGATTTCTTTCGCCAGCTCTGGTTTTCTATCAGAGCGAGGTGATCGGCGTTGACTTCGGGAATCACCAGCGGCACCGCCGGCTGCATGCGAAAGGCGCTGGAATTGGAGATCACCGCGCATCCGGCAGCGGCAAACTGCGGCTCCAGCTCCCGCGCGATATCGGCATCGAGCGCTGCGAAGACGATGCGCGGCGCGCCCTCCGGTTCCGCCGGAGAAACGGGTATGGCCGCCAATCTTTCCGGCAGCGGCGTGTCCAGCTTCCAGCGCACGGCATCGCCGAATTTCTTCCCGCTGGAACGGTCGCTGGCCGCCAGCCAGTCCACCTCAAACCACGGGTGATTCTCCAGAAGCTGAATGAACCGCTGCCCGACCATTCCGGTCGCGCCCAGAATGCCAACCTTGTGCCGCATGATTGTGCCTTAGGAAGAAATAGAACCCAGGCCGGCACTGACAGAAGACTCCGGCGCCAGGGAGCTTTAGCGATAGTGTAAATCGTGCTGCAGCCGCCGCCATGAACGAGTTGCTATTGCTGGCCAGTCCCCGGGCCGTTGCCGTAGGTGAAATCCTGGGTCACCGCCTGCTTTGGGCCAACGGTCACGGTCGCGGTCTTCTGTCCCAGGTTCTCCTGATCGGCCACGATCGTATAGGTGCCCGGCGGCAGGCCCTTAATCGCAAAGTGGCCCGAGGCGTCGGAAACGGCATAGAAGGGATTCGCCGCCACGTTGATGAAGGCCTGCATCCAGGGATGATTGTTGCAGCGCACCGGAATCATCAGCTCCGGCTCGTGAAAGGTGCGTTCATCCTGGCCATGACCCGGCGGCTGCGAAATGTCCACGGCCTGATTGCCGGCGACCGTCGGCAGCATGTGAATGTTATGCATGGTCGGATCGCTGTTCGTGAAGCGCACCGGCTGGCCCGCCATGACCCCGACCACATGCGGAATGTAGCGGCAGCCCTTCTGGTCAATGTCCACCGGCTGCGTGGGCGTGGCGTAGACGCGATTGCCAAGGCCGTCCTTGACGTAGATGAAGACGTTGGCGAAGCCACCCTTGTTGACCACATAGCCCTCGGTATAATTCGCCGGGCCCAGGGTGCAGGCGGGATCCTGATTCATGTCGATCTCGATCGGCTTGGGCGGCGTGCCTGCGTAGTGCACAGTGCCCTCGATGGTGCCCGCGGTACTCCAGTCGATCGCGGTGTAACTCGGTTTCGGAGCGTTCTCCGTCGCCTGCTTTTTGCAGCCTGCCGTCAGCAGCAGCAGAGCCGCCGCGGCTGTCATGAGCACTTTCGCCTTCATCCCTTTGTTCCCTCCAGATGGCTTGTCTCTCGCTCGTGCGCCAGCACCTCAATCACAGCATTCGCGAACGCCGCGGTTCCCGCTGTTCCACCCACATCGCGGGTCAGTGTCTTCTTCGCGGAATACGTCGTCTCCAGGGCCGCCTGTACGCGATCGGCGGCTTCGGCCTCATCGATATGGCGCAGCATCAAAATCGCCGACTGCAGCAGGGCGGTAGGATTGGCCATGTCTTTGCCCGCGATATCGGGCGCGGACCCGTGGACGGCTTCGAAGATCGCAGCCTCTGCTCCCAGGTTCGCTCCCGGCACCAGGCCCAGGCCGCCGACAAAGGCCGCACACAGGTCGCTCACGATGTCTCCGTAGAGATTCTCCAGCAGCAACGTGTCGTACTGGTATGGATTCATCACCAGCTGCATGCAGGTGTTGTCGATGATGTGCTCACCGTAAGTGATGTCCGGATAGCCCTTCGACACGTCGCGGGCGCAGCGCAGGAACAGGCCGTCGGACATCTTCATGATGTTGGCTTTATGAATGGCGTGAATCCGGCGGCGCCCATGCTTTGCTGCATAGTCGAAAGCGAACTTCGCAATACGCGTCGAGGCCTTCTCGGTAATGATCTTCAGCGACTCAATGACGCCGGGCACCACTTCGTGTTCCAGTCCGACATAGAGGCCCTCGGTGTTCTCGCGAATGATGATCAGGTCCACATTGGGGTAGCGCGTTTCGAGGCCAGGCAGATTCTTAATGGGCCGAAAATTGGCGAACAGCTCGAACTTCTTGCGCAGTGTGACGTTAATCGACGCAAATCCCCCGCCGATCGGAGTGGTCACCGGGCCCTTCAGGGCGACACGATTCCGCTCGATCGCGGCACAGAGATCCTTCGGGATATATTCGCCGTGCTTTTCGAAAGCCCCGGCTCCGGCGGCAAAGCGCTCCCACTCGAATCGAACGCCGGTCGCTTCGAGAATCCGAACCACGGCATCGGTCACTTCCGGACCAATGCCGTCGCCGGGGATCAAAGTAATGGTATGTGTCTGCCCCACGTTGCTCCTTGATTGTGTCGAGCCGGCTCTCAGGCCTGCTTTTTCCTGGGGTGTTTGTCGCTGTGCTGGTTCAGCAACTGCTCCAGCTCTTCCTTAAACTCGCGCACGTCCTTGAAATCCCGATAGACACTGGCGAAGCGAATATAGGCCACGGTGTCCAGCGCTTTCAGCCGCTCCATGATCAGCTCACCGATCTCCGCAGTGGTTCGCTCGCGCTCTGTGGACTCGGTAACAAAAGCTTCTGTCTCATCCACGAGCTGTTCCAGCTTACCCGCGGAAATCGGCCGTTTCTCGCAGGCGTGCAGCAGCCCGCTCAGCACCTTCTGGCGCTCGAATTTCTCTCGGCGACCGTCCTTTTTCGCCACCATGTAGGGGATTTCGTCGATGCGCTCGTAGGTGGTAAACCGGCGATTGCACCGCTCGCATTCGCGTCGCCTGCGGATGGAGTCGGCTTCCCTGCTCTCCCGCGAATCAATGACGCGGTCCTGGGCAAACCCGCAGTAAGGACATTTCATCGGTCTGTTCCTGATTCTAGCAGCGCATTTCCCGGAACGCGCTGCCGGCGCAATGGGCTCCGCATCCGCAATTGTCAGCTCCTGTGAATCGGACTATCGTGATTCGCAGCGCATCATAACCCACTATGAGCAAAGATGACTCGACACGCAGCATCGCCAAAGGCGCACTGGCAGGATTGATTGGCGGCCTGGCCGGCGCCGCCGCCAAAATGGTCGCCGAACAGATTTTCCCGCCACGCATTCAGGGACAGACGCCGCCTCCGGTTGTGCTGGCCGAGCAGGTCGCCGGACGTCCGCTCACTGACAGCAATCGCCAGCTTGCCCTGCAGGGCATTCACTGGATTTTCGGGGCACTGGCCGGGGCCATCTACGGCGTCATGGTGGAGTACGAGCCCTCTCTGGCCGCCTGGCACGGGGCGGCGTTCGGTATCACGCTCAATCGGATGACGCATGAATCGCTGTTGCCCAAGCTGGGCCTGTCCGCGCCTCCCGGCGAGCAGCCCACCCAGGAGCGCATCAGCGAATGGGTGACGCACGCAGCCTACGGTGTGGCCACGGACTCAGTCCGGCGCGCCGTCCGACGCGCGCTCTGATCCGGCTCTGATCCTGGCTCTGATCCTGGCTCTGGTCCTGGCACTGCGGAAAATCAGGCTTCCTGTGTGGTCGCGGAATTGTGGCTCAGGTCCTGCTCGGCATGCCCGCTCTCGCGCGTGACGCCTCTCAGCGAAACATGGTCCAGGCGCGCCCAGATCAGCCCGATCGGTACGATGCCCAGGAAGGTGACCAGCAGCAGGGTCGCCGCGCACCCGGTCGCCGGCTCCGCAGCCACTCCGAAGAAGCCTGAGAGTGCCGCCGCTACCGCCGCAATCTGCGTAAACCAGCCAAGAATCGGCAGTTGAAATCCGCTGGCAACCATACTGGACGCCATCAGAAGCATGCATTGAGCGACGCTCATGTGCCCCAGTTGCGGACTGGCCACGAAGGCCCGCGTCGTCTCGAGATAGGACAGAGCAATGAGAATCCACATCGCCAGAGACACACTCAGGATGATCCCAAAGTCGGAGAAGGAACGGAGTGTATCGAGTCCGGTGTGAAAGGTCCGGATCTTGTCCCCAATCCCTTTCCCAAGCCTGGAGGAGAACATTCCGAATGCCTTTTCGGAAAATGAGGCCACCGCGCTCCCGGCAAGGCGCACCGCCAGCAGAAAGAAACCGCCGGCGATGGTGGTCGCCAGGGCCGTATAGCTCACCTTCCGGATGATCTCCGGGTGCGGCAGCGATCCGGAGGGAGCCAGCAGGATCACGGAGCAGAAGAGCAGCGCCATCGATCCCGCGTCAAACAGCCGCTCGACGATGTAAACCGCCACCTGGGAACTGAGCGGCAGCCGGGTCTTGTTCGCCACCAGATAAGGCCGCACCGGATCGGCCACTCGCCCGATCAGAGAGACGGCCGTGAATCCGATCACCTGCGTGCCCAGCAGCGACAGCAGACCCACCTTCTTGTTATGGCGGATGAGAAGCGCCCAGCGCACGGAGCGAAGGACATAGCCCAGGTAAATGGATCCCAGAGCAAGAAGAATCCTTCCCCACTCCGCCTGGCGAAGCTGCTCCCAAAAAACGTGCCAGTCAAAATGGACCCGATGCCGTCCATAGCCGACGAGCGCGGCTACCGCCACCAGGATGAGCGCCAGCACGATCCAGTTTCTTTTTGACTTCAAATCAAGGCTCCGGAGTGGGCGTCCTTCACTGCGCCGGCCCGGGCAGTGTCGCCAGCTGTCGCGCCGGCCGCTGCTCCGCGTCCTGGCGAAGCTTATATCTGCGGTTGTACTCGTGAATCACCCGCGCCACATACAGTTGAGTCTCCCGGTAGGGCGGAATCCCGTGCCACCGGTCCACCGCCGCCGGACCCGCATTGTAGGCGGCCAACGCCAGCGCCAGGTCGTCGTGGTACTTCGCCAGCAGAGCGTCAAGATAAGCCGTTCCGCCGTCGATATTCTGAACCGGCGCGAAGCTGTTGTTCACCCCCAGCTGCGACGCTGTTTTTGGCATCAGCTGCATCAGCCCCTGCGCGCCCGCGCGGCTAACGGCGCGAGAATGTCCGCCGCTCTCCTGCCGAATGACGCTGGCCAGCAGATCGGTATCGATGTCGAAGGCGGCTCCGGCCTTTGTGAGCATCGGCCGCAGTTCGGCGTCGGAAAGCTTCTCCGGGGCGGGAGCTGCCACAGCAGCCACCGCATGCTTCGGTGGAATTGGCTTCGGCAGGCTCACGGTCTCGACCGAGGCAATGTCCGACGCCTTCACCTCCAGGTAGCTGCCGCTCGAATCGTCCAGATAGAGACGGACCTTGTCGCCCTCCAGGACCCGATGGTCGCAGATAAGATTCTGTCCGTTCTTCAGCGTGACATACTCCGCCGCGTGCGCCACCGCGCCGCCCATACAGACGACACTCAAAGCCAGCAGCCCGATTTTGGCGCAAAAGCGGCGCATTCTCCTCAACTCTACCATTCTCAGACGCGGCTTCCGGCCAAAACGCTCTCCAGTACCTGCGCCACGCCGTCCTCGTCGTTGGCGGGGGCAATCTGCCATCCGCGCTGCCGCGCCAACTCCACCAGTTCCGGCGCGCCATTGCTCATGACCACCGCTCGCCCGGCAGTTTCCAGCATCTCCAGATCGTTCCAGTTGTCGCCGATCGCCAGGATGGCCTCGCGTGGCACTCCTTGCTTCTCCGCAAGCCGCTGCAGGGCCGTCCCCTTGGAACAGCCAGGCGGCAGAATATCGACGATGGTCAGATCCCGCGATGGATATTCGGTCCGGTGCACTTCAATTTCCGACGCCAGCGGGCTTTCCGCCAGCCGTTCCTCCGCGCGCCGCATCTCCACCACGCCGCCGCACACCATCCCCTGGACCGGCGACTCGCCGGCGTCGAATGCCCGCTCCAGCGGCCTGACTTCGCGAATCCACGGCCGGTTGGCTTCGACCCAGAGCGAGATGCGGTTATGGAGCGTCTGCAGCGATTCCAGCACCAGCTCCCCTGCGCCCTCCCGGTCGAACGTGAACACCGTCGTCCCAAAAGGCCGCAGCGCCGGACACAAGGCGCGCGCGGTTTCCACCGGCAGGAGGAATCGATCGATGGGCTCGCCCGCCATCGTGCGCGTGACCGTTCCATTCGAAGTGATCAGCACCGTCTGCTGTTTCAGGCCGATGGGGCTCAGCAGCGGCATCGCATAGGCCTGCCGCCGCCCGGTGGCGATCACCAGTTCAAGCCCTGCGGCCTCGGCCTCGCGCAGAGCCCGGCAGGTCCGCTCGCTCACGCGGGTTCCCACCGACGGCAGCAACGTGCCGTCGATATCGATCACGATCATTCTGGGCGGCTCGGACATCCTGGTCCCACTCTACGGGAAGGGTCGGCCTCGAAGTCACCGGCGTTCGCGAAAAAAGGCGCGCAGCAACTCGCCGCACTCTTCCGCCAGCACACCGCGCGCCACCGCCATCTGGTGGTTGAGCTTTGGATGATTCAGCACCTCGAGCACGGATCCGGCGGCGCCAGCCTTGGGATCCGCCGCGCCATACACCAGCCGTCCCAGCCGCGCATGGATCATCGCTCCCGCGCACATCGCACACGGCTCCAGAGTCACAAACAATTCGCAGTCCGGCAGCCGATAGTTGCCGATGGCCAGCGCCGCTGCCCGCAGCGCGACCATCTCGGCATGCGCTGTCGGATCCACATCGCGCAGCACGCGATTCTGTCCTCGCGCTACGACTGCGCCGCCTCGGGCCACTACAGCCCCAATGGGGACCTCGCCGGCTGCGGCCGCGGCCTGCGCTTCCGCGAGCGCCGCCCGCATCAGGACCTCGTCGGCCTGCGCCATTTTCTTATCGTATTTCCGTAGCGTTCGCTGTGCCGGGGGGAAATCCGCCTGCGGCTCCGCACTGTTCCTGCGGCTCTTCCACCCACTTCCGGAACACGCCGATGATCTGCTCCAGCCGCTTCGGATCGCCGGCGCCTTCAAAGCGCTCCTCCGAGATGCTGCAGTCGATCCACTCTTCGCCGCTGGTGCCGAAGTTCAGCCGATTGGGAGCGACATTCTGGACGGATGTTCCTTCCAGGCTGATGGTCAGGCGCCACCCGCGCCCCTGGCTCTCCAGGCGAATTCCCTGCGTATGTTCCCAGTCGCCGTCGCACTGGCGTTGGTACCAGTCTTCCAGCCACTCGAGATTGTCGGGCATTACGGCTCCACAACTTTGGGTTGCTGTTGCGTCATGCAGTGCAGAGCGCCCAGCCCCCAGATCAGATCTCCGCAATAGATGCCCACGACCTCACGCGACGGAAAAGCGTCTGCTAGAATCTTGAGCGCCCGCCGATCAACGGAACGATTTAAGGTTGGCACGAGCACCAGATTGTTGGCAATGTAAAAATTTGCGTAGCTGGCCGGAAGCCTCTGCCCGTCAAAAATCACCGGCGGAGGCATTGGCAATTCAATCACTTCGAACGGATACCCTTCGGCATTGCGCGCTGATCTCAAACGGTCCAGATTCTCCGCCAAAGGCAGGTGATTCTCATCCTCCCGGTTGGGCTCCACCACGGTCACGATTGTGTTCGGGCCAACAAATCGTGTGATGTCGTCCACGTGCCCGTGGGTATCGTCGCCGGCGATGCCCCGGTTCATCCACAGAACCTGGTCGATGCCGAGATAGTCATGAAAGACTTGCTCCAGCTGCTCGCGCGTCACGCCGGGGTTCCGCTGCTGGACTTCGCTCAGCAGACATTCCTCCGTCGTGATCAGCGTGCCGGCGCCGTTCACGTCGATCGATCCGCCCTCGAGCACGATCCGCTGCGGACCCTCCGGCGTTTCGATCGTCGGCGTCCACTGCGGCAAATCAAGTAACTCGGCGACCCGGCCGGGAATCTCGTTGTCCTTGTGCCAGTCGGAATACTTCGCCCAGGCGTTGAACTTCCAGTTCGTGATGGCCACAGATTCTTTGCCGGGCTGGCTCCTGCGTACGAAAATCGGCCCTGAGTCCCGCGTCCACACCCGATCCGTCGGCCATGGATGAAACCGCACGCGGGCAAGGTTCGCGCCGGTACGCTTCAGGATGCGCCGCGCCCGCTTCTCCGCCGCGGCATCGTCCACCAGGATGTGCACGTCCTCGACGCGCGCCAGGTGCCCAACGATCTCGGCGTAGACCCATGGGATGGGCTGGAATTTTCCAGGCCAGTCCTCGGGATTGTGCGGCCACGCCAGCCAGCTCGCCTCGTGCGGCTCCCACTCCGCGGGCATGCGATAGCCGAGTTCGCGGGGAGCAGCCTCAGCCGTCACTGATGACCACCGGCGTTTGTGAGGGATCGGACCAGCACCCAGATAAAGAAAAGGCCAAAAAGGATCTGGAGCCCGCCAATAACCGCCCAGGACGCCTGCCTCGTCTGGCGGTAGCCCTCGGCATATCGCGCAGACCTCTTCTTCCCAATAAAGAAACGATCCATTGCCAGCGCCTTGTCAGGTGAAGTTATCCGCAGGAGTCCCTGGACGACAAAGAGCCCCGACATGAAAAAGCAGAAACCGACTACGAGCAGGCCAAAATATCTCATTCGCCGTCGCCATCCAGGAATCGGCTGACAATGGGCGCGTACGCGTCGATGCGCCGGTCGCGCAGGAACGGCCAGTTCCGCCGAGTATCCTCGATCACGCTCAGATCGACATCGCCAATCAGGATTTCTTCCCGGTCATGCGCAGCCTTCGCGATCACCCGCCCAAAAGGATCGGCCAGAAACGATCCGCCCCAGAACTCGAGCCCCGGCCCTTCCACACGATTGCCGCGCACATCCCCGTGCTCCATGCCGACGCGGTTCACCGCCGCCACATACACGCCATTGGCAATGGCATGGGACCGCTGAATCGTCTGCCACGCCTCATACTGCGCCGCGCCGAACTCCTCCTTCTCCCGCGGATGCCATCCGATTGCCGTGGGATAGAACAGCACATGCGCGCCCTGCAGCGCCGTGATGCGCGCTCCCTCCGGATACCACTGATCCCAGCAGACGAGCGTTCCAATCCGTCCCGCCGAGGTGTCAAAGGCCCGAAAACCCAGGTCCCCCGGCGTGAAATAGAACTTCTCGTAGTAGAGCGGATCGTCCGGGATGTGCATTTTCCGGTAAAGCCCCGAAACTCTGCCGTCCTTTTCGAGAACCGCCGCGGTGTTGTGGTAAAGACCCGGTGCGCGCCGCTCGAACAGCGACGCCACCACCACCACCTTCTCTTCGCGCGCCACCGCTCCCAGCCTGTCCGTGCTCGGTCCGGGAATCGGCTCAGCCAGATCGAAGAGCGCGATGTCCTCGCGCTGGCAGAAATACTGCGCGCGGAAGAGCTCCGGCAGGCAGACCACCTCTGCGCCCTCACGCGCCGCCTCGCGCACGCGGTCCGCCGCCTTCTCCAGATTGGCGTCGGGATCCGGCCCGCAGCTCATCTGCACCAGTCCAACGCGAAATTTGCTGTTATTTGTCATATGCGTATTGATTCGGGAAATAAGCAAAAGGCGCAGGCCCTTGTGGCCCACGCCCGCGCTCACCTCTTGTTGGGACTACTCGAAGATCAGAATCGCCGCCGCGATCGTCGTCGTCCACAGCCCGCGCTTGTCGCCAATCGCCGACTGGGTTACGTTCGCGGTGCGCACGATCTTGTTGGAGATGCGGTAAATCTCCTTCTTCTCGTCCCAGCTTTTGTCGGGGTCGAATTCCACGTCGAGCGTAGTAGCCAGCATTTCCGCAGCCAGCTCTTCGGCGTATTCTCCGGCCTGTTCTTCGGTTTCGCCGAAACTGTGATGCTCACTTAAGTAACCGTAGGTGTTACGATCACTGGGAATCGCAACGCCGATACTGGACGCAACCAGCCGATGCGGCTCTCGGGTGGAGTTCTCGGCTACCACCGCGAACACCACCTCGCCCGGACTCAGGTACTTGAGCCCTTCTTTGCGCGGGACCAGCCTTGCCTGCGGCGGAAAAATGGACGATACCCGCACCAGATTCTGTGCCGCAATGCCGGCGTCACGCAGCGCCAGCTCAAACGAGGTCAGCCGTTCCTTGTGTTTTCCCACGCCCTTGGTAAAAAACAGCCGCCGCGGGACCATGCTTTTTCCCAATTCTCAATTCCTCCGGATCCTGTGATTTCCGCGCACTCCCTTTTCTCTGCCCGCTCCTGTTTCCGCTCGGAGATAAAGGTCCCCGATGAAAGTATCATGACGAAGGCTCGGGCAGAGACTCCAGGCGCGAGAAATTTACACATTTTCAATCATACGGGACGGTGCGAACCACCGGAGCCGGTTTCGGAATCGCCAATCCGGAAGCACTGCGTTGCGATTTCCAGAAATTCCTGCCCGGCGCGGGAAAGCTGCCGGTCTTTGCGAAACACCAGAGCCAGATCGCGCGCCAGCCGCACTCCCTCCACGGTAAGGATGTGGAGCGTGCCGGCTTTCGCTTCCTCGGCAACGTTGGTCCGGGGCAGAAAGCCAAGTCCCAGGCCCGCACCCACGTAGCGCTTGAGCATTTCGCTCGACTCCACCTCCATCGCCAGCCGCGGCACCAGCTCATTCACTCGAAACAACTCGTCCAGCTGCTCCCGGCGGCGGCCGTGGGTGGGCAGCAGAAGGGGATCCTTCGCCGCCTCCTTCAGCAGCACCCGTCCACGATCCGCCAGCGGATGACCAGCCGGCGCAACCAGCACCAGTTCGTCGCGATGAATGGGCTCGACGACCAGCCGGGCGTCCCGCACCGGCATCGAAACCACTCCAAATTCCACTTCGCGGTTCACCACGCTTTCCAGAGTTCGCAGCCGCTCCGCGCGCACCACGCTCAGCGTTACGCGAGGATACTGCCGGCGAAACTGCGCGAAGACTCTGGGCAGGATGTAGAGGTGGGTCGCCTCGTTGGCGCTGATGGCCAGCTCGCCGCGCGGCGACCGCTCCTGCTCGGCAATGGCCAGCAGGATGTGCTTCTGCCGCTCGACACAATACTCGGCAAACGGCTCGAAGAGCCGCCCCGCCGCCGTAAAAGTCACCTTGCCGCCGTCGCGATCGAAGAGGCGTGCTCCTGCTTCATTCTCCAGCGAGCGAATTTGTGCCGAAATTGCCGGTTGCGTGCACAGCAGCTTCTGGGCCGCGCGCGAAAAGCTCTTCAGCCGCGCCACTTCCAGAAATGTCCGCAGATTGTCAAAGTCCATCGCTGATGAACAGAATATGCGGCCCCTCTTTACGCCACAAGCCCGAGGTCGAGCTTAGTTAGATTGGCAGCGGTCTTTTGGGGATCCCTTTACCGCTTTCGGACAGACCCTCGGCCTGGCTGCAAACAGGCTTCCCATGTCTCACCAGGTTGAGACCGAGTGTCCTACTGCGCTCCTTCTTTGAAGACCTCTTCCGCGTAGTAGTTCACCACCCGGGCCTGGTCGCGCAGCATCTCCAGATACGCGTTCTTCAGCAGTTGCTCGCGGCTCTCCCTCAGCTGCTGGCGGATGGCCTGCTGCACCCGAGGATCGTTCAGTTCCCGCTGTCCCGCTGCTTCGCGATCGATGAGCTTGAAAATCTGATAGCCGGCCGGCTGCTTCGAATTCGGCGACGCAAAGATCGGCAGAATATCCGTAACCTGGCCGGGCTGCAGCTTGCTGACCGCCGCGTACACCGCCGGATCCTGTCGCAGCTGGGAGTCGGGCACGAAACCCATGTCCCCGCCGTTCCCCGATGTGTTGGGATTTTCCGAAAAATTCATCGCCAGCGCGCCGAAGTCGTCGCCGCTCTCCAGCCGATTATGCAGCGTTTCGATTTTCCGCTTCGCTTCCGCCTCGTTCATCGCTTTACTGTTCTGCAGATTGCCCACCTGCTGCGGCGGCATCGGTTGTGCCGTCACCACAATCTGCGCCAGATGATAGCGAGGTTCGATCAGATTGAAATCGGCCTTGTGCTCGTTGTAATAGTTCGTGATATCCGCGTCGGTGATATTGATCCGCGACGTGATTTCCTTGTTGATGAGCTTCTCTTCCGTCCGGCTCCGCCGGATCTCCCGCTTCAGGGCGTCCAGCGTCATGTGCTGCGAATCCAGCTTCTTCTGAAACTCCTCTTTCGTGAACGGCGCCTTGATCTCGTTCAGACGGTCGTTGACTTCCTCGTCCGTCGCCACCAGATTCTGTTTTTCCGCCCTCTGCATCACGATCTCCTCATCGATCAGCTGGCGCAGAATATTCAGGCGCATGATGTCCGCCTGCACCTTCGAAGGCTGTTGGTGCGACTCGCCCAGGTTGTTCTGGAAGATGGTCTCCACTTCCGATCGCTGGATCGGCTTTCCGTTGACGGTCGCCAGCGTGTTGGGGTCGTGGGTGCGCTGGCAGCCACCCAAAATCGCAAGGGCGAAACCCAGGACAGCGACCTTATAGGTACGAGGAGACAACGAACGGCCCGGCACAACGGATACTACCAATCGAGATGACAAAAATCCTCTCCCTGCTGCTGCGCCGCGAATCGGGGAGCGGCGCTCATGTTTCAGCATAATGCGATCCCCGTACCCTGCAAAGACTCATTTCCCCGCCGCCGGGCTGGCCGGAGCCGGGCTCGCCGCTGCCGGGCTCGCCGGAGTCGGGCTCTCCCCAGGCGGCGTGATTCCCTGCTCCCGCAGCGCCCGGTCAATCATGATCCACAGCTCGTGCTCCTCCAGCTGTCCCGCCCAGCGCTCCCCGTTCACGAAAAACGTCGGCGTCGCATTCACACCCGCACGATCTCCGGCCCGCATCTCGGCAATGATGCCGTGATCGTCCTGCTTCGCCACGCAGGCGTTCAGCTGCGTCTCGTCCAGGTGTTCCCGCGTGCCTTCCTGGCTGGCCAGTTTGTCCAGCATGGCCGCCGATTTGGCTTCGTCACGAGAGGGTCCGCTCACATCCTCACCGTGGGTGTGCAGATAGTCCACGTAATTCCAATAGGCCTTGTCGTTCTGCGCCGCCAGGCAGTTCGCATCCACCGCTGCATGCATCGCCCAGGGATGGATCTCGACCAGCGGGTAATCCAGATAGATGAACTTCACCAGGCCCTGGTAGTGGTCCAGCGTATCCGGAAAGAACTCTGCGTTCATTCGCGCGCAGTAGGGACATTCCAGATCGTCGAAATTGACGATCGTCACCTTTGCCTGGGGATTGCCCCGCACCGGCCGTCCTTCTGTCGGCAGCATCGACCCGGGATCCTTCTCCAGGTTCCACTTCGACAGCCGCGCCAGTGTGTTGCCGTCTTTCGAGAGCAGAAAGTCCACCGTCTGCGACCGCTTCGGCTGGCTGGGCAGCGAGAACATCACCGGGATGGTGTCGTAGCCCGTGACATCGCTCTTCTGCCGCGCTCCGATCGTCACCTGGTATTCCGGCGGAACACTCAGCTCTGACCGGATCATGATTTCGATTTTTCGATTCAGGGCCGGGGACGCCGGTACAGCCCCGGTATCCGTCTGCTGCGCGGCGCATCCGGCTGCCACAAAAAGCGCGCAGCAAAAAGACAAAATCCTGCTCAACAAGAAAACCGCCCTCTCGGCTCAAAAAGCCATCTTCGCTGGGATTGCCCTTCTATTATCTCAGTTCACCCGGCGCCTCGCCCCCAAAACCCTCAAAACAGGCTGATCCGGCGCCGGAGGTCTCCGACGCTGCTGATGCCGGCAAGGCTCAGGCTGTAAAAGTACTCCGTATCGTCGCGAATCGACCCCAGTGAGAACCGCCGGTACTGAAACATCAGCCCGCAGCAGTTCCAGTTGTACGCCCCCTGCACTGCCCCGAACTGTAACTGCTGGTGCACCAGATCGTAGGCTCCGTTGATTCCCGTGCTCAGGCCCAGCTTGTTGGCCGCACCATCGATCGCGGTCAGGTGAATCTGGTTAAACCGAACCGGCTGGCCGGAAGTCGCGACCGGCACCGGGCTCGTCGTCAGCGGCGTCACTCCCAGCGGCACATTCATATAGGAGTCGCCAAAATGAAACCGGTAGTACCCGTGCTGGTAGTCGGCGGAGATGTTGCTGGAGGTGATCCTGCCTTCCTTCACGTCGTAATCCAGATCCCACTCTGCATCGGTGGCGGATGTCGTCCGCATCCGCAGCCGCGAAATGACCGGCGTGGTGTGCCGGGGGCCGGTCAGGAAATCCACACCGGTAAAGTCGAGCGTCGTCTCCAGCGGGTTCGGCGTCCCCCGTGTAATCGCGTGATCGAAATCGGGCTCAAAGTAGTATTTCTGCGCGACGCGCCAGGAGATCCAGTCCCGTGTTCCCCCACCGCACAGCGTATCCGGACCCAGCGCGGGGCCCCCAGGGCGCCCGTCGTTGGTGCTCTGGGGTGTAAGCGCTTCATCGCCTTTGCAGGGATGCGGAGGCAGGTGCCGCAGAAACAATCGCTGCGTCAGCCCGTACTCCAGCTCGTTGGTGTCGCTCGCCACATCCGTCTGATCGAAGCGCAGAATCTGGCGGAAATTGTTAATCCCGGTCACGTAGCGATACGCGACGGCCGGCTCCACCGTATGCCGCACATCGCCGCCCAGCAGATGCTCCAGCCAGGGCGCTGCGAAGTCCCTCTCCAGCGCCGGAGGCCGCAATTCGAAGCCGGCCTCGACATCGTTCCGGCTGGTCCCGTTGCTCCGCAGCACGGGGATTTCCTCCAGAGTCGCCGGGTACTGGCTTTTCCCGTACCAGGTTTCGCGAAACCCCGCGTTCGGCCGAAACGTCCAGCCGTCGAAATGCAGCGGCAGAGAAGCCCGCGGATGAAAGTCCACGCGTGGCACCTCCGATGTGGTCCGGAAACTCGGATAATCGTGCCGCGAGAGCGCCCCGCCCGACCCGCTGAATCCCCAGTTCACCGGTGAACCGTCCAGTTGCCGGTCGGCGACTTCGAAGTCGATCTGCGGCAAATGCAGAATGCGCACCTCATCGCCCGTGATCGTCGAGCTCTGATAGTCCTGATAGCGATTCATGCGCAGGCTCGCCCACATGTCGTGATCTTCGTGAGTCAGATAAGCCTGGGACTTGACCTCCGAGTTGATCGCCTGCACGAATTCTTCCTCGAAAACCAGCCGGTATACATACGAGCTCAGATACTCCGCGTCGATCACACCGGTTGTATGCGGCGTGAAATCGTAGCGGCCGTCGGCTCCGATGTCTACGCCGCCCTGGTTGGCGCCATGCGTCCCGTTCGGTAACAGAATGCCCTCATCCAGGAGACTCTGAAAGTGCACATTTCCGAAATTCAGCCCGCGGCCCCGATACCGGAACATCCCGTTGGGCGCCCATCCCCGGTTCGAGTAGAACTGCGTCGCCAACTCCAAATCGGCACTGCGCCCCAGCGTCAGATAAAACCCCTCGCCAAAGATGAAACCCTTGGTGGTGTCATTGCCCACATAAGGCAGCAAAATGCCCGACTGCCGGTCCACGGTCACCGGATGGGTTACATAGGGCAGATAAAAGACGGGCACGTGGAAAAATTCAAACCTGGCCTCGGCGGCGCTCGCGATGCCGTTATTGAGGAGGATCTGATGCGAAAGGATGCGCCAGTCCGGCTTCGGCAGCCGGCACGAGGTCATCGTTCCGTGGATCACCCGATAGTGGCTCTTGCCCAGTTGCAGCACCTCCCGGCCCGTCAGAGTAAAAGGATTGGGCGCCGTAAACACCATCCTTCCTCGCGGCGTGCGCGCCACACCCAGCGTCCCCACTACGTCAAAGAAGTCGCCCGTATCTTCCTGCACGTTGAGGGTCCCATGGCTGGCTTCGAAATGCTCATCGTCCGGCCCGCCGTCGACCATCAGGTGCCCCTGGGCCACCACCTCGCCGGTTGTGGCGTTATAAGTCGCGTGATCGGCATGGACGACATAGCGCCGGTAGTACAGGACCACATTGCCGTCCAGCGTATAGACGGTTCCTTTCTTCGTCTCTTCTCGCGTCTGGGTATTGGCGATGATCTTCACCGGCACTCCCGCGCTCGGCTGCGGCACAACGTGCGCCTCCGGCATCGAGCTGTGCAGGCTGGGATCGTCGGGCAAGCTTGCTGAAGGCCGGTCCTGAGCGGGGGGAAGCTGCGTGGTTACCGTCTGCGCCCGGAGTCGCGGATGACACAGCAGATACAGCGTGATACACCAAAACAAGCGGGTTCTCATCGCGCGCGGCAACTCCAGCATAGCAAAGCGGAACGCGGATTTCTCCGGCGCGACTCCTGCCCGCTACCGATTTTGGGCTCGCCCGAACACCCCGGCTCGTCTGCTGCGGACGGACTGGAGGTTTGTTGTCGTTCTCAACCTCGCGAGGCTTGACTTGACGCCGCTCACCCCCGATCTCCACTCGTCGCCCTCGACGGCCCCCATCCCCGTTCCGCCGATCCCGGCCTGGAAGAATGAAGTCACGGCTCGAATCCGCGCCCATCGCACGCGGCGCACCCCGTCCCCTGAAATCCAGCCGGTTCTCCCCGGACTGGAAAATGCGCTCGCTTCCTCAACCATCGCGGCCCGGGTAGCCGAACGCTATGCCCGGGTACCCTCCTACAGAGAGGTTCTTGCGGCGCAGGCTGCTGCTGCGGAAGCCAAAGCGGCCGCCGAGACAAGGGCCGCCGCTGCGACAGCAGCCGCCGTCCCCATCTGCCCGCCGGCTGACGCCCCTGTCGAGGATTTCCAGGCCCAGCCCATTTCGGACGATCCTGCTCCCCAGCCCTGGCAGCCCGATCTGCTTCGCTATTCTGTCAGCAGCGACTCGCTGCCCCCGGTCCGCTGTACCCCGGTGGAAGCTCGTATGCCCGTGCATCCCCCGGCCGGCTCGCCTGAAACCGGAGCCGATCCTCTCGAAGATGCGGTCGTGGAGCCTGCACGTCCCCTGCCCGCGCGTCTCCTGGCGTTCCCGCGCGAGTTGATCGCGCCTCGCAAAGCGCGCCCTCGCCGGGCCGAAGGCCCCCTCTGCGACGATGCCTCGGCTCAGCACGACCCAGCCGCTGCCCCGCAGGAGCCTGTCGCCGAATCAGAATTTGACCCGGGCGGAATCCGCATCTTTGAAGCCGAACCTCCCCCGCCGTCCCCGTTTCCGAATCAGGACCCGCCGGCATGGCATTCCATTCACCTGGACGCGGAGGCCTCCATGCCCCAGCCGAAGCAATCCGCGCGGAATCCCGCTCTTGACGAACTGCCCCTGCACGTCGCCCCCTTCGGGCATCGTGCTATGGCCGCTCTGGTCGATTTTTCCCTGACACTCGCCGCTTTTCTCCTTTTCATCATCGTCTTCGCGGCCTCCACCACTCATCTGCCCTCCGGTCGCGTAGCCCTCATCGGAGCCGGCGCTATCCTCCTGGCCATGTGGGTCCTGTATCAGTTCCTCTTCTTCACCCTGACGGATGCGACCCCCGGCATGCGGTACGCAAAGATCGCGCTCTGCACCTTCGAAGACGAAAACCCGACCCGCTCGGCCATGCGCTCCCGCATCGCTGCCATGCTCCTCTCCGCCCTGCCCCTTGGCCTTGGATTTCTCTGGTCATTTTTTGACGAAAACACCCTGGGCTGGCACGATCGCATCACCCGGACCTACCAGCGCAGCTATCGCAGCTCCTAAATCTCTGCGCATGGCAAGTGGGTTGCTTGACTTTTAACCGTAAATTAGCATCCCATATTGTCGTGAACAGCTTTGCCACAACTTCCCCTGCTGCCTCTGCTGCCAGGTTCGGGCCTTATCACGGTCAATACGAAGGACATGCCCGGATCTCGACGGTTCTCGCCGTGACCGAAGCCGTCTGCCTGATCGTGCTTCCCTGGGCCTTCGGCTGGATCGAAATGCTCATCAACCCGGGCCGCGTTTATCTGAACGGCCTGCCGATGCCGCCCGGCTGGCTGGCATCGGTGGACCTGATCGGCATCTTTGCCGTCTACGCCTACTACTCGCTCTACAAGCGCATCAGCGCCAGGATCTCCGACGGAGTACCGGGATACGCTTTCCTCGACCGTGTTCGGCTCAGCCTCACCTTGCTGTCCCATACGGTCATTCTCCTGGTCATCCTCCTCGCTGTCGGATTCCACTGAGCAGACCGAAATATCCCACAGCCGGCAGACACACCCGTGACCTCCCCGTTTCCCACAGACCGAAATCACGCAGGTCCGGAGGGTCAAATGCCCTCCTCTATTGGATCGGCGTCTCCCGCACCGGCTGGTAGTTGAAGTCCCACCGCTGATCGCGCCGCCCGGACTCATACCGCGTATCCCAGGTCAGCCAGTACCGGTCCGCCGCCGCGCTCACCGGATAATGCTCGCTGGCCGGATACGGGTACCGCGTCATCGCCTGGAACGGCATCGGCCCGACCGTAAACGGCGAAGCCTCCCAGAAGTCCATGTCCTTCACAAAGCCGTTCGCGTAGAAGAAGTAGTCCCGCTTCCATCCGGAAGGCAGCGGTGGCAAAGCCCCGGCCCCGAACTCCGCATCGATCTCCTCGCCCGTCCCAAAAATCACGTATCGGTTATCCACGCGCTCCAGCAGCGGCTTCACATCGCCATAGCGCGTGTACACGCCCCGCGCCCAGAAAAAGGGCCCCGTCTGGCTGATGCGGTTGTAGTTGTACGTCAGATCCCCAGGCGTCCTGCCTTCAATCTGCTGCGGATACCCGCGGAACGCCAGGTGCGCCTCGGCCAGCGGCACCTCCGTTCGCCGCACCTGCCCCGCCGCATCCGGCCCGTTGTCCACCAGCACCTGATCCCAGTAGATCTGCAGATTCGTCGTGATCCGAATCTTCCGCGCCCCCTCCGGCAGCTTGCCCGTCAAATCCACCACAATCGTCCGCGGCAGCCCCGCCGGGAAGCCCATATCGTCGATCACCCGCTTCCAGCTTCCGTCCGGCATCTGCACATCCACCCGCGGTGGAATCGGGTGCAGCCCTGCCTGCCAGGCCGCGTACATCGAACTGGCGCTGAAGTACTCGATATAGCCGTGCATCAGCAGCCGTAGCGGATTCCTGGGCGTCCACGGACCCACATCGAGCGTCAGCGTGTGCATGTTCGCAAAGCCGGCATAGCTCAGGTTCGTGAAATCCCGCACGTACTGGTGATCGATCTTCGCCAGTTGCGCCCGCACGTCGCTTCCCTGGTTGTCCCAGGCTCCCGCCACAGGCCGCGGCGCTTCCACGGCCACCGTCTTTCCTGACGCAAACGGCCGCTCACTCAGGAACCGCTCATCGGGATAAACATCCACATCCGCCGGATGATCCACCGCCACCAGCCGCAGCTGGTCGATGTAGTTCACCTCTTCCATCGGCTCCCCGAAGCGCAGGCTCAGCAGCCCATTCCGCGCCCGCAGCTGATCGCCGTCCACCTTGATCCACTCATCCGGATCGTTCTGGTTGGTCGCGGTCGGCGAAACCCAGTGCCCCACCACCGCCGCCCCAATTACGTCCGACACAAATCGATACTGCTGCCCATCCCACGCAAACAGCGTCGGACACGAGCTGCCGCGCCGGTCCAGCTCCTTGAGCACCAGCGTTTTGTCTGCCGCGATGTCGATTTCGTCCTGAGGGACCCCCGTCGGCCACAGCAGCCGCACCACATCGACCTTGTCTGCCGAGCCCAGTCCGGCAATCACATCCAGCGATCCCTGGCTCAGGTACCCGGATCCGCCCGCAACCTCGAACTTCTGCCAGTGCCCGCCCGCCAGCACCTCGACCTTGGTCCCGATTCCTGACTTGTTGTCCGCCAGCCCTGCCAGCGCAATCCGCAGTGAGTGATTCCTGTTGCCGCCGACATTCTTCAGCACCACCGGCGATCCGTTGAGCCGCGTCACAATCAGGTCTGCCGCCCCGTCGGCATCCACGTCCGCCGCAATCACCGACCGCGCATCTTTGAGAGCGACTTTGTCCAGCCCCAGTTGCGCGCTCACGTCCTCAAACCCCTTCGGACCAAGATTCCGGAAAATGTGCAGCTCGGTCCCGTGCGCCGTCTCCAGCACCGCCGCCAAATCGATCCACCCGTCATTATCGAAGTCGATCGGCGTCACACCCCATCCGCCCGTCACCCCTGATGGCAGCGGCAGATCCACTCGCTCAAAATGCTTGCCGTCGACATTCCGCCACAGGCTCAGCCCCGGCGCTCCTGCATGGGTGACGGCCACATCCATCCAGCCGTCCTTGTTGAAATCGAAGACCGCCACTCCCCGCGTCGGAGGCAAACCAGGATCCGTGTACAACGGCATCGGCTGGAAAGCGCCCTCCCGCCGGTTGAAGTAGATCGTCGGCGCGGGGCTGTCGCCCGTGATCACCAGGTCCACCGCGCGGTCGTTGTTGATGTCCGACAGCGTCGCCTGCACCGTCGTCCCGTGTCCGCCCAGCGCCGTCGGTCCTGTCCACTCCGTGAACGTCGAATTCCCGTTGTTCCGCCACAGAACGTTCGGCCCTGACTTCCCTCCCTCCGTCGCCGCGCCCGTGATCAGCAGGTCGAGATCGCCATCATGGTCGAAATCCACAAACGTCAGCCCCGCCGGCCGATTCAGCTGCCGAATCCCCACCTTGGCCGTCACATCTTCAAACTTCCCACCCCCCACGTTCCGATACAGGATCACTCGGTCCCGAAGCGCTACGGCTAAATCGGGCAGGCCATCATTGTCGAAATCCCCCACCGCGCAAGCCACGCCCTCACCGCTGGCATCGAGGCCCGTCTGGCTCGCCGGGATCGGTTCGAACGACCCATTCTTCAGATTCCGATACGCCTGGATAGCCTCCGGCCCAGGCGTCATCACCACCAGGTCCTGCGACCCGGCGCCCTCCAGATTCACAATGCACGCGCCTCCGCTCGGACCCGCCGGCTCTCCCTGTGCAGAGCGCGACGGCGCCAGCTGCATCACACGCTGCGCCTCGAAATGCACCGGAATCATCGCCCCCACCGGCGCCTCCGGCATCTGCATCTCTTCCATCGTCGAATAGTGGCCGCGCTCCCCATAGCCCACGCTCAGCGGCGACGCGATCTTCGCCTGCGTCATATGCTGAAAAGTCTTCAGATGCTCGTGCGCCTCCTGGGTGCGCCCCACCCGCTGCAGCGCCCTCGCCAGCCCAAACTGCGCCGAACAATGCAGCGGATTCAGCTCGATCGCCTGCTGATACTCGGCAATCGCCTCATTGAAATTCCCCTGCGTCAGATCCAGCTGTCCGACAAAATAATGCGCATCGGCATCATTCGGATCGATCGCCAGAACTCTCCGCATGTCCTCGATCGCCGCTTTCTGGTTGGCCTCATCCATCTGCGTCAGCCCCAGGTTGTACCAGACGCGCGGATTGTCGGGAGCCATCTGCGCCGCCTGGCGCAGTTCCTGCTCCGCCTCCGGCAGCTTTTCCATATACAGCAGCGCGATGCCCCGGTTCAGCACCGGAATCGCCGACTGCGGATCCGCCTTCTCCGCCTCGGCGAACTCCGCCGCCGACTTTTCCGTTAGCTGCTGGTTCATCAGCGCCACGCCGATGCTGTTCAGCCGCGCCGCCTCCGTGGCATTCACCGGATCGGACGAAGGCCGTGCCGTCAGCGCAGTCATCCCGCCGATCAGCACGACCGCCGGCACAAAAAAGCTCATGAACTGGAGAGGAGTTTTCCTGGATGGCATGATTCGCCGTCCATTATAGGGACCTGCGAACATGATGCGCCAAGTAAAGGGCGCGGAGCGCCCGGACGGCGACCCGCGAAGTCGCCTGCACACATCTCAAGCGCGCAAGCGCGTATGCCTGGGCGGCTAGCCCCCGATGTGGACCATGCTTCGCGACGGCTTCAGAAAACCCGGCTCCCCGATATGGTGCCGTGCTTCCTTCTGATCCACGGTCCTGCGGATGAACGCCGCCATCGCTTCATCGCTGCCGCCCTGCCGCATCATGCCGTACAGATCGTGGTCCGACTGCGAAAACAGACAGGTCCGAATCTTCCCGTCCGACGTCAGTCGGACGCGGCTGCAATGCCCGCAGAAGGCCTGCGTTACCGGCGCGATGATCCCCATCTCGCCCACGCCATCGTCAAACGTATACCGCACCGCCGTCTCGCTGGCCGCATTCGGTGTCAGACGCCGCACCGGCCGGAAGCTCTCCAGCGCCGCAACGATCTCCTTCAGTGAAACCACCGACTGCGGTGTCCACAAGCGGTCTTCTTCCAGGGGCATAAATTCGATGAACCGCACAATCACGTTCTCGTCCCGCGAGAACTGTGCGAACGGCACAATCTGGTCCTCATTGAACCCGCGCAGCAGCACGCAGTTCACCTTCACCGGCGCCAGCCCCGCCTTTTTGGCCGCGCGAATTCCGGCCAGCACCCGGTCGTAGCTGCCCGGCACTCGCGTAATGCGCGCAAATTTCTCCGCATCCACTGCGTCCATGCTCACCGTGATCCGGCTCAGGCCCGCCTCGCGCAGCGGTTTCGCCATCTCCTGCAGCAGATGTCCGTTTGTGGTCAGAGCCAGATCCAGCGGCTTCCCGTCCAGCGTCTGCAGCCGGCTCAATTCCCGCAGCAGATCCAGCAGTCCCCGGCGCAGCAGCGGCTCTCCGCCGGTCAGCCGGATTTTCTCGATCCCCAGGGAGACGAACACCCGCGTGATCCGCAGATAATCCTCGATCGGGAGTTCCGCGTAGACCGCTCCTTCATTCCCCGTCCGGCAATACACACACTTGTAGTTGCACCTGTCGGTAATCGAAACGCGCAGGTCGACGATCGCGCGCCCGTGCTTATCGCGCAGCCGCTCGGAAACGTCTCCTGCGGACAAAGAATTCGGGGTTGAGGAAATGGCAATCGCCATGAGCTATTACTTTACTTGGATGCTCGACCGCCACGCCAGCTTCATCCATCGGCAATTCCGGTAAGACGCCAGGCCGCTCTTCAGTTCCACCCATGGAAACGCCGGTTGCAGCTCAGGCAGCGATACGGTTTCATCCCGACTATTCGAAACAGCCAGTCCACCGAACGATGGTGCGATTGGCGAACGTCGTCAACCCCGCAACGCGGGCAGCGCATTGGCTTTCTGTCCATCTGAGTCACTTGTCGTGCCACGGCCTGTGGCTCAAGCGTATAAGGATGACCTGTGTTTCAGAGCAGCCGTTTCCGCTTAGACGCGAAGAAAGCGTCACGGGTTACCCTGCCCCCGGCGCGGCCAGCCCGCTCCGGCGACCTCTACATCCCGTCGTAATTCGGACCGCCCCCGCCCTCCGGCGGCACCCAATTGACGATCTGGTAGGGGTCCATGATGTCGCAGGTCTTGCAGTGCACGCAGTTGGTGAAATTAATCTTCAGCTCTTTCTTCGGCACCTGTCCGACACCATGCGCCACCCCGTCCGACGGTTGTCCGACATTGTCCGACGCCGCCCCCGTTTCCACCATCTCGTACACAGCTGCCGGGCAGAAGTACTGGCAGGGATTTCCGTACTCCTGCGCGCACCGGTCGCTGCAGATGTTCAGATCCTCCACCACCAGATGCACCGGCTGATCCTCGTCGTGCCGCGTCCCTGAATGGAACACATCCGTCAGCCGGTCGAAGGTCAGCTTCCCGTCCCCGCGTGCGTTCCCAACCATCGCCGTGCGATTCAGATCCGGCGGCCCCAGATCGTCCACCCGCGCCATCCGCTTGTAATCCGCCACGTTCTTCGCATCCGGCCCCAGACGCCCGCCAAACGTTAGCTGCTGCACCGCTGCGCTCGCCAGCCCCTCCAGCAACCCGTGCTCGAACCCCTGATGGAAATTCCGCACCCGCCACAACTCGTCACGAATCCAGCTGGCGTCTACCAGTGTCTTATACTGCCGCAGTGTCTTCTCCGAGCTGTCTCCCGAGAGAAGCGCATCGAAGACCGCTTCCGCCGCCAGCATGCCGCTCTTGATGGCCAGATGAATTCCCTTCAGCCGCTGCGAATTCAGGAAGCTGGCCGAATCTCCCAGCAGCACCCACCCATTGCCGTAGATTCGCGGCATCGTCAGCCATCCGCCATAGGGCAGGCTCTTCGCCCCGTAGCGGATCATCTTCCCGCCCTCCAGAATGCGCCGCGTCCACGGATGCTCCTTGAAACTCTGGAACACGTGGTGCGGATCCGTCCGCGGATCCTCGTAATCCAGCCCTGTCACATACCCCATCGAAATCAGCGTGTCGCTGATCCCGTACACCCACGCCCCGCCATACTCCCGCGTCGTCAGCGGATACCCCAGCGTGTACCGCACCTCGCCTTTCGCAATGCGCCCTGCCGGAATCTCCCACAGCTCCTTGATTCCCAGCCCGTACGCCTGCGCATGCTCCAGATCCTCCAGGCCCAGCCGGCCAATCAGCTCTTTCGCGCAGTTCCCGCGCGAGCCCTCGGCCAGTACCGTCACCTTCGCCCGCAGATCGTAGCCCGGCTCGAAGTTCGCTTTCGGATGCCCTTCCTTGTCCACGCCCTTGTCATCCGTCTGCACGCCGGCCACACGCGCCGCGGCCACATCGTCGCCGGCATCCCACAGCAGCTGCGACCCCGCGAACCCGGTGAAGATGGTGATGCCCGCTTCCTCCACCTTCTGCCCCATCCACTTCACAAACTTGTTCAGGGAGATGATGTAGTTCCCGTGCTCCCGCAGCGGCGGCGGCACAATCGGGAATTTCCGCTGTCCCGTCGCCGTCAGGTACCACACTGACTCCTTCGTCACCTCGGCATCCAGCGGCGCTTCCTTCTCGAATCCCGGCAGCAGCTCCCGCATCGGCTCCGGATCGAGCAGGGCGCCCGATAAACAGTGTTGTCCCACCTCCCGCGCCTTCTCCAGCACGTAGATGTTCTCTTTGGTCAGCGGCGAATCCGGATGCTCCGCCTTGTACGCATCGATCAGCTGCGCCAGCCGCAGCGCGCAGGCCATCCCCGCCGGCCCGCCGCCGACAATCACCACGTCCGCTTCCATCTGCGGACGCTCCACGCCTTCAATCGGTTTGCGAAAGGTAATCATCAGGATTCGCCGTCCAGGCGGAGGAGTGCCGGACTCACTGTTCTAGCTGACTGGATGCAGGCTGCGCAACCAGCGCGGCCCCGGCCACTCGCCGCACAGAGTATTGATGCACGAACATCATCAGCGCCGCGGCCGCCAGCACCGGCGCCGCCAGCACCAGCAGCCCGCGCTGGAACCCGCCCGTCCAGCTCGCCAGCACGCCCATCAGGTAAGGCCCCACAAATCCGCCCAGAATCCCGATCGTGTTGATCGTCGCAATCCCCGCCGCCGCCGAGCGTCCCCGCAGAAACTCCGGCGGGATCGCCCAGATGGGCGCCTGCACCGCCATCATGCCGCCGAAGACGAACACCAGCGCCGGCAGCACGATCGCGGGCAGCGCCGATGATCCCACCGCCAGGTAGCCTGCGGCTGCCAGCAGCAGCGGCAGCACCACATGCCACTGGCGCTCGCCGCTGTGGTCGGAGTGCCAGCTGTTCAGCAGCATGGTAAGCGCACCCACTATGCCCAGCCCCGCGATGATGTATCCCACGCCGGCCGCGTGCAGCCCCGTCACCTTTTCCAGCAGTTGCGGAGCTATGAACGTGTAACCGTAGTTCGCCAACAGCATGCAGAAGAACAGTCCCCCCAGCACCCACACCCGCGGATCGCGGAAGGCCAGCCCGAGGTCATGCTCGCTGTGCGCTCCGCGCCGCGGCTCATTCGCCAACTGGCGCAGAATCCACTCCCGCTCCGCATCTGTCAGCCAGGTCGCCTTCGTCGGGCCGTCCGGCAGGCCAACCAGGAAGAACACGCTCATCAGCACCGCCGGCACGCCCTCCGCCAGCAGCAGCCACTGCCATCCCGCCAGTTGCAGCCTGCCATCCAGATGCAACAGAAAGCCCGCCAGCCCACCCATCACCACGGTCGAGAGCGGCAGGGAAACATAGAACCGGCTGATCGCCTTCGCCCGCTGCCCCGCCGGAAACCACTGCGTGAGATAGAAAATGACGCCAGGAAAGAATCCCGCTTCCGCCGCGCCCAGAGCCAGCCGCCCCGCGCAGAACTCCGCCGGTGTCCGCACAAAAATCATCGCCATGGAGATCAGGCCCCACGTCAGCATGATCCGCGCCAGCCATCGTCGCGCCCCAAACCGGACCAGCAGCAGATTCGACGGGATCTCGCACGCGGCGTAGCTCAGGAAGAAAAGCCCCGCTCCCAGCCCAAACACCGTCGCGCTGAAGTGCAGCTGCCGGTTCATCTGCAGAGCGGCAAAGCTGATGTTCACGCGATCCATGTAGGCGATGCCGTAGCCCAGTCCGATCAGCGGCAGCAGGCGCACGCTCGCCTTGCGCAGCGCCGACCGGCCAATCGCCTCCTCACTGCGCGGAGGCACCACCGCCAGCCCGTTCCCATCGGGTTTCCGCACCGCCTGGTTTTTCTGCATGGGGAGCGAAAGGGATGGGCAAGTGTAGCATCGGCTCCAGACGCCGGCTGCATCCCCGGCTACCGGCTAGTGGCTACTGGCTGCCTTTAGCTTTCCTGATCTCTTCCGTCAGCACCGGCACTATCTGGAACAAATCCCCCACCACCGCCACATCGGCAATCTCAAAAATCGGCGCCTCAGGATCCTTGTTGATCGCCACAATCGTCCGCGCGCCCTTCATCCCCACAATGTGCTGGATCGCCCCGCTCAGACCCAGCCCGATGTACAGCTTCGGCGCCACGGTCTGCCCCGACGACCCAATCTGCCGCTCCAGCGGCAGCCATCCGTTGTCGCAAATCGGCCGGGAGGCCCCCACTTCGCCGCCCAAAGCCGCCGCCAGATTCTCCACCAGCGGCATGTTCTTCTGCTCTTTGATCCCGCGTCCGACCGCGACAATCACCGCCGCCTGCGACAGGTCCACCGTTTGCTTTGCTTCCTGGAAGACATCATGCGGCGTCACTCGCGGAGCGGTCTCCGCCACGGCAGCTTGTTGCGTCTCGACAGCCGCCGTCCCACTCTCTGCCTGATCTCCGCGAAACGCCCCAATCTGGATCGTCGCCATCCACGGCGCATCGCCGCCAAACGACACGTCCGCGGCAAACTTCCCCTGGAACATCTGCCGCGTGAACAGCAGCCGTCCGCCCTCGTACTTGTACCCCGTCGCGTCGGAAATCAGCGTCCGGTCCAGCGCCAGCGCCAGCCGCGGCGCAAAGTCGCGCACCTGATACGTATGGGGAAACAGCACCAGCTTCGGCTGATTTGCGGCAATGAACGCCTTCAGTGCAAAGACCCAGGCGTCCGACGTGTACTGCTCCAGAGCCGCACCTTCCAGAGCCACCACCTTCGCCACGGCCTTCGTTGCCAACTCCTGCGCCAGCCCCGCCACGCTGTGCCCGGGCAGCACCACCTCCACGCTCCAGCCCGTCTGCTTCGCAATCGCCTGAGCCGCCGCGATTGTCTCGAAGGAGACCCGGTTCAGCTTTCCTTCCCGCTGCTCCGCCACCACCAAAATCAAATCGGCCATACACTGGTCTCGCGAAAAATAGAGATCCCAAATGAAGGTGAGTATGAGACCCGAAGCAAATCGGGCCTCAAAATGTCGACCGGAGCCGCAGAACTACAATTGCGAGACCAGTTAACACACGTCAGGGGAGCCGCAGCTCCCCCATTCCTTCCCTATTCCCTGTTGCCTGTTTCTCAGTATTCGTGCAGCTTGCCGCGCCGCAAATGCGTCCCGTAGATGCCGAAAACCACCGCCAGCACGCCCGCCACCACGTTGTAATAGAACATTGGATGGATCCAGCCCGGGTCGTTCTGCAGATCCTGCCCCGTCCACAACAGCAGCAGCACCGCGAAAAACGCGCACTGCCCCGAGATCACCTGGAACATCAGCCCCCGCTGCCGCCGCTTGTCCAGCGCGCCCACCTGCGCCGGCGTCAGATTGCGTTCGCTCTCGGGGATGGTCATGTTCGGCATCGTCTGTCCTTCTCCTTCGTCGTGTTGCGCACCATTATATCCGGCAGTCGTGAGGATTTTCCCTTCACGCGGGAACGTCTGCTTTTTCTATTCCCTGTTCCCTATTGCCTGTTGCCTGCTTCACAGCGCCCGCGCCTCGTTTTTCAGATACTCCACCAGCTCTTTCGCTGCCTGGGCCGCCGGACCCTCGATTTTCCGCGTATGCTTCTGGCTTCCCGGCACATACAGCTTCTCAATCTTCTGCACGTGGGGTGAGAGCTTCGCCTCCACCTCCGCCCATGCCACCTTGCGCAGCGGCTTCATCTTCGCCTGTTTAATGCCGATCAGCGTTGCATAGCGCAGCTTGTTGATCCCGCTCTGGATGGTCAGCACCGCCGGCAGAGTCATGTCGATGTTCTGATAGTGCCCCGCCTCCAGCTCCCGCTTCAGCTTCAGCCCCGCGTCGGTCTTCTCGATTCCGATAATGATCGTCGCGTGCGGAATCCCCAGAATCTCCGCCAGCAGCACGCCCGTCTGCGCCGCGCCGAAGTCGTCCGACTGCAGCCCGGTCACGATCAGGTCGAAATTCTCGCCCTCAATCGCCGCGGCAATGGCGCGCGCCGTGTTAGCCGCATCCATCTGCGCAAAGCGGTCGTCCTCCAGATGAATCGCCCGGTCCGCGCCCTTGGCCAGCGCTTCCCGCACCACCTGCTGCGACCGCGCCGGCCCCGCGGTGATCACAGCCACCTCGCCGCCGTGCTTTTCCTTTTGCCGCAGCGCCTCTTCCAGCGCAAACGCGTCCGGCTCGTTCGTCTCCCACGACACGTCGTCGCGGATCCACGTGCCGCTCTCATTCAGCCGCAGCGGCGCGTCCTTCTGCGGAACCTGTTTGATGCAAACCAGAATCTTCATAGCCACCGCAAAGTATAATTAAAACCGTAGGATGCTTGAAATCCGGGGCGAAAAATCAGCTTACCGGAATCTCGCGCGAAGCGCGGTCCGCCAGGGACGGTCAGTCCCCATATCCTGAAAGTGATCCCTGTTTCCCTGAGAGTTCCATGATTTCTGTCTCCAACATCACCATGCGCTACGGCGCCAAAATCCTCTTTGAGGAAGTCTCCACCACCTTCACGCCCGGGCGCCGCTACGGCCTGACCGGCCCCAATGGCGCCGGCAAGACCACCTTCATGAAGATCCTCTCCGGCGACCTCGACCCGCAGAAGGGCAACGTCGTCCGTCCCCGGAAGCTCTCCGTCCTCAGCCAGGATCAGTTCGCCTTCGACGCTTTCCGTGTCATCGACACCGTCGTCATGGGCAACAAAGGCCTGTGGGCCGCCCTCGCCGAGCGCGACACAATCTACGAGAAATCCGACCTCACCGACGACGACGGCATGCGCCTCGCGGAACTCGAAGGCATCGTCGGCGAAGAGGACGGCTACACCGCCGAATCCGACGCCGCCATCCTCCTGCAGGGCCTTGACATCCCCGACGAGCTGCACGAGCGCAAAATGTCCGAGCTGCAGGGCGGTCAGAAAGTCCGCGTCCTGCTCGCCCAGGCCCTCTTCGGCAAACCCCAGGCGCTGCTCCTCGACGAGCCCACCAACTACCTCGATCTCGACTCCATCCACTGGCTGCAGGACTTCCTCGGCCGCTTCGAAGGCACCCTGATCACCATCTCCCACGACCGCCATTTCCTCAACAGCGTCTGCACCCACATCGCCGACATCGATTACCAGACGATCATTACCTACACCGGCGGCTACGACGACATGGTACTGGCCAAGACCCAGATCCGTTCGCGACTCGAATCCGAAAACGCCCAGCGCGAAAAGAAAATCGCCCAGCTCAACGAGTTCATCGCCCGCTTCTCAGCCGGAACCCGCTCCTCCCAGGTCACCAGCCGCAAAAAGGAAGTGGAACGGTTACAGACTACCGATCTTGCCCGCTCCAACATCGCCCGCCCCTACATCCGCTTTGACCAGAACCGCCCCTCCGGCAAGTACGTCGCGGAGATCGACGGCCTCCACAAAACGTACGGAGACCTCACCGTCATCGATGGCTTCTCCGGCGGCATCATGCGCGGCGAGAAAATTGGACTCATGGGCCGCAACGCTCAGGGCAAGACCACCATGATCAAGTCCCTGCTCGCCAACCAACCGGATCTCGCCGAAAAAGACTTCACCCTCGACGCCGGCACCGTGAAGTGGGGTCACGAAGTCCAGATCGGCTACTTCCCCCAGGACACCACCGGCGTCATCGAGCCCGGCGTCACCATCGTGGACTGGCTCCGCCAGTTCGACGCCAAAGCCACCACCGAAGACATTCGTGGCATCCTCGGGCAGATGCTTTTCCGCGGCGAAGAAGGCCTCAAGCCCACCGCCGCTCTCTCCGGCGGCGAAGCCGCGCGCCTCATCTTTTGCAAGCTCATGCTGCAGAAGCCCAACCTGCTCATTCTCGATGAGCCCACCAACCACCTCGACCTCGAGGCCATCAACGCCCTCAACATCTCACTGCAGAGGTACGAGGGCACGGTCCTCCTTGTCACCCACGACCACGACCTCATCGACGAAGTCGCCACCCGCATCTGGCACTTTGACAACGGCAGCATCGAAGACTTCAAAGGCCCCTACGAGGAGTACCAGCAGGCCGCTGCCGCCGCCGCCCGTTAACCGGCGCACGGTTTCCGAGTGCCCCGTAGCCTGCCCGATGTGGGCAGACATTGGGGAAAACACGCCCCACATGACAGATTTGTTATTCACGCCGCGCCTTTTTCCCGCATCTCAGGCACTGGAGTTTGGTCCGTGCCTGCCCGCCTCCTGACGACCGTCGCCGCTACCCTTTCGCTGGCCATCCCCATCGCCTGCGGCGGCGGTTCTTCGACCAGCACCACCACCCCTCCGCCCACGCCGCCCGCCTCACCAACCATCGCCTCCGTCTCTGTCGCCTGCAGTCCCACCACCGTTGACGTCAGCAGCACCTCGCAGTGCAACGCCACCGTCAGCGGCACGGGCAGCTACAGTTCGTCTGTCACGTGGTCCGCCAGCAACGGCACCATCGACAACACCGGCCTCTTCACCGCCCCGGCCTCGGCCACCACTGCCACCGTCACGGCTACCAGCACCCAGGACACCTCGAAATCCGGCAAGGCCACGGTCACCGTCCAGGCGATAACGCCCCCGCCGCCCTCCACGCCGCGCAGCAATCACGTTGTCCTCGTGATGGAAGAGAACCAGAGCTACTCCACCGTGGTCGGCAGCAGCGCCTGGCCCAATCTCAACCGCCTTATCGCCACCGGAGCGCTCCCCACCCACTACTACGCTGACACCCATCCCTCCATCGGCAACTACTTCATGCTCACTACTGGCCAGATCCTCACCAACGACGACAGCTCCACCACCGTCTACTCCGTCGATAACATCGCTCGTCGCATGATCTCCTCCGGCGTCTCCTTCCGCGTCTACGCCGAAGGCATCACGCGCGGCTACCTCGGCGGCAACACCGGCCTCTATCTCATCCGCCACAATCCCTTTGCCATGCTCTCCGACATCGCCGACAGTTCCACCGTCGCCAGCAACGTCCTCTGGCCCTTCTCGCAGCTCACCATCGACCTCAACGCGAATGCTCTCCCCGCGTTCTCCTATATCGTTCCTGACGTCGATGACGACGCCCACAACGGCACGCCCCAGGAAGCCGACTCCTGGCTCCAGACCAATGTCGTCACCCCGCTCTCCGCCAATCCCGCCTTTCAGCCAGGCGGCGACGGCGTCCTCATTATCGACTTCGACGAAGCCGCCACCAGCGACACCACCTATGGCGGCGGCCACGTCGCCCCGGTCTTATGGGGACCCGGCGTCCTGGCTGGCTATCAGCAAACTTCCTCCACCGTTTATCAGCACGAGAGCATGCTGGCCACCATGATGGAGTTGCTCAACCTCCCCAACCCTCCCGGGAACGCCGCCAGCGCCCCCCTCATGAACGAATTCTTCGTCCAGTAATCGTCCCCATCCCGTTTTCTTACCCCTGCATTCCGCGGTTAACCAGAAAGTAACTCCAGGCATCCGACTCCGTAGCGCGCAGGTTTCTGGTTCCCGGCTATCGCCGCCCGCAATGTCAATTTTTTAAGGAGTCCACTCACATGAAACGCATTGCCCTGATGCTTGCCATGGGCACGCTGGTCCTTTTGCCAGCCGCCTTATTCGCCCAGAAAGATCACGGAGAAGTAGGTGCTTACGCTGACTACTTTCGCTTCAATCCCGGCGGTTCCGCCACCAATTTCATCGGCCTCGGAGGTCGCGCGGCCTTCAACGTCAGTCCCATGGTGGCAATCGAAGCGGAAATGAATTACGACTTCGCCCGCGATTACACCTCCACTTACTCCACAAGTACCTCCGCCGGCGGCAGCACCACGCTCGTGACCTCCAGCGTCCGTCCTCTCACCGGACTCTTCGGACCTAAGTTCGAAACCCCCGGCGCCTTCAAGGCCTTCGTCACCGGCAAGGTCGGCTTCATCGACTTCAGCATCAATAACAGCGGAAACGTGACCAGCACTGGCGCCACCAACGCGGTCACGGGCATCGGCGGCTCCGGCACCCATCTCGCGGTTTATCCTGGCGGCGGCATCGAAGGTTTCTGGGGGCCCATCGGGCTTCGCGCCGAAGCCGGCGATGAAATCTATTTCGACAACGGCACCTACAACAATCTCCGCATCACCTTCGGCCCCCAGATACGGTTCTGATCCGCTTCTGATCCTTCGCCCACGCACCCAACTGGCGCTCCCCTCCCGGGGAGCGTCTTCTTTTGCGCCTCACGCCGGATGTACAGGCGCACCGCCATCCTCTCGAGGCCCCTACCTGGGCAGAAGCCTATATCTGCCTCGCCGAAAACTGATGGACTGAGTCAGCCCCGCACCTCTGCGCTCTCTGTGCCCTCTGTGGTGGAGTCTTACGAGCAATCCCCGCGTCACCATGCGCCATACCGTCAAGTAAATCGATTGATTCATTGACGCCGGCCTTTCCGGGCGAGTACCATTGCGCCGTCTGAGGTGCTTATGTCTCTGCCTGCTTCTGCTCTGCGTCGCACCCTGTCGTGCGTCGCCGCTGCCCTTTTCGTCGCCCTCTTTGCCCTGGCTCCTTCCGCTTCCGCTCAAAATCCGCCGCCCGATCGTCCCTGGATGAACAAGTCCCTCTCGCCCGACCAGCGCGCCGACCTCGTCATCAAACAAATGACCCTCGACGAGAAAATGAACTTCGTCCACGGCACCGGCTGGAACGGCCTTCAGGCTCATGCGGAAATCCCCAAGGGCTCTCTCGGCAATGCCGGCTACATGGAAGGCGTTCCCCGCCTCGGCATCCCCGGCGTCAACATGGCCGACTCCGCCGTCGGCGTCCGCCTGGCCGCGCAAGGCTCGCACTACGCCACCCTGCTGCCCTCTGTCCTCGGCGCCGCCAGCAGCTGGGATAGGCAGGCTCTCTTCCTTTACGGCGACGTCATCGGCCGCGAGCTCCGCGAGATGGGCTATAACATGTCCATCGGTGGCGGCGTCGACCTCGCCCGCGATCCCCGCAACGGCCGCAACTTCGAATACGCCGGAGAAGATCCCATCCTTGCCGGCACCATGGTCGGCGAGCTCGCCCGGGGCCTCCAGTCCAACCGGGTCATGGGCGACATCAAGCACTACGCCTTTAACGACCAGGAAACCGGCCGCACCATCGTCAACGCAATCATCAGCCAGCGCGCCGCCCGCGAAAGCGATCTCCTCGCCTTCCAGATCGCCATCGGCCTCGCCCATCCCGCCGGCGTCATGTGTTCCTACAACAAGGACACCATCACCCCTCCCGGAGGCACGGACTGGTCCTGCGAGAACGACTATCTCCTCAACCAGGTGCTCAAAAAGGACTGGGACTTTAAAGGCTTCGTCCTTTCCGACTGGGGCGGCACCCACTCCACCGTCAAAGCCGCTATGGCCGGCCTCGATCAGGAAGAGCCCGGCAGCAAGTATTTCGGCGAGCCTCTCAAGCAGGCCGTCCAGGATGGTCAGGTCCCCATGTCCCGCCTTGACGACATGGTTCACCGCGTCCTCCGCGAGATGTTCGCTAACGGCGTCATCGATAACCCGCCCGTCACCGAGGTCGTCAATCCCTTCCTGGGACGCCGCGACGCCGAGCACATCGCCGACGAAAGCATCGTCCTGCTCAAGAACGACGGCATCCTTCCCCTCAAAGCCGACGAAGTGAAGTCCATCGCCATCATCGGCTCTCATGCCGATGTCGGCGTGCCCTCGGGCGGCGGCTCTGCCCAGGTCGATGCCCCCGGCGGCAACGCCGTTAACCCGCATCCCGGCGCTTCCTACTGGGGCGAGGTCGTCTACTTCCCCTCTTCGCCGCTGCGGCAAATCCGCAAGCACGCCCCCAACGCGCAGGTTGAATTCAACGAAGGCACCGATCCTGCCGCAGCCGCACAACTCGCCGCCCAATCCCGGATCGCCATCGTCTTCGTCAACCAGCCCATGCGTGAAGGCATGGACGCCGCCACCATCGAGCTCCCCGACCATCAGGACGCGCTTGTCGATGCCGTCGTCGCCGCCAACCCCCGCACCATCGTCGTCGTCGAATCCGGCGGCCCCGTCGCCATGCCCTGGGCCAATAAAGTGCAGGGCATCGTCGAAGCCTGGTATCCTGGCATCGGCGGCGCCCAATCCCTCGCCAACATCCTCTTCGGCGAAGTCAACCCCTCCGCCCGTCTCGCCATCACCTTCCCACAGAGCGACAACCAGCTCCCCCGTCCGCAGGTTCCCGGCATGGATCTCCTCAAACCCGCCAGCAATGCGAACCCGGCGCATCACCACCACATGGGCGAGCTGCCGCCCTTCGACGCCGATTACAACATTGAAGGTGTCCGCGTCGGTTACAAATGGTTTGAGTCGAAAAACCTGAAGCCTCTCTTCCCCTTCGGCTTCGGCCTCTCCTACACCTCGTATGCGTTTTCCGGCCTCCACGTCGATGCCGGCACGCACACCGTCACCTTCACCGTCCGCAACACCGGCCACCGTGCCGGCGCTGAGGTCGCGCAGATCTACGCCGCTCTGCCCGCTTCCACCGGCGAGTCGAACTTCAAGCGCCTCATCGGCTGGGATCGCGTCGAGCTGGCCCCCGGCGACTCCAAAACCGTCACCGTCCCAATCGACCCACTCTATCTGTCCATCTTTAACGTGGAGAAGAACAGCTTCGAGCTCACTCCCGGCGACTACATGATCTTCGCCGGCTCCTCGTCCGCCGACCTGCCCCTCACCAAAACGGTGCACTTCTCCGATTAACGACCCCGTCCAAACAAAGAGGCTCCGCATCCCAGGATGCGGAGCCTCTTTTCTGATTCCCTGATTCGCCTACTTCGCGTCCCCTCCGGCCGGCGCATGCGCCGCCTTCCCGCCCTCGCCGCCGGTGCCCGTCCCGTCCAGTTCCACCTTCCCCGAGTAGATCGCGTTATCTTCCACCGACAGCCGCGCCGCGCGAATGTCGCCGGTCACGTGGCTGCCCGCCCGCAGTTCCACTCGTCCCGTCGCCGTCACGTCGCCTTCCAGCGAGCCCTGGACGATCACATCGCGTCCCACCACATTCGCCTGGACGCGCGCATGCGGACCCACCGTCAGACGGTTCCCGCTCAGCGTGATCGTCCCTTCCACCAACCCTTCCACCACCAGATCCTCGTTCCCTTTCACCTCTCCGCGGATCTGCACCGACTTCCCGATCACCGCTGCGGCCTCACCCGATGCCATGCACACACCCCTTTGTTTTTTGCGTTTCCAGCTTTGCTCGAACTATACCCAACGCCCTGCGACCTCGCAACCAAATTGCCGTGAACCCGCAGTACTACCCGTCGGACCATCTGCGCCATAATCGAATCAATGGGCAAATCCACCAGCGAACCCACCCGCCGCACCTTCCTTCGCGGACTCACCACCGCCGTTGCTGCCTCCACGGCCCCCGCCTGGATCGCCCGCACCGCATCCGCAGCCCCCGTAGCCGTCGGCCCTCCCCAGGCTGTCATCAAAGATCGCGCCCCGCTCACCCCCGGCGCCTTCTTTTTCCTTCCCCTCGGATCGATTCGCCCCCGCGGCTGGCTCCAAAACCAGCTCCGCATCCAGGCCTCTGGCTTATCCGGACACCTCTACGAAATCTGGCCCGACGTCGGCCCCAACTCCGGCTGGCTCGGCGGCACCGGTGAAAGCTGGGAGCGCGGCCCTTACTACCTCAACGGCCTCCTGCCCCTCGCGTATCTCACCGACGAACCCCGCCTCAAAGCCCTCGCCCAGCGCTTCGTTGACTGGACCCTCGACCATCCCTGGCCCAACGGCATGATCGGCCCCACCAAAAACGACGACTGGTGGCCGCGCATCGTCATGCTTCTCGCCCTCACGCAATACCAGGAGCTCACCGGCGACCCCCGCGTCCTCCCGCTCATGGACCGCTATTTCCGCTACCAGCTCGCCACTCTGCCCTCGCGCCCTCTGCGCGACTGGGGCAAGTTCCGCTGGCAGGACAACGTCCTCTCCGTCCTCTGGCTCTACAACCGTACCGGCGCGCCGTACCTCCTCGACCTCGCCCGGCTCCTGCACCAGCAGGGCTACGACTGGATCGCCGACTTCGCCCACTTCCAGTACACGCAGCCCTGCACCGCCGCCTTCCTCAAACTCGCCCAGGGCCAGGGCCTCAGCGATTCCGACCTCGCCACCCACGGCGTCAACAATGGACAGGCCCTCAAGACCGGAGCCGTCTGGTCGCTCGTCTCCGGATCGGCCGCCGACCGTGCCGCCTCCGCGCGCATGCTCGCCGAGCTGACCCAATATCACGGCCTGCCCAACGGCATGTTCTCCTGCGACGAGCACCTCGCCGGACGCGATCCCTCGCACGGTTCCGAGCTCTGCACCGTCGTCGAGAGCATGTTCTCGCTCGAGCGCGCCCTCGCCATCACCGGCTCTGCCGCGCTCGGCGACCGCCTGGAGAAGCTGGCCTTCAACGCGCTGCCCGGCACGCTCACCGACGACATGTGGGCGCACCAGTACAACCAGGAGCCCAACCAGGTCGAGTGCAGCCTGCACCAGAAACCCTGGGTTTCCGACGGTCCCGAGTCGAACCTCTTCGGCCTCGCGCCCAACTTCGGCTGCTGCACCGCGAATTATCACCAGGGCTGGCCGAAGTTCACCAACAGCCTCTGGATGCTCTCCGGCGCGCCTGACCACGACCGCGACGACGGATTAGTCGCTGCTGCGTACGCGCCTTGCGAGGTCACGACGCTCGTTCGCGGAACCGCCGTGACCGTGACCGAAGAAACGGATTATCCGTTTCGCGGAGCGGTCGCGCTGACCGTGAATCCGGAAAAGCCGCTGGCCTTTCCGCTGCAACTCCGCATTCCGGAGTGGGCCAGCGGCACCACGATCCGCGTCAACGGCCAGAGCGTCGCTGACCCGCAGCCAGGCACCTTCGCCCGTCTGGACCGGACGTGGAGAGCCGGCGATCGCGTCGAGATCGCCTTCCCGATGCACCTGCGCACCTCGCGCTGGTTCCACGAAGCGGTCGCGGTCGAACGCGGATCGCTCGTCTTCTCGCTCCAGGTCGGCGAAGACTGGGTCAAGCTGCAGCAGCACGGCGAGGAATCCGCCGACTGGCAGGTCTTTCCCACCCACGACTGGAATTACGCGCTGGCCGTCGATCCGGCGCACCCCGAAACTGATCTCGCCGTGACCGAAACGCCGGTTGGCTCAGTTCCCTTTTCGGCCCAGGGCAGCGGCGTTCGCATCGCGGCCCGCGGACGGCAGGTGACTTCCTGGGTCGCTGACGATGGCGCAGCCAATCCGCTGCCGGAAAGCCCGGTCGCCAGCGAGTGTCCGGAAGAGCGGCTGACGCTGTTGCCTTATGCGGCAGCGAAGCTGCGGATCACGGCGTTTCCGGTGCTGAAAAGCTGAGCGCACCCCGGGTGCCCCATCCTTGTCCACGGCTTCATCGTGGACAGGGTGGGTGAGGAGGGGTCCAAATAGGGTAAGGGTCATTCACCAATCTTGACGATCCCATCGATCCGGCTTGCGTAGTGGTTGAAACTACTCCATGCCCAGTCTTCCGGCTTTTCGACTAAGCGCCGCCTCACTGGATTCCTGTGGATGTATTTCAGCTTTTCAATCCGCTTCCGGTCGGACCACACGTTGAAGTCGTAATACCGAGTCTGCCAGAACCGCGTTCCGCCTTTGGTCCGCATTTCATGGGAGACAATCTGTTTCAGCATCTGCAGCGCAGTGGCCAGCTTGCCGCGTTCCGGCTCGCTCACCAACAGATGCACATGCTCCGGCATCACCACATAGCCGCAGATCCGCAGGCCGTAATACTGGCGCACCTGCTCCAGCGTCCGCTCAAATGCGGACTTGGCTTCCGAAGCGGCCAGCAGGGGCCTCCGTCCATAACAACTGAACGTGATGAAGTGGAGCTCGTCGTCTTCCTGATAACGCTCCAGACCCCGCGGCATGAAGACAGCTTCGCCTCGTACCCGGAACTCCGACAGTGATCCCAGTCACGAGGATAGTACCGACGTAACGGGATAAGCCCGGTGTCCCATCCTTGTCCACGGCCTCATCGTGGAGAGGGTGGGCAGGCGAAGAGATCGGATCGGTACGAATCTGGGTGCCCCATCCTTGTCCACAGTTTCATCGTGGACAGGGTGGGAAATGGGAACACCGACCCGGAAGGGTCCTTTGGAGAAGGAACGAAACGGGCTCCCACCCTGTCGCGCCCAAATACCGGCGCGACAAGGATGGGGCACCCAGTTACCCGGATTGATCGGGGCTGCCGGCTTCACGCATCGCCTTGTGAAATGAGGATTCCTGGTACGAAATTGCAACTTGCTCCTTCCTGAGCCAGATATCCAAGCTCCTTCCGAATGAATCATCGGGAAGCTTGAGCTTATCGGTGACCGCACTCAGGACGAGGATCCATTCTGCGAACTGGAAGTCGAGTTCCGAATTAAATGGATCTTCTTCGTCTCTTGACCAGCGACCGGTTGCTCTACCGACGATCCGATCGCCGCGGCGGAATGCCGTCACTGGTGCGCTGGCTCCCTGGAGACCGCTCCAGAGATATCTTTCGGCTGCATAAACCTCCGGGTCGTCGACCGCGATCTCAATGACGTCCTCAAACACATCGTAGAAATCAAACGGCCTCGGCTTAATGCGTCCAGATTGCGGTCTCACCACCGTTGCAGTTGCCGTCTCAAGGCAGAAATTCGCATTTTCATAGGACCAATTCTCCGGGTGCCCGAATTTTCTTAACTGCCACTCCGGTTCCTCTTGTGTCAGGTGGGCCGTAGGAAGTAGCTGCTGCATTACAAGGAACGACGCAGGATCGACCCCGCGTCCGGATAATAAGAGCGCTTCCTCCGAGGACGGGACGCCAGCAGTCAACGACGAAGGCGTTTCCAGCCTCCAAAATGCTACAGTCAAGCCTCGCGCGGTAGATTCGAGAGCGCCTTTATAGTCTCTCTGCTCTATGTATTGACGGGCTGTAGCGAAGTGATCCCGCACCTCATCCAGCGTTATCGCTGCGATGTGGTCAACGGTAAGGAGTGATTGTTGAAGAAGCTTGCCGCAGAGTGAATCAACGAGGCCAACAGAGTCCGCCGCGAGATGGTAATGGGTTGAGGCATCGGCTACGATCCCATGATGCTTGAAATTCACCCGAACCCGGTTCAAATCTTCCAGGAGCCGCATGCTCGATGTAATGCTCGCATCGTTGGTATGGTCGACAACGGCTCTGGCCAGCGCAACGAATGAATGATCGGCCTTAACCTTTCCGTCCTTCTCGGGGACCTGCAGCCGCAGTTGAGAGACAATCGCCAGCAGCACAAGTTCCGTCGCATCGTGGATAACGAGAACCTTTTGCGCTACCACAAGAGGATCGGATGAAGGAGTCAGTTCTGGACCGGATGACTCCAACAGATGGCGCGCCGCTATTAGCCGGTTAAGAACACTGGGGTCAATCTGCACAAGAGCCTCTCTACTTTGCCGGACATTCAGAATTTTAGCCTTCCTTGCTGCCGCAAGCGCTCGCCGCAGATGCGCAGCGCCGTGGCCACGTCGCTCGTGATCTTGGTAATCAAAGCGCACTTGGCACGCCGCCATCCCCTTTTCTCTAGCCCATAGCGCGATAATCGATATCGGACTCATTTCATATGGCATCACCCAAAATCGTCCGAGCTTTCCAGGCCGGCCTCTCCGCGATGCGGGCGCATCGTGCGGGAGGGTCAGGCACAGAAATCGTCGTGCCCCCGCAGCGAGATTCTGGACCCGAAATCGCTCCGCCCACCCCCCTCACCATCCGCGCCTCCGAAAAAGACTGGCTAGGCCGCCTCACCGAGGCCTATCGCCAACACGCCCAGGTTGACCTCATCGACGACGCCGGCGCCGGCATCGACCCCGCCCGCCAGTCCCTCCTCCAGATGGGCCTTTCCGGACGCCTCTCCCGTCGCGAGTGGACCGCCGTCTCCGTCTCCGCCGGCATGACCGTCTTCGGCGCCGGCCTCATCGGCGAAGCTCCGGATCACCGCGTTTCCGGTGCTGAAGGGCAGACCTGCCTCGATAGTTGTAGGCAACGGGTGACGTCCATCACACCCACGAAATACGTCGTTCACCTACGCTCACGACAGGCAGTTCGGCAGGCCGCCAGGGACCTCCCGGGGCAGAAGCGGGATCGAATCCTTACGACTGGCCGATTGCTGGCGCAAGAACATGTGCGAGTTCCACAGGACGATCGATGGCGGCGGTACCCACTGCGACGGATGCCCGGCACTCCTGACTCTCAACCTCCAGCCCTGTGCCAGCGACCTGGAGATTAAAGCGTCGTATCGGGCGCTCGTGAAGCGATGGCACCCGGATCTGTTCGAGGGTGACCCAAAGGCCAGGGTATCGGCGGAAGAGAAACTGCGCACGATCATCGCTGCATTCCGGCAGCTCACTTCGCCGCAGTGCCGCGACTCCGAGCCCGAAACGATCCTGGAGAACTTTACCATCGGTTCAACAAGAAAGGACGTCCTGACCGTTCAGGGCATCCCCACGGCGTCTTCCCCTGACATATTCGAGTACGGCGCCTCCAGGGTCTTTTTCAGCGGCGACAAGGTTGTGGGTTGGGAAAATGCGCCGGTGCGGTTCCGTCTCAACGTGCAGCTCCGGCCGGCTCACCCAGTCGCGGGAACGCTGCACTACTTCGGAATAGGCTCGACCCGAGACCAGGTCCTGGCGATTCAGGGAACCCCGACCGCGTTTTCCTTCAACACGCTGGAATACGGATTGTCGAAGGTCCATTTCAAAGACGGCATGGTCACCAGCTGGGAAAGTGCCCCGCCCTGGATCGCCCTCAAAGTGCAAATGCAGTAAGGGTCGGCGGATCGCGGCATTTCCGGTGCTGAAGGGCTGAAGAAAAATTCACGCGAAATGTGCATGTGTGTCAAAGCACAGCACTTGTGCCTCTCTGATAGCGTAAGTGTGTCAGCCAGCGGCACTTAGCGAATCTGCGGGGCTATCGATGCGTGTTTCGATCACGGCATTTCTGGTCCAGGGGGTACCCCCCTTGTATGGCAAATCCCAAGTTGCTGATTTTGCGATGGTTGGAAGGTAATACCCTGAGGGTATTACCGTCCAGAGCCTGACTCGGCCCTGTTCGGCCGTCAAGCGAGAAAGCGAGCGGTCGTCTCAAAGAGCGGCGGAGAGTCCACCTGGGTGGACGGAGAAAAGGAAAAGCCCTGTTCGGATTTCGGACAGGGCTTTCCGCATCTCTAGTTTGGCGCGCTGGCGGATCGAGTACAAGAAGAATCGGCGCTGCCGACGGTACGGAGGTACTGAACGACAGGGTTTACGGTCTACGGGTTAGTGCCAGTCGATATGGACGCCGCGGGGGGAGATAGTGATGGAGGGCGGGCGGAGGCGGGTAAGCAAGTGGATGGTCTGGAATCCGCCGGTGAGGGCGAGGAGGGCTCCGCTGCCGACGAGGAGGCCGAGTTTGGAAGTGGGGTCGGGGTCGAGGATGGCGGCGATGATGAGGCCGGCTCCGAAGACCGTCATCCCGGCGGAGATGGAGACGGCGGTCCACTCGCGGCGGGAGAGCTTGCCGGAGAGGCCCATTTGGAGGAGGGACTGGCGGGCGGGATCGATGCCGGCGCCGGCGTCGTCGATGAGTTCGACCTGGGTTTGGTTGCGGTAGGCCTCGGTGAGGCGGGCGAGCCAGTCTCTTTCGGAGGTGCGGATGGTGAGCTCCGAGGCGGGTGCCTTTATGGCTTCGTCCCGCTCGGGTGAGGGCTTCTTCGGCACGACGATCTCGGCCGGGCCGCCGGGGCGGTAGGCCTTCATTGCGGCGAGGCCGACCTGGACTGCCTGGCGGAGATTAGCCATTCGAGAGGCGCTCCAGGCGCTGCAAGGTATCCGGGTAATGACGCACCAGCAGGATCAGCGCCGCAGCCTGTGGATTGGGTTTGGCGCGGCCCTGCTCCCATTTTTCGAGGGTGCGCTCGTTGATGCGCAGGCGGCGTGCGAAGACAGCGCGGGAGCAGCGCAGCCGGGCGCGCGTGTCCCGGATGAAGGCCGAATCCAGCTCGGGGAGCGGCGCGGGATCGAAGCGATAGGAACGCAGGGTGATCTTGCCCTCGCGATGCGCCTTCATCTCGTCGACGCCTTCCATGAGTTCGTTGAAGAGACTGCGCTTTGCCATCACTACCTCGAACAGTTCCATGGGAGAGCCCAGAAAGCTGGGTCTATGGTACGCCAGAAGCGTAGGGAATAAAAGAAGGGCATTGCGGGATTACGAAGGTCAGGCGCGACTCGGCTGCGCTCCTTCGGAGCTGCGCCGAGGGCCTGCGGCAGCATGGAAGCGCGCTGCGCGCGATCTTTATCGGCACCCGGTTCGACTCGGCCGCTGCGCGTCCTTCGCTCAGGGCAGGCTCTGAAGTCGTGCCCTGATACAAAACCGGAGCGATCCAGGCGCTAAGAGTCTGCCATCCTCAAGCGGCTCTGGGGAAATCGGTCCACTCGTTGTCGCTGATCTTCTTGGTGATTCGGGTCGGTGCGTGTTCTGCCTTCCAGGAGGAGATGAGGTCCTCGACTATCTTTTTTGCCTCGACTGCGAGTTGGGGATCGTCCTTGACGGAGAGCGCGTAGACCAGCCGGATCAGCTTGTCGGATTGTTCGGAGGCGGGCTGTTTGTTGTTCTCGATGCGGGAGAGCGTTTCCGGTTCGAGGCCCAGAGCTTTGGCAAAATCCACGGCCCTCATGCCAAGGCGTTTGCGCAGGAAGCGGATCTCTTCTCCGTTCAGTGCCCCGGGGTTGGCGATGAGATCGCGGGCAATCAGCCGCATCAGCGGCTTCAGTGCGGGGATTTCGGCGACTACGTTGCCGCACTCGCAGGTGAAATATTTGATCCCAATCAGGTAGACGTTGGGCAGACCGCTGTCGGTGAAGTGGAAGGGCTTCTTCTCGGTCGCAAGGTGCTCCACCCGATTGCGCTGGCAGACGTGTTCGGTTCCGGGTTTGTTTTTCGAGGGCACATTAATTTGACATTTTATCAAGTCGAACCACCACACGGTTAATATCTTAAAACAATTATTGATAACATATTGCAATGTAATTCTAAACATGCTAACGTTATGTCAGTAGGGAGGGCTTATGAATTCAGACTGTGTGGTGGTACTTACATTCCGCGGGAGGAACCACATTATCAGCGACGAGGGCTCATCGGCTTGGAAATTGGAACCGACTCACGCGGCTCGTAAAGCGTACGTCGTTTGCACCCGCAACGCTCACTCGCGGCATGGTGTCGAAGGTCGAGAGGAACACGGGAGTGCCTTTATTGTTGGCAAGATTCGGGACGTCGTCCCTGCGAGGGACCCCAACGAAGCCGCGGATGGGCGTTATCTGATCCGATTTAGTGAGTTTGCGGATATCGATGTTCCGAACGTTTGGCGGAAGGGCGACCGGAATCCCGTTAAATACACGAAACTTGCAGAAATAGGCATCGATCCGTCCAGGGTGGATTGGAAGCCGATGCCAGAACGGGCACAAAGCGACGAGCCAAGAATCTCGTCGGGGTCAGCCACGCACTCTGGAGCACTATCACTCGCCGAGGCGAAAAAGGGTCTGGCAGTCACGTTCAACGTGCCACCGGAGGCAATAGAAATCACGATTCGCGGGTAGGGCCATGCTGGTAGGTCTGTCTCGAAAAGCCGCTACTCTTCGGCCTTTTCTGTCGGCGTCACTTTCTTGACCGTTTTTTCGGTGATCGTGGATCTTCTTGTCACCTTTGAGCTGAATATTTCACCTTCAAGGATCTCTCCGGTCGTGAGCCTGGGTGCCCCATCCTTGTCACGCCGGTATTTGGGCGCGACAGGGTGGGGGCCGTTTTCCTCTTCCGGAATACGGTGCTGGTTTCGACATCTCGGACTCCCACCCTGTCCACGATGAAGCCGTGGACAAGGATGGGGCACCCAAGTTTGTCCGGTTGTACCATCACCCACACACCCTGTCCACGGTGAAACCGTGGACAAGGATGGGCACCCAAGGTCGTTCCGTGACCTCGGGTACCCCTCTCGTGACTGGTATCACTGTCGGAGTGCGCACCAGGGGTGAGTCTGTCTTCATGCCGCGGGGTCTGGAACGATACCAGGAAGACGGCGAACTTCATTTCGTTACGTTCAGCTGTTACCGACGGAAAGCGCTGTTGACGTCTTCGGAAGCCAAGTCCACTTTTGAGCGGGCTCTGGAGCGGGTGCGGCAGTTCCATGGGCTGCGGATTCTGGGCTATGTCGTGATGCCGGAGCATGTGCATCTGCTGGTGAGCGAGCCCGAACGCAGCAAATTAGCTACCGCCCTCCAGATGCTGAAACAGATCGTCTCCCACGAACTGCGCACCAGGAGTCGAACTCCGTTCTGGCAGACTCGCTATTACGACTTCAATGTGTGGTCGGAAAAGAAGCGGATTGAAAAGTTGAAGTACATGCACCGAAATCCGGTGAGGCGCGGTTTAGTTGCGAAACCAGAGGAATGGGCGTGGAGCAGCTTCAACCACTACGCGAGCCGGATCGAGGGGGTTGTCAGGATCGGACCGGGATGAACCTGATTGACTCGCCCACCCTGTCCACGATGAAGCTGTGGACAAGGATGGGGCACCCGAGGTTCATGCCGAGTCGACCTTTGCCCTACTCCAGATCGTCGTCGGAGCCGGCGGCGACGGGCACGCCGCCTTGGCGTTTCATTAGAAGGTAGCCGCGGATGAAGGGGTCGAGGAAGCCGTCTAAGACCTTGTCGACGTCGCCTACTTCTACCTTGGTCCGGTGGTCTTTGGCGATGCGGTAGGGCTGGAGGACGTAGCTGCGGATCTGGGAGCCGAAGTTGATGTCTAGCTTTGAGTCCTCGAGCTTGCGGGCTGTGGCCTGCTTCTTCTCGAGCTCGTATTCGTAGAGTCGTGACCGCAGCATCTTCATCGCCTTATCGCGGTTCTTGTGCTGGGAGCGCTCGTTCTGGCACTGCACGACGATGCCGGTGGGGAGGTGGGTCATGCGGACGGCGGAGTCCGTGGTGTTGACGTGCTGGCCGCCTTTGCCGCCGGAGCGGTAGGTGTCCACGCGCAGGTCGTCGGGCTTGATGTCGATCTGGATGGAGTCGTCGATCTCGGGTGAGACGAAAACGGACGCAAAGGACGTGTGGCGGCGCTTGGCCTGGTCGAAGGGGGAGATGCGGACGAGGCGGTGGACGCCGGTTTCTCCGCTGAGGAGGCCGAAGGCGTTCTCGCCGGCGATGGTGAAGGTGGCGGATTTGATGCCGGCCTCTTCGCCGTCCTGATAGTCGTTCATTTCGGTTTTGAAGCCCTGCTGCTCGGCCCAGCGCAGATACATGCGGAGGAGCATCTCGGCCCAGTCCTGGGACTCGGTGCCGCCGGCGCCGGGGTGGACGGTGACGATGGCGTTGAGGGCGTCGGTTTCGCCGGAGAGCATGGTGCGGGCTTCCATGCGCTCAGAGACGTCGGCGAGGGACTGAATTTCCTTTTCGAGATCGACGAGGATGGCGGCGACTTCCTGGTCGGATTCGGATTTGGCGTCGCGGGCTAACTCGAAATAGGCGTCGATGTCGCCGGTGCGGCGCTCGAGCTCGGCGTCGTCGGAGAGCTGGGTGTCGATGCGCTTTTTTTCGCGCATGAGCGGCTGCGACTGGGCGGGATTGGCCCAGACGGCGGGGTCGGAGAGTTTTTGATCGAGGGCGGCTAACTGGGAGCGGAGGCGGGGGGCGTCAAAGATACTCCCGCAGGCCGCGGACTTTTTCGCGGACGGGAGCGTAGGCGAACTCTAGATCGGAAAGCATGGGTCCATTCTATCGAATGGACCCATGCAGCCGGTAGCTGGGAGCTGGTAGCCGGGAGCAAAAACCGAAAGGCAAGTCACCAGCGAGAGAGCTACGAACTCTGCGAACGACATGGCTACCGGCTACAGGCTAGTGGCTGGGCGGCGCGTGAAGGCCAGGGCGACGGCGGCGATCACGATGGCGCAGCAGAGATACGCGAATACGTCGCCGTGGCGGGTATAGAAGGTGAGGTCGGTGCGGTATCCGTAGCGGGCAGAGAGGGCGGTGAGGGTGTGGCGGGGGACGGAGAAGGTGACGCGGCCCAGGGGATCGATGACGGTGGTGACGCCGGAGTTGGTGTCGAGCAGGAGCCAGCGGTGGTTTTCGATGGCGCGCATGCGGGTCATGTTGAGGTGCTGCCAGGGGGCGGAGGTGTCGCCGTACCAGCCGTCGTCGGAGATGTTGACGAGGACCTGGGCGCCGTTGAGGGCGAAGTGGCGGACCTCGTCGGCGAAGACGGATTCGTAACAGATGAAGGTACCGAAGGTATGACCATTAGCGTGGAAGACGACGCGCTGGGTGCCGCGCTGGAGGTCGACGAGCTGGTGGGTGAGCTTGGGGGCGAAGAAGAAGAGCTGGCGGTAAGGGACGTATTCGCCGAAGGGGACGAGGTGAATCTTGTCGTAACGGCCGGCGACGGAGCCATCGGCGCGGACGAACAGCGCGGAGTTGTAGTTGCCGGCGGGGCCAGCCATGCCGACGATGAGGGGCGAGTGGGCGGCGGTAGCGAGGGTGCGCATGGCGTCGAGGGTGCGGGGCTGGTCGCTCTGGAACCAGGAGGCGGTTTCGGGCCACAGGATGATGCCGGGGGGCGGGATGTTCTGCGCGCAATCGGCGGGCAGAGCGGGCGGATGCGCGCGGTTGGGCAGGCCGGCGAAGGCGGGGGTACAGGTGCGGGCGTCCTGCTGGAAGATCCAGGAGAGCTGGCCGTTCCACTGGAGGCCGGGCCAGGTGGCGGCTTCTACAGCGGCGACGCTGATGTTGGGCTGGAGGAGGACGGCGTAGGCGGAGGTGGGTGAGGGCGCGGCGGCCACGAAGGATCCGGGCTGAAGGATGGTCACGAGGAGGATTCCGCAGACAGCGAGGACGAGTCGTGGGCGCGCGACCGCGAGGAGGGCTCCAGTGAAGAGGGCATTGACGCCGAGGAGAACGAAGGAGAGGCCGTAGACGCCGGTCCAGGGGGCGAGGTGGGCGAGGAAGAGGTTGTCGACCTGGGCGTAGCCGAGCTGGTCCCAGGGAACGGAGGTGATGCGGGCGGCGGCGAGCTCGAGGGCGGTCCAGAGGAACGGCGCGAGGACGAGCGCGGCGATGAGTCCGAGGCGGCGGCGAACGAGGGCGAGGAGGAATCCGAAGAGTCCGAAGTAAAGGCCGAGGATGGCGCTGAAGGCGAAGACCATGAAGGCGGCGCCGACGGGCGGCATACTCCCGTAGAGGTGCATGGTCTGGTAGATCCAATAGCAGTTGAGGATGTACCAGAGGAGTCCGGAGAGCCAGCCGATGAGGGCAGCGCGGCGGAGGTAGTGCGGATGTTCGGCCTGGGCGGGAGCGAGGAGCGCCCAAAGAAGCGGGAGGAGGGCGAACCAGGCGAGAATGCCGCGCCAGGGCGGCAAGGGTCCGGCGACGGGGAAGCAGAAGTCGAGGAGGACCGATGAGGCGAGAGCCAGCAGGACAGGGAGACGGAGCGAGGCACGCGGCGGACGGGCGGCGAGGGCGGCTACCACAGCGGGCGATCCGGGGAAGGCATGGGACTAATCTTTACCGACGAGTTCGTTCAGGTCCTCAACGAAGCTGATGACGATGACGAGCAGGGAGCCGGCTACGCCGACAAGGAAGAGCCAGGTCATCACGGTCATGCAGGCGTGGGCGAAAGCAAGCACAGGGGCATTGTAAATCAGGGGTGCAGGAGGGGCGTGCCGGGATGGCTTCGGAGCGGGCGGGGGGACTAGTAGAATGGCTGCATCGATGAACTCACGGAGCCGGATCGCAGGTTTCGTCCGGGCAGGACGCCCGAGCACGCGGGCAGCAAATCACGATGAAACGAGAAGTCTGAGGAGCCAATGAATCAAGGCGTTTCCATCGCAGTGGTTGGGTCCGGCTATGTCGGGCTCGTCGCTTCCGCCTGCCTGGCGGAAATGGGCCATCGCGTGATCTGCGTCGATAACGATGAGGCCAGAATTCGCCAGTTGTGCGAAGGCGGGGTTCCCATCCACGAGGAATACCTGCCGGAGCTGCTGGGGCGGCAGCGGGAGAATCTGGTGGAGTTCACGACGGATCTGCGCCAGGCGACACAGGCAGCACAGGCGATCTTTATTGCGGTGGGAACGCCGCAGAGTCATACCGGAAGTGCGGATCTGTCGTATGTGGACGCGGTGGCCAGCGAAATCGCCCGGGCGATCGGCGATTACAAGGTCATCGTGGAGAAGAGCACGGTGCCGGTGTACACCAACGAATGGATTCGGCGCGTGATCGAACGCAACGGCGTTTCGCGCGATCTGTTCGATGTGGTGTCGAACCCTGAATTTCTGCGGGAGGGGACGGCGGTCGTGGACTTCCTGCATCCGGACCGCATCGTGTTAGGCGCGGAGACGCGTCAGGCGGAAGAGGTTCTAAGGGTAATTTACGAGCCGCTGGTCTCCGGCAGCTATTATCGGCGGCCGCAGTCGGTACCGGGACCGAGAACGGCGGCGGATCCTCCACCGCTGCAGGTGACGTCGACCAAGGCGGCGGAGATCATCAAGCACGCCTCGAATGCGTTTCTGGCCACCAAGATCTCATTCATTAATGTGGTTGCGAATTTATGCGAGGCGGCGGGCGCCGATATTGAGGAAGTGGCCCGCGGTATCGGCCTGGACAGCCGGATCGGTCCCCGATTCCTGCGGGCGGGCATTGGTTACGGCGGATCGTGTTTTCCCAAGGACGTGGCGGCTTTTCGTCATGTAGCCGAGCAAATGGGAGTGGATTTCAGCCTGCTGCGCGAAGTGGAAAAGATCAATGCGGAGCAGCGGCGGCGCTTCTTTCACAAGGTGCGTTCGGCGCTGTGGACTTTCCGCGGAAAGAAGCTTGCGGTGCTGGGGCTGGCGTTCAAGGGCGGGACCGACGATATCCGGGAGTCACCGGCGGTCGATATCGTGCGGCAGCTGCTGCATGAGGGCGCAGTGGTAACCGCGTTTGACCCGGCGGCGGCCGAGCGCGCGAAGGAAGTGCTGCCGGCGGGGCCGCAGATGCGCTATGCCGACGACGCCTATGCCGCGGCCCAGGATGCGGATGCGCTGCTGATTCTGAATGAGTGGGAGGAGTTTGCGCAGCTGGATCTGAAGCGGCTGCACTATACCCTGCGCTATCCGATCATTATCGACGGGCGCAATCTCTACGATCCGGATGCGATGGCGCAGCACGGGTTCACGTATCTGAGCGTGGGGCGACCGGGATCGTCCCACATCCGGGATGTTGGGGTGGGGCTGTCCTGAGGGAGATGCAAACCCAAAAGGAGTCCATGGTCAAGCGAGTCCTGATCTATCGCCTGGGAAGCCTGGGCGATACGGTGATGGCGCTGCCCGCCCTGCACCTGGTGGAGCGAGCGTTTCCCCATGCCAGACGCGTGCTGCTGACGAACATGCCGACGCACTCGAATGCGCCGGCCGCATCTGCCGTGCTGGAGGGTTCCGGGCTGGTCCATGGGTATATGGAGTACCCGTGGAAGACGCGGAGTGTCCGGGACTTGCTGCGCCTCTGGTGGAAGATCGTACGGTTCAGGCCTCAGGTTGCGGTGTACCTGATGCGCAAACGCGGCGAGCACTCGCTGAAGCGGGATACAGCGTTATTCCGCCTGTGCGGAGTGCGCGAGGTGATTGGCCTGCCGACCGGGGATCTGGCCGAGCCCCTCTATGACCCCGCCACCGATCTGTGGGAACAGGAGGGAGCGCGGCTGGCGCGGTGCCTCCGCAGCCGACTCGGCGAAGTGGACGTCCACGATCCAGCCAACTGGGATTTGCGTCTCACGGCGGAGGAGCAAGAGAAGGCACGGGCTGTGCTGGCGCCCTTTGAGGGACGGCCCCTGATCGCATGCGGTCCCGGCACCAAGATGCAGTCCAAGGACTGGGGGGAGGAGAACTGGCGCGCGCTGCTGACGCGCCTGACCGCAGAGTTGCCCGATCACGGGCTGGTTCTGATCGGAGCGGCGCAGGACTCCGCGGTGAGCATGAATGCGAGCGCCGGATGGCGGGGTCCGGTGGCCAACCTGTGCGGGCTGCCGCCGCGGGAGACCGCGGCGGTGTTGCGGCATGTGGAATTGTTTCTGGGCCCGGACAGCGGCCAGATGCACATGGCTGGGGCGTACGGTGTGCCCTGCGCGATTGTGTTCGCCTCGCGCCTCCGGCGCGGACACTGGTTCCCCAGCGGCGAGGGTCACGAAGTGATTTATCACAAGGTGGAATGCTCTCTCTGTGAGCTGGAGGAATGTGTGGCCAACCAGAGGAAATGCATCATGTCGATTTCCATCGAGGAGATGCTGGCCGCCGCCCTGAAAGCGCGCAAGCGGGGCGCCGGTATGCCCGTACGCGCCGGCGAAGGCCGGCGGGCGTAAGGCAGGGCAAGCCGTGCAGACCCTGCGCGGAGCTTTACCTGTTGCTCGATGGACCTCCGAACCGAGGCCTCGGTCGGATATTCGGACGGATCAAAGTGAGGCACTTTTGGCAGCGTTTTCCGCTGACGCTTTCGCTGAAGCAAACTTCCCACAGCAAAGCTGTTGGCACTGGGAACTCGCCGAATGCTACTTTTTTGATAGTGCGGGCGGTTGATTCTCATCCAGCCCTCGTTCCGCTGGAATTCGCAATCGGCATACTACGGTGAGGGTGAACACTTGTGAGCGAGTATCTCGCCCTCGCTGAAGGGGATGATGCCGAGTTCGTGCAATGAATCGCACGGAGACGGCGAAACAGCACCACCTGCTCCGCGGCCTCGATCCTGATCGCTTCGGGTGGTGACCCGGCCCCGATGAAGTAGACGACGCCGGGTTTGCGATACCAGTCGCATGAATTCGCCCGATACACCAGAGTTACGAAAGTGGACAGGGCACCGCATCTACTAAAGATCTGTAAGAATTTACTTGACCACTTATAATACCGGCACTATATTTTCGCGCCAGACGAAGGTCATCTATGAAACGCACTATTGGTCTGGTTGTATTATGCGCATCCATCGTCCTGGCCGATCAGGCTGTCTCACAACGGACTCTGCTCAATCACCAGCTTCCGAAATCATCCGGTCGCAGCGCCAGGGTTCCTGGTTCACCAGTCGGGGCCCTGCCGATCGTCGATTTCAAAATGACGGCGCCCTCGACAGGATGGGTATCGACGGGGAACAGGCTGTTGTGGTCTTCCGATAACGGTACTTCATGGAAAGATATATCGCCTTCTACTCCAGACTTGACCACACCGTCGGATCGCAAGTTTTCAGGTGTCTGGTTTAACGACAGTAATGTAGGCTGGGTACTCTACGAAACGGAAGCGAACGACCAGCCCCCTCCATCGGACCCTTCCTGGCGTCCACAACTCTACCACACCTATCTCGCCTCAACAGCGGATGGTGGCGCGACCTGGCGGACGGTCTCCGAAATTCCGAGCCCAGTTCCGTGGCAGGAAGTGATGGGGGGCGGGACCGTGTCATTTGCGGACTCGATGCACGGGTGGGTCGACCTCAGTGTACTCGATGGTGGAGTGCTCTACGAGACCTCCGATGCGGGCAGGACGTGGCGGCGTTGCCCGGCAGATCGCGGTGCGGGATTGACGATTCTCGCCGTAACCGCGCAGGATGCTTTCTTTGCAGGCGGACGAGATAACTCACTGTATGCTACACATGACGGCGGTTCAACCATTCAGGAAGTATCGCTGCCTAATCCACCGGGTATCGCTAATGGCTACTTCCCGATTTACAGCCTCCCTGTATTCAAGTCGCCGCTCAATGGCTACGAGGTGGTGAACTATCGAGGCCCGATCGGGTCCAGTTCCGCGGCTGTTCTCTTCGAATCCAATGATGCGGGCATAACCTGGATACCCAGTCGCAGGTTTTTGAACCTCCCTGAAGGGGTAGAGGTGGATACCGGCGTAGCTGATTCAACCTGGATTCTCCCCTTCAAATCGCTGGCGAATGGTATTACCGTCAGGAAGCTGGAATCAGGCGGCGAGGATTCAGCGCCCGATTATCGGGGTAGTCGCGACTTTCAGAGCTGCAGGCCGAGCTTCGCTACGCCATCGCAGGGATGGATTAACTGTGCAGGTGTTCTCTCCTCGACTACAGACGGCGGGAGCACATGGACGACCATCACGCCGCGGACCCAACGGGGCGTTCTGACAACGGCCCCAACGGGCGTAAAGCAGGACACGCCGTGCAAACCCGCGCGGAGCTCAGGAACCTCTGATTAACCAGCGAAACCGCCCCTCATGGGCTAAAGCGGGATTTTATTCCGGATCAGTTACGGCACGAGCAGCTTGTGGAAAAAGTCCCCGATGAAGTGAAAAAACATCCCTCGATGGCTAAAGCCGGACACATTCTGCTCCTTGTACGGCACAGCTGAAAGCTGTGCCCCTTCAAGGGAGGGGTTTTTCCGCAAGCTGTGAAGCCCTCTCTTTCAAAACACCGGCTTACCAGAGATTCCCTAGGGCTCTTTCTGGAGCATCTGGCGGATGCCGCGGAGAGCCTGGCGGGTGCGTTCCTCGTTTTCGATCAGGGCGAAGCGGACGTGGCCGTCGCCGTACTCGCCGAAGCCGATGCCCGGACTGACAGCGACCTTCGCCTCCTGCAGGATGAGTTTGGAGAACTCAAGGGAGCCGATGGAACGCCAGGGTTCGGGGATGGGCGCCCAGACGAACATGGTGGCACGCGGCGAAGGGATCTCCCAGCCCAGCTTGTTGAGTCCTGTGACCAGGCAATCGCGGCGACGCTGGTAAGTATCGCGAATTTCGGCGACACACTCCTGCGGGCCTTCGAGGGCGAGGATGGCGGCCACCTGAATGGGGGTGAAGGTGCCGTAATCGAAGTAGCTTTTGAGGCGGGCGAGCGCGGAGACCAGCTCGGGATTGCCGACCATGAAGCCGACCCGCCAGCCGGGCATGTTGTAGCTCTTGGAGAGGGTGAAGAACTCGACGGCGATGTCTTTGGCGCCGGGGACTTCGAGAATGGAGGGCGCGCGGTAGCCGTCGAAGACGATGTCGGCATAGGCGAGGTCGTGGACGATCCAGATGCTGTGCTGGCGGCAAAGGGCGACGACGCGCTCGAAAAACTCCAGATCGACGCACTGGGTGGTCGGATTGGCGGGGAAATTCAGGATCAGCATCTTCGGGCGCGGGACCATGAGCGGGATCACCTGCTCCAGCTCGGCGAGGAAGTTGTCGGCGCTGTGAATGGGGACGCTGTGGATGGTGGAGCCGGCGATGACCGGCCCGTAAATGTGAATGGGGTAGCTGGGATTCGGCACCAGGACTACGTCGCCCTGATCGAGAGTGGCCAGGCAGAGGTGGGCGATGCCTTCCTTGGAACCGATGGTAACGATCGCTTCCGTTTCGGGATCGAGGGTGACGCCATAACGGGAGGCATACCACTTCGTAATGGCACGACGGAGCCGTGGGATGCCTTTGGAAATGGAGTAGCGATGAGTTTCCGGCCGGCGGGCGGCCTCGATCATCTTGTCCACGATGTGCCTGGGAGTGGCGCCATCGGGATTGCCCATGCCGAAGTCGATGATGTCCTCGCCGCGGCGGCGGGCGGCGGCCTTCAGTTCGCCGGTGATGTTGAAGACGTAGGCGGGAAGGCGGCGAATACGCGGAAATTCGTGCACGGGGTCCTCATAGAAACCTGGGCTCGGCGGACAGGCCGCAGGCGTCAGCCGGCGGCCCCGCTCAATTCCGATCTTTCACCACATCTTAACGAGGCTGGGAGAAAAGCGGGCATCTCAGAGAAGGTTCGCACCACTTTCGTTATGCACGGCCTGAAGGAATTGCCGCAGGATCGCAATTCGGGGCGCAGCCAGGCGGCGGGCACTCTCGAGGCAAAGCTTGCCCGGCAGTTCCTCGAGGTTCCGGCGCAGGGCTGTGACTGCGTCGGTAAATCGGGGAAAGCGGGTATCGCGGCCGACCTTGCTGACGGTGCGCAGAATGCCGATGGCGCCGAGTTGTTCGAGGATGTCGGCATCGCGGAGGATGGTGGCCTCGATCGTCTGCGGCTCATCGCGGGGCTGATGCTGCCGGATGGCCGCAAGGACGGGGGGAATCTTGTCCTCGGGGAAGCCGACCTGGCGGAGGATCGCGGGGGCGTGGGCGCAGGCGTAGGCGACATGGTCCCAGCGGGCAAGCTCCTGGAGATTTTCGGGGCGATGACCGGTGAAGACGCCGAGATCGTGCAGCCAGGCGGCGGCAGAGACAATGTCGCGGTCGTGGGGGAGATCGGCGCCGATGGCCTGAGTCAATTCGATCAGGCGAGGCTGGTGCCCGAATTTATCCACAGGGCGGGCCTGGGTTTCGACGTAATGGGCCAGTCGATCGAGGATTTGGGAAGGCATGACACCTTTGTAATCTTCCCTCAACCCGTTTGCAGCGGAAGAATTGCGAGGGAATTCGGGATCCGGGACGGCTGGCGGAATTCGGTTACCGATTCAGTGACATTTTGCTGGAACTGCGTGGGGACAGTTGCTTATATTGCTACTGCTGGTCTGGGAAGGATGGAATCGCGGGCAAAGGCATCCGGGAGTGGCAAAGTTGTTGTATCGTGCTTACAAAGAACAAAACCAGTCAGCCCCACGATCCCTTTCCCTGCATGGCTGGAGTTGCGACGTAGTTTGAATCTGCCGGAATTCCACTGTTGAGAGAGTCTGCAGCTGCCGTTCGACGCTGAGATCGGCTGCAGGGAGCGCGGGAGTTCCTAACCCAATCGGGACCGCACGATCAACCCGCAAGGCGAGACTTTACCCGGCCGGTGGACGCTGGCCCGACTGAAGGATATGGCGACATCGGAGTATCTGCGGAACCGCGAGGGCAGAGACCGGACTCAGGGTTCGGTGCTGCAGCTGCCGACCAGCACGCGGCAGTCGGGAATTGGGCCATCGACAGTAGCCTCGGCTCTGGGGATGCTCAGCGACGTGCTGGCGATCCTGGTGGCCTTTGGCCTGGCCATCGCGTTGCGCATGCTGATCACGAAGTGGGACCTCGTCCCGGGAGCCGGGCTGAAGACGGTTCCGAACACGCCGCAGGATCTGTTTTATCTCGGCTGGTTTCTACTGGCGTACGTTCTGGTGGCGCGACGCTACGGCCTGTATGCCACGTTGCCCACGGGCACGGGAACGCGTGAGCTGCGGCTGGTGCTGCAGGGATGTCTGAATGCAGGACTGATGCTGTGCGGGGCGCTGTTCATGCTCCACGGCCTGACCGTCTCCCGCATTCTGGTCGTGCTGCTGGTGCTCACCGCCTCTCTGACGCTGTGCGTGCGGCGCGGGGTGCGGCGGTATATGCTTTACCGGCAATTCGCGCAGGGGATCGAATTGCGGAACGTCCTGATCCTGGGAACGAATCAGCTGAGCTATGCTATGAGCCGGCATATTCGGACCGATAGCCGGCTGGGATACAGGTTCGCGGGCTTTGTGGCCGCTCCGGGATCGCCGATCAGCCGGGAAATCGCCCCGGATCAGATTTTGGGCGGCACCGATAAGCTGCGCCATCTGGTGCGGCAGCACTTCATCGACGAGGTAGTGATCGCCGAATATTATCCCTCGGAAAGCGCAATTCGGCTGGTGCAGGACGCGCGGGAGATGGATGTGGACGTGCGCGCCATTTCGGGATATTACAGCGAGCTGACGACGAACGCGCCGGTGGAATTTCTGGGAATTTTCCCGCTCTGCCCGCTGCACCGGCGCGCTCCGCGCATGATCGGCCTGCTCTGCAAGCGGGGCGTGGATATGCTTCTCTCGCTGCTGGCTCTGCTGATTACGGCCCCACTGATGCTGGCGATCGCCATCGCCGTGAAGCTGGAATCGGAAGGACCGGTGTTCTATATTTCGGAACGCATCGGCAAGCGCGGACGCGTGTTCCCCTGCTTTAAGTTCCGCACTATGGTGAATGAAGCGGAGAAGATGAAGAAGGATCTCAGCGCTCTGAACGAGCGGGACGGGGTCCTGTTTAAGTTGAGGAACGACCCGCGGGTGACGCGGCTGGGCCGGATTCTGCGCAAGTACAGTCTGGACGAACTGCCGCAGTTCCTGAATGTGCTGCGCGGCGAGATGAGCATGGTGGGGCCGCGGCCGCCCATCGCCAGCGAGGTGGAAAAATACGAACTGGAGCATATGCGCCGGCTGGAAGTGCTGCCCGGACTGACCGGGCTGTGGCAGGTGCAGGCTCGGCACGATCCCTCCTTCGCGAAGTACATCGCCCTGGATACGGCTTACGTGGAGAACTGGAGCTTCTGGCTCGATCTGCGTATCCTGGCGCAGACGGCCAACGTCGTCCTGCGCGGAACGGGATTCTGAAGCCGTTCGATTGCGAGAGGTATTCCGGATCCAGGTGAGACTTTCCGCCTCTCCGAATCGTCCGTGACGGCAGATCAGACTTTCAAAACAGAGCTTTCTTCGGAGGTCACTTTGAGCCAGTTGCTGCGCAGGTCGTGCGTCCTCGTGCTGGGGACGCTGTTTGTGGCAGGCACGATGCAGTTGCTCCGCGCCCAGGAGCAGCGGCATCCGGACGAACAACACGCGGGCGACGCGAATAAACAGGAGAAACCGGAGCCGATCCCGCCGGAACGGAGTTCCGTCACAAAGCACGATCTGAATCTCGACGGCAAAACCCTGCACTACACGGCAACCGCGGGGACGCTGCTGATCCGCAACGGCGAAGACGATCAGCCGTACGGCAGCATCTTCTACGTGGCCTATACCCTGGACGGAGCGGACGGGAATACGCGTCCGGTCACGTTCCTGTACAACGGCGGACCGGGATCGGCGACGCTGTGGCTGCACATGGGCTCTTTCGGGCCGATGCGCGTGGTGACGGACAGCCCGGATGCAACGGGGCCGGCACCGTACCAGCTTGTTCCCAATCAGTACAGCCTGCTGGACAAGACGGATCTGGTGTTTATCGACGCTCCGCTGACCGGATTCTCGAAGGCCGTGGGCAAGGGCACGGATAAGGATTTTCGCGGCGTCGATCAGGACATCAAGGCGTTCGACAAGTTCGTCATCCGGTATGTGACGGTGAACAACCGCTGGAACTCTCCCAAGTATCTGTTTGGCGAGTCGTACGGCACGCCGCGCTCGGCGGGTTTAGCGGACGCGCTGGAGAACGATGGGATCTCTGTGAACGGCGTGGTCCTGCTGTCGTCGATTCTGAACTACGGCGTCATGGCGCCAGGCCAGGATGAGGACTACATCGGGACGCTGCCCTCGTATGCGGCGATCGCCTGGTACCACAACAAGCTCGCGAACAAACCGGCCGACCTGAAGGCCTACCTCAACGAGGTGCGGGCCTTTGCCAATGGCGACTTCGCCGAGGCTCTGCGGGAGGGCGATCAGCTTCCTCCCGACCGCCTGAACGCGATTGCCGCCAAATACGCGGCCTACACCGGACTGAGCGTGCAGTACGTCAAGGACGCCAACCTGCGCATCAACCCGAGCCGCTTCCGCAAAGAGCTGATGCGGGAAGATGGTGACATCCTGGGCCGCTACGATGCGCGCTTCGAGGGCGCCGATGTGGACAATGCCGGCGAGTTTCCGGGCCACGATCCGTCGGATACGGGCATCACGGGCGCTTTTGTTTCGGCCTTCCACAACTACCTGATCAACGATCTGAAGTACGAGACGACGGACACCTACCGTGTCCATACGGACTCCGAGGTGCCGTGGGACATGCACCACCAGATGCCGGGGATGCGCTTTGGCTATGGTGGACGGGCGGGCTGGCCGTATCTGGCGGGCGACCTGGCGGATGCGATGCGGAAGGATCCGAAGCTGAAGGTGTTTTCGGCGAACGGCTACTTCGATCTGGCGACTCCGTTCTTCATCACCGAGTATGACCTGTCGCATATGATGCTGCCGCCGAACCTGGCGAAGAACGTCGAGTTCGGCTACTACCCGTCCGGACACATGGTGTATCTGAACGTGGATGCGCTGAAGATGTTCAAGCACGACATGGCGGCCTTCTACGATCAGACGGATCACTGAGAGGCAGCTGGGAGCCGGTAGCCGGGAGCTGGGAGCGGGTGAGCCGGTGCGGGAGCTGGGAGCGGGGTGGGGAGCGATTCCCTGCCCCGTTTTTGTTGTTAGCCACGGCGACAAAGGCGTACAGCAATCGGTACACGTCGGGGAGACAGCGCTTCTGCTTTTTCATCGCCACGAGAAATTCATTGGCGACGGCGGGGCCTCACCGATCACACTTCGGCGCGTCGCAGAAAGACGTGCGCGAGCAACGGAAATATGGGCAGCACGGCGAAGCGCTCGAGGATCGAGGACGCGAGGTGGGGCCGGTAGGCGAGCGGAAAGCCGCCTTCGCCGGTTGGGGTAAGGAACAGATTGGGCAGGCGGGGCATCCAGGCCGGGCCGTGATAGCGGATGACGGCTGCGACAATGGCCCAGGCGATCAGGAATCCAAGACAGAAGAGCAGGCCCCGGGTGGAGTTACGCAGCGAGACCGTTCCGCAGTGCGTGATGCTGAAGATAAGGGCGAGGAAGGCAAAGACGCAAAGGGAGGCGATGGTCGCCAGGCCGAAAGGAAAGCGGGGCTCGAACAGGTACGGCGGGTTTGGGGTTTCAACGACGAAGTAGAAGATGTGCAGACGCAATGCCAGCCACCAGAGAAATTCAGCAAGGGCGAGCAGCAGCGCCAGCACGGTGAGGCCGGAGGCCCACTCCGTCCAGACAAAGCGGCCGCGGGGCGTGGGCCGGGTCAGCATCCAGGAGCCGGCGCCGTGGCCGAGATCGCGACCGATGCCCACGGTGCCCATCGACCACGCGAGCAGGACAAAGGCCATCTGGACAGAGGCGAGGCCGGCAACAAACTCCGGTGCCACGCGGCTCGCGTGGCCGGTGGTAGCGATATGCGCTTCGCCAAAGCCGCGCAGGTGTGCGTAGACCACGGCCGCGACGACGACGCCGAGCCAGCTGAGGCCGATCCAGACGAAGAGGCGGAGATCACGCCAGGACTTCCACAGCATCGGGTTTCTCCTTTCCGACCAGCTCGAGGAAGATTTCGGACAGGTTCATGGGGGAAATATCGAGGACCAGCGCGCCCTGACGGCGGAGCTCTGCCGCAAACTCGGCGGCTCCGGAGCGAAGGACGTATTCGGTGACGCCCTCTGACTCTGCAACGGTAACCATCGCGGGATTCGTTCGGGGCAGATCGCGGCCGGAAACGCGCAGTCGAGCGTAGCCGCTGCGGATGTCATCGAGCTGCGCTTCGAGCAGGAGACGGCCACGGTCGACGATGCCGACCCAGTCGGCGATCTTCTCCACCTCGGAGAGATGGTGCGAGGACATGAGGATGGTGCGGCCGGAGGCGGCGACGTCGTCCACCAGGATGCGCAGCAGCTGATCGGTGATGACAGGGTCGAGGCCGAGCGTGGGCTCATCGAGGATGAGCAGTTCGGCGCCCTGGGCGAGGGCGAGCAGCAGGCAGAGCTTGGTGCGATTGCCCTGAGAAAGCTTGCGGAATTTGCGGTCCATCGGGACTTCGAGAGCGGCAGCGTATTTCGTCGCCAGTGCGTCGGACCAGGCGGGGAAGAATCCGCGGTTAAAACGGACCAGCTCGTTGCCGGTGAGGGAAGGAAGAAGGGTCTTCTCGATGACGAAACCGGTGCGTGTGAGCAGGGCGATGCGGTCGCGTTCAGGATGGAGGCCGAGAATCGCAGCTTCGCCGGAAGCGGGACGCGCCAGGCCGGCCAGGACACGGATGGCGGTGGTCTTCCCTGCTCCGTTGCGGCCGAGAAGACCGTAGATGGAGCCGCGCGGCACGGTAAGCGAAAGGCCGTCGAGGGCAACGACATTGCCGTAGTGTTTGACCAGCGATCGCGTGACAACGACGGGATCACTCATGGCTGTCTCCGAGTTCCTGGAAGGATTGGTCGAGCAGGCGAAGAGCTTCCTCGCGGGGGAAGCGGAGCTGGCTGGCTTCGACGGCCAGCTGGATCGCCAGCGGCCTGAGGCGCCGGATTTTCTCCGAGCGAAGCAGACCGGGCGACTGCTGATTTACGTAGCAGCCGCCGCCGGGCACGGTGCGGAGAACGCCTTCGCGTTCGAGGTTCTGGAAGGCGCGCGCAACGGTATTGGGATTGACACGAAGTTCGGCGGCTAATTTGCGGACCGAGGGGAGAGCATCGTCGTGGTTGAGAGCCCCGGCGGCCACGGCGTGGCGGACCTGGTTCTCGATCTGGAGATAGATGGGAACGCCGGAAGCGGGATGGACACGGAAGAGCATCAGGTCGTCTGCGGCGGGGGAATATCTCAAGCCGACTGTATTAATACAGTAGTACGGTTCCTTTCGAATGTCAATCGAACTTTTCAAGACGCGTTTTTCCGGGACGCGCTTCCCTTTTTGAAACAGCGAAGATACGTCAGCGAAGCGTGGGTTTCAGGCGTTCGTTCCCTGCGTCGATGATGCGAGTGGCGGCGCAATGCCGGCCCGAGGTGCACAGTGCGCAGGCGCGGGATTTCGCTGGTGTCCATGGTGGAGTTTCTCCTGGTCGTAATCTGGGCCTGGTTTGGGGTTTGGACGGTGTGGGGGCAGGCCGCGCCGAATACCGGCCAGCAGACCAGCCAGCAAACCAGTCCGGACGCGAAGAAGACACCCGCTGTGATGGGGCAGTACTCGCTGGTCACGACGGTGATGGAGCCGTCCGCGACGACGCACTGGCTGAACCCGGCGCCGACCATTGCGGTGAGCGCGGGAACGAAGTATGCCGCCGCGCAAACGGCGGGCAATCTGACCGTGCCGGCGCAGTTCGCGATCGAGGAGTTCGGCGTGCCGCGCTACGAGTGCGCGGAAACGGCGGCGAAACAGCAGGGGTGTGGCGCGCTCGATCGTACCGATGTGATGATTCGCGATGCGAACACGGTGGGGTATCGGATCGTGACGCACGGGGCGGCGGTGCAGCTAACGGTGAACCTGAAGGTGCACGACCTGTTACCGGTCTCTCACGAGGGGTCGACGACTGACTGGCATGCGGGTGAGGTGATTTTTGTCCCGGTGCGGAAAGCGACGGCGGCAGCCCCGTTTGTCTCAGAGACGCTGGTGGGCACGTGGCAGGACGCGGCGATTGTTTTCGAGGTGGGCAAGCCTCTGCCGGCCGGCGCAAAGAAGGGCCTCGAAGATCTGGGAGTCAAACAGGACCTGGGCGATCAGGTGCTGTACGCGTTTCGCGTGAGGGAACCGGAGAAGAAGAAATAGCGGAGCGGGAGAAGTGCACGGATCGAGTGGAAGAACGACTGGACGAACCAGGCTCTTCCACTCGGCCCAATCAACCGCACGGATCAGTACACGTCGCGGAGGTAGCGCTTTTGCTTCTTCATGGCGGCGAGGTACTCGGTGGCGTACTCGGGGCCGCGGCCGCTGTGGGTGGCAATCGATTCCAGCAGCGCGGCTTCGACGTCGGGAGCCATGCGTTTGGAATCGCCGCAGACGTAGAAGTAGCCACCCTGGTCGAGCCAGCGCCAGATTTCGGCGGAGTTCTCGCGGATGCGGTCCTGAACGTAAATCTTGAAGGACTGATCGCGGGAGAAGGCGAGATCGAGACGGTTCAGGAGACCCGATTTCTGCCAGGCGAGGAGTTCGTCCTCATAGAGGAAGTCCTGTTTGGCGCGCTGATCGCCAAAAAAGAGCCACATGGGCCAGCGTCCGCAGCCGGCCTGCTTGTGCTCGATATAGGCACGGAAGGGCGCGACGCCGGTGCCGGGGCCGACCATGATTACCGGGACGTTGGGATCGGCAGGCAGGCGGAAAAGCTGGTTGGAGTGGATGAAGACGGGCAGATGGCCGCCGGTCGGCGTGCGCTCGCCGATGTAGCCGGAGCAGACGCCCATACGGGCGCGGCCGTAGCTCTGGTACTTCACGACGCGAACGGAGAGGTGCACGGAGTCCGAATGAAGCGCCTGGCTGGAGGAGATGGAATAGAGGCGCGGGGCCAGACGCGGCAGGAGCTTAAAGAGCTGCTGCGGGTCTTCGAGTTGAAAGGGGGAGTGTTCGATGAGATCGAGGAACTCGCGGCCCCATAGCCAGGCTTCAAGTTTCTCCTTGTTGCCGGGTTCGACCAGAGCGGAGAGCTCAGGGTCCCCGGTGAGTTTGGCCCAGCCGCGCAGGGTGGAAGTGGAGAGCTTGCCGATCATGAGCCAGGAGCTCAGAGCCTCCCGCAGATCGAGGGGCTTCCCGTAGAAATCCACCACAGGCTCGGAGCCGGTGAAGCCGAGACGCTCGAGGACGAGATTGACGGCGTCACAGGTGTTGACGGGAAGGACGCCCGCGGAATCGCCCGGCAGATAGCTAATGCCGGAATCGGCGATGTCGATTTCGATGTGGCGGGTCTCTTTTTCCGAGCCGGAGCCGGTAAGAAGGCGGTTGGCCGTAACTGTGGCCGTATAGGGATTGTTGCGCGTGTAGACGACACTCGCGGTTTCCAGGATTTCGGTTGTCTGCGACGACATTCTGCTGCTGCCCCTCCCCTGATCGGCGGCGGCTCACTACCCTTAATTGTAGTGGTCGAGCCCTTACTTTCACTATGAGACGAATGGGGGAGCGGAAGATGTGAGCAAGGTCACAGGACTGACCCGTCCCGGGCGCACGCGCTTCGCGCACAGCTGCAGCGCGGGCGATTTGGTAAATCCAGTCCGGTGCGCGCCGAAAGGGCTCTGTTCCCTAGTGTTCCGTCGCGACGAGGTGGTGGGCGATGGCAAACATGGCCAGCTCGAGGCGGGTGGAGACGCCGGTTTTGTCGAAGATATTCGACAGGTGGCGCTTCACCGTTTCTTCGCTGAGCCCGAACTGTTTGGCGATGTCACGGTTGGAGCAGCCCTCGACGATGCAGCCCACGACCTCCATTTCGCGCGGAGTGAGGCCGAAGGTCTTGCGGTCGGGGACGGCGGCCTGCTGCATCAGGTCGTGGAGGGCGCCCACGAGATTGACGACGCGCTTGCCTCCGATCCAGTAGTCGCCGCCGGAGACGGCGCGGATGGCGGCGGTGATGTGCTCCGCGACCACATCCTTGATGACGATGCCGCGAGCGCCGATCTGCAGGGCTTCAATGACCTGCTGGGTGCTGATGGTGCTGGTGAGGAGGATGATCTTGACGCTGGGCGAGCCATTCATGATGGCGCGCATGGCCTCGATACCGGGCAGCCGCGGCATGTAGACGTCGAGGAGGAGGATGTCGGGAAGCAGCTCGAGGGTCTGGGTGATGGCCTCATCGCCGTCGTTGCACTCGCCCACGACTTCGAGACCGGGCTCTGCCTGGAGCATATTGCGCACGCCGATGCGGATGACCGGGTGGTCGTCGGCAACGACAATGCGGATGTTCCGCGAGACCGGCCGGGCCGGCTTGGGAGGAGCAGGACGAACAGCGGGTGCCTTGGTCTGAGAAGTCATGGGTTCAGCCTCTTTTTGAGCATAATCTCCGTGCTGCGGCAATGCACCTCGATCTCATCCAGTTTGCGCCGGCGATCACCAGGATCGTCAATACCCGCCTCCACCGCGGCGGCGGCGCGGGCCACGAGGAGCGCGCCGAGCATGCCGGCGCCTCCTTTGATGGTGTGGGCTTCGCGGCGCGTGGCGGCCGGGTCGGCGGTCCGCATAACCGCCAGGCGCTGGCGGGCATCGTGCAGGAAAACGCCGTAAATCTCCTCGACGCCTGCCGCATGGAGGGACTTCAGCAGGCGGCGAAAGATATCGGGGTCGATGACGGCCTCCCCGTCCGCTTTACGCGTGGAAACTGTATCCGTCTCCGCGACAAATGCGGAATGGGTGATGGCGGCCTGCAGGCTCTCCGGGGAAAGCGGCTTTTTGAGAATCCCGTCGTAGCCTTCCAGATGCGGAGGCGGGGTGGCGCTCATGGCGAAAAGACGAGCCCGGGGCGCGACCTGGCGGAGCGAGCGGGCCAGCTCCGTGGAGCTGAGGCCGGGCATGCGCAGATCGGCAAGCACGCAGTCCGGTGCATGAGCGGCGGCCAGTTCCAGCGCCGCTTCCCCGCTCAGCGCCTGCAGCACGGCGCAGCCCTCGGCCTCCAGCAGGACGGCGGTGACGGCAAGGCTGACCGGATCGTCGTCGACGGCGAGGACGCGGCGGGGGACGGTTTCCATGACGGCACGATTGTACACAGCGAGCGGTCCGGAATTCACAGGAAATGGCAGGTTTTAGCCGCGTGAAGTTACCAGACAGCCCCACGAGGGGCTGGCGCACGCGCGAGAGAAATGCTCTAAAGTGAGTGCGTGGATCCGGGCGAAGAGGAACTGCGGCAGGAAATTGCGGAATTGAAGCGCAGGGTGGCGCGGCTGGAAGCCGCGCTGCCCACGGATGGAATTGTGCCGCGACTCGAAGAGCCGACAGCAGCGGCTCCTCTCCCATCGCCCATGGTACCGGCAGAGGCGAGCGGCACAATCGGGATGGCACCGATGCCGTCGGCTGCTCCCGTACCTCCGCCGCAATTTGCCCTCCAGGAAGATCGCGCGGCTGAGGAACGGTCGCTCGAGAGCCGTATTGGATCGCAATGGTTCAACCGCATCGGCATTCTGGCGGTGCTGATTGCGGCAGCGTGGTTCCTGAAGCTGGCGATCGACAACCACTGGATCGGGCCGCTGGGGCGGATCCTGATCGGGTTGCTGGCTGGGGCGGGGCTGATCTCATGGTCGGAGCGGTTTCGGACGCGCGGCTATACGGTGTTTTCCTGGTCGCTGAAAGCGATTGGCAGCGGCGTGCTGTATCTGTCGCTGTGGGCGGCCTGGTCGCTGTATCACCTGATCGGGTCGCCGACCGCCCTTGTGGCGATGATCGCCGTGACAGCGTTTAACGGATTCCTGTCGTGGGTGCAGGATGCGGAGTTGCTGGCGCTGTATGCGATTGTGGGGGGCTTCAGCACGCCTCTGCTGATTTCGACGGGTGAGAACCACGAGGTTGCGCTGTTCACCTATCTGCTGCTGCTGGACCTCGCAGTGCTGGTGCTGGTCACGCTGAAACCCTGGTCGCGGCTGCTGTGCGGTGCATTCCTGGGCACAGTCTTTTTCTTTCTTGAGTGGTGGGCGCGCTTCTACTCAGCCGATCAGTTCGGGACGACGGCCTTTTTCCTGTCGCTGTTCTTCCTTGTGTTCGCCGGGATGCCAAGGATGGTGCGCCTGCAGGTGGGGTCCGAGCAGCCCCACGCGCGATGGGATTATCCGGCTCTGGTGTTGGTTCCGCTGGCGAATGCGGGGCTGGGATTTCTGGCCTTCTACCTGATGCTGGAAGGAGCCGGAAACGCGGCAGCGATGCCGTGGGTGGCGGTGGCCTTTGCGGCGTTTTATCTGCTTTTGTTGCGGACGCCGGCCCGCGGTGCGCTCCAGGGCAGTCCTGCAGCGCTGTCAGCGCTCCACCTGACCATCGCGGTGGTCTTCCTGACGCTGGCCATCCCTCTGAAGACTCACGGGCGCTGGATGACCATCGGCTGGCTGGCCGAGGGCGTCCTGCTGATGCGGCTGGTGACGCGCGTCGGCTCTGGGCTGCTTCGGGTGCTGGCGGTGCTGTGCCTGATGCTGGGGCTGATGGCGCTGGTGATGGGTAACCCGGCAGCATCGACCACGCCGTTCTTCAACGAACGGTTTGCCACCTATCTTTCTGGCATCGCGGCGTGCGCGATGGTCGCGTGGCTCGCGATGCATGCGAAGGAGGAGCCGAGAGGTCTCGAATCCATCACCTGGCCTGCGATTGCAGGGGCCGCGGGGCTGGGGGTGAATGTGCTGATTCTGCTCGGGATGGGCTGGGAGATTCACAGCTACTGGTGGTATCTGCGGTATAGCGGCGACTGGACGCTGATGCACGACTACAGGATGTACGCGCAGTTCACGTACTCGGCCTTTTTCATGGCGTTCGGAGCCGTGCTGCTGGGCGTCGGTTTCTGGCGAAGAATGGCGTTCCTCCGGTGGCAGGGGCTGATTCTGCTGGCCGTGTCGATTGGCAAGGTCTTCACCGTCGACGTGAGCGAACTGAGCCAGGGATACCGGATTCTGAGCTTTCTGGGGCTGGGCGCGCTGCTGCTTGCCGTGAGCTTCGCGTATCAGCGGGACTGGCTGAATCTGCGGAGGACGGAAAACAAAGCGTGATGCGAGCGCGGACTGCGATGTTGCTGTTGGCGCTGGCGGCGATGCCGGCGGTGCGACATTTCCGGTATGAGCGTGCCCTGACGGTACAGACAAACCCAGGCACGCCGGCGGCGGGATCGCGGCAGACCTGTGCGGTACTGGACGCCGGGCTTTACCAGCACGCAGCGCCCGGACTGGCCGATGTTCGCGTCTATCGCGGAACCGGCCCCGACGCAAAGGAAACGCCGTATGCGATTCGGCAGGCGGTGGCCGGGGAGCCGCGGCCGCGCACCATCAGCCCGCTGAACCTGGGCCGAAAGGGCAGACACACTACTTTTGAGGCAGAGATGCCGGAGGGCCAGTACAGCGACGTCGATCTGGACATCAGCGCAAAGGATTTTGTAGCGACGGTCGCGGTAACGGGGGCCGCGTCAGAAGACGGACGCGAGGGAACCGAACTGGGGCTCTATACCATCTTCGATCTGACCGCACAGAAGCTGGGCCGGAGCACGGTGCTGCATCTCCCCGAATCGAATTTTCGCTATCTGTATTTTGGCATTGCGGGGCCGGTGAAACCGGAGGATATCCATGGACTGTCAGTGGAGCGAATCCCGGCGAAGGTGCAGTATGTGACGGTCGCAGCAACCGATCAGGCCCGGCAAAATGGCCACGAGACGATCCTTGAGTTTCGGGTGCCGGCGCATGTGCCGGTGGAACGCGTGGAGTTTCTGGTTGGAGGCGAGCCAAAGAACTTCAGCCGGGCGGTGACGGTTCAGGCGGAGCCGGTGAAGGTACAGACGCTGTCGAGCGGGACCGAGGCTCCGGGAGGACCTGCCGCCGGAAGTCTGCTGCGTCTGCATGCGGTGCAGAACGGGCACCGGATCGACGAAGAACGTTTGGCCGTGGACGCGCCGAGCGGAGATTTCGGCGACGACGCCTCGCGCTGGACGGTGACGATCGACAACGGGGATGACGTGCCGTTGACTCTGGAGACTGTACAGCTGGAAATGGTGGAACGGAGACTTTGCTTTGACGCAGCTCCCGGCGCCATCTACACGATGATGTACGGAGACACGGCGCTGACGGCGCCCCGCTACGACTATTCAACGCTGTTCACGCCGGACGCAAATGCAGCGTTGGCGACGCTGGGTCCGGAGCGGGCGAACCCGGAGTACGCGACCCGGCCGGACACGCGCCCGTTTACGGAGCGGCATCCGATGCTGCTGTGGGTGGCTCTGGTAGTGGTTCTGGCCGTGCTGGGACTGGTCGCCCTCCGAACGGCAAAAGACCGGGCACTCAAAGGCTGAGATGCTGATTGGGCCGAGGCGTTCGGCGCGCAGGTGCAATAGCGCCTGATCAGCGAATGACGGCGACGAGGATGACCACGACCAGGATGAGGATGATGATCAGCAGGTCGTTGTTGCTGAGCGTTCCGGCGGCAAAGGCCTGCTTCGCGCTGGTGGCGCGCTGCGAGAGACTCGCCAGCTCCTGATCGCTGAGTGTCGGGACGGCCGTGCGGACCTGCACCGGGTCGACTTTGGCATCGCGCATGGCCTTCTGGGCGGTGGGCGTCGAGAGGAAGCGAGTCAGATTGTCGATGTTCGCCTGGCGCGTCGCCGAGGTGCTTTGCATCTGCTGCTGGAGCTGAGCTGGGCTGACGAGGTGCGTGTCCTGAGCAGCGGGCGTTGACAGCGCCCGGAGCGCGGGCGAGGTGACGAGAAGAGCAAGCATGGCGGCGAAAAGGGCGAGTGTGAAGGTCCGTCTGGATTGCATGGCGGCTCCTGATAAGGATTTGAGGGGCCCGAAAAACTATCCGTCGGAATGTTTTTACTGTAGCAGTGCAGCGCGCGGTCGAACTGACGCTAACGCACTGTCGATTCCACTTCGCTGAGCCAGTCGGGGGGCTTGAGGATTTCGCGCGGTTTGGAGCCTTCCGCCGGCCCAACGATGCCATCGCGCTCCATCATGTCGATGAGGTGAGCCGCACGGCCGTAGCCGATGCGCAGGCGCCGCTGCAGCAGCGAGGTCGAGGCCTTGCCGAACTCGAGGATCAGGCGCACGGCATCTTCGAAGAGATCGTCGCTGGCCTCGTCACCTTCTTCGGAGAACCCTGACTCTCCGCTGCCCGCGTCTTTGGGAGCTTCCAGGAAGCCCTGCACGTACTCGGCGCTTCCCTGCTTCTTCCAGAAATCGGTCACAGCGGCGATTTCTTTTTCCGTGACGAAGGGGGCGTGCACGCGGTGGAGACGCGAAGTGCCGGGCGGCAGGAAAAGCATGTCGCCGCGGCCGAGGAGAGCTTCGGCGCCGTTGGCGTCGAGGATGGTCCGCGAGTCGACCTTGGTCGCCAGACGGAAGGAGATGCGCGTGGGGACGTTTGCTTTGATGAGCCCAGTAATGACGTCGACGGAGGGACGCTGGGTGGCGAGCACGAGGTGAATCCCGACCGCGCGCGCCATCTGCGCGAGGCGCGTGATCGATTCCTCGACGTTGGCCTTGTCGAGCATCATCAGATCGGCCAGCTCATCGATGATGATGACGATGTAAGGCAGCGGCTTCTCTTCCTGAGCTTCGTCGAACAGGGAGGGCGTGGCACCTTCAAAGAGGCGGTTGTACTGGTCGATATTGCGCACGGAACGCGAGGCCAGCAGCTTGAGCCGGCGCTCCATTTCCTTCACTGCGTTGCGCAGCGCATTCGCCGCCAGCTTGGGCTCAGCGATGATGGGCGTGAAAAGGTGCGGAATGCCTTCATACATGCCCAGCTCAACACGCTTGGGATCGACGAGGATCAGCCGCACCTGTTCGGGCGTGGATTTGTACAGCACGGACATGATCATGGCGTTGATGGCCACGGATTTGCCGCTGCCGGTAGAGCCGGCGATGAGCACGTGCGGCATAGTGTTGAGGTCCGCGGTGACAATGCGGCCGTTGATGTCCTTGCCCATGGCCAGAGTGAGTTTGCTGCGCGATGTGGCGAAGTTCTCCGACTCGATCACGTCCCGCAGCCAGATGGTTTCGCGCTCGTCGTTGGGCACCTGAATGCCGACGGTGCTCTTGCCGGGCATGCGCTCGATGAGGATGCTCTCGGCTTTGGTGGCGAGGCAGAGGTCTTCGGCGAGGCCAGTGACGCGGCTGTACTTGATGCCGGCTTCCGGGCGGAACTCGAAGGTGGTGACGACGGGGCCGGGATTGATCTGAACCACCTGACCGAGAACGTCGAATTCGGCGCATTTTTCCACCAGCACCTGGGCCGAGCGGCGGAGGTCGTCTTCGCGAACCGGCGAGGGGTCGTCGCTGCGATGGAGCAGCGTGCTCGGCGGCAGACGATAGCCGCTGACATTTTTCGGAGCGACGGTGACGGTGCGGAGTTCGGTGTCGGCGCGTTCTCCAATGGACGGCGCCGGCGCATCGCCCTTCTTCAGCAGTTGTGGTTTCAGCGGTGCGGGGCTGGCTGCTGCCGCGGCGGGTGTCGGCGCCGGCTCGGCAAAGGATTCAGCCTGACTGGCCGCCGAAGGTTCAGGCGCCGTGGTGCGCGGCATGGAATCCCAGAGGCCGGTCGCTTTCGACGCGCCGGGCGCTTCGGGGATCAGCGTTTCGGCGAAGCCGGTGTGCCGGTGCGGCATCTCGTCCCGATCGTCATCTCGCGAGCGGGCGCTGGCCACCGCGATCGCCGGAGTCTTTTCCTTCTTTGCGGCCTTTTCCGCGGCCTTGCGGGCTTTGGCCAGCTCCTTCTCATGGATTTTGTCGAGGTGGGCAGAGGCTTTCAGTTCATGGCGCTTCGCGCGCTCGCGCCGCCAGTTCGTAAGGCGGTCGCGCCAGGCGAGCAGGAAGGCCAGTTTGATACCGATCCACTCGCGGGCGGTGTTGAAGCTGAAGGTCGTGGACAGGTACAGCGCTGCGGCCACCAGGGTGATGGTCACGATCCACGCGCCGGTGACGTTGAACCAGCGGACCAGCACATCGGTCACCAGGCGTCCCGTGAGTCCCGCGATGGGCAGGCCATAGAGGATATGCGGGTGAGTCGGAAGGAGCCCGAAGAGCGCCGGCGCGAAGAGAAAGGTGAGGACAATGCCGGTGAGTTTGGCGCCGGGTGAGCCGGCCGGCCGCGAGCGCATCCACGTCCAGCCAAGCGCGCCGATGAGCAGCGGCAGGAAGAAGGCGGACAGGCCTTCAATCTGCAGGAGGAGATCGCTGGTGTACGCGCCGGCGGGACCGATCCAGTTGTGGATGGGTCCCGAGCCGTCGGTGTTCAGGGACGGATCGGTGGGATGGTACGAAACCAGAGAGAGGAACAGGAGGACGGCGAAGGCCAGCACCAGCAGCCCGACGAGTTCATTCAGGCGGCGGTGGCGAGTCGGCGTCAGGACCAGGCGAACGGGTTTCATGGGCAGACAGGTCACGGGCCTCCTGTGTGAGGAGGCTGAGCCGAACTACCAGAGCAAGATCATTATCCCAGACGAGCCGCGCCGGGGGGTGGAAAAGAGCTCGGGGGAATCGAGGTGGATATGGCGGGTAGGATGCAGGGGCTGCAACTTGGCTAAGTTAGCCAAGTTAAGATAGACTACCTCCATGAAGACGGTGAATATCGGCGAGTTGAAGAACCAGCTCAGCGCATATCTGCGCTACGTGCAGAACGGCGAAGAGGTGGTGGTGAAGGACCGCAACCGGCCCGTTGCGCGGATTTTGCCGTTCGAGCCGCGGTCGATCTCGGAAGAAGAGGCGCTGCTGGTGGCTCAGGGAAAGATGAAGCTGCCGGAGAAAGAGATGGACTGGGATGCGTTTTTCTCGATTCCGACCGGACAGGTTTCCCGCGAAGTAGCAGTTCGCGCCGCGATTGAGAGCCGAGGCGATCGTTGAAGCCGGCTTTCTGGGACACCAGCGCTCTGGTCCCGGTTTGTGTGCGGCAAGAGGCAAGCCCTGTGGTCCATCGGCTCCTTGCGCGATATGAAGTAGCGGTCTGGTGGGCAACAGCGGTAGAAATCCGCAGCGCGTTGGAACGATTGTGGCGTCTGAAAGAATTGAGTGCCTCCGAACATGCGGGAGCGGAGAAGCGCCTGGAACAGTTGCGGAGAGTATGGACAGAAATTCAGCCTGAAATGGCTCTGCGGTCGGACGCGGAGAAGCTGCTGACGCAATTTCCTCTGCGTGCGGCCGATGCCCTGCAACTGGCGGCGGCCATGACATGGGCTATGGATCGCCCTCAGGGACGAGCCTTCATTTCCGGTGATGCCGCGCTGCTGGAAGCGGCGCAACGGCTGGGGTTCCAGGCCGTCGAAGCCTGAAAACCGCACGCGACGCTTATCCGATGCGGAGATGGGCGGTGGAACTGACAGGGAGAAACTCGGTAAGACCTTCGACGATCCCCAGCAAGACAGAGACCCAATAGTCGATCAAAACGCCTCCGCGAGGCAGGTCCCGATCCCGTGGTATGCCGCGTTTTTGTTACGGAAAACCCAGCCTATTCGCGACTGCTGCCGTACACGGGAATGCCCTGATCCACCTTGTATATCAGACTGGCGGCGCGGGCTGTGAACGAAGAATCGGGATATTTTTGCTGCATGCGGTCGAAGATGGCGTGAGCGTGGCCGCGGTCCTCGTCGGCGCGCTTGCCGTTGCCGTCCGCCTGCCACATGTCGCCGGCAGCAGCCTGGCGGTAGATCGCGTCGTAATAAGCTTCGGCGGCTTTGGGCGAGTTGGGGTGCTGGTCCACGTACTGCAGGTAGTAATTGGTCTCCTGCTCCGGGCACTTCTCCGAGCCCTGCCAGTCACCGCATAGCTTGTTATCGATGAGGTCGAAGGCAGCCAGATCGGACCAGCGGGAGTTGGGGAAATACTTCTCGATCTTCCTCATCTCGTCTTCGTCCATCTGCTCGCGCAGGTAGTTCTGCTTTTCGTGAGCGGAGGGCAGCGAGGCGGCATCGGCTTTCTGGAGCTGCCAGCGGATGTCGGCGGCGCGGTACATGGCTTCCGGCACCCAGGGAGACTGCGGGTACATGGTGACAACCCGCTTGTAGAGGAGCCGGGCTTCCTCGGCGACATGCGGTGGCGGGTCGGGAACGGCAGCCTGCTGCTCGGCCTCATCGGCGGTGCCGAAGAGGATCTCGTCGCCGTGCGGCGTGTTGATGTCGATGATGCCCTTGTCCAGCATCCAGCCGGAGATGGGCTGCGCCTCGCTGTCGCTGAACTCGGGCCGATCGGACTCCCGGGTATCGGGCGTATCGGTATTGGCGAAGACGCGGAGCCATTTGCCATTGCGTTCGGAGATCACCAGCTCGCGGCCGGGCTGAATGGTGGCGATGGGGCCGGCGGTGTCGTCGGCATTGGCGTAGAGATTGGCTTCGCGCACCAGCGTGCCCAGGGTACCGTTGCGGGGCATCGGATATTTCGGCAGGGGCCTTTGGGCCATCGACAGGCTGGCGGACAGCAAAAGAATCACAGGCGCGATAAGAGAACGCATGACGAAGATAGGACGAAAGAAAGAGCCGGTTCGTCTCATGGGGTCGGATGCTCGGAGAGCACGGAAGCGAGCACTTCCGGTTCAACATTGCCGCCGCTCATCACCACGACGGCTTTGCGGAAGGGCAAAAGCTGTTCCAGGTGGAAGAGGATGCCGGCGGCGGAGGCAGCGCCGCTGGGCTCAGGCGTCAGGCGGGCGGAGAAAAGCAGGGTGCGCATGGCGGAACGGATTTCGGCCTCGGAGACGGTGATGATGTCGTCAACGTAGGTGCGGATGTGCTCAAAATTCCGCTCACCGAGGGACTGGGTGCGCAGCCCGTCGCAGAGGGTGCGGCTGGTCATGTCGGCGGGCCAGGTAACGAGGGACCGGGAGCGGAAGCTTTCCTGGGCGTCGGCAGCCAGTTCGGGCTCGACACCGATGACGCGAACGGCGGCATTCGACAACTTGATGGCGGTGGCGACGCCGCTGAGCAGCCCGCCGCCGGAGACCGGCGAGAGAACCAGGTCAACGTCGGGGAGATCTTCGATGATTTCGAGGCCACAGGTGCCCTGGCCGGCGATGATCTGCTCGTCATCGTAGGGCGGGATCATGATGTAGCCGTGCTGGGCCTGCAGCTCCTCGGCCTTCTCCTTGCGGGCGGAGCTGGCGGGACCGACTTCCACGATCTCGGCACCGAGGGCGGCGGTGGCACGCTTTTTGACCTCCGGGGCATTCGAGGGCATCACGATGACCGCTTTGGCGCCGACGACGCGTGCGGCGTAAGCGACTCCCTGAGCGTGATTGCCGCTGGAGTAGGTGATGACGCCGCGCGAGCGCTCAGACGGGCTGAGCTGGGCGATCTTGTTATAGGCGCCGCGGAGCTTAAAGCTGCCGATGGGCTGCAAGCCTTCGGCCTTGACCCAGACCTCGGCGTCGGCAAAATCCGGGTGGAGCAGGCGGACGAGCGGAGTGCGAGCGGCAACGCCGCGAATGCGGGTTTGGGCGTCGCGGAAGGCGTCGAGGGTGAGCAGGCGCGAAGAGGTGGCGGTGGCCATGGATTCCATTGTGGACTATTGGCGGCGATGTGCGGGACCCCCACCCCCGGGGTGGCGGGTATGCGGCAAACCATTGAATCGAAAGCTATTTGCAGCAGGCCGGTTTTGGTATGTGGCAAACCTATGAAAACAAAGGCCCTGGACTTGCCTGTAGGGGTGCCGTCGCGCGGGGTAGGCGGAGCGCAGATTCGCCTCGCGCGCATAGCTGGAGGCTGCAGCAGCTTAATCCGGCGGGAACGTCAGTCTGCTGCGACCGGGGTTTCTACTTTCTCCGGCTCCTCCGACGGTGCTCCCCCTGGATCGGCCGGCAGGGATGGGGGGGCGGCGGGCAGAGTCCGCTGGGGAACGCGGGCGGCGCGGGTGCGGGAGAGCCGGAAGAGGCCGGCGGCGGCCAGCGCGAGGCAGGCGGCCCCGACCACGAGCCAGCCGAGGGCCGGGTAGATGCCGACGACGCCCCAGCGGGCCCAGGTCCAGCAGGCGAAGAGGTCGACGGTGACCACGAGGACACCGCTGGTAAGCAGGACGACCCGGTCTTTCATGGGGCCCACCTCGGACGAAATGAATCAGGGTTGCAAGAGCAGAGTATGGCAAAAGCTGTTTACGGGTGGGTTACAGAGTGGAATCGGAGGGGATTGACCGGCTTCGACACGGGATACCAGACAGGGGGCCGTGGCGCCGGTTCAATGACGAAGCAGCGCTTCGTCGAGCAGAGCGTCCCGCGGGGCTGCGAAGGGATTGACGATGGTAAGGCCTCTCCAGATAAAGCCGGGCTGCATATCCTCTGACAACAGAAGTTGGCAACCGGCCTCCGCGGCGGCACTGAGGATGACGGCATCCCACAGGCTAAATTGCCGGGTGGCGAGATCGGTCGCGGCCAACAAAACGGACGCGGAGGTCTCCGCCAGGGGAAAGGCGTAACTCCATCGGGAAATGGCAGCTCGGGCATCTGCCGGTGTCCGGCCCGCTTTGCGGACGAGGACCTGAAAGAGTTCGCCGAGAGCCTGGACGGGAATGACCGCATCCGCGGGAAGTTTTTCGATGAGGTCCCAGGCTACCCTTCTCCTGGCAGCGTCGTTGACGCCTTCGGCATAGACCAGGATGTTCGTGTCGAGAGCGACCTTCACCGTTCGCGCTCGTATAACTCGTCGCGGGTCCAGCGATCGGTTTTGGAGATACGCTGGCGGCGCAAATGGTCGAGAAGGGCCTTGCGCGCATCGGCCGCGGTCCTGGCGGGCTCATGAACCGGGGAAATCTTCGCGATGGGCTCGCCATGGCTGGTGACAACGTAGCTGCGTCCCTTACGGACTCCATCGAGTAGCCGTGAGAACTGGCGGTTGGCATCGGTGGCGGAAACCGCCTTTTCCATGGGGTCCCTCCTGCAAAGGAAGTAGTGATATTCACTACTATACCGAAAATCCGGAGATACGGGCGCGAGGCGAGCTGTCGATCAGGGCTGGCGCACCGTCGGCTTGCCCTTCTCGTTGAGCCCGAGCCGGGCAAAGGGCGTGTGGTGGTCGTGGGTGAAGAGAACCAGCCAGTTTTCCGGGATGGCGCGCTGGTAGAAGCGTTTGCGCTCGGCGATGCAGCGGACGGGGTCGAGGTCGTAACCCATCACCCAGGTGATGTCGAGGTGGGCGCTCGTCGGGATGAGGTCGGAGATATAGCAGGCATGCTGGCCGGCGGACTCGATGTGGACGGCGAGGAGCTGCGCGGTGTGTCCGGGGAAGCACTCGACGGAGATACCGGGGACGATACGCGTGGTTTCGCCGGGGCGTGTGTTGAGGAGGGTCATCTGGCCGGATTCGAGGAGCGGATCGTAGTTGTCGGAGATGTAGCTGACGGCATCGCGCTCCAGCTGAAGGTGGCCGTGTTCCACTTCGCCGCGGTGGGCATAGTAATGGGCGTTGGGGAAGGTGGGCACGACGCGGCCGTCAGGGGTGCGGGTGGTGTTCCAGCCACAATGGTCGAAGTGCAGATGGGTGTTGATGACGATGTCGATGTCTTCCGCGCCGATGCCGGCGGCGGCGAAGGCGCGGGGGAGCTGCTGTTTGGCTCCATAGATCGCGTTCAGCTTGTCACCGAGCTTGCTGCCGATGCCGGTCTCAATGGCGACGGTGTGTCGGCCGGTAAAGACGACGACCGTGTTGAGGCCCAGCAGGATGCGGTTCTGCGCATCGGCGGGAGCGCGCTTTTCCCACAGCGGTTTAGGGACGACGCCGAACATGGCGCCGCCGTCGAGAAAGTAGGGGCCGTCGCTGAGGATGGTCAGCTCAAAGTCGCCGACCGAAGCGCGGCCGCGGATGAGGTCCTCGGTGCCGGGGCGCTCGGCGGGGTGGGTCATGGCAGGGTACAGGTTGCAGGTGACAGGTTACAGGTTACAGGTTACAGGTTACAGGGTACGGTCGCCCGGCACGATGAATTGCGCTAGCGGTGACCCTCTGCAGGCGCAGGCCCCGGTTCCTTCAGGTAGCGTTCGAAGTGGGAAAGAAGCTTGTTATAGAGCTCGGTCTGATCGTCGGTGCCGGAGACGGAGTGCGTCTTGCGCGGGAAGAAGTTGTAGTCGTAGGGAATGCCGGCTTCAATGAGCTTTTGAACATATTGCACGTCGCCTTCGATGTGGACGTTGTCGTCGCCGGTGCCATGGAGGATGAGGATGTGTCCGTGGAGGTCGGCGGCGCTGTTGACGTCGGAGTCGTCGTGGTAATTCTGAGCGTCGTCGGAGGGCAGGCCCATGTAGCGCTCGGTGTAGATGGAGTCGTAGTCGCGCCAGTCGGTGACCGGGGCGCCGGCGACGCCGGCCAGGAAGCTGTCGCTGTGGGAGAGCGCGAAAAGGGTGAAGCTGCCGCCCCAGCTCCAGCCCCACCAGCCGAGGCGATGCGGATCGAGCTGCGGATAGTCGCGGAGGACCTGATCGATGGAGGCCATCTGATCGGCGAACTGCGGCGGCCCGAAGTTGTGCCAGCAAACCTGCTCGAAGTCGCGGCCGCGGCCGGCCATGCCGCGGTTGTCCACGTGAAGGACGGCAAATCCGTGCTCGGCGAGCAGCTCGTCGAAAAAGAGACGCTTGCCACCCCAGCCATCGCGCGCGGTGCCCACACCCGGGCCGCCGTAGGGATTCACGATAAGCGGAACGCTGTGGGGCGAGGCGTTGCCCGGGGGCAGCAGCAGGGTTCCGTAAAGTTTGGTGGTTTTGTCGGCGGCCGTGAGCTCAAGGGCTTGCGGAGCGAGCAGGCGATGGCCTTCCAGCGGCTGGGAATGCCAGAAGGCGGTACACACCACACCCGGTGAGCCGGAGGCGGGCACCCCGGCCGTACAGACGGAGACGGTGGGCGGAACCAGCAGCGAGGAGTATGTGTCAACGAAGGCGCCTCCCCGAGCGGGAAACGAGGCTTCGTGGACGCCCGCGCCCTGGGAGATCTGGCGTTTGCCGGTGCCATCGAACTGCACGGCCCAAACCTGTTGCTGGCGCGGATCGCCCTGATTGGAGAGATACCAGAGGGTCTGGGTGCTGTCGTCGATGGCCTGGATGGAGAAGACTTCATAATCGCCGCTCTCGACCTGATTCACCAGGTCCGCAAGCTGGCCGAGCGGGTTGTTGCTGTTGTATCCGTAGCGATAGATATGGGTGTGGCCGTCGCGCCAGCTCAGCAGAAAGAACTGGTGGTCCCCAACGAACTTCACGTTGTAGGTGGTGGTGAAGTATTTGGGCTCCGATTGCTCGAGAACGCGGCGGACCTCACCGGTTTTGGTATCGGCGAACCAGATATCGAGGTGCTGCTGATCGCGGGAAAGGACTTCGACCCAGACCACATGAGGATTGACCCAGCCGAAGCGGGGGATGTAGTCGTTGCCGTAGTCGAGAGGGATGCGCAGCCAGTGGGTGGCCCCGCCATTGACCCCGACTACGCCGACGCGGACGCCGGGGTTCGGATCGCCGGGCTGCGGGTAGCGTTGCATTTGGATGGTGGCATGAACGGGGATCCAGTCGACGAGGGGATATCCAGGAACATTCGTCTCGTTCATCTGGAGGTAGGCGATCTGGCGTGAATCGGGCGACCAGAAGTAGTTGCTGCGGACATCGAGCTCTTCGAGGTAGACCCAGTCGACTTCGCCGTTGAGGATCGAGTCGTCGTGGTCGCTGGTGAGAGCGAGAGGCGGCAGGGAGCCGTCGGGGCGCTGCACGTAAACATTGTGGTTGTGCAGGTAGGAGACGTACTGGCCGTTGGGCGAGAATTTTGGATCGTCGCCGGACTGCATGCCCGAGTTGCCGATCTCGACGCCGGTGCCGTTCCTGGGATCGAAGAGCCACAGCTCGCCGTTGGTGTCGAAGAGGAGGTGCTGGGAGTCGGGCGCCCAGGTGTAGAGCGGCTCATCGTAGCGAGCCCGGTGGTCGCGATCCCGCTCGGGCAGATTGGCATTCAGGAGTGAAGAAATTTTGTCGTAAGGGAGCAGCACTTTCGGCCGCGTGTTGGGGGGCTGCAGCTGCATCAGATCGCCGTTGTCGGAAATCCAGGTGACCCGTGCACCGTTGGGCGACCAGGCCATGGCCTGCGGGGGATTGCCGGTGACGTTTCCGGCATGGCCGAAGATCTCCTGGATGGTCCAGGGGCGCGTCTCCTGGGCGCGCGCGGGTAGAACCGCAAGACAGAGGAAAACAGCGAGCAGGGGAAAGGCGAAGCGACCGGGACGTGGCGGCAGTATGGAGTGCAAGAATGGCTCCCGAACGGCCCGGTTGATCCAAAGGGATACCGGGGCCTTGTGTGAGGGCCATTCTATCGCGTTGCCGGTGCGTGCGCCGGAATCAGTGGGCGGCGGCGGGGCCTTTGTGCTTCTTCATGAGGAAGATGAGGGGGATCATGCAGGCCGAGCCCACGGCGAGCACGGCAATCACGTCGAGGTAAGCCAGCTGGGTGCTCTGGCGCACGAGTTGCTGGTAAAGGCTGCCCTCGGCGAGAGCGCGGGCCTGGGAGGGGGAGGAGGTAAGGCCGCCGGCGTGCTGGAAGTATTGCGCCATGCGGTCGATCGCCTGGAGAAACGCGGAACTGGATGGGTTCATGTGCATCGCCAGGCGGTCCTGGTGCTCCTGACTGCGGCGCGCGAGCAGGGTCACGAAGAAGGACGTGCCGACGCTGCCGCCGATGTTGCGGGCCAGGTTCATGAGGCCGGAGACGTCGTTGTTCTTCTCGCGCGGAACGTCGGTATAGGAGAGGGTGTTGATGGGGACGAAGAGGAAGGCCAACCCGGAAGCCTGGAAGATGCGCATCCACGCCACGTAGGAATAGCTGGCCTGGGTGTCGATGGTATGCAGGGCAAAGAGCGCGGCGGAGAGGATGGCAAAGCCGACGGCGATGAGGTAGCGGGCATCGACGCGGCCCACGAGGAATCCCACCAGCGGCATGAGCACAAGGATGGCGAGGCCGCCCGGTGAGATGACAAGGCCGGCCTGTTCGGCGGTATAGCCCATCATCTGCTGGACGAAGAGCGGGATGAGCACCGTGGTGCCGAAGAGGGTGAAGCCGAGGACGAACATGAGGAACGCGGAGATGGCGAAGGTCCGGTTGCGGAACATGGTGAGATCGAGGATGGGGCGATGGCCTTTCCGGATCTGCACGATCTCCCAGACGATGAGGGTGACGAGCGCGGCGGTGCAGAGGATGAAGAAGGTGGCGATGAGGTGGGAGCCGAACCAGTCGTCTTCCTGGCCTTTATCGAGGACGAATTGCAGGGAGCCGAAGCCGAGAGCGAGCAGACCGAAGCCCATGTAGTCGAGATTGAGGCCGCGTTTGCGGCTCTGCTCCACTTCCCTTTGGATGTGGGGTGGGTCTTCGACCAGCCGCGAGCTGAGGAAGAGCGACAGGATGGCGATGGGGACGTTGATGAAGAAGATCCAGCGCCAGGTGTAGTTGTCGGTGATCCAGCCGCCCAGGGTGGGGCCGATGGCCGGGGCGAGAACGACGGCCATACCGTAAACAGCGAAGGCCTGGCCGCGTTTGCGCGGCGGGAATGTGTCGGCGAGGATGGCCTGCTCGCTGGGCTGGAGGCCGCCGCCGCCGGCTCCCTGGAGAATACGGAAAAAGATGAGGAGCGGGAGGGAGGGCGCGAATCCGCAGAGCATGGAGCTGACGCCGAACAGCGCGACGCAGATCATGTAGAAACGCTTGCGCCCGATGAACGAGACCAGATACGCGCTGCCGGGCAGGATGACGGCGTTCGAAACGAGGTAAGAAGTCAGAACCCAGGTGGCTTCGTCCTGGGAGGCGCCGAGGCCGCCGGCGATGTGGGGAATGGCGACGTTGGCGATGGAGGTGTCGAGGACCTCCATGAAAGTGGCGAGGGTGACGGTGAGCGCGATGGCCCAGGGATTATGCCGGGGCTTCCAGTTGGCGTCAGCGTCGGGCATGGATAGGGATTGGAGACGGGGGTGTTGGGTCAGGATGCAGGAAGTTGGGGAAGGTTGGCAAGGCGGGGTACGTCGCGGCAACCGGGTTCCCCGGACACTTCAATGGTGACATAATTATGTCATCGCCGTGAGGACCACCGTCGATATCCCCGAACCTCTCCACGAGCGGCTGCGGCATCGTGCCGCCAGTTCAGGGGTTTCGGTTCGCTCACTGATTGTGCGGGCGCTGGAACAGACCTATTCGGAGCCGCGCAAGGGAAAGAAGGTTACCGGGCCGATGGTGAAACTGCGGGGGAAAAAAGGACCTCGCTTCCCTGTCGACGAGAATCCGCATGACCTTATTTTTTCCTGACCTGAACGTCTGGCTGGCGCTTTCGGTCATTGATCACTCGCATAGCGAACCTGCATGGAAGTGGCTGGATTCACAATCGCTCGACGCGCGACTTGTGTTTTCCAGGTTTACGCAAATTGGCCTGTTGCGGCTACTGACCAATCCCGCAGTCACTGGAAACCAACCCCTTACCGCGCGCGAAGCCTGGCGAGTGTATGACCGCTGGATGGAGGATCCACGGGTGGAGTTCTGCCCTGAGCCGCGGAACATTGACTCCGCGTTTCGCGCGGTCATGGAACCTTTCGCGTCAAAGCCTGCGTCGAAATGGGTAGGTGACTGCTGGTTGCTGGCGTTTGCAGCGGGTACCGATGCCACGCTGGTCACCTTTGACCGGGCGCTTCTGGAGTTTGCCCGAAAGCAGGGCCATGCGGCGGTGATGCCACGGTGAACGCGGCTCGGAATCCCGCTTCCCGATGATATCCTGCAGATTCCGACGATGAGAGCTGAACTTGAAGCGCTGATCCGCGTACAAACCCTCGATCAGGAGACCGCGCAGCTGCGCGGGGAGATTGCGGCGCTGCCTAAACGGCTGGCGGCGCTGGAGTCGCGTCTGGCGACGGAAAAAACCGCCCTGGAGCAGACGCAGAAGGCGCTCAAGGACGAGGAGGCCTCGCGACGGCGGATGGAAAGCGATCTGAAGGACCAGCAGCAGAAGATCGCGAAGCTGCGCGGGCAAATGTCGAGCGTCAAGACCAACGAGGAGTATCGCGCCTTCCAGCATGAGATCGAGTTTGCCGAGGTTGAGATCAAAAAGGTCGAAGACCGCGAGCTGGAGAGCATGGAGCGGGTGGAGCAGCTGGAGCAGAAGCGCAAGGCCGCCGAAAGCGATCTGAAAGACAACATGAAGGTCGTGGAGATCGAGCAGGAGCAGGCGCGGATCCAGTCGGCCGAACAGCAAAAGCACCTGGCGGATCTGCTGAAGCGTCGTGAGGCGGAGCGCGCCACGGTGCCGGAGGAATTTCTGCGGGAGTACGACCGCATCTCGTCAAGAGGGGGAACCGGTGTCGCGTATGCGCAGAGGCAGCGATGCGTGAGCTGCCAGATGGGCATCCGGCCGCAGATGTGGAATCAGATTCGCGCTGGCGAGATCATGACCTGCGAGTCGTGCGGGCGGCTGCTGTATTACGACGCCTCGAAGGAGCCGCAGCCCGAACCGGAGCCCGAGAAGCCGAAGCGGGGCAGGAAGGCTCCAGAAGCAGGCGTGGAGTAGAAGAATCAGGGTTCAGAGTTCAGGGTTCGGCGTTCAGAAGGACCTTTGAAATGCGCAGCGAACGGGGACGCGAACTCAACGGACTCTTCCTTGTCAATCGCTATGAAACGCGTCGCCATCGACATGGATGAAGTGCTGGCCGACACCCTGGCTGAGCATCTGACCCGCTACAACCGCGATCACGGCGAGGCGATCACCAAAGCGGACCTCGAAGGCAAGTGGCTGTGGGACGTCGTGTCCATCGACCGCCACGAGCGGCTGGAGGGCTATCTGCGCTCGGAGGATTTCTTTGAGGACCTGCCGGTGATTGCGGACAGCCAGCGGGTGCTGCAGCGCATGGCGCAGCAGTACGACATCTACATTGCCACCTCGGCGATGGAGTTTCCCAATTCGTTCGGTCCGAAGTACCGGTGGCTGCGGCGGCATTTCCCTTTTCTCGATCCCCGGCATTTTGTCTTCTGCGGAGACAAGGGCATTTTGCGGGCGGACTACCTGATCGACGATCAGCCGCGGCACTTCCCCACTTTTGCCGGGAAAGGAATTCTTTTTACCGCTCCGCACAACATGGGCGTGAGCGGCTATACCCGCGTAGACAACTGGCAGGAAGTGGAACGGCTGTTTCTGGCGGATGGCGATCCGAAGTAGAAATCCACCCCTCCCATGTCTGCCAACGACAGGCAGACATGGGGCACCCAACTACTCCTTTTCGGCGAGCAGCGCGCGGATGTCGTTCTCGAACTGGGCGCGATCGATAATGCCGGCATGCGCGATGGCGACTCTTCCCTTCCGATCGATGAGCAGGGTGAGGGGCATTTCTGTCACGTGAAACCGCGCTCCGACCGCGTCGGTGCCGACGGCGACGGGGTAGTCCATCTGCGCCTTCGCCATGAATGGGAGAATTTTCGCGGGGGATTCGCCATACATGTCGACGCCGATGAGGGCGAGCCCCTGGCTGCGGTATTTGCGATCGAATTCGACGTACCAGGGAATTTCGATTTTGCAGCCGCCACAGTCAACGGCCCAGAAATCCAGCAGCACGACTTTGCCGCGATCCTGCGCGAGGGTCAGTTTTCGGCCCCTCAGGCTGGTCAGGGTGAAGCCGGGAGCGGCCTGGCGCTGCAGGGGCGGCGGGAGCGCGTAGGCCGCGTCAGACGCAGCGGAAGGATCGGATACGGAGGCACCGGGAACGGGGGCACCGAGAGCGGGTGCGAGCGCGGTGACGAGAGCCAACCATGCACAGAACTGCAGCCAACGATGGAGCATTGCCGGTCCTCGCAACGTACCTCGCTACATCAACTCCTCGATAAACGTCTTCGCCACCGCGGGATCGATGTGATTGGGACGGCCGACCATCGGCCCTGACTGCGTGACCGGCTCGGCTTCGTGGAGCGCGGGCAGATCCGTCCGCTCGAAGAATTTGCCGATGGGGATTTCCTCGCCCCACACCGTCGATTTCTCCATGGCCGCCAGCCAGTCGGACGCGTCGTAGTTCGCGTCGTCTTCGAGCTTCTTCACGCGGGGGCGGAACCACTGGAAGGTGTTGTCTTTGTTGTAGGTCACGCAGGGGCTGAAGACGTCGAGGAAGGAAAAGCCCTTGTGCTGAATGCCCTGCTTGATCAGGTCTGTCAGATGCTTTTGGTCGGCACTGAAGCCGCGGGCCACGAAGGTGGCTCCGGCGGCCAGCGCCATCGTGATGGGATTGATGGGGCCTTCAACATTGCCGTAGGGCGTGCTCTTGGTCTTCATGCCCAGGCGGCTGGTGGGCGAGGTCTGTCCGGTGGTCAGACCGTAGATCTGGTTGTCCATGATGATGTACGTCAGGTCAACATTGCGGCGAATGGTGTGGGTGAGATGATTGCCGCCGATGCCCAGCCCGTCGCCATCGCCGCCGGTGACGAGCACAGTGAGCTCGTGGTTGGCCATCTTCATGCCGGTGGCCACAGGCAGAGAGCGGCCGTGCAGCGTATGCATGCCGTAGGTTTCAATGAAGCCGGGAAAATTGGACGAGCAGCCGATGCCGCTGACGGTGACAATCTGGTGGTTAGGAATCTGGAGCTCGACGAGGGCCTTCTGCACGGCGGCCAGCACGCCAAAGTCGCCGCAGCCGGGGCACCAGTCGGGATCGACGCGCCCTTTGAAGTCCGCAGTCGTCATCGGTTTCGGGGATTCAACAGTTGTCGCCATTACTCTTCTCCTGGGAAGTTTTGTTTGTCACCACAGAGCACACGGAGGACACAGAGAGAAATGTTTCGGGTTCTGTGCCTCTGTGTGCATGGCTGCTGTCAAACCATGATTTCGTGGGCGGGGACAGACAACGTCGTTTCCCCGGCCAGTTGTTCGCGCACCGCCTCCGCGATGTGGTGCGGCATGAAAGGCTCGCCGTCGTACTTGCGGATGTGTCCGTCGGCGACGAAGCTGGTTTCGCTGCGCAGATAGCGGGCAAACTGTCCGCTGTAGTTGTTCTCGACGATGATGGTGCGCTTCGCGTTGCGGAGTTGCTCGACGATGGCGTCGCCGTGGAGCGGGGCGAGCCAGCGAATCTGCAGATGGTTGGCGGTGATGCCCTGCTCGGCGAGCAGCCCGCGGGCCTCTTCGATGACGCCCTGCGTCGATCCCCAGCCGATGAGGGTGACGTCGGCATCTTTCGGACCCTGGAGGACGGGCGGCGGCACGGCGGCGGCAATTCCCTGCTCCTTGCGCATGCGCTTTTCCATCATGGCGCGGCGCTTGCGCGCGTCCGTGTACATGTCGCTGATCAGGACGCCGTTTTCGTCGTGCTCGTCGCTGGACACCACATGCGTGTAGCCGGGAACGCCGGGGATGGCGCGCGGCGAGACGCCGCTCTCGGTGATGAGGTAGCGCTTGTACTCCCCGTTGCCGTGGCCATTGGGCGCGGTGATCATCTCGCCGCGATCGACAGGCGGGGCGAAGTTCAGGATTTCCGGGTCGACGCTGAGGCGCCCTTCCGAAAGAAGCAGATCGCAGAGGACCAGACCTGGCACCTGGAATTTATCCACGACATTCCAGATCTCGGCCATCAGTGTAAAGCAGTCGCCGATGTCCAGCGGCGCGGCGATGACGCGGGGATAGTCGCCGAACGCGGCACCCAGCATCTGCCACAGATCGCCCTGTTCGGTTTTTGTGGGCACGCCGGTGGACGGACCCGCGCGCTGGCAGTCGATGACGACGATGGGAATTTCCGCCATCGCGGAGAGGCCGAGGGCTTCCGACATGAGCGCGAAGCCGCCGCCCGAAGTGGCGCACATAGCACGCACGCCGGCCTGGGCCGCGCCGATCGCCATGTTGACGACGCCGATTTCGTCCTCGACCTGGCGCACCATGATTCCGGCTTTACGGCCGTTCGAGGCGAACCAGTGCAGGACGCCGGTAGAGGGGCTCATCGGGTAGGCGCAGTAGAATTTGACGCCCGCCGCCGCTCCGCCCATGGCCAGAGCCGTGTTGCCGCTCAAGACGGCATACTTCTTGTCCGTCATCGGGATGGGATTCGCGAAGGGCTTGAAGTGCTGCGTGGCGTAGTCGTACCCGGCGCGCGCGACGGCGATGTTCTCGTCGGCGACGGAGGCTACTTTTTTGCCGAACTGCTCGCGGATGACCGATTCGAGCGAGTTGAAGCCAATGCCCATCATGCTGAGGGCAGCGCCGATGGCGAGCGTATTCTGCGCGACCTTGTTCTTCGTGATGTCGGCCAGCGTGGAAACGGGCAGCGCACAGAGCTGGACGCCGTCGGCGTGTTCGCCCGGCTTGATGGAATCGGCGTTGTAGATGCACGCGCCGCCAGCTCTGAGCAGGCGGAGGTGTCGGTCCATCGTGTCCTGGTTCAGGGGAATGAGCAGGTCAAGCTGGTCGCCCATGTTCGTGATGGGCTCGGAGCCGGTGCGGATGGTCAGGTACGTGTGACCGCCGCGAATGATGGATTGATAGGCGTTGTAGGCGTTGAGGTGAAGGCCGCGCCGGCTGAAGATTTTGGCAAAGATGTCGCCCGGAGTAGCGACACCCTGACCTGCGGCTCCTCCGATACCAATGGAAAAAGACTGAATCATATCCGCTCCCGCAGACAAACAGGACTGTTTTGGGGGGACGACGCCCGTGGAGCGCTGAGGACCCCGGCTTCTGAAAGTGGGCACCAGAATACACCCCGGAGTGGACGATTCGACAGGGGGGGCGGGGACGATCACAATTCAGGACCACAGCGCATGGAGGAGAAATTCGCGATTGCCTTCCGTGCCGGTGATGGGCGAATCGATGATCTCAACCGCACTGCCGGCGAGGTCCAACACGCAGCCGCGGACCCGATCGATGGCCATCTGGTGCGCGCCGGAATCACGGACAATGCCGCCCTTGCCGACATGCTCGCGGCCGGCTTCAAACTGCGGCTTGATGAGGATCACGGCTTCGAGGGACACCGTGTCCGACGCGCGTCGGACATTGTCCGACAGGTGTCGGACAGCGGCCACGACCGGTGGCAGAACCAGGGTGGCGGAGATAAACGACACGTCCACCGCCAGAAACGAAAGGCCGGGCGGCAGATCGCCGAGGGCGAGCAGACGGGCGTTGGTACGCTCCATCAGGGTCACACGGGAATCGTCGCGCAGGGACTGGGCGATCTGTCCATAGCCGGTGTCGATGGCGAGCACGCGGGCGGCGCCATGCTGGAGCATGCAGTCGCTGAAGCCGCCGGTGGAAGCGCCAACATCGAGGCAGAATCGGCCGGTCAGGTCGATGGACCAGTGGGCGAGCGCGCCATCCAGCTTCAGCCCGCCGCGGCTGACATAACGAAGATCGGAGCCGAGCAGCCGAATGGGCGCGTCGGACGCGACCGAAGCACCAGGCTTGTCGTGCTTCTGTTCGCGCACGAGAACGCGGCCGGCAAGAATCAGGGCCTGTGCGCGCTCGCGGCTGGGTACCAGACCGCGTTCCACAAGCAGTTTGTCGAGACGTGTTTTCATTCGGACGATTTCAGGAGCAGACTAGGTACGGACGGTTGGCCAGAGTCATCTGGATCGAAACCGCGCACCGTGAGCACGCTGCATCCTAAGTATGGTGCGAAGCGGGCCCGGAATCCAGGAGCCGGCAAGGACGTACGCAATGGCGGAGGAAACAACACGGCCGAAACACCAGCATCATCCATTCCACTGGCTGGGATGGGTGCTGGCCGGTGTGTTCGCGGCGGCCGCAGCCGGACTGGCGCACCATATGGCCTTCCTGCGCGGGCAGGTGAATACCTATGAAGGCGACGCAGCACAACTGCGAGTCCAGTTACAACATGCGGACAACATCGTTTCGGTGCTGAACTCGCCGGACTCCGTGCACGTGGTCCTGAGCGAGACCAGTGAGCCACCCCGTGCGGTGGGACAGCTGAGCTGGCTGGCCAGCAAAGGCGCCCTGGTGTTTATGGCCGGCGGACTGAAGCCGCTGCCGGCGGACAAAACGTACGAGCTGTGGCTGATGCCGAAACTGGGAAAGGCGCCGGTGCCCGCCGGACTCTTCCGGCCCAACGCCGACCACGGCGCCACAGTGGTGCTGCCTCCCGTGCCCGCCGATACCCAGGTAGAGAAGTTTATGGTCACGGTGGAACCGGCCCAGGGATCGGAGACGCCCTCGTTCCCGATCGTGATGCAGGGCCGGTGACCTGAGGCCTGTCGGCAGACGGAGGCACGGCACGATACACTTCCCTTTCCGGACAGCGAGCCTGAGATCGCGCCCGGAACTCTCGCCACTATGAAGAATCTGAAACCCATCACTCTCGCAGTGGATATTGGCGGCACAGGGCTGAAGATGCTGTGCCTCGACGCGGAAGGCAAGCCCATCTCGGAGCGGCTGCGGGTGCTGACCCCGATTCCGGCGACGCCGGAGAAGGTGCTGCTCGCTCTGGACACGCTGAAGGTGCAAATGCCGCCTTTTGACCGGGTCAGCGTGGGATTTCCCGGGGTCATCAAACATGGCGTGACCATGCTGGCGGTGAACCTCGACCCGAAGTGGCTGGGCTATCCCCTCGAAACCAGTCTGCAGAAGCACTGGAAAAAGCCGGTTCGCGTGGCCAACGATGCAGTGGTGCAGGGACTGGGCGCCATCCAGGGACGCGACATTGAGCTGATTCTCACCCTGGGCACCGGACTGGGATCATGCCTCTTTGTCGATGGCAAAATCTGCCCGATGGAACTGGGACATCACCCGTGGAAGAAGATGACCTACGAGGACTACCTGGGGCTGCGCGGTGTGAAGAGATACGGAAAGAAAAAGTGGAACAAGCTGCTCGAGAAGGCCATTGAGCAGACGGCCGCCACGTTCAACTGGGATCACCTGTACCTGGGCGGCGGCAACACTAAGCTGATCAAAATGGAGCCCCGGCCGGACATCACCATCGTCTCCAACATGGACGGGCTGCTCGGCGGCGTGGCGCTGTGGCGCGACGTGGACGAGAAGGGCAGAGTTTAGGGATTAGAGTTTAGAGTTTGAAAACCGGGGATGGGAACCCTGCGGCGCGTTCCCATCCCTTTTTCTCCTGCGGTTCAGCGCGCCGCCATATGTTCGGCATGCAGCTTTTGCAGCGGATTCACGCTGACGCGGCGGCGCTGCAGGGCGGCGATGCCTTCGGCTGCGGCGGTCGCGGCGGCTAACGTGGTGATGGTGGGGATACGCGCCAGCACCGCGGCGCGGCGGATGGCCTTCTCGTCGAAGTAGGGATCCTGGCCGCGGGGCGTGTTGATGATGAGCTGGATGCGGTCACCCTTAATCAGGTCGACGACGTTGGGACGCCCCTCCTTGACCTTGTAGACGCGCTCGACGCTGAGACCGGCTTTCTCGATGGCGTTCGCCGTGCCTTCGGTCGCGACCAGCTGGAACCCGAGTTCGACGTACTGCCGGGCCAGATTGACGCAGTTCGTCTTATCGCGATCGCTCACGCTGAAGAAGACGGTGCCTTTCACCGGCAGGTGCAATCCGGCGGAGAGCTGCGCCTTGGCAAAGGCTTCGCCGAAGTTGTCAGCCACGCCCATCACTTCGCCGGTGGACTTCATTTCCGGACCGAGGACCGTGTCCACGCCGGGGAACTTGCCCCAGGGAAACACAGGCGACTTGACGTAGAAATGTGTGCCGGTGCCGAGATCCTTTCCATTCACTTCGAGGAAATCGCGCAGTCGGCGTCCAGTCATTAAACGCGAGGCGATTTTCGCCAGCGGCACTCCAGTGGCTTTGGAGACGTAGGGCACGGTCCGCGAGGCGCGCGGATTGACTTCGATGACGAAGACCTTGTCAGGCTGGCCGGCCCTGCGCTGGATGGCAAACTGCAGATTGACCAGGCCCACGACCTTGAGGGCCAGCGCCAGTGTGCGCGTGTAGCCGCGGATGGTGTCCAGCGTGGCCGGCGCGAGATCGACGGCGGGCAGCACGCAGGAGGAGTCGCCGGAGTGGATGCCGGCTTCTTCGATGTGCTGCATGATGCCGGCGATGACGACGTCGCGGCCGTCGCAGAGAGCATCGACATCGACCTCGACCGCGTCTTCGAGGAAGTGGTCGACGAGGACGGGACGTTCCTGCGAGTACTCCACGGCCTCCTTCATGTAGCGCGAAACGCTCTCGGCATCGAAGGCGATGACCATGGCGCGGCCGCCGAGGACGTACGACGGGCGAACCAGCACCGGGTAGCCAATGCGCTCGGCGCCCGCCAGAGCCTCGTCGACGCTGGTGGCAATGACGCCGGGCGGCTGCGGAATTTGTAACTCTTCCAGTAGCTTGCCGAACCGTTTGCGGTCCTCGGCGAGGTCGATCGACTCGGGCGAGGTGCCGAGGATCGGCACACCGGCGGCTTTCAGGCGCAGCGCGAGGTTCAGCGGCGTCTGGCCGCCAAACTGGACGATCATACCGATTTCGGCGCCGCCCGAGGCCTCGTGCTCGTATACGGCAAGCACGTCTTCGAGAGTCAGCGGCTCGAAATACAGCCGGTCGCTGGTATCGTAGTCGGTGGAGACGGTCTCCGGATTGCAGTTGACCATGATGGTCTCGTAGCCGTCTTCTTTCAGCGCAAACGCGGCATGACAGCAGCAGTAGTCGAACTCAATGCCCTGTCCGATACGGTTGGGTCCGCTGCCGAGGATGATGACCTTACGCTTCGCCGTCGGCGGAGCCTCATCTTCCTCGTCATAGCAGGAGTAGAGGTAGGGGGTGAAGCTTTCGAATTCCGCGGCGCAGGTGTCCACCAGCTTGTAGACGGGACGCAGGCCATGCTTGTGACGGAGGTCGCGTACCTGCTCAACGCCGCCATTTCCGTTGAGCGACCACAAATCCGCCAGCCGCTCGTCCGAGAGGCCGAGACGTTTGGCCTTCCGTAACTGTTCCGGTGACGTATTATCAGGGCCGACGGTCAGCGCGCCCGCGGCATCGGAGATTTCCCTGATCTGGTACAGGAACCAGGGATCCATGGAGGTCATCCGGGCGACTTCGCGCACCGAGTGTCCTTCCCGGAAGGCGAAGCGGATATAGCTCAGGCGCTCCGGCTGCGGCGTCACCAGCTTTTGCGTGAGGCGGCGCCGGTCAAGGATTTCGGAGCCGATTCTCTTCCCGGTTTCGAGGGAGCGGCTGGCCTTCATCAGCGCTTCCTTGAAGGTGCGGCCGATGGCCATCACTTCGCCGACCGACTTCATCTGCGGACCAAGATTCTCGTCGGCGCCGGGGAACTTCTCAAACTGCCACTTGGGGATTTTGACGACGACGTAGTCGATGCTCGGCTCGAAGCAGGCCGGTGTCATTTTCGTAATATCGTTGGGAATTTCGTCGAGCGTATACCCGACGGCAAGCCGCGCTGCGATTTTGGCGATGGGGAAGCCGGTAGCCTTGGACGCCAGCGCCGACGAGCGCGAGACGCGGGGATTCATCTCAATGACCACCATGCGGCCAGTGTTCGGATGCACCCCGAACTGGACGTTGGAACCACCGGTCTCGACTCCGATCTCGCGCATCACGCGGATGGCCGCATCGCGCATCGCCTGGTATTCGCGGTCGGTCAGGGTCTGCGCCGGCGCCACCGTAATCGAATCGCCGGTGTGTACGCCCATCGGGTCCATATTCTCGATCGAGCAGACGACGATCACGTTGTCGGCGAGATCGCGCATCACCTCCAGCTCAAATTCCTTCCAGCCAAGAACCGATTCCTCGATCAGGCACTCGTGGACCGGCGAGAGATCGAGGCCGCGCGCGAGGATTTCCAGCAGCTCCTCGCGGTTGTAGGCGAGTCCGCCGCCGGAGCCGCCCAGTGTGAACGAAGGCCGGATGATCACCGGGAAACCAATCTTCGTGGCGAAATCGAGACCGTCGCGGAGATTGTTGACCAGCGCGGAGCGCGGCACGTCGAGACCGATGCGCGTCATCGCATCCTTGAAGAGAAGGCGGTCCTCGGCTTTCTTGATGGCTTCGAGCTTCGCCCCGATGAGTTCGACGCCGTACTTGTCCAGGATGCCGGCGTCGGAAAGCTCGACGGCGAGATTGAGGGCGGTTTGTCCGCCGACGGTGGGCAGCACGGCAAAGACGCCGTCGCGGCCCTCGTCTTTGAGCCTCTGCACCTCGATGCGGAGGATCTCGTCGAGGTACTCCTTCGTGAGCGGCTCGATGTAGGTGCGGTCGGCCAGCTCGGGGTCCGTCATGATGGTCGCGGGATTCGAGTTGACCAGCACCACTTCGTAGCCTTCGGCCTTGAGGGCCTTACAGGCCTGGGTGCCGGAGTAGTCGAACTCGGCCGACTGGCCGATGACGATCGGGCCGGAGCCGATCACGAGGATTTTGGTGATGTCATTGCGGCGTGGCATTTTTTCCTATCTGTAAATGTCGCGACGGTGGCCAACGGCAAGAGCCAGGATAACCAGTTCACGATCTTTGATCTCGCAGATCGCACGATAGTCCCCGATACGGTACCGCCAATACCCTTTCAACTCCCCTGAAAGAGCTTTGCCGAATGCGCGCGGGTTGGCACTTTTCGCTACTTTCTCCTCAAGAATCCGCGTGATCTGATCGGATATGTTCCGGTCGAGCCTGGCGAGCTGCTTCAAAGCAGACTGGGTAAACCTAAGCGTCCAGGCCAAGCTTCCGCCTCACTTCCTCCAGGCTGAAGGTTTGTTCGTTCCGTTTGGAAATCTCGACTGCCAGCAGGTAATCCTCGCGGTCTTCGACGTACTGGCGAATCGCTTCCTTAGCGTAGTAACTCTTCGTGCGGCCCGTCTTCTTCGCGAGTTTCTCAAGCCGCTTTTCGAGTTCCGGGTCCAGTCTCACGCCCAACATAATTTGCTCCTGTTAAACAAGTTTAACAGACAGGATCCGACTGGGGTTAAGGTTCGCTTCACAGTCTGATCTGAGAACACATCCGCGAGCCGCGTGATAAAGAGAAGTCCGCTCGATCTCAGGAGAGCGATCGGCAGCTGCGCCTTCATCCTTTCCACTCCTCCATCATTTTGCGGAAATCGCGGAAGAGGTAGTGCGAGTCATGGGGACCGGGGCTGGCTTCCGGGTGGTACTGCACGCTGAACAGCGGCAGGGTCCGGTGGCGCAGGCCTTCCAGCGTGTTGTCGTTCAGGTCGATGTGCGTCAGGTCCACTTCGCTGGTGTTGATGGAGTCCGGATCGACGGCAAAGTTGTGATTGTGCGCGGTGATCTCCACCTTGCCGTTCTCCATGCACTTCACCGGATGATTTCCGCCGTGGTGTCCGAACTTGAGCTTGTACGTTTTGCCCCCGAGCGCGAGGCCGATCAGCTGATGCCCCAGGCAAATCCCAAAAATCGGCTTGCGCCCCGCCAGTCGGCGGATGTTCTCCTGAGCATAGGTCACCGGCTCAGGATCGCCAGGGCCGTTCGAGAGGAAGATGCCGTCGGGCTTCAGGGCGAGCACGTCCTCGGCCGAGGTCTGCGCGGGCACGACGGTGACGCGGCAGCCCTCCTGGCGCAACATGCGCAGGATGTTCTTCTTAATGCCGTAGTCATAGGCGACGACGTGCAGATCGGCGGCTGGCAGCGGCGGCGCGGGTTCCGACTGCGGCAGCGGATCGGGCCCGTCATGCTCAAATTCGTAGCGATCTTTCGTCGTGACGACGCTGGCGAGGTCGGTACCGTCCATTTTGCGGATCGCTCGGGCCTTCTCGACCAGGACGTCGGGGTTCGACTCGATCGTCGAAATCACTCCGCGCATCACGCCGTTATTGCGCAGGTGGCGCACCAGCGCGCGCGTGTCGATCTCCGAAATCACGGGCACCTGGAAACGCTCCAGGTACTCGTCGGCGACCTGCTGCGAGCGCCAGTTGGAGCTGATCGGCGAAAACTCGCGGGTGACCAGGCCTTCGATATAAGGGCGGGCGGCTTCGTTATCCGCGGCGTTGGTGCCGTAGTTGCCGATCTGCGGATTGGTCAGGACCACAATCTGACCGGCGTAGGAGGGATCGGTGAAGATCTCCTGGTATCCGGTCAATGATGTATTAAAAACGACCTCTCCGCGGCATTCGCCCTGGGCGCCGTAGCCTTCGCCCCTGAAGATGCGCCCGTCTTCGAGCGCAAGCATTGCCTGCATGGAGACTCCAGAGAGTGGATTCTTCTGATTCTATCAGGGAGGGGCACGTCGAAAGGCCGCCGGCCTGAGCAAAATGTGGACGAAATTCAGCGCAAAAAGGCCCGCGCGAAAGGCGGGCCTGATCGCGCGAGGTGTCAAGTCAGCCCTGAGGCTGCGGCTGCTGCTCCTGCTTCTGCAGCTCCTGCTTTTGCGTTGGCGACTGCACCACCGGCAGCGACTGCGCCGGTTCGAGCCCGGGAATGACCGGCGGCGTGTGGATGTTCCCGGTCACCGCATCGACGATGGAGATGCCGTAGCGGTCCAGGGTGCTGGCCAGCGCCTCTTCCAGCCCGGCGCGATCGGTGGCGTAGCGGGCACGGGCTGAAATCAGCTGCGCATCCGCGGCGGCCAGGCTGCGCTGCTGCTGCAGAACGTCGGCGGTGGTGGCAGCGCCCAGATGGAGCTTCTTGATATCGGCGTCGAGGCTCTGCCGGTTATAGTCCTGGTTGGACTCAGCGGCGTTCACCGAGGCGCGGTCGTTGGTGAGCGCGTACTGATCGTTGATGACCTGCATGCGAATCTGCACATAAAGCTGCTGCAGCCGCATCTCCGCCTGGCGGTATTCAATCTCCGAGCGCGCCTGCAGCGCCTGCGCTGGACGGTTCCGGATCGGGATGTTCAGCGTGAACCCGGCACCCTTGTTCGGACCGGTGCTGTTGAACAGGTTTGACACGACACTGCCGTAGCCGATCGCGGGATAGCTATTCGGTCCGCAGTTCTGACTTGTGAAGAAGTTGATGCAGTCCGGACTCTGCGCCCCACCCAGTCCCTCAGCTCCATAAAATGCATACGCGTCCAGCTGGGGCAAAAGCCCATTTTTCGCGGCTTTCAGCGTGATTTCGTCATTCTTCAGGTTCAGGATCGCCTGCTCGACCGAGGGACTGTTGGCATCCGCCTCGCGGACCAGGTCGTCGATCGACATATGCTCTTCGGGAGTCTCGGCCAGGCTGACACGATCCGTGGGGATGACCGGCGCATTCGCCAGGCGGGGATCGTCGAGATTGCGAGCGATGGCCTGCTTCATCAGCAACTGCTGGTATTCCAGATTGCTCTGTGACGCGATGAGAGCCTGCTGGTCGCTGGACATCTGGCTCTTCGCATTCACCACATCGAGCGGCGCCATGCTGCCGATCTGGAGCTGCTTTTCGTCGTCTTTCTCGAGGCTGGTGGACTGATTCAGAGCGCGCTGCTTGGACTGCACGTCCTCGTACGCGCTCACCAGGCCCCAATAGATGTCTTCCACCTGGTTGATGGTATAGAGCAGTTGCGAACGGAAAACGGAGTCAGCAATACGGCGGTCGTTGGTGGCCTGGACGATGAACCGGCTGTTCAGACCCCAGCCGAATCCGTACAGCAGGTGCTGCGTCACCTGTGCATTAAACGTCGTGGTCAGCGCGGGACTGTAAACGTTAAACGGACTGTCTGTGGTAATGCGGTTGTTCTGAAACGTAACCTGCAGAGCGGTGCCGGTCCGAAAGCCCTGGTTATACGTGAAGTTGTATTCGTCGGTATTGGTGGTGAGAAAAGGCTGATTGCCGCTGAACAGAAGATTGGTTTGCGGTACCTTCTGCCGCTGCAGCTGGATGGTGCCGGCCACCGAAGGATCCAGGTTCTCGGGCGCCGGTCCTGCCCCGCTGGTGGAAACCGCGATGCCGCCCACGCCGGTTCCGGCCACGCTGCTGCCTCCGGGTCCGCCGCCCGAGGTCACGGCTGATCCGCTGCCGCCCAGCGTGTTGGTCACCAGAGAGGTGCTGGTGCCCTGGGGCAGCTGCCCGGATTTGGTGCGCAGAATATCGGTGTCCGCAATATCCAGGTTCAGCCGCTGGATGGCGATGTCGTAGTTGTTCTGCAGCGCCAGCATGATCGCGTCGTTCAGGCCGAGGTAGATCCTGCCGTCCTTGATGAGATCGTCGAGTTGCAGCGAATTCAAAAAGCTTGGCGCCTGCACGGTGGTGGGCTCATACGGCGCGATCAGATTGGGAAAGTAGCCGCGCGCCTTCGAAAAATCCCGCGCCATATCGTGCATATAGAGCGGCTGCGTGTAATTCGGCTGCGGCTCCGGGGGCAGCCCGGGCGCCGCCGGAAGCGACCGAGACGCCTGCGGCATCTGCGCCCAGCTGGGCGCGGTTCCCACCAGCAGGCAGCAGATGGCGGCACCGGCTCTGAGTTTGGCAAACAGGATAGTCCGATTTTTTGCAGAATGATTGCGGGCAACAAACATTAGCCGTCTCCACTCCTCTGAAACGCGTTCCAGATCGACATCGGCGCAGGGTTCTGATCCATCGCGGAACCTCACATGCGCACTCCAGGCCCGGGAAACCGGGTTGGCTTGCTCAGCTATACGGCGCGCGCTTCCGCCTGGTTCCGTATATCCATAACGACATGCAGGAAAGCTGAGTATATCGTAGCGTTTCGATGATTTCGGAGATAGTGCGGATGCGACAAATTGGCCCCAAATAGTTAAACGGTAGTATCAAATCCGGAACACGGAATTGTTTTGAACTGGAAACTGACACTGGCGTATGACGGCACCGATTTCTTCGGCTGGCAGGTGCAGCCCGATCGGGTGACGATCCAGGGCACGCTGGCCGACACCATCGAGCGCGTGACGGGCGAACGCGTGTTGCCGCAGGGCAGCGGACGCACGGATGCCGGTGTCCATGCGCGCGCGCAGGTCGCCTCGTTCACCCTCGAAGCTCCGATCCCGCCTGCAAACCTGCTCCGTGCGCTCAATCGCAAGCTGCCGGAAGCCATTCGTGTGCTGGCGGCGGAGCGAGTGCCGCCGGATTTCCAAGCTCGCCATTCGGCCGTCGCGAAAACCTACGAGTACCGCATCGATCGCGCGGAGATTTGCTCTCCCTGGCGCGCGCGCTTCGCCTGGGCGCTCCCCTGGCCGCTGGACCTGTCGCGCATGCAGGCCGCGGCTCAGACGGCGATCGGCCCGCACGACTTCACCTCCTTCGCGGCCGTCGACCCCGACCTGACGGTTCGAAGCACCCCACACGAGGAAGACGGGACCGGGAAAAACGGCAACCTCCGAACCATCTTTCACTCGGAATGGCGCCAGGACGGCGACACGCTGATTTATCGCGTACGCGGCGACGGCTTCCTCCACCACATGGTGCGCAACCTGGTGGGCACTTTCGTCGACATCGGACGCGGGCACCTCGAAGCGGACGCGATGCCGCGCATCCTCGCAGCGCATGCGCGCGAGGCCGCCGGGCCCACAGCCCCGGCGCGCGGCCTGTTTCTCGACAGCGTGGACTATTAGCCCAGTGCAATGCCGGGGGCCGATCCGGCCTCGCCGGGTGCTACGCTGAAATTCCAATGGCCTCTCCTGCTCCTGCATCCGCGTGTATCGCCCGGCTGGCGTCCGACCGCCGCGTGCACCAGGCGTTCCAGTGGCTGCATTTGCAGGAGCAGCGCATTCTGCAGTGGCAGATGGAGCTGGTGCGGGTGCCGGCTCCTCCGTTTGGCGAAGCGTCGCGGGCTCTCTGGCTGTGCGAGCGCTTTCGCGAGCTGGGCCTGCAGGAATCGCGCATCGACTCCGTCGGCAACACCATCGCGCGGCTCAGCGGCACCGATCCGAACGCCCGCCGCGTCCTTCTTTCCGCGCACATCGATACCGTCTTCCCCGCCGGCACAGCCATCGAGCCGACCCTGAACGGATCGCGCCTCTCCGCTCCTGGCGCGTGCGACAACGGAGCGGGGGTGGCCGCGCTGTTGGCCATCGCCGCCGTACTGCGGGCCGTGGAGATCCCCACCCCCTGCACGCTGGAGTTCGTCGGCAACGTGGGCGAAGAGGGCGAGGGCGATCTGCGCGGTATCCGCCACATCTATCGCAATGGCGCGCGGGAAAACATCGCGGCGCATCTGGTCCTCGATGGCGCCGGGCACGAGGCAACCGTTACCCATGGTCTGGGCAGCCAGCGCTACCGCGTCATCATCACCGGACCTGGCGGCCATTCGTGGACCGACGCCGGTCGGCCCAATCCCATCGTTCTTCTCAGCCAGGCCGTCCAGCGTTTCGCCGCGGTGAGCCTGCCGGAGACTCCGCGGACCACCATCAACGTGGGGACCATGGAGGGTGGAACAGCCGTCAATGCCATTCCGCAGCAGGCCTCGGCACGCTTCGACCTGCGCTCCACCGATCCCGAGCAGCTGATCCGTCTGGAAGTAGAATTGCATCGCGCCGTCGAAGACGCGGTCCTGTCTGCAAACCAGGCCACGAACCAGGCCGGCGGCGTGCGCTTCGAGATCCAGAAGATCGGCGATCGCCCCGCGGGACGCATCCCTCCGCATTCGGAGCTGATGGGACTGCTCGAGGCCGTCGATCGCCACCTGTCCATTCGCACCGAGCCGCGGCTGGCCTCGACCGACGCCAACATTCCGCTCTCTCTGGGCGTACCCGCCGTGAGCATCGGCGGCGGCGGCCAGGGCGGCGGCATCCATACCTGGGACGAGTGGTACGACGCGCGCGGACGCGATCTGGGCCTCCGCCGCATTCTCCTGCTCCTGCTGGCGCTGGCCGGTTGCTGATCGAGCACCAGTCGCTATCGTCTAGACTGGCTCGGTGAAAGTCACGCCTCTTTTGTTGGGAATGATGATGAGTGCATCCATCGCTTCGGCGCAGGCGCATCCCGCGGCGGATGCCATCTACCTCCACGGCAACATTCTCACCGGCCTCGGTCTGGAAACCGCGCATCCCCAGCGCGTTTCCGCGATCGCCGTCGCTCATGGCGATATCGTGGGCGTCGGCACCGATGCGGAGATGAAGGCGCGCTTTCAGGGACCGGCCACGCAAATCGTGGACCTGCACGGCGCCTTCGCGATGCCGGGCTTCAACGACGCGCATGCGCATCTGGGTATGGGCGGCCGGATTCGGCTCTCGGTGGACCTGATCGGCGCAAAATCGCTCGCCGAGATGCAGGCGCGCATCCGCGCCGCCGCGGAGAAAGCGCCTCCCGGACAGTGGCTCACCGGCGGCGGATGGGATCACACCCTGTGGCCAGGCGGTCGTTTGCCCGATCGCAGGGATATCGATGCGGCAGCCAAGGGCCATCCGGCGATCTTCACCCGCGTGGACGGCCACATCGCCGTGGCGGATTCCGCGGCGCTCGCGTCGGCGGGCATCACGAAATCAACGCAGGCACCCGAAGGCGGCGAGATCGATCACGGGCCGGACGGCGAACCGACCGGCATCCTGCGCGAGACGGCCCAGGGTCTGGTGCACGTGCCGCCGCCAACGCCGGAGCAGCGCCGGCGCGGCCTGGAACTCGCGCTCGAGGACGCCTACTCGCACGGCGTCACCACCGTCCAGGACTTTTCCGACTGGGACGATTTCCTGGTTTTCGAACAAATGGAGCGCGAGGGTAAGCTGCCGGTCCGCATCGCCGAGTGGTTGCGCTTTGCCGATCCGCTGAACGTCGAAGAAGAGCAGCGCGCGCACCACGCCTCCACCGATCGAATGCTCCGCACCACCATGCTCAAAGGCTTCATGGATGGCTCCCTCGGCTCGCGCACCGCCGCCATGAACGCGCCCTATGCCGACGATCCCGGCAACTCCGGCATTCCCCGCTACACGCAGGCCGAACTCAACGTTATGGCCATCGAGCGCGCCCCTGCTGGATTCCAGATTGGGTTCCACGCCATCGGCGATCGCGCCGTTGAGATGGCGCTGGACGCCTTCGCCGCCGCCGAGCCGCACGCGCCCGCGCGCGATCTGCGTTGGCGCATCGAGCACAGCCAGATCGTCGGCCCGGGCGACTTTGCCCGCTACAAGCAACTGGGCGTGATCGCCTCAATGCAGCCCAACCACCTGCTCACCGACATGGCCTGGGCCGGCGCGAGGCTCGGTCCGGAGCGCTCCAAGTACGCGTACGCGTGGAAATCGTTCCTGGACGCGGGCGTCCCTTTGGCCTATGGAACGGATTATCCCGTCGAGCCCATCACGCCCTTTCGCGGCGTCTACGCCTCGGTCACGCGCATGAATGAAGCCGGCACCATGACCTTCCATCCCGAACAAAAGCTGACCGTCGGCGAAACCCTCTACGCCTACACCCAGGGCTCGGCTTATGCCGAGTTTGCGGAGGCATGGAAGGGTAAGCTGGCGTCCGGCTATGTGGCGGATTTCGTCGTGCTCGATCGCGACCTGACCGCGATTCCGCCCCACCAGATCCTCGCCACCCAGGTGCTGCGAACCGTCGTCGGCGGCCGCACCGTTTACGCCCATGACTGAGCGGTTTTCAGCCCTTCGCAGCAACCGTTGAACCGCCATGCGCCGCCATCCGCTGGAAAGCGGATGGCCTCCCCGCTGCCCCAGTTACAATCAGGAAGACACTGCTCTCAGGAGACCCTTTTCATGGCTACTGCCACCGTCGAACGCAAAGCTGCCGCTTATAAAGTCGCCGATCTGTCGCTGGCCGACTGGGGACGCAAAGAAATTTCCATCGCCGAGCACGAGATGCCCGGCCTCATGGCCATTCGGCGCAAATACGCAGCCGAGAAGCCGCTCGCCGGCGTGCGCGTCTCCGGCTCGCTGCACATGACCATCCAGACCGCCGTGCTGATCGAGACGCTGAAGGACCTGGGCGCGACCGTGCGATGGGCCAGTTGCAACATCTTCTCCACGCAGGATCACGCGGCGGCCGCCATTGCCGCAGCCGGCACTCCGGTCTTTGCGTGGAAGGGCGAAACCCTCGAGGAGTACTGGTGGTGCACGCTGCAGGCGCTCGCCCATGAAGGCGGCAAAGGCCCGCAGCTCATCGTCGACGACGGCGGCGACGCGACCCTGCTCATCCACAAAGGCTATGAGCTGGAAGACGGCGACACCTGGGTGAACACGCCTTCGGAGAGCGAAGAAGAGCAGGTCATCAAGAATCTCCTGAAGGAAGTCCACGCCGACGATCCGCAGCACTGGCACAAGGTTGTGAAGGAGTGGCGCGGCGTCTCCGAAGAGACCACCACCGGCGTGCACCGTCTCTACAAGATGAAGGAGCAGGGCAAGCTCCTCGTCCCCGCCATCAACGTTAACGATTCGGTGACCAAGTCGAAGTTCGACAACCTCTACGGCTGTCGCGAATCGCTGGCCGATGGCATCAAGCGCGCCACGGACGTGATGATGGCCGGCAAGGTCGCGGTCATCTGCGGCTACGGCGACGTGGGCAAGGGCTCGGCGCACTCGCTGCGCGGCATGGGCGCGCGCGTCATCGTCACTGAGATCGACCCCATCAACGCGCTGCAGGCCGCCATGGAAGGCTTTGAAGTCACCACCCTCGAAGACACCCTGGGCCGCGGCGACATCTACGTCACCTGCACCGGCAACGTGGACATCATCACCTTCGACCACATGAAGCGCATGAAGGACCAGGCCATCGTCTGCAATATCGGCCACTTCGACAACGAGATCCAGATGGATCGCCTGAACCAGGCGCCCGGCGTGCAAAAGATCAACATCAAGCCTCAGGTGGACCGGTACAACTTCCCCGCCGAAGGCAGCCAGCCGGCGCGGAGCATCTTCATCCTGGCGGAAGGTCGCCTCGTCAACCTCGGCTGCGCCACCGGCCATCCTAGCTTCGTCATGAGCAACAGCTTCGCCAACCAGACGCTGGCCCAGCTCGATCTGTGGAAGAACCGCGACACCTACGCCATCGACGTCTACACCCTGCCTAAGCATCTCGACGAAGAGGTCGCGCGTCTGCACCTCGAGAAGATCGGCGTCAAGCTGACGAAGCTCTCGCAGCGCCAGGCCGACTACATCGGCGTCGCCGTCGAGGGCCCGTACAAATCGGAACACTACCGGTACTAACCGGCAGTCCGGGTTGTTCCTGCGCGGGGAGAGCATGGGCTCTCCCCGTTTCCTCTGTGCCCTCTGCGTCCTCTGTGAGGAGCTTCCTGACTACCGCACTGCGGTCGGCACCCCTTCGAGCCTTCCTTCCGTAGCCCCCGGCTGCCGCTTGAAACCCAGCACCGCCGCCCACTGCCCTTTACGCTCCTCGCGCCACACCACGTCGCCGCCCAGAATCCGGGCAATCAGCCCCGGCGGCAAATCCCGATGGAAATCGAAATACCGCTCGTCCAGCCGCTCGTTGCCGCGTCCCAGGCTCAGCAGCAAATGCGGCGGATCGTATTTCGTCGAGAAAACCAGCGCCGTGTTGTAGTCCTCCGGCAGAGACGCCGCCTTGTCCACTTCCTGCGCAGAGAAATTTTCGATCGCCACCACCGGCACCGGCTTCGTCACATAGCCCAGCTCCGGCTTGGTCAGCTCATCGCTCGCCGGCCACGCCGTCAGCACCACCGGATGCGGCACGTGCGTCACAATCTCCCCAATCGCCGCCTGGTGTAGCCGAATCACCGTGACGTACTCGAGGTTGTCTTCCGGAGCAAAACGGTACGGCGGATTCACAAACAGTCCGGCCACAAACGCCGCCGCGCTCAGAGCCACCAGCCCCGTCCACTCCCGGAGCCGCCGCCGGAAGGTATTCACCGCCAGCAGCAGCACCAGCGGATACAGCGGCAGCAGATACCGCGTCAGCAGCGCGCCGCCCAACACGGAAAAAAGCACGACGTTTGTGACGATTACCACCAGGAACACCGCCTGGTGCGCAGGCGCAATCCGCGCCCGCACCGTCCCGTCGGCTTCGGTCACCGGCGGCAGCAGCAGGCAGGCAAACATCGCCGCCACCGGCACAAACAGGTTCATGTGCAGGGTCACGTGCATCACGCGATGCGCCAGGGCCAGCAAAATCCGCAGCGGCGTCAGCGTCGCTGTCGCGTTGTACTCCAGATACTCCGGATTCCCGAAGATGAACCCCGTCTTGTGCCAGTGATACAGGTACCACCCCGCCAGCGGAACCACCGGCGCCAGTAATGCCGCCGCTCTCCGCAGCCGCTGCGTTCGGCTGCCCCACATCTGATTTTTGCCAAACGTGGGATTCCAGCTCTCCCACACCGCCAGCGCTACCGGCGTCACCACCGCCGTCTCTTTCGCGAGCGCCGCCAGCGAGAAGCACACCGCCGTCCAGCCCAGGCGCTCCTCCAGCAGAAACACCAGCCCCCACAGCGTGCCCGCCATCGCAAACAGATCCGCCTGGGCCAGCGAGCTCTGCGCAAACACCACCGGATAGAGCCCCGTCAGCAGCACCGTCGCCGCCGCCACCGCCTGCTTGCCGGTCGTCACCAGCGCCACCCGCCATACCGCCGTCAGCGCCAGCGCCACCACCAGACACATCGCCGACCGCGTGACCACCGGCGCAAAATGAAACACCGTCCACACCAGTGCCAGATAGAGCGATGGCACCGGCGGATGCGCATTCGACAACGTGGAATACGGGATCAGCGTGCCGCGGCGAAAGAAGTCATACGCTGCTGGAATGTAGTAGCCGGCCTCGTCCCAGTAGTAGGGCAGCTGCAGCAGCGGCGCATGCGCGGCCAGCTCGGCGGCAAACGCCGCGGCCAGCACGCCCCACCACGGAACCGTTCGCGTCAGCGTCCGCGCCGTCGTTCCGGCCGCCATCGGCGTCCTAGTGAACCGGCCCCTTGGGCGGCTGCGGCTCCAGCGCCAGCGTCCCAAAGGTCTGCTCGTACTGCACCAGGTTCTGCCCCAGGATGTTCCAGAGCGCCTTAGCCTGCTGCGGGCTCAGATACACGCCCAGCGCGTTGTTCACGTTCACCTGATCGGGCGACTCCTGGTGCACCAGCCCAAACACCAGCTGGAAGTCCCACACGCTCACGCGCACCTGCACACTGTTGGAGTAGATCTCGCGGTAATCGGGGCTCTGGGCGAGCTGAATTTTCGGTTGTGGCTGTGAAGGATTCATGATCTCCCCAAGACTACCTCATCGGCAGAGTAGAAGATCGAAGTCCGACGGGAGGAAGAATTCGGCCTGACCTGAAACGCGGCGCAGTTTGTTTTGGCTCCAGCTTATCGACAAAAGTCCGCCATTTCAGCGGGTATAACAAGGACTTCACTGCCCTGAGCGAAATTGAACGGTAATAACTGATAGCGCATAGACGTGCCGATCAGTTTCACGCTGAAGAACAGGGCATCGTCATAAAAGCACTCTCGAAAGGCCTGCTCCGATCCATAGCTCTTTCTTGTGAAGTCCAGCAGCTCGGAGAGGATGATCGGCCGATCGCGGTGCAGGCGTTCTCTAAGTCCACGAAAAACGAGAGGTTCAAAACCCTCCACGTCGACTTTCATTATCTGAATGGGAGGGTAATTTCGCTCTTCGAAGAGACGATCTCCATTGCGGATGGGGAGTCGAAGCATGGTACCCGGGTCCGGAGCATTCCAGTCAAGGAATGTGCCGATGCTGTTCTCCTCGGCTGTTCCGGGAAAGAAGGACAAGGTCTCGTCTTTTTCTCCCAGGGCAACGGGGACGACCTCTACGTTGGCAATCTGGTTCAGAGCCAGGTGTCCCCGTAGCAGAGCCAGCACTTCCGGAAACGGCTCGAAGGCAATTACGCGATCGGCCTGGCCGGCCATAAACAGCGTATGGTGCCCCACATTCGCGCCGACATCGACAAACCAGATCGGGCCGGTCCCACGCTTTCGAAGATACCGGACGATGGACCGCAACAGCCCCAGTTCGGAAGGCGCGGAGGAGCCATAGCAGAAGGCCATATAGTCGACGAACGTTGCAAGATTGCCCCGATAACGGTATCCGAAATAATCCACTTCGAACCGATAGCCCTGAAGCTTATGCTGCGCGCAAAGGGACTGAACGATCTGGTCCCTGCTTCTGCGGAGAGGACCTCGCATCCAGCTCTGCCGACCGATCACGCGTGCCGCACGCAGACGCGGCGCCAACTCTCTTTCTGCAGAGAAAAGTGGTTCATTTCCTTTCTCGCGGTAGTCGGGGCTCTGGGCGGGGTGAACTTTCGGTTGTGGTTGCGAAGGATTCATGATCTCCCCAAGACTACCGCATTGAGCGGAGGAGAGATCTGGTGCGAAAGGGGGGACTCGAACCCCCATGGGTTGCCCCGCCAGATCCTAAGTCTGGTGCGTCTGCCAGTTCCGCCACTTTCGCACATCGTCCGCGGGCGCAGCTTCACCCACCTGCGGACACGGTTTCCTCTGCATTGTACTGTGGCATTGTATTGTGGCGCGCAACCCGCGCGAATTCCGGCCCCGTTAGGCCGCGGAAGCCACCATCAGCGCTTCAATCAGCGCTGGCGGCGCCGGATCGGCCAGCGGCGGCGGAGCGTACTTGCCTTCCGCAATCTCCGCAAACACCCGGTTCGCCGTGTCTTCGGTGCGCGTCGCCGACACGTGCAGATGCCGCACCGCCCGCATCACCACCGTGGCGAGCAAAAATCGATTCTCAACTTGGAGTCCTGCCTGGTACACCAGATCCGAACGCATGGTTGCCCTCATTTCCCCGTTGTGGCGCGTTGGCTGCGAAAGCCGAACTCGACGTCAGGGCCCCGCCGGGGGTCCACCTGCCGCATTGACTCCGATACCGCCCCCTTCGCAGAGGACCGGGCGCGGATCGATTGAGGACTGGCCAGAAAGTACCGATCGACCCCTGGAGGCAAATCGACCTTCTCCCAGCATACGCGGTTTGGGCCCCTTTCCCTAATCCCACTGAATGGGTATTTCCACCGCCCGGCGCTGCCGGCCGCAATGCTACACTATTCCCAGATCGTCGAATCCGAAATGGTCTACTTGCCTGTTCTGCTTCATCGCTCGACTCGCAATCAGCCACATCAGAGTTCAGCGATACATCTACACAAGGAAAGAAGCATATGGAACAGGGAACAGTGAAATGGTTTAACGACGCCAAGGGCTTCGGCTTTCTCAGCCGGCCCAATGGCGAGGACGTCTTCGTCCACTTCTCCGCGATTCAGGGCAACGGCTTTAAATCGCTTCAGGAAGGCCAGGCCGTACAGTTCAACGTGGTAAAGGGACCCAAGGGCTGGCAGGCCGAGAACGTTCAGGCCCTCTAAAGCTACCCCAAATTGAAAAGCGGGAAGAATCCGGCCCCACGGCCTGGATTCTTCCCGCTTTTTCCGTTTCAACCCATCGCACCTGCGGCGGCGATACAAACCCACGGCAGGTGACGGCCCTGCGGGATCCGAAAACCTATGTGATCCGGGTGCGCTTCGGCGCCATTCCGGCGCCGCCGTCAGCCCCCGCTTCAGCGCCCCGTGTCTACCAGCGCGAGCCTCCGCGGCCTCCGCCACCGCCGCCGGAACCGCCACGGCTCTTGCCCCCGTAGCCGCCGCGTCCGCCGCCATAGCCGCCCCGTCCGCTATCCCGTCCGCCGCCGGAGCCCGACGTCTTGGGGCGCGCCTCGTTCACGATCAGCGCCCGTCCGCCTACTTCCGCGCCGTTCAGAGCGGTGATCGCCGCTTCCGCTTCGTTGTCGTTGGTCATCTCGACAAAAGCGAACCCGCGCGATTGTCCCGTTCCCCGATCCGTCGCCAGCGCCGCGCTCTCTACGGCGCCGTGCGCCTCGAACCATTGGCGCACATCCGCCTCCGTCGCGTTGTAGGACAGATTTCCCACGTAGAGCTTCTTCATTCGTTCTCCTTATCCCCTCTATTATCTCTTACCACCCCTGTGCCGCTCATCGCGCCACGCGGCTCCGTACGCGCTTTTTTGGCGCGGTCTCCGCTGGCGCAGCCTCTCCGGCGGCGACCGGCTGCCCTTCCCCTTCGACCGGATGAATGAAGGAGCGCGGCAGGAATTTGGGATCTGTCTTGACTCCCAGCGCCGTGAGCGCCTGCGCGGACTTTACCAGCGCCGCCCGCTTGGTGGAGAGCTTCAGCACCGTGCCCTCCCGCGCTTCCTGCGAATCGAAAACTTCAAAGGTCCTGCAATGGTGAATCTTGCGGTCAATCAGATCGATTGCCTCGTGCAGGTCTTTCAGAGCGTATTGGCTATAGACATTGGCTTGCATTGGAACCTCGTTTCTGTTCGCTGGGACCCTCCCAGCGGTGAAACTCTGATCGCAGGCACAGGGAAAACCTGTTCCCGCAACCAGGCCGCAGCGTCTGCGCACGTTTTCGGGATTGCTCGAACCAGTCAGCGCGAACGCCAGTCAGAGTTCCTCAACGTTTTCCGCCTGCAAACCCGTCAGGCCGCGGATTGCCGCAAACTGCACCCGCTGCCCGTCCTGCAGAGTCCGCAAGCCGCCGGCCACTATCGCCGGCCGATGCACGAAGATCTCTCCGCCGCTGTCGCGCAGAATCACTCCGTAGCCTTTGGCGTCGCTAAACCACTTCACGCGTCCCTGTTCCACGCTCGTCGACCTCAGAACGGATTCTCCGGCTGAAGGTCGGCAGGAGACGATGGTTGGTAGCCAGCGAACAGGTTGCCAGACCTCGAATCGGGTCAAGCTTCGCGAGATACTTCCAGCATACACCCCGGGAGCGCCAATCTCCCGGCGCTCAGTCCCCCGCCACCACCTGCCCGTGCCGGATCTCTCCCGGGGACATCTCGTCGACGTAGCACCAAACCCACGTCTCGCCCTTCTCCACCGACCGCATCAGCGGATGCTGCGTGGCGCGAAAATGCTTCGTCGCATGCTTGTTTTTCGACGAGTCGCAGCAGCCCACATTCCCGCAGCTCAAACACATCCGCAGATGCACCCACCGGTCGCCCAACTGGACACATTCCTCGCATACATGGGTCGTAGTGGTTGTGATCTCGACCGAATTCAGATGCTTACATTCCGCCGCCATCGCTCCTCCTCCTTGATATTCAGGGCCGCTCCAGCGCGCCGCGATCCCACTGCCCAAACCGCGCCGCCGCCTGATACGTGCTCCGGCAAAATTCCAGCAGCGCCCGGCTCGGCGATGCGCTCGTCCGCACGTCCTCATACGCCAGCAGAAACTCCCCCAGCCCCGCGTCCCACCGCGCGGCCTCCGGACGCACCCGCGCAGCGCTGAGCCCCTCCGGCGACGGCGCCGCATACGAATAGAAGGATGCATCCGGACCGCCCGCGGTTCCAGGCCAGAAGCCCACGCTGCTCACCTCGTGCGAATAGGCCTCGCGCGTCACCGCATCCGCCCCTGGACGTTCCGGCGCCCGCCGTCCCGAAAACCGCGTCACCGCCAGGTCGAAGCTCCCCCAGAAAAAGTGCACCGGGCTCACCTTTCCGATGAACTCCGCGCGGAAATCCTGAAACACCGCATCCACGCTCAGCAACACCCGCCAGAACCGCTCCACCGCCGCCGCATCGTACGCCGCATGCACCGTGTCTTCGTCGAATGGAATCGGATTCGGGACTTCCACCGGCATCCGCCAGATCTTCACCTCGATGCCTTCAGCCCGCAGCAGCGCCAGGCACTCCCGATAAAAGTCGGCCACGGTTCGCGGCTCCAGCGCCAGCGTTTTCACAGCGCCCTCACTGGTCTCCAGCACCAGCCGGTGCGCCAGAAAGTCGAAGCGCAGCTCGAAGGCCCGCGCACCATACGCAATCCGCGACGTCGTGAGCCCCCGTGCCGTCACGTACAGCGGCACATTCCACCAGTGGTTCACCAGCGGGGTGAGCGCCAGCCGCACCTTCCCCACAATCTGCGTCCACATATGCAGCGTCGCGCAGGTCTGCTGCCACTCCGCCAGCGGCAAGGCCGGCCAGCAAACGGCTTCATCGGAAAGCGCCATCGATGTCATTCAGTAAGCCCCTTTCGCGTGACCATAGCACGTCTTCGATGACATCGGCTCACCGAAGGCTCCGTGATCTCCGCGCTCTCTGTGGTGCTCACTTCCGTTTCTCCGCCCGCGGCTCCGTCATCTTCGCCGGATCCAAAATCTCCTTCAACTCCTCCTCGCTCAGGACGTTTTTCTCCCGCGCCAGCGCCACAATCGACTTCCCCGTCGCCACCGATTCCTTCACCAGCTCCGCAGCCTTCGCATACCCAATCCGCGGATTCAGCGCTGTCGCCAGCGCAATCGTGCTCTCCGCGTAATGCCGGCACCTCTCCTCGTTGGCCGTAATCCCCACGACGCACTTCTCCGTAAAGACGCGCAGCGTGTTCGCCAGGATTGTCGTACTCTGCAGCACGTTGTACGCGATCGCCGGCATCATCACGTTCAGCTCCAGTTGCCCCGCCTGCATCGCCAGCGCCACCGCCGTATCGTTGCCCACCACCTGGAAGCTCACCATCGCCGCCAGCTCCGCCATCACTGGATTGATCTTCCCCGGCATAATCGACGACCCCGGCTGCAGGCTCGGCAGATGAATCTCGTTGAACCCCGTGTTCGGCCCCGACGACAGCAGCCGCAGATCGTTGCTGATCCGGATCACCTCCAGCGCCAGCCCCCGCAGCGCCGCGCTCACCTGTCCCAACGGCGCCTGCGACTGCATCGCCCAGCGCAGATCCTCGGCCGGAAACAGCGCCTGGTCCGCAATCCGCGCCAGGTTCGTAACAGCTATGGTCCTGTATTCGGGATGCGTATTCAGCCCCGTGCCCACGGCCGTCCCACCCAGCCCCAGCTCACGCAGCCCATCGCCCGCATCGCGCAGCGTCTCGCTGGCTTTGCGGATCGCCACGCTGTACGCGGCAAACTCCTGGCCTAAACGAATCGGCACAGCATCCTGCATGTGCGTCCGCCCCGACTTCATCACGCCGTCGAATTCCCTTCCCTTTGCCGCAAACGCATCGGCCAGTGCGTCCAGCACCGGATAGAGCGTCTCCAGCGCCAGCAGCGCCGCCACCCGCATCGCCGTCGGGAACACATCGTTCGTCGACTGTCCGTAGTTCACGTGATCGTTGGGATGAACGAACGCATACTCCCCGCGCTTCCCGCCCAGAATCTCGTTCGCCCGGTTCGCAATCACCTCATTCGCGTTCATGTGGAAGCTGACCCCCGCCCCCGCCTGAAACACATCCACCACAAACTCGGCGTCCCACTTGCCGGAGAGGACTTCCTGCGCCGCTGCGATGATCGCATCGGCCTTCTTCGCTTCGACCAGCCCCAGCGACTGATTGGCCTCCGCCGCCGCCCGCTTCACCATCCCGATCGCGCGAATCAGCAGCGGATGCGCCCGCATCCCCGAGATGGGATAGTTCTCCACCGCACGCTGTGTCTGCGCCCCATACAGCGCCCCCGCCGGAACCTCCACGAATCCCAATGAGTCTTTTTCCTTCCGCATCTCCAAGGCCTTCCCTCCCTGAATACCACTATTCGAGCAGAGCACACGCGCCCTTCACTCGTTCCTGCGCCGAAGGCGCGGCTGCCTGGACGGCAGGTCCCGCGCCCGCCTGGACGGCCAGTCCTATCTCAACGAGCAGATGATCCGTCGGCGGAAAGGATTTGTCACCTCGGGCGAGCAACATCATGGCGCGCCCGCCCCCTGCGCGCGGCGCTTCCCTCGGCTGGTGATCTTCGGGAAGACGAACTCTTCCAGCAGTGCAGCCCCTGCGCCGCTGGCCAGGTTGAGCAGGCCGTTGGTCACGACGAGGCCGCCGCCGCGCTCGGCGGCAGGATAGTACAGATTCGATACCGAGGCCGCCGCAAATCCACCCAGCACGAACGAATAATTCGGCTGCCAGCGTCCGTTGTCGCCCTTGCAGATGAAGACGGTGGCGATCGCGTAGAGGGCGCGCGAACGAACGCTGCCCCCGTGGTAATAGAAACGAGGATCCTGGCGGAAGAGCACCGGCAGCAGGGCGTTGCCGACCAGATCGGAGGAGGCGTTGTCAGCAAATGCGGCGCCATACCGCTTGGCGAAGCCGACCGAGCCCTGTCCAAAGGCCGGAAAAACGTTCTCGCCCTGCTCGATGCCGGCGGTGATGCCGGCGGTAATAAAGCTGACCGGATCGAAGACGTCTCGCGAGGCCAGGCGCGCCTTCTGGCCCGCGGAGAGCGGCGCGGCATCGGGCACATAGGAGACAAAGAAATTGGGAATGACTCCAAGAATGCGCTGCTTCTCCTCGGACTCCAGCTGAAGCTCGGCCACCTGATGAGTCGAGGCGGTGACCAGCACCGTGGAAGCGGCGGTATTGATTTTGAGCACAATCCTGGCGACCTGGCAGTACTCGTCCGCGCGGATGTCGAGCGGAGACGAGGTCCAGGGCTCGAATCCCTGCCCCTTCACGGAGATGGTGTAGCTCCCGGCGGGCACATCGGTAAAGGAGAAGAAGCCGGAATCGGTCGAGGTGGCGGAGCGCGCTGCGTGGGTGGCAGAGTTCTGCAGCGTGATAACGGCTCCGATCACGACGGTGTCTCCGCCGGCGGTGGTGACGGTGCCGAAGACCGTGGCCGGCTCTGCAGCCGGAACGGACTGCGTCTCCTGGACAAGCAGGGCGCCGGGCGAGTCAGGGGGTGAATCAGGCAGCGCCGTGGTGCTGCGCGGACTCTGCGCCCACACCGGGGAGCAGGCGAGCGCAGCAAGAATAGCCGGGATGCAGAGCCCGACGGAAAATCCTGATTTCATCCCATCATTTCTGTTCTGAGCCTGCGCCGCACGCACATGCCGCTCCCTTTCAGACGTAAATCTCGCGCTTTGGGATGCAGGAGGCACCCTTTCCGCCCGGCGCCGCAAGGCTCGCCCGCCTGGTCGGACGGGGCCCGCCTATGCCTGAACGGCTGGTTCTGCTAGGCTTCGTCCATCCGTGGCCAACTTCGAAAAAGCGCCGGCAGAGGTCCAGGAGATCCTCTCCAGGCCCATCCAGCAGCTCGGCCTCAAGCTGGAAGGCTCTCCCCTCGAGCGCTTCGTCCATCAGCTCTACAAAGAACTGGCTGCCAAGGGGCTCAACCGCTTCCGGCCTCGCGTCTACCTCACCGATGAGTGGGGCTGCCCCAACATGGAGCCCGTCATCGGCATCCCCTTCTATCTCGCTGACCCCAACCTGCAGCGCCTCGAATCGGAAATGAACGACATCGAAGACGCGCGCCAGATCATGATGTACCTGCGCCATGAGGCCGGCCACGCCTTTAACTACGCCTACGCGCTCTACAAGACGCAGGAATGGCGCAGCCTCTTCGGACCCTTCCGGCGCGCCTATCGCGACAGCTACAAGCCCGTCCCCTTCTCCCGCCAGTTCGTGCGCCACATGGAGGGCTGGTACGCGCAAAAGCATCCCGACGAGGACTTCGCCGAAACCTTCGCTGTCTGGCTCACTCCGCGCTCCAACTGGCGCAGGCGTTACAAGGACTGGGGCGCGATGAAGAAGCTGCTCTACATGCATCGCACCGGTCGCAGGCTCCGCGATGCGGACCCCGTCGTCGCCCACGGCGACACCGACATTACCGTCGACGAAATGGCTCTGACCGTCGGCGAGTTCTATCAGCGCGCGCTCGATCAGCAGCTCACGCCCGGCGAGCTCCCTCTCGACACCGATCTGCACGACATCTTCAATGTCTCGAAGCGCCGCACCAATCACGTGCGTCCCGCCGTTGATCTTCTTCGCGAAAATCGCAAGGTCCTCGTCGACAAAGTGAACTACTGGACCGGCGTGCAGCGCCCGCTCGTGAAAAAATTAATAGAAACCATCGAAGCAAAAGTTGGCGACCTCGGCCTGCGCGCCGACGTAAGATGTGAAAAAGAATATCTGACCGAAGTCTCGGTGTACGCAACCGCGCTGGCAATGAACTACATCACGAGAGGCAAATTCATTCTGCCCTGAGCGGCAGGCGGCCCAGGACCTGAGCAAAGAATCCAGAGATCTCATGGCAACTCTGAAAATCACGATTCTGCACGACGTCTGGGAAGAAGGACCGCCCGAGCCGGAGCCGGAGCCCGTCCGGCCCCTGCGCAGCAAGACCGGCAAGCCGCGCAGGAAAAAAGAAAACCCGCTCCGCGATCGCGAAGAGATCTTCGAGGCGCTCACCAGGCTCGGACACGAGCCTTCCTATCACGTCCTCAACGGCAAAAATCAGTCGCTGCTGGCGCTCGCCAAATGCGGAGCCGACCTCGTCTTCAATCTCACTGAGTCTTACGCCGGCGATGACACCGCGGACATGAACCTCGCCGCCTACCTCGACCTGCTCCACATTCCCTACACCGGCGGCGGCCCGCAGGCTCTTCATCTTGCTCAGGACAAGGCCATCGCCAAAAAGATCTTCGACTTTCACAAAATCAAGACCCCCGACTTCGCCACTTCCTACAAAGGCCTCACCGACCACTCGCACGACATTGAATTCCCCCTGATCGTCAAGCCCGTCTCCGAAGACGGCTCCATCGGCATCGACACCGGCTCTGTCGTCGACAGCGTCAAAGAGCTGATGGAGCGCATCCACTACATCCACGAGGAATTCGACTGCCCCGCGCTGATTGAGGAGTACATCGAAGGCCGCGAAATCTACGCCGCCGTTCTCGGCAACGAGAACGCAGAGGTCCTCCCGCTCATCGAGCTCGACCTCTCCAAGCTTCCCCGTGGAATCCCGCGCATCGCCGGCCAGGACGTGAAGTTCGATCATGAAACCGAAGCCTACAAGGTGACCAAAGCCGCGCCCGCCGAAGACCTCGACGAGGACCTCACGAAGAAGCTCAAGGACACAGCGCTCGCCGCCTACCGCGCTCTCAAGCTGCGCGATTACGGCCGCATCGATATGCGCGTGAATAAAAAAGGCGAGGTCTACGTCATCGAAGCCAATCCCAATCCCTGGCTCGCCAGCGCCGCAGAATTCACCATGGCCTCGAAAAAAGCCGGCTACTCCTACACCGACATGATCGGCCGGATTGTGAACCTGGCCCTCGCCCGCTCCCTGTAGTTCGAGCTACTCGCTACCGGCTACCGGCTACGCCAGGATCGGCACTCCCGCAAACTCCGTCTGGATCCGCTGCTTCCACTCCCGCGGACCCGTCTCGTGCACTGACGTCCCCTGCGCATCCACGGCCACCGTCACCGGCATGTCCTCCACCGTGAACTCATAGATCGCCTCCATGCCCAGGTCCTCGAACGCGACCACCCGCGCTGCGCGAATCGCTTTCGATACCAGATACGCCGCGCCCCCCACCGCCATCAGATACACCGCGTGGTTGTCGCGGATCGCTTCGATGGCCGCCGGCCCGCGCTCCGCCTTGCCTACCATGCCCAGCAGGCCGGTCTGCTCCAGCATCTGCCGCGTGAACTTGTCCATGCGCGTCGAGGTCGTCGGCCCCGCTGGCCCCATCACTTCTTCCCGCACCGGATCCACCGGCCCTACGTAATAGATAAAGCGGTTCGTGAAGTCCACCGGCAGCTTTTCGCCCTTGTTCAGCATCTCGATCATGCGCTTGTGTGCCGCGTCGCGCCCGGTCAGCAGCTTTCCGCTCAGCAGCACCACCTCGCCCGGCTTCCACGCCGCCACTTCCGCCCGCGTCACCGTATCCAGATTCACCCTCCGCGCGGACGAAACGTCATAGGTGAGTTCCGGCCAGTCCTTCAGCGACGGCGGCTCGAGCGCGACCGCTCCCGATCCATCCAGCACAAAGTGCGCATGCCGCGTCGCCGCACAGTTGGGAATCATCGCCACCGGCAGATTCGCCGCGTGCGTCGGATAGTCGCGGATCTTCACGTCCAGCACCGTTGTCAGCCCGCCCAACCCCTGCGCGCCAATCCCCAGCTGATTCACCTTCTCGTAGATCTCTACCCGCATCTTTTCGAGATTGTTCTTCGGCCCGCGCTCCAGCAAATCCCGCATGTCAATCGGATCCATCAGCGATTCCTTCGCCATCAGCATCGCCTTCTCCGCCGTCCCGCCAATCCCAATCCCCAGCATGCCTGGCGGACACCACCCCGCCCCCATCGTCGGCACAGTCTTCAGCACCCACTCCACAATCGAGTCTGCCGGGTTCAGCATCGCGAACTTCGATTTCGCCTCGCTCCCGCCGCCTTTGGCCGCGACGGTCACATCGACATTTCCGCCCTTCACCATCTCCACGCTCACCACCGCCGGCGTATTGTCCTTCGTGTTCTTCCGCGCCCCCGCCGGATCGGCCAAAATCGACGCCCGCAGCTTGTTGTCGGGATCGAGATACGCCCGCCGCACCCCCGCATCCACCATCTCCTGGACGGTCATCGTCGCGTCCCAGCGCACATCCATCCCGATCTCCAGAAACACCGTCACGATGCCGGTGTCCTGGCAGATCGGCCGGTGTCCCTCCGCGCACATGCGCGAGTTCACCAGAATCTGCGCCATCGCATCCTTCGCCGCCGGCGACTGCTCCCGTTCATAAGCCCGTGCCAGGCTGGTGATGTAATCCACCGGATGGTAGTAGCTGATGTACTGCAGCGCATCCGCAACGCTCTGAATCAAGTCTTCCTGCCGAATCGTCGCCATAAGAGTGTCCTTACCTCAAGGTTAATCGACAGGAGCCGCTTCCCGACGGCGCGCCCTCATCACCACATGACGAAGGTTTTGTATGAGGCACACTCTCGGGTGCCCCATCCTCGTCCGCCCGCTGTTGGCGGACAGGGCGGGAGGCAGAGCTGGCCTGATCATCGAGCCCCCCGTTGCGCAATTGTAGCCTATAGGATACACTCCCGATGTGATCGAAATCCGGGAGACGGAGACGTTCTCTGCCTGGCTTCGCGCACTGCGCGACTCGCAGGCAAGAGCAAAAATTGCCGTCAGGATCCGTCGCCTGGCCTTCGGTAATCCCGGCGACGTTCGCCCGGTCGGCGAAGGGATCAGCGAGATGCGCGTCCATTGCGGACCGGGCTATCGCGTCTACTACACCCAGCGCAGAGACGTTTTGATTGTTCTGCTCTGTGGTGGAGACAAGGGCACCCAGGTACGCGACATCGATACTGCCAAAAAGATGGCAAAGGAACTCGAATGACCAAAGCAAAGACCAAACCGTTCGACCCCGCAGAATACCTCGATGATCCCGAGTCCATCGCCGCTTACATGACTGAAGCGCTCGAAACCGGAGACCCCGCCTTCATCGCGGACGCTCTGGGCATCGTCGCCCGCGCTCGCGGCATGGGCGAGATCGCCCAGGAAGCTGGCCTTTCCCGCGAAAGCCTGTACCGCGCACTCAGCGCCGACGGCAACCCTGAGTTCGCCACCGTTCTGCGCGTCGTGCGCGCGCTCGGTTTGCGGCTGTCCGCTGCTCCCGCAAAGCGCGAACCTGCCGCCTGAGCGCGACTCCCCCACCTCTCCCCCGCCCCCATCGTCTAATCTAAGAACCATGCCCAACTCTCCACGCGCAGCCAGCCCCGACCCCTTCGACGTCCTCGTCATCGGCGCCGGACCCACCGGCATGGCCTGCGCCATTGACGCTCAGCGCGCCGGCTTCCGCACCGTCCTCATCGATAAAGGCTGCCTCTGCAATTCGCTCTTCCACTACCCCTCCCACATGACGTTTTTCACCACCTCCGAGCTCCTCGAGATCGGTGACATCCCCTTCCCCTCGCCCAACGCCAAGCCCTCCCGCAATGAGGCCCTCGAGTACTACCGCAAGGTCGCCATGCACTACCAGCTCGACGTCCGCCAATATCAGCGCGTCGAGCAGGTCTCCGGCCAGGACCTCGACTTCCAGGTCCGCACCCGCGACACGCTAGGCCGCACAACCGACTACTCCGCCCACAAACTCATCATCGCCACCGGCTACTACGATCTGCCCAACCTCATGAACATCCCCGGCGAAGACCTCGCCAAAGTCCGCCACTACTACAACGACCCCCATCCTTATTACGGACTGGACGTGCTCGTCATCGGCGGCAAAAACTCCGCCGCCATTGCCGCCCTCGAGCTCTGGCGTCACGGCGCCCGCGTCACCCTCGTCCACCGCGGCCCCGCTATGCATCGCCACGTCAAGTACTGGATTCTCCCCGACATCGAGAACCGCATTAAACACGGCGAGATCACCGCGTACTTCAACACCTCCGTCACCCGCATCGATCCCGACTCCGTCACCATCGAAACTCCGCAGGACTCCCACGTTCTCGCCAATGACGCCGTCCTCGCCCTAACCGGCTACCGTCCCGACTTCGAATTCCTCGAATCCCTCGGCATCCGCATCGAAGGTGAATACCGCTGTCCCACCTGCGATCCGGCCTCACTCGAGAGCAATGTCTCCGGCATCTACCTCGCCGGCGTTATCGTTGCGGGCGATCGAACCAACGAAATTTTTATCGAGAACGGCCGCTTCCATGGCCGCCAGATCGCCAAAGACCTGAAAATAAAACTACCGTCTCCCGCCGCCGCTCTGGCGGGTGTTCCGGGGCCGCTCTTTGCTGGACCTGGTTGATGTTTCGCTCGCTTTTGCTGTTTTTTCCCTGTTCTACGGCCCGCGGTTCGCAGTTTTTTTTGAGATATATGTCGTTTCTAAGACCACGCACGATTCGCGGCCAGTTCATGACCGCCCTGGTCCTGTTTGAAATCGTTGTGGTGGGCATCTTCACTGTCCTGCTGGTTCGCCAGCAAAGAGTCGAGCTCGCCCAGCGCCTCCGCCGTCGCCTCGAAAGCCAGGCCTTCATGGTCGCCGCCGAAGGCTCCCTTGCCGCCGCCAGTCATCAGCCCAACGCCCTCAACAGCGTCGTCAGGAGCGCCGCCGAGGCCCCCAGCGTCAACGCCGCGCAGATCACTGACCTGCAGGGCCGCACCCTGGCCAGCACCGACCCCACCGTTCTTGGCAAGCTTGTCCTCTCCAACAAAGAAAAGACCTACCTCCGCCAGCTCGATCGCCCCGTCATCTTTCCCACCCCCCGCAAACAATGGGAGGCCGTCGCCCCCATCCGCCAAAATGGGCGCGTCACGCTGCTAGTCTGGATCTACCCCGACTCCAGCCAGGACCAGCAGGACCTCAATTCCCTTCTCCGCATCACCATCCTCTGGGCGCTCTTCGTCCTCGCCGCCTGCACCATCATCGCCGCCCTCCTCGCGCAGTCCACCTCCCACCAGCTCGAGCTGCTCATCCGCATGGCCGGCCGCCTCAGTCAGAGCCCCGAAGACACCGCTGGATTCCCCCTCACCGTCACCTCCGGCAACGAGGTCGGCGACCTCACGGAAGCGTTCAACCGCATGGTCGCCGCCACCCAGGAGCAGCGCGCCGGCCTCAACGAGACCCTCGCCCTCCTCGACTCCATGCTTGCGAACGCCCCCATCGGCTTCGCCTTCTTCGACCGTAAATTCCGCTTCGTCCGCGTCAACCAGTTCCTCTCCGACATGAGCGGCTATTCTTTCGCCCTCCACATCGGCCGCACCGTCCGCGGCATTCTTCCCCCCGCCGCCACCACCCGCCTCGAGCAGTGCATCGAAACCGTGTTTACTACCGGCCAGCCGGTCCGCAACCTCGATATCGCCTGGGAGCCCGAGCCTGGCCGCCTTCGCAGCTGGGTCGTCCATCTCTACCCCGTCCACACCGATCCCGGTACCACCCGCTGGGTCGGCGCCATCCTCGTCGACACCACCGAGCAGCGCCGCGCCGAAGAAGCCCTGCGGCGCACCGAGAAGCTGGCCGCCACCGGCCGCCTCGCCGCCTCCATCGCTCATGAGATCAACAACCCTCTCGAGGCCGTCATGAACCTCCTCTACCTCATTCGCCAGGAAGAGCTCGCCCCCGAGCCCGCCCGCTTCGCCGAGCTCGCCCAGCAGGAGGTCACCCGCGTCTCGGAAATCACCCAGCAGACCCTCCGCTTCTATCGCCAGTCCACTCTCCCCATCGAAGCCAATGTCCGTGAGCTCATCGACTCCGTGCTCACCCTCCACATCGGCCGCATCCAGGCCCTCCAGGTCGACCTCCTCCGCGACTACCCCGGCGATCTCCAGCTCTTCTGCCTCGCTGGCGAGCTACGCCAGGTCTTCGCCAATCTCGTTGGCAATGCTCTCGACGCCATGACCCCCGCCGGCGGCCGCCTCATCGTTCGCGCCCGCCGCATCACCCGGCACGGCACGCCTGGCGTCCGCGTCACTGTAGCGGACACCGGCTCCGGCATCACCCCTGACGCCCTCCGCCACATCTTTGAGCCCTTCTTCACCACCAAAGAAACCACCGGCACCGGCCTCGGCCTTTGGGTCAGCGATCAGATCATTCGCAAGCACAACGGCGTCGCCCACGTTCGCAGTTGCACCGCCGGTCCCCACACGGGCACCGTCTTCACCGTCTTTTTCCCCGCCAACGGACTCCAGCGCGATCGCCTTCCCGACGATTCCACCCCCCAGCCCGCCGAACCCGAAGCCGTCGTCTAGGAAAAGCAACCCGCCATCCCGAGCGAAGCGCCGGGCAGGCTCTTTCCTGCGGAGCGCGATGTCTCCCGGCGCACAGCCGAGGAGCCAGTCCTGAGCAAGGCGTCGTTCAGACGCCGCGTCGAATGGCACCCCCGTAGCGCAACGAGCGGCCAGCCCCATCACAGCTCTTCCCGCGGAGAGACTCGGTCGCCAGGCGACCGAAAAGAATCTCAGGCGTGGCTCTTTGGCCTTGCGCCTGAATCCCTCAACTGGCAACGGAGGACTGGGGACTGGGGACTGGCAACTGGGGACCTGGCCCTCAGCTCCCGGCTCCCAGCCGCCCCTGTTGTTAGCAAGTGGAAATGTCCGGTTTTGGTAGCAAATGAAATGTCCGGTTTCGATTTTTAATCTCTCGCCGCCGGGAGGGTGGGAAAGTGGGAATCGCGCAGCGATTTCCAAAGCGG
>JBAUOP010000155.1:0-134021 GCA_049579805.1 Acidobacteriaceae bacterium
CGAAAACCAACGCTAAAGCCTCACAGAAACACACGAACAAGACACACAGAATGGATAACCGCAGCGCCAAACGCCGATTTTCAGCACCCTGCTAGAGGCGGTGATGCAGGCCAGATTGCAGGTGATGGAGCATTTTGGAAGAAGAGTGGCGCAGGCATGACCCGCTTTATCCCGAAGATTACGGGAACGAGAAGCTTTCACGTTCAAATGACGCTGGAGGTTGGATTGGCAAATGTACGCGTCGGGTTGCAGCGCCGCCAACAGTGCATGGCACGTGTTCACGAACGAATTAAAGACACAACCACCCTATAGGAAGGTGAACCGCTATGAACCGTCGTTCATTTTTGACTACGGGGGCGGTCGCCGCCGCATCCGTTGCTGTGCCCATTGCACCCTGGCAAGCTGTGGCTGAAGAGGCCGCGCCGATTCAGCCCTTCACCGATCCGGACTTTGGCTTTAGTGACCTGATCGCGCTCGGCCTGTCCTATGATCGTGCAGGTGATCCCGGCAAGCTGCTGGCGATTCTCTCCAGGATCAAGGCCGGAGATTTCGAGTCGGGCTGGTCGGCATTTTACAAGGCTGGCGAGGAGCTGCGGTCTCTGGCCGAATCTGCCGCGGCCAGGCGTCACGCTGTGAGTGCGCGGGAGGCATATCTTGCCGCGGCCAACTACTTCAGCACCGCCCTGCGCTTCGGTGATGAGAGCGAGAATCCCGACCGGATGCCTGTGTGCTTTCAGCAGTACGCAGCCTGCTGGTCCGCTGCGGCGGCGCTCTTCGAGCCTCCTATCGAGCGCATCGAGATTCCCTACGAGGGTGTTGGCCTGACCGGATGGTTTCTGCGCACGGATAACTCGGGCCACCGCAAGCCGCTGGTCATCGTGAATAACGGCGCTGACGGTCTTGAAATCAGCACCTATACGCTGGCTGCAGCCGCTTTGGCTCGCGGCTACAACAACCTCATTTTCAACGGACCTGGCCAAGGCGATTCGCTGTGGGTACGCAAGCTCTACTTCCGCTTCGACTGGGAGAAGGTCATCACGCCGGTGGTCGACACCATGCTGCGCCGCCGCGATGTCGATCCCAAACGCATCGCCCTGATCGGCATGAGCCAGGGCGGCTACATGGTGCCGCGTGCTTTGGCCTTCGAACACCGTATCGCAGCCGGCGTAGCCGACCCTGGCGTATGGGATGTCTCCGAGCCGTGGGTTGCCCACTTGCCGCCATTTGTCCGCAAGGCGCTTGACGACAACGACAAGAATCTCTTCGACCACATGATGCAAATGGGAACGGCATCGAACGCTCGCAGTAAGGCGCTGCTGCGTTTCCGTATGCGTCCGTTTGGAAAGGAATCGTTCTTCGACACCTACCAGGCATTGAAGAAGTACAACCTCACCGAGACTGCGTCTCTAATCCGCTGCCCGATGTTGGTGACAAACCCAGATGGCGAGCAGTTCTTTCCCGGTCAAGCGCAAAAGCTCTACGATGCACTTACGTGTCCTAAAGCGATTGTTCACTTCACGCACGAACAGGGTGCGGATCAGCACTGCGAGGTCGCCGCCCCGGGTTATCGTGCTTACAGCATCTTCAACTGGCTGGATGAAACTCTGACCTAATCATCCGACCGATAGAACACGCTTACTTCGTCGGATAAGCTCAACTCATCCATGCCCCCACCTGAGTGCCGTCCAGTAGCGAAAAATTTGGCTGTGATTCATTTTTGGCCCAGGCGATGGGCGTGGCCCAAGGCGCGGCATCCGCTTCTTCGACAAGAGCACCGCGCGCGATAAGCACCTCCGCCATCTACAACCGTCCCCACCGGCAAGCCCATCCCAGCGGAGTCGATTTGAGCAGATCGTCGCGCAGATCGAGCCGTGCTCCGTGGTCAATGAGCATGGCGGCGAAGCGAGCCCGGCTGGCACTCATCCAAACCACCTCGCGCCGCGGCAAAGTGCAGTGTGGTCGCTCCCATACGCGCGACGTTCGGATCGACACCCTCTCGGAGAATCAGATCGAGGCTGGCGAAGTGACCCTCGTTCTGCGCCGGTCACCCTGCCTGACTGCGGGTCACCAGACCTTTAATCAAAAGCCAGAGGCCGAGCGTTATCTCAAAGGAGGCGGCAACCACCAGTAAGGCGAGGCCAGCGGCTTCGGGGAACTCGGGGAAGATGATGGAGACCAAGGCATAAATGACGCCCAGGAACGAGGCGAACATCCCCCACCCAGCGAGTGCCCAGGGAATGTAGCGCGACCGAAGCCACAGATAGCTGAAAATCCCCGAACCGAAGGCGATGAACAGGAGACCGGCAGCCGAGGCGTCGCCGTGAGCGGTGATGGAAAGCATCGCAAGAGCCTGCAAGCGATTTGGTTCAAAGGCGCGCGAAGGATCGGCGGTGAGAAGTTCCAGAACATTGAAAGAGTTGAGGGTGGCGACTACGAGTATGGACGCCGAGACGACTCTCCAGAATGCCGCTAATAATGCGAGGCTTTCGCTCACCGGCCTGAGGATCACGTAGAGAGCGGTCAGGATCACCACATCGGCGACAAAGGTTAAGAGATCGGCGGCGATGCCCAGGCGAAACAATTGTTCGTGGGCGAGGATATTGACAACTGTCCGGGCGGGATCGTCGAAGACGATGAGCCTCGCATTGACGGCAAATTCCGCAAAAGCAAATGCAGCATTCACAAACAAATAGGAGCAGCCGGCAACCTTGGCGGCGTTCCGTTGAGTTTCGCTGATGTCGCTGACTTTCATGTCGGTACACCCTGAGGACGGCTTGTAGTGGATTTAGACGCATGGCAATGCGTCGCATGTCTTAGAAGGACGATAGCAGGGCAAACCACATTTCGAGACCGAGCCCGATCGACAGGCCTCGTCGTGAGACAAACCCTGGACGATCTTCTCGCCGGTCAATTTGATACTCGGCGATTTGCCGCTCGTTCAGAACGGGTGCCTGCGGAGCGGAGATTGGGAGATTGATTGCAAGCCTGTTCTATATGGATTGATCGGTGACACAAAGGAGCAGCAATGAGGACGAAGCTCTCGACAAATTTTCCCAAGCGCTGCAATGCTATCTCACCTTGACGACGACCTTGCCTTTCGCGCGCCCGGTTTCGACGTACGCGAGAGCCTCATTCGTAGATTCGAAGGGAAAAACCCGCTCAACAACCGGGCGTATGATCCCGGAGTCGATCAAAGAGCCAATCTCGCGTAACTGACCGCCATTGGCTGTCATAAATAGAAACGAATAGCGCGCGCGATGGCGCTTCGCTTTCTTCCTGATCCCATAACTCAAAAGCGTCATGACCAATTTCAGAAACCAACTCAATCCCTGCTCCTTCGCAAAATCGGGATCGGGAGGGCCGGAGATGGAGATCAGCTTTCCACCGGGCTTCAACACCTTGAGAGATTTGTTGAGCATGTCTGTTCCGAGGCTGTTGAGAACAACATCGTAGTCGTGCAGGACGTTCTCGAACTGGGTTGTCTTATAATCGACCACCACATCTGCGCCCAGGCTCTTGACCCATGCGACATTCGCTGTGCTGGTGGTCGTCGCCACGGTCGCGCCCAGATGCTTTGCCAACTGAATCGCAAAGATTCCAACACCGCCGGAGCCGGCGTGGATGAGAACTTTCTGCCCTTTCTTCAGGTTCGCCTTTCCCACCAGTGCCTGCCAAGCGGTCAAGCCAACCAATGGAACGGAGGCCGCTTCTTCCATGGACAGATTTCTGGGCATGATCGCCACGGCATCTTCATCCATCGAGATGAGTTCCGCGAAGGAGCCAATTCGGTCCGCAGGTGGCCGGGCATAGACCTCATCGCCAATCTTGAATCTCCGCACGCGGCTCCCGACGCGCAACACCACCCCGGCCACGTCATTGCCAAGGATCAGCGGTAAGCGATAGGGCAAGACGAGCTTGAACTCACCGTCTCTGATTTTGGAATCGAGAGGATTTACTCCAGCGGCATGGACCTGCACTAGCACGTCTTTCTCCCGCAGCTCCGGGTCTGGCGTCTCGCCAATCCGTCCGGGCTCCCTTTTCCCATAGCGATCGATGATGAATGCCTTCATGATTTCTCCCATGAATAGTTGCCCACTCATCCGTATTTGAGGGGTGTTGTCGATTTGATTTAGCCGCTTGTACCGGTGCAATGCCGTGCCAGGGCTGCCAGCTTGTCATCCAGCAGTTTCGCGGCGGCTGTGATCTGCTCGTTCTTCAGCCGATCCATCAGCGACGAGGGAAGATCGTACCCGATGCGCCCGGTCTTCGTGGCGGCGTCTTCATAGATAAGAAGGCGCACGGGAACATTCAGTCCAACTTCGATGTTGTGCCGGATCATGGTCTGCGCGATCAGAGGATTGCCGATGGTATACACGGTCGCCCGGCCTCCGATTCCCACTCGTGCCAGCCATGGACTGTGCTCCACTTTGAGGAAGAGAATGAAGCCGCTCGAACCCTCGGCGGCACGGATGCGGTCGGCAAATGTGTTCGCGCTGGTCGCTTGATCCACGATCGATTGAAAGGTCTTGCCATCGCCCGGGCCAATCGCCACCTCGAATGCTGCAACGACAACGTCGAACGTGCGCTGGCTGGAGAACTCCTGATGGATCAAAGTGCTTGTGTCCTGCATGGATCGCTCCGATGAATGGTTACCTGCTTATGCTGTAGTTGCGGCCTGTTGTTCAAGAGGCCGGGACGAAGTTGCTTTCACTCCGACCGGGACCAGTTTCCTGGACGCCTTCCAGAGCTGCCCGTTAATGAAATCGGGAGCGAGGCGGCGCATGAACGCGAGTTGCTTAGCCTGTCCCGGCCGGATCTCGACGGCTCCAGCCTTCAAGGACGCAAAGGATTGCTTCACCAACTCATCTGTAGTGATCAGGATGACGCCATCGCCCTCGGCAAGGTCTGCCGTCATATCGGTCTTCACCGCGGGAGGCATGATCTCGATGACCTCCACGCCGGTATCTTCCAATTGGAAACGCAGCGACTGGGTGTAGGAGTGGATCGCAGCCTTGGTGGCCGAGTAGATTGGCGCGGCCGGCAGCGGCACGAAGGCAAGGGCAGAGGACACGTTGATTACAGTGCCCTTATTGGCTGTGAGAACGTCGATGACAGCGGAGATCATGCCGATTACACCGCCCACATTGATATTCATCTCCGCCATTAATCCAACGAGGTCGGCTGCTGGGACCTTGAGGTTCCTGTAGACGGAGACGCCCGCGTTGTTCATCAGCACGTCGAGCTTGGGAAAGTCCGCTTTCAGCCGCCTCGCAAGCGTGACAATCTGCGCAGGATCGGCGACATCGCTCTGAATCGTGTGGAGTCTCGGGTACCTCGCCTTCACCTCATCCAGCGCCGCTTGGCGACGACCAGTCACGATGACCACGTTGCCGAGTTCGAGAAATTTGAGGGCAAAAGCCAGGCCGATGCCCGCGGAGCCTCCGGTGATAAGAATCGTGCGACCATTGAGTTTCATAGGATTCCTTTCGCCAGCTTTCACGAGTAATCTTCTGATCTCGTACACCGTATAGGAGTACGTATGTAATCCTATGGTCGCAAAAAGAATTCAGAAACTGTGCAAAAGATGTTCTCGCACGCTGGCCAACACCTTCTGCCTGTCGGCTGTGTCAGTAAATAGACGGGCAACGGATACAGCACCAGCCATCGCACTAAAGATGACGAAGAAGTTTCGCTCCCGCTCCGCTGCGGTCGATCCCGGCATGAACTCCACCCACCGATCCGCACGCTCTTTCATCACGCCGGCAATCCGTTTTCTAACACCGAGCCTGGAGCGAGTAATCTCAGGCGCCAGCGCCGCAACCGGGCAGCCGGTGTCGGGATGATCACAGTGCTCGGGTGAGAGGTACAACCGGATGATTTCCTTCCACCTGTCCTCACGCGGCACGTTTTGCAAGGACGAATAGACCTTCTCGCTGTCCAAGAATGCCTGTGCAATGGCATCGGCGACAAGGTCGTCCTTGCTCCGGAAGTGCTTGTAAAAGCCACCCACCGTCAGCCCCGACGCCTTCATCAGGCCGGCGACTCCAGGACCGTTGAGCCCCTCAGCGCGGAGCTTGCGAGCGGCATTTCGCACGATACGCTCGCGAGTTCGGATCTTGTGTTCTGGTTCGTAACGCATCTCGGATAATTCATTGGATCACATATATAATCCAACGATTCAAATTGTCTTAAGGCAACATGAAGGTGCAAGGCGGATTGGTGAGCGGATCGGCGAGGAACTTGCCGACGATTTGCGCGCTCGTTGAGGCTTCCGAGGCACCTCAAACGTAGATCGATGGACTGAATTCCATTTGCTGGTACCGCCGCGCCAAAAACAATATCAACGCTCACGACGTGCATAACCTAAACGAGTCATAACCCCTTCGAGGGCGTGAGATCGAGCAAACTCTTTCTTTTCCCACCAGTGTGCCTCCGCCTCTGTCTTGGCGACCATTGTTTGGAAAGTCACCCTTCCGCCTTTGGAGATCCTCCTGTCACGTCGTCTCCTTAATGGATTGAGCTTCGGCAACCGGTCCCACTTTGTCACCGTCCGGGCACTTCCGAAAGTGTCACCGTTCGCTCTCTTTACATAATGTCACCGTTCGCTCTCTTTACATAATGTCACCGTTCGGTTACTATCGTGAAGTCGTGTATGGAGGTTTCAGCGATGCGGATAAGAACAGCTACCGATTTAGGGGCTTTCATCCGGGAGCGCCGCACCGAACTCGGAATGGATCAAAGCACCCTCGCGGAGAAGGCCGGAACAAGCCGCAAGTGGGTTGTGGAAGTAGAACAGGGCAAGCCGCGTGCTGAAATCGGCCTAATTCTGCGAACCCTCAAGACTCTTGGCGTTTCCATCGCCATTACCGCCGATGGCACGCCTAAATCATCCTCCACTGGAGAGCCCACGAATATAGACATCAACAACATTCTCGATTCATTGAAGAAACGCCCATGACAAATCAGCTCATCGCCCTTTTAGATGGTCGAGAGGTCGGAACAGTCCATTACAAGAACGCCAGACTCTCGTTCACCTATAACGACACGTGGAGGAATGATCCAGATGCGTATCCACTCTCGCTCTCTATGCCACTCGGCTCAGCGACTCATGGCCATGCACGAATCGAAGCATTCCTATGGGGATTACTGCCCGATAATGACCGAGTTCTCCAGAATTGGGGTAGGCGCTTTCAGGTATCGCCCAAAAACGTCTTTCGCCTGATCGCCAATGTGGGAGAGGATTGCGCCGGCGCCGTTCAATTCATCGGCCCGGAACGATTGGAAACACTGCTCACAGAGTCTACGGCAAAGGAAATTGCATGGCTCACGGAAGACGATGTGGCCGAGCGGCTAAGCACCTTGCGCGCTGACCATTCCGCGTGGCGCGAAGCACGTGACACAGGCCAATTCAGCCTCGCAGGCGCACAACCGAAAACCGCCCTCCTCTTCGAGCGCAAGCGCTGGGGAGTTCCATCCGGCCGCATTCCAACGACTCATATCTTGAAACCTCCTACAGGCGAATGGGATGGCCACGCAGAGAATGAGCATTTTTCCCTGCAACTCGCGCGCGCGCTCGGTCTCATCGTTCCCAACTCCAGCGTCCTGCATTTCAAGGACGAGATTGCTATCGTCGTTGAGCGCTACGACCGCGCGCGCGCCGGGACCAAATGGTCACGTATTCATCAGGAGGATATGTGCCAGGCACTCGGCCTTCATCCCACGCGCAAGTATGAAAGCGACGGTGGGCCGGGAGTACGAAGCATCGTGGAACTGCTTAGGGATCAGTCCAGTAGCCCAGATCAGGATGTTCAAGCATTCATAGATGCCATCGCGTTCAATTGGCTCATCGCGGGAACCGATGCCCACGCGAAAAACTATTCTCTGCTCTTGGGCAAGAACGCGGTCGTGCGACTCGCACCGCTGTACGACTTGGCGAGCATCCTTCCATATCGTCAGGTAGATCTCCGCAAAGTGAAACTTGCTATGAAAGTCGGCGGTGAATACCGCTTGCGGAACATCGGACTACGACATTGGCAAAGGCTCGCAACGGAATTACGCCTGGACGATGCCGAGCTCATCCAAGGAATCAGGACAATGGCGCTAGCCATCCCCGACCAGACAACTACAATTCAAAAACAAATAGAAGGAGAAGGTCTATCGCATGTGACGATCACGCGATTGAGTGAACGGGTTAAAACGAGGGCGGCAGGCTGTCTTAGGCTCCTGCAATGAAACCTAACCGCATCCTTGAGCCGGTCCAGCAGAACGCGCAGATGGCCCCAAGGCAAAAGTGCCACAAGCTGTGGCACTATTTCAGCATCCGGCCATGCTTCGGCTAAACTCCGCATGTATTTGAGATTGCGCGGACTGAAGCCCTCGACGCCCGGAAACTCCACCCCGAGGTCTTTGGCGAGCCGGTCAATGACCTTCGCTCCCCAGCCTTCGACATCTTGACGCCGAAGAATTTCCCGCCCGATGGACCAGTACAGCACCACCAACTCCCGGCTCACCGCGAACGAAACTCGTAGCTGGGCTGAGTGGATGCGATCCCTGATCTCTTTGAGGAGTGCAGGATAGCCTGGCGGCGGTTGCTCTTTGGTCATTGCTCTCTCATAGGGTTATGACACCTGGAATCCATAGCGTCCAGGCAGCGGTTTGGAAGATGGTTGACCGTCGCTGGTGGACGGCACAGGACGAAATTGATAAGGAGAATTCGGGCTGACCCGCCACGACTCAGCCCACAGCCCAATTGAGGTGAGAGAATTTGGTGTCAAATTGGTGTCAAACCATGCCGATTTTGCCGGTTTTTGCCAACTCTTCCGATTTTAACTGGCTTATCCGTCAATAACTTACGGTTTCGCCAGTTCCATGGCATGGAAGAGGTCGTCGGTTCGATCCCGACCAGGTCCACCAAGTCCCTCAACGAGTTAGGCGAACCTGCGCTTCTCGCCAGCCATCCCTTCCAACCCCCTCCCAGCGGTCGGCAGTTAACGTGAAGCCGTCTGTTTATTTGCCTTTCTGCTTACCTCGGGGGTAAAGCTGCACGAGGCATCGGTGAGCTTCGTGGGTGCGAGCGTGAGTTCGTGCAGTTGGTTCCTGACCAGCAACGCATTGAAGCCGGCGATCTCTGGCTGCATATTCTTCCATGCGGCTACGGTGCGGTTGTAGCCATGGCAGTCACTCTCCCAGGTGGAGATCTGGGCCGGGGTGGGCTCCATGTCGAGGCCAACCTGCACCATGCTGATCATGGTGTTGTATTCGTCGTTCTCGTCCGCAAAGGATTTCTCCGCGTTGGGATTGGGGCGCGCGAGCATCCGGCGGATCATGGCTTCGATGGTCATCGGACCAGGCTTCCCGCCGCCAACTTTCGTCAGGCTGGCATCCAGGGTCTTCGCCTGCGCGGCCATATCAGGCGAGAGCTTGCCCTTCGTCAGCGACGCAAGCTGGCTTTGGACGGCCTCCACTTCCGCGTGCCCATCATAGCTCTGCTTCATGCCTTCCATTGAAAGGAGGTTGAGCCGGTTCTGGGCGCGCAGGGCGGCCATGAGCCGAGGGCTCTGGCCGACGCGCGGATCGTTCATGACGGTGACGTCGCGGGTGTAGACGTGGCCGTCCACAGTAAGCTTCAGCGTGTAAACGCCCGGAATCACCTTGGGTCCATGCGGGCCGGGGGCCGTTTCGGCCGCCACCGTGTTCATCTGGTTTTCGAGGTCGTGGCGCAGGGCGGGTGGGTTGTCATACCGCAAGTCCCAGCTGACGCGGTTCAACCCGATATTGGTGCTGAGGGCGCGCGAGTCGGGACTCGCCAGCCAGTAGCGCGGGAACCACGCGTTTTCGATGGGCGGGGGCAAGATGCTGGATAGAGTGCGGACCCGATTGCCGTGCGCGTCGAAGACCTGGAGCTGGATGGGGCCGGTGGGTTTCTGGCTGAGGTAATAATCCACGATCACGCCATAGGGCGGATTAGGGGCGTTGGGGACTTCAACGGAGAAGGGCTGATCCCAGTTGCTGTTGATGCGGGCGCGAATGGCTTCCTCGGGCTGAAAGAGATAAGCGGAGGAGGAACTGATGGCCTGTGCGTGAGCGGCAATCTGGCGCAGCGGCGTGATGTCGTCGAGCACCCAGAAGCCGCGGCCGTAGGTGGCGATGACCAGGTCGTTCAAGTTGTAATCGGTGTGGACGTCGAGATCGCGGATGGAGGTGGTGGGCAGGTTCTGGCGCAGCGACTGCCAGTGATCGCCATGATCGAAGCTGACGTAAACCGTCGTCTCAGTTCCGGCGAAGAGCAGGCCCGGCTGCTTCGGATCGACACGCACGCTGTTCACCCAGCTTCCGGTGCGCTCGCCCGTGGGCAGTCCGTTGACGATCTTCGTCCAGGTCTTGCCGGCGTCCGTCGTGCGCCAGATCAGCGGCACATCCGTGTCTTCGGTATCGGGTACCTTCTGGAAGAAACTGCCGCCGATGCGGCCGGCGACATAAGCGGTGTTGGCGTTATCCCCGGCGTCGATGGTGTTGAAGTTGGTGTGGGGTGGGACGTCCGCGATGTTGCTGACGTTGGTCCAGATTTTGCCATGGTCCATGGTGTTGTAGATCTGGCCGTTGGTGCTCACGGTCCAGATCACGCCCGGTTTGACCGTGGAGATGGAGAAGTCCGCAATGGAGGGCGGGGGCGGAGGAAATGGCGGCGCACCGGGTTTGGGCTCGGGTTTCGCCGCGGGACCGGGCTTCGGTTCGGGCCCGGTTCCGGGAGACGCAGCTTTGACCGCGGCCTTGCCCGCAGGCAGAGACGCAGGTTTGGGTTGGGTCTTCGGCTGCGGCAACGGCTGGCCGCAGGGTACTTCTTTCGCGCCTTTTGCCACCGTCAGGTCGGGACTGGCGGCGCTCCAGGTATGGGCGCCGTCGCGGGTGACCAGCAGACACTGATAAGCAACGTAGAGAGCGCTGGGGTCAAAGGCAATGTCGAACCGCTTCTCGCTGTCGCGGGATGCGCGGTACTTGACGGCATCGGCGCCAAAGTTGGGCGCGACGTTCTCCCACTGCCGCGTCGCCATATCGATTTTCACGAGGCCATCGCCGCCGCCACCCGGGCCATAGCCCACGGCATAGATGATGTTTGGGTTTTTGGGATCGGGCGTGTCGACGCCGAATTCGGAGGCGGGGAGGGGACTCCAGTCGGTGAAGTCGACCTGGCCCCAGTCGCCGCGGCTGCGGATCATGACCGAGCCGGTGTCCTGCTGCGCACCCATGATCCAGTAGGGATACCGGCTGTCCGTGGCCACGTGATAGATCTGCGCGATGGGCTCTGTGTACCACATGCTCCAGGTGCGGCCGTTATCGAGGGTGACGCTGGCGCCCTGGTCGGCGCCGACCAGGATGCGCTTGCCATTGGTGGGATCGATCCAGATCCTGTGGTAATCCTCGCCGCCGGGCGCGCCCTTGAAGGCATCAAACGTCACGCCACCATCGGTGGACCGGTACATGGCGGTGCTTACGGTGTACACGATGTCGGGATTCTCCGAGTCCACGTAAACTCCGCAGCTATAGGAGCCCTGGCCGTTCTCGATGCGTGTATCCTCGCCGGCCATGTGCTTCCAGGTGGCGCCGCCGTCGTCGGAACGGAAGAGGCCGGACCCGTGTTCAATGTTGTTGCCGACGATGTACATCCGTTGGCCGTGGGTATGCTGGGCGATGGCCACGCCAACGCGGCCGGGGAAGGCAGGAATCTTAATCTCGGTCCACGTCTTGCCTTCATCGGTGGACTTGAAGACCAGCGGCGGCTCCTTTTTTGTCTTACCCATGGCCATGCCGAAGCCGAAGCCCCCGTTACCCTGGGTCGCCGCCAGCATCACACTCGGGTCGTCATAGGCGTATTCCAGGTCGCGCGTGCCGTCGTAGTCGGCGGGCTTCAGGACGTTGGTCCAGGTCTGGCCGCTGTCCGTAGAACGATAGACACCGCCACCGTCATGGTGCTTGTCGCCGAGCGCCGAGACAAGCACCAGATCAGGATTGGTGGGGTCGATCAGAATGCTGTCGATTTTCACCGTGTCCTCGAGGCCGATGTGCTGCCAGGTCTTCCCGGCATCTGTGGACTTCCACATACCGTTGCCCAGGCTGCCGGCAATGGGGTCGCCGGCGCCGGCATAAACGATCTCGGGATTGGAGGGAGCCACCTGGATGGCGCCGACGCTGTCCACGTTCGTCACCTGATCGAAGATGGGGAACCAGGTCACGCCTGCGCTGGTGGTCTTCCAGATGCCGCCCTGCGGCATGCCGGCGTAGAAGACGCCGGGCTCGCCGATGGCCCCCGTCACTGAGGCGATGCGTCCGCCATGGAAAGGCCCGACGTTACGCCACCGAAGGCCGGTATAGAGGTTGGAATTTACCTGCGCGCCCGCGCTCAGGGCGAATATCAGGATGCCGGGAACGACCAGGGCGCAGCAAACTGCACACGACTTTCGCGTCATGCTGGGATGACCTTTCGAAAAGAGTGTCGACGGTTCGGCGCGTAGTATACAGGAAATTAACATACGGACATTCGCTGTGCGCCGGTTAGAAATTGCTCTTCAACATCGACCCTTCTACGGGGTTCATGGTTGAGTAACTGAAGAATGGACGTGCCCCCTGCCAACGGGATGTTCCGATATCCTCCGGGGCGTCGGCGGTCGAGGCGAAGACGCCGACCCCCGCATCATGCAGGGCCGCAACAAACTGCGGGCTACGCGAATCCATCGCAATGCCGGCATGTGTCGCTCCCGACTGCTGCGCAAACGCCGCCGCATCCGCCGGCACGCGTTCGCCCCTTGAAGATCCACACCGAGCCGTCGCAATAAAGTTCAACGGCATCCGCCCCTTCAGGGCAGCGTCAGCCGCTGCGTGCCGGAATGCAGCGGGTGGGTCGTTGCTTTCCAGACGAAAGTGCCCGTGAGTCCCGCGGGCAGCGTGATCGTGGCGCTCCATTGGCCGCCTTCCTCGGCGTAGACCGTGTGGATCATACCGCCGGCATGCGGCATCGAAGCGTCGAGTCGATGCAGATTGCCAAGATGCGGCTCGATTTGCACCGTCCCAAATCCCGGCGATCCTGGCCGAATGCCGGCCACGACCGTCAGCAGATCGTAGTTCGGGCTGGCGCTCCAGGCATGACAATCGGAGCGCGTCGGCTCCGGCGTTTCCGCCCAGGTGCTGAGGCCCAGACGCAGCATGGAATACCAGGGGCCAAGCTGGCTCACATACAGGTCGCCGAGGCCGGCGTGTTCGAGCGCCCGCGCCAGATAGAAGCGGAAGTAGTAGCTGGGCGCTGATAACGCAGGGACCGTCCGGCCATCCACCGTCGTGGGCTGGTCCTCTTTTGCGGCCAGCAGCCTGCGCAGGATCGGCTTCTGCTCCGCCGCTGGGGCCACATCGAGCAAGACCGCCAGAATGTTCGCCTCGATGCTGTAGGTCTTCTTCGCCGGCGTGTCGGCGTAGAGGCCGTCGCGCGGATCCCAGTTTTCCTGGTTCAGCGCTTGTTTGGCTTTGCGAATGATCGCCCGATACTGGCTCACCCGCTCCTGGCTTCCATAGCGCGCCTCCATGTCCGCTGCGTCCCCGAGCGCTTCCATGAACTGCAGAGTAAGAAAGGCAGAGCCGCCGTCCGCCTCCTGAGGCGGCGAGCCATCGCGAAAATCGCGGGTCCAGTCGCCGAATTCCCACCACCGCATCCGGCCGAGCAGCCCGTCGGGACGCAGGCGCGCAGCAAACCAGTCGAGCACCGTGCGCGTGTGCGGCAGCGTTTCCTGCACCAGCGCCGGGTTATCCACGTACATCCAGTAGTCGTGGAGCATGCTCACCCACAGCAGCGAAAACGGGGGGATGAACTGCGGGAGCCCGGACGGATACCGGCTCTCGGTGATGCCTTCCGGTGTCCGTGAATCGTCGATGTTGGCGATGGCCTGGCGCGCGAGGCGGCTGTCGCCGGTCATCACGTAGGAAATCAGCGCCTGAATGCGCGTGTCGCCGACGTATTGGAGCTGCTCCCAGTAGGGCGCGTCCATGTATGTTTCGTGGGCGCACAGGCGAGCCGTGCGCCAGCCGGTCTGCCACAGCTGGTCGAGCTGGGGGATGTCGCCGCGGATGGCGGCTTTGGCGTCGAAGGGATACGCGGAGAACCAGGCGCGCAGAGCGTCGAGCCGCAGCGGCGCGTCCTGGGTGGTCACGTCGATCTGCATATAGCGCCAGGTCCGCCACCACAGCGGCTCAAAGACGCGCAGCTCTCCACCGCCGGCGATATACCGGTCCGTGATGCCCTCGATGTGCCGCCCGGAAATCTGGTTGCGATTGCCCTTGTCGCCATGCGCGTCGTAGAGCGCCTCGGAATACGTAACCGCAATAGTTGCATTGCGTCCGCCGCTCACCGTTAGCTCCGGATAGGCGGTCTGCAGCACGCGATGATCCAGCAACAGGACCACTCGCGCATGCGCCGGGATGGTCAGGGGAGCGGCGGGAAAGCCAGGCAGTGCCGGCAAGCCTTCCACGCGCACCGGAACTCCCGCGTCCACCAGGCGATGCTCCATCGGCGGCAGCGGATCCTGCACCAGCTCCCAGTTGTTGTCGGCGTCCTGCGCCTCACGGGTGGCCGCGCGCCCGATGAGCGCGGGCGTCTCCCAGCCGGCATTGTCGCCCAGCTGGTCCCAGGTCCAGTCCAGCACGCGGCCGTCGATGGTCTCGGCGGGACCGGCGGCGTAGTAGCCGTGGGCGCCGGTGTGGCCCAGAGCCCCGCGTCCTGGCTCCTGGCGCACTCGCCAGGCGGTCCCTGTATTGACTGCGGATTCTTCCGCCGAGTCGCCTTGCATCAGGAATCCGGTCCGGTTGCTCATCTGCGCCACCGGAGCCTCCACGCCGAAGTTCCACACCACGGCGGCCAGCACATTGGTGCCCGCGTGCAGCAGCGGCGCCAGATCGATGGTCTCAAAACGCCAGTGGAAGAGGTCGCCGCGGGCCGGACCTTCGCCTGCGTACTGCCCGTTGACGTGCAGTACGAAGCGGTTATCAGCACTCACGTGGACCCAGTAGTGGGCGGGCACGCTGGCCAGCGTCAGCTCCCGGCGGAAGTAGAAGACGCCTGGGGCTTTCGGCAGCGCCGAAGGGCTGCTGATCCAGGAGGCCGGCCACTGTGCGGCCACCAGATCGGGGTTGAGGGGGCCCATCGCCCGCGCATCTATGGAAATCGCACAGCAAATCAGCAGACTCATCAGCAGGAGACGCCGCATGGCCGACAGGGTAGCAGACGCAATCGGGCCCCGAACGGCCCGCATATCGATCCGTAGGTTCCCGACGGGGCGGTTGGCCCTCTTTTTCCTGCAACCCGGTAAACTTGCCGCGTGAAATCCCGTCTATCTGCACGCATGGAAGAGATCGCGGGCAACGACCTCGCCGTTGAGAGACGGGAGCAGGCCATGCTGGAGCTGGCCGACTTCGACGAGGTGGTGCGCGTCTATCGGCCGCGCATCCTCCGTTTTCTGCTTGCGTCCCTGGCGGACAGCGATATCGCGGAGACGCTGACCCAGGAGTGTTTCCTGAAGGCCTGGTCGGCGCGGCACCAGTTTCGCGGCGATTCCAGCCTGAGCACCTGGCTGACGCGCATCGCCGTCAACCTGATGCGGGATCATCTCCGCAGCCGGAGTCTGCGCTTCTGGCAGAAGACCCGGGGCGCGGCGCTCGATGTCCTCGACATCAGTGACTGGCTGCCGGATGGACGCAGCTCTCCGGAGAGCCTTGCGGTCGCCCGCCGCCAGGTAGCCGAGGTCTGGCAGGCAGTGCAGAAGCTTTCGGCGCACCAGCGTACTGTTTTTGCGCTGCGCTTTGTGGAGGAGATGGAGCTGGACGAGATTGCCACCGTGCTGCACATGAACCTGAGCACGGTGAAGTCGCACTTATATCGCGCGCTCGCCATCGTTCGCGAACGCATGGGAGGTCAACGATGAAGTTTCGCAGGGATGGGGCCGGAAAAACCGAAGCGGTGGAATCGCGCGAAGAAGTCCGCGAACTGGCCGAAGCGCTCAGCCTGTATCGCTCCGCCATAAGCCACCTTGCGGAGCGGTCCTCCGCGCATCCGCGCCTGGCCTTGCCGCGCTCCGCGACTCCATTCCGCCTGCGCCTGCTGGTCGGTCCGGCGCTCGGCGCCGGCCTGGCCGCGAGCATTCTGCTGCCGCTTTACGGTCACCTCCACCATCACAGTGCGGTGGTCCTCCAGTCGGAGAACACCGCCGCCCCCGACCCTGCATCGGCGCGCGCTTCTGTGAGCGACACCGTTCTGATGAACCAGATCGACAGCCAGCTTTCTGAAACCGTACCCCAGGCGCTCGAACCTCTCGCCGCCCTCAGCGCCCAGGCGGCCACCCAATCCTCTGTATCGGAGAAAAAACAATGAATCGCACCAAACAATTTGCCGTAGCTGCTCTGGCCGGCGTTCTCTCGTGCGGCCTGGCCTTCGCCCAGGGGCCGGATGGCCCTGGTCGCGGCGGTCCCGATGGTCATGGCGGTCCTGGCTTCGAAGGACCCGCCCCCATGGAGCACATGTTCCACGACGGCCATTTCGGCCGTTGGTGGAATGACCCCCATCTCGCCCAGCAGATCGGCCTCACCGACCAGCAGAAGCACCAGATGGATCAGATCTTCCTGCAGCACCGCCTGAACCTTATCGATCTGAACGCCAACCTGGAAAAGCAGGAAGTGCTGTTCGGGCCGATGATCTCGGCCGACCAGCCCGATGAGACCAAAATCCTCGCCCAGATCGACGCCATTGCTCAGGCCCGCGCCGATCTGGAGAAAGCCAACGCCCGCATGCTCTTCGATCTGCGGAAGGTCCTTACCCCGGAACAGTGGCAGAAGCTGAAGGCGATGCGCGCCGAGCGTCGCGAGGGGATGCGAGGCGATCGGATGCGCGGCGACCGCCGCGATCAGTGGGGTCCGCGGCGCGCTCATCCCATGGGACCGAACGGCGGTGCGCCTCCTCCTCCGCCGGCCCAGCCGAACAATGCACCGCAGGGACAGGCGCCCCCGCAGTAGGGCTCAACGAGCAGCAACTCCCGCGGAGGAGAGCCTGCTGTTCCACTGTTCCCTGTATCGGCAGTTCACGAAAGAGCGGCTTCGGCCGCTCTTTCGCCGTTTTCGTCGCACAGAGCACCAAAGTCTCAGACTTTGAGTAACCAAAGTCCCGTCTATTCTCTCCTTCTTCAAGCTCCTTCAATTGACACACCCCTTGCACGGCACTATAGTTTTCACAGAGGGTCTGCGCCGTTCGGGATTCATTGCGCCGACCCCCGATCGCCACTCCTGTTCATCCCAGCCCTGCCGGATGCTCCAGTCTGGAGATCGATGTTGCGATCACCCGCGCACCGTCTCCGATGGGTAGCTCCGCCTGGACTTAGGAAAGAATAGCCGCGACGATCCCCGAACTTCGCCGAGAACCGCGCCCGGGCGCCTGGCCCGCGCCGCTGACGACGAAGAAAGCTGCAGCCTGAGATCGGGCCACGGCAGGATCGGTCAGATTTCCCGCTGCGGGGCGGAATCCGGGAGCCGCCGCAAAATCCCGGAGCTGTCTGCTATGGCACACGTCGCCCATCCTGAACAAACCGAGAGCAACCCTCTGAACACTGAACTGGAAACCCCAACGCTTGAAGCGCCGCCGGAGTCCGCCCCGTCGACCGAATCCACCCACAACCTCGAAGCCTCCGCGCCTGAGACTTCCGAAGCTCCCGTCCTGCTCGAAGAGAACACCGACGAGCATCACGACGAGCCCGATCTCAGCATGGAAGACTTCGCCGCCGCTCTCGAATCCTTCGATCGCGAGCAGGCTGCCGAAGCCGCCGCCCAGGCCTTCGACGATTCCACCATCGTTGCCGGAACCGTCATCAAGATCACCGACAAGCATGTCGTCGTCGACGTCGGCATGAAGTCCGAGGGGCTCATCCCCATCGAGCAGGTGACCGACTATACCGGCCAGCCGAAGGTTCATCCCGGCGAAACCATCGAGGTGGTCATCGAGCGCGAGGAGCCCGAAGGCGGCTACCTGCTGAGCTACGAGAAAGCCCAGCGGCTGCGCGTTTGGGACACAGTGGAGAAGGCGCACAACGAGAAAATTCCCCTGGACGGCACCGTTGTCGGCCGCGTCAAGGGTGGCCTCACGGTGGATGTGGGCATCAAGGCGTTTCTGCCCGGCTCCCAGCTGGAGCTGCGTCCCGTCCGCAATCTGGACGCATACATCGGCCAGCCCATTCAGGTCCGCGTCATTAAGCTGAACAAGAAGCGCGGCAACGTCGTCGTCTCCCGCAAGGAAATCCTCGAGGAAGAGCAGACCAGCCGCCGCTCCCAGACCCTCGAGCACCTCGAAGAGGGCGCCGTCCTCACCGGCACCGTCAAGAACCTCACCGATTACGGCGCGTTTGTCGACCTCGGCGGAATCGACGGCCTGCTCCACATCACCGACATGTCCTGGGGCCGCCTCACCCATCCCCGCGACCTCGTCAACGTCGCCGATGAGATCCAGGTCAAGGTCCTCAAGTTCGATAAAGAGAAGCAGCGCGTTTCCCTCGGCTTCAAGCAGCTCACACCCGACCCGTGGCTCGACGCCGCCGAGCGCTACCCCATTGGCGCGCACGTCCGCGGCCGCGTCCTCAGCGTCACCGACTACGGCGCCTTCGTCGAGCTGGAGCAGGGCATCGAAGGCCTGGTCCACGTTTCCGAGATGACCTGGTCCAAACGGATGAAGCATCCCTCCAAGCTGGTGAAGCCCGGCGATGAGGTCGAGACCGTCATCCTCGCCGTCAATCCAGCCGACCGCCGCATCTCCCTTGGCATGAAGCAGCTGATGGAGAATCCGTGGGAGCACCTGGCCGACAAGTATCCCACTGGCTCCACCGTGGAAGGCCGCGTCCGCAACCTCACCGACTTCGGCGCTTTCATCGAAATCGAAGACGGCATCGATGGCCTCGTCCACGTCAGCAACCTGAGCTGGACCAAGCGCGTCAAGCACCCCTCCGAAGTCCTGAAGAAGGGGGAGAAGGTCCGCGCCGTTGTCCTCGGCGTCGAACCGGAGAACCGCCGCCTCTCGCTCGGCATCAAGCAGCTCCAGCCCGATGTCTGGGAGTCCTTCTTCGCCTCTCATCGCGTCGGTGACGTGGTCAAGGGCAAGATCCTGCGCACCGCCCAGTTCGGCGCCTTCGTCGAGATCGCCGAAGGAGTCGAGGGCCTCTGCCATGTCTCGGAAGCCACCGACGGCCACGGCGCCCCCATCAAGATGGAGCAGGGTGCGGAGCACGACTTCAAGATCATCCGGATGAACCCGGAAGAGAAGAAGGTCGCTCTCAGCATCCGCGCCGTCAGCGGCGATGAAGCCAGCCGCGCCGATGTCGAAGCTTACAAGCAGCCGGTCTCCAGTTCCACCACCACTCTCGGCGACCTGGTCAACTGGAAGCGCGAACAGTAAGGCTCAGCCCCAAAACAGCAAAACGCCGCCCTCCGGGGTGGCGTTTTTGTTTCCGGTTCCTGCACCCTGCTCCCTGCTCTTCACTTGATCTTCAGATCGATGTTGACGATCTTCCGCGTGTCGAACGAGCTCACCGTCTTCTGACTGCTCTTCCTGCCGTGGTACGCCGCCCACAGCGAATAATCCGTGTCCGCCGACAGGCCCGCGAACTGGTAGCTTCCCGTGCTGGTCGAAATGAACGTCTTGATATCGTCGTTCCGCTTGTTTTCCAGGTAGACGATCGCTCCGTTGATCGGCGCGTCCTTCCCGCTCAGCACCTTCCCCTGCACGTTCTTCAGCCCGAACGTCTGCGCGCTCGCCGCCGGCAGCAGCGCGATCGCGGCCGCCATCGCTGCCGCACACAAAACCATCCGCGCGCCCGACTCTTTCCGGGATATCCGTGCGTTTCGCATCGCTACTCCTCTTCCTCTTCTCCGAGTTCTTCCTCGTCCTCGTAACCCTCTTCGACCTTGCTCAATTCCAGAGGATCGGTTGCCACGATCTCGTATTCGGTCCCGCACTCGTCGCAGACGATCACGTCGCCTTCTTCCACTTCTTCTTCGTCGAAGTCCAGAGCGCTCTCGCATTCAGGGCAAATTGCCATGAGTCCCTCCACCAGGAGTACGGTTTACGATTTAAGAATCCATCCGAATGACGCAGCCCAAATGAAAAGGTTGCATGATCTGTGTCCAGTGGCGCCAGCTGCGAATCGCTCCCGACTCGTGCGCGTTGCCATCCTGTCCGTGCCTTCGCTAGTTTTGAAGAGAATCGCCCCGCGCGTCAAGCGTGCCATGCGGTGCGCCTCCAGGGCATACTCAATAGGCATGAAAATCTGCCGCGTCTTTGCCTGCGCTCTGCTGCTGCCCGCCCTCCTCCTCGCCGCCCACGCACAGCCCCGCGCCTCTTCAGGCGATGCCGCCCACCGCGATCTGGATGCCATAGGCGCCCCCATCCGTCCCATGCCCGTCGATCCCGCCATTCAGCGCGCCCTCGCACAGATTGCGCCCGCACACATCGAGCATACGATTGCCACCCTCGTCTCGTTCCGCAATCGCAGCACTCTTTCCAGTATGGACAAAGACCTGCCCCCCGGCACCGGCGTCACCGCCGCCGCCCAGTGGATCGACGCGCAGTTCCAGCAGATCTCCGCCGCCTGCAAGGGCTGCCTTGAAGTCCACCGCGACACCTTCACCCAGGCGCCCGGCACAGGCCCTCGCGCCCGCATTACCCAGCCCACCACCATCACCAACATCTACGCCATTCTGCGCGGCAGCGATCCATCCCAGGCCGCCCGCATGCTCCTCGTCACCGGCCACTACGACTCACGCGACAGCAGCAACTTCGACAGCCACGGCGAAGCCCCCGGCGCCAACGACGACGCCAGTGGAACCGCCGTCTCCATCGAGTGCGCCCGCGTGCTCTCGAAAATCAAAGTTCCCGCCACCCTCGTCTTCGTCAGCGTAGCCGGCGAAGAGCAGGGTCTCTTCGGCAGCAAACACCTCGCCGAGCTCGCCAAACAGGACAACTGGCAGCTCGAAGGCGTCCTCAACAACGACATCGTCGGCGGCAATCGCACCCCGGGCGACAAGTTCCAGGATCCCCACGCCGTCCGCGTCTTCTCCGAGGCCGTTCCCGCCAACGCCAGCCCCGAAGAAATCCGCCGCATTCTCGCTCTCGGCTACGACAGTGACTCCCCCTCCCGCGAGCTTGCCCGCGCCATCTTTGATATCGCTCGCACCTACACCGGTGCACCCAGGTCCTACAGCGACCACCCCATCCCCTCCGGCCTCGAGCCCGTCCTCGAATTCCGTCTCGACCGCTTTATGCGCGGCGGCGACCACTTCTCTTTCAACCAGGAAGGATTCGCCGCCGTCCGCTTCACTGAGTGGCGTGAGGACTTCAATCACCAGCATCAGAACGTTCGTGTCGAAGACGGCGTCCAGTACGGCGATCTGCTCAAATACGACAACTTCGACTACATCGCGCGCGTCGCCCGCCTCAACGCCGCCTCTCTGGCCTCGCTGGCCAGCGCGCCGCCGCCGCCTGTCCACGTCCAATATCCGCCGCCGCCTCACGTCTTCAACAACGCGCTCAACAACACGACGATTGAGTGGGACTCGTCACCAGGCACCCCGGCCGGCACGCACTATGAGATCGTCTGGCGGCCCACTGCCGCGCCCGACTGGCAGCGCTCCATTCCCGCCGACCGCCTCGCCTCCGTCCCCGAAGGCCAATACTCCGCGAACGGCGGCCACTACTCCATCACCATTCCCGTCTCCAAAGACAACGTCATCTTCGGCGTCCGCGCCGTCGATGCCAAAGGCCACCGCAGCCCCGCCGTCGTCCCCTGGCCGGCTCCACGACCGACGAGAGGCGAATGAGACAATAATTCCGTGGCACGTCTCTCCTCCGGAATTCTCGGCTTTCCCCCCTTCAGCGGTTTCACCCGAACGCTGATTCTGTGGAATCTCGCCGCCTACTTTATCCTGCTCATTCTCGGCGTCGCCGACCGCCTGGTCGCCGCCGAAGTCGCCGGCGTTCTCGCCCTCGATCCCGCCCTCGTCCTCCACCACGGCTGGATCTGGCAGCTCGGCACCTACTGGATCATTCACGCCGGCATCCTGAACACCGCCTTCGAGCTGCTCTCCCTCTGGTTCCTCGGCGCCTTCCTCGAGCAGAACCACGGCGCCCGCTGGATGGCCGAGCTCTTCTTCATCTCGGTCTTCGGCGCGGCCCTCGCCACCCTCGCCCTCTACGTCGTTCTCCCGCAGTCCGCCGGATCCATCATTGGCATCTGGGGCGGCATCTTCGGGCTGCTGATCGCCTTCGGCGTCCTCTACGCGGACATGGAATTCATGATGTTCCCCCTGCCGATGATGATTAAGGCGAAGTACCTCGTCGCCGTCTACATGCTCATCGCGCTGGCCATGCTCTTCTCCGCGGAGAAGGTCTTCGCCTTTTCTCAACTGGGCGGGGCGCTGTTCGGCTACCTCTATATCAAATTCTCTCCACGCCGAGGCTTCGCCATCGCTGGCTCGGAATCCGTTTACGGCCTGCGCAATCGTTACTACCGCTGGAAGCGCCGCCGCGCCGCGAAAAAGTTCGAAGTCTACATGCGCAAGCACCGCGACAACTAAACCCTGATCAACGGCAGCCCCGATTCCGGATCCACCTGCTTCTGCAGCGCCTCGGGGCTCTCGGTCAGAACCACCTCGCAGGTCGGCCGCACCATCGCCTCCTTCAGGTGTCCTCCGAGCACGGTTCCATCCCGCCGCGCGATGGCCACGTGCGCGTGCACGGTCGGCTTCCCGTCGTTGAGCGCAATATCCCCGATCAGCGACACCAACTCCACCTGCTCCTGCAAATCCACCGAAGTCATATAGCCCTTCGTCTCCCAGTCGAACCACGCCAGACGCACCGCCGAGAAGGCCCCAATGGCGTGAAAGCTTGACCCCGCCAGCTTTTCCTTCTCCGCAAACTCCTTCAGGCCGCCCGCCAGCTCCTCACCCGTTTCGAAGATCACCGCATACGTCCGTGGTTCCTTCTGCAGCAGCTTGTGTCGCATCCGTTCCTCCTTGTCGTATCGGATGCGGCTCGCCGACCCCCGCTGACTTTGGTGGCCGGACCCGTTGGGTCAATTTTTATCTGTTTTTGATGTCAACTTTTTTGTAAGTCGCTTGATTTCAGTTGATTGCACGGCTTCGAGGAGGTCTCTGCTCTGCAATTGATTCATTTGAGATCACTTCCGAGTGGGCTCCTCCAAACCGCAGCGCCCTGAAAAGGGAAAAAGCTCTGAGCGCCGATGCGCCAGAGCTTCCTCATTTCCAGCTTAGGAAACGCGGTTGGAGAAGGCAAGAGAAATCCGGGGGTGGAACGGTACGAAGGTCACGGGTGACGCGCCATCATCCTTGCGCCATGGCCTGTGCTGACGCATGATGACCTCATGGAAAAACAGCGCGGGCTCAGCGGTTACAACATCATCGGATTCGTCACGATTGTCGACGTCAACCGGGCGAAGAGCTTCTACGGGGAGACACTGGGATTGCGCCTGGTGAGCGAGGAGCCTCCATTCGCGCTGGTCTTCGACGCGAATGGCATCATGCTTCGCCTCGGGATGGGCAAAGAACTTCCGCCGGCGTCGGGCACGGTCTTAGGCTGGCAGGTTTCCCAAATCGACGCTGTCGTTCGAGATCTCGAATCGGCCGGGGTTCGCTTCGAACGCTACGACTTCCTGAAGCAAGACAGCTCCGGGATCTGGACCTCGCCCACCGGCGCGAGAGTTGCGTGGTTCAAAGACCCCGATGGGAACACGCTGAGTGTTTCGGAACATCCGGAGGGAAAGTAATCGGTCCGCATGGCACCGACGATCCTGAGGTGCTACTCCGGTACCTCTACTTCGTCCCGGCCACCGCGGGCGCGGGCTCCTGGGGAGGAATCAGCGGGAGCTCCTCGACAATGTCGAGGCCGGCGCCGTGGCCGGGAGGGTCGGCTGCGAACGAATAGCAAACCACTAATGCCGTCCATTCCGCTTACACAGAGTGCCGTAATGTGAAATGAGAAGGCAATCTTTCCAGCCAAACGGTTACATGTTCCAATGGCAGTTATGAGCAATCGGGGTCTTGCCTTTGCGGTGGCGTTGCTCACGGCAGTTGCATTCGCACGATGTGCGGTGGCCTCAGGGCAGGTAAGTTCCACCCTCATCGGTATCCTTGAGGACAATCCCGGACACTATTCGGGCGACCCGCACTACCGAGATGTGAGGGTTGTCTTCCGCAGCGACGGAACGCACTGGATTGCATTTCCGAGCAATTGCCCGAACCAGAAGTGCTTGAAGAGCATTGCTGCACAGTTTCCGCATCGGGTGGATTGGACAATCACCTTTCGGGGGCAGGAAATCGGTCATGTGCTGAGCCAAACACCGCCGGTCTTTGACTTCTATTCCACTGTAGGGCAGCAGAAAATCGTTGGCACTGCCGAGCCACCGACGATCGGTGCGCCGTCGGCGGATTTCGCTGGGTTCATCGGTGAGCCGGTATACAGACCGTTGGTAGCTATTTCCCAATCACACTATCGCGGCCGGGAGACGTGGCAAACGACGCAACTTTCACCTGAACTCGCGTCTGCCATCCGGGAGGCATTTCGAAGGCGATTCCCGCACGTGACGAATTGCACCAGGCAGGATATCGAGCACGCCGTGCCATGGCGATACTCTGATGCGAATATCAGAATTCTTGGTGCGTACGCTTCGAATCGTCACTGGCTTATTGCGGAAGTGGCTTTGACTGGCTATGAGTGCGACGGGCCCTCCGACGAACCATTCTCCTATCAATGGTTCGTTGTCACACCGAATCAGCTGGTGCACTTCCTTGGTTCGGGCATGTCGTTTGTTGACGCTGGTGACTATGGAGGAGATGGCAAGACGGAACTAGTCTTCTCGATTGGCGGATACAACCGCGATGGCTACAAGCTGTTTTATGACGACTTCAAGCAAAGTGCGGTTTTCGAATTCAATTACCACTGACGTGGAATTCTGTGACGGCATACTGCGTGGATGACCGGCATTCCGGAAGTTTGGAGAGGATGGCAGAAAGAGCAACCGCAGATCCTTCGTCGCCTCCGCTCCTCAGGATGACAACGCGCGATTTTGCCTTTATTTGCCTTTCCAACCCGCAAATCCTGCAAGTCTGGCAAATCTAGCAAATTGAAGAATCAGTAAGTTACGTGTTTTCAATCGCGGCTTTTGTCGTGCCCTGATACAAAACCATGGGACGAACTTCAGAAACAGGACACCACCGGCTCCCGCTACTTCGTCCCGGCCACCGCGGGCGCGGGCTCCTGGGGAGGAATCAGCGGGAGCTCCTCGACAATGTCGAGGCCGGCGCCTCGCAACAGCTGCAGCACCGTGGCTTTGTTCAGGCGCGTCGCGTCGAACTCCACCCGAATATGCTTCAACTCCTCCTCGACCTGGATCCGCCGGATGCCGTACACCTCGCGCAGATTGCCCAGCGCAAACATGGCCGTTTCCGTCGGATGCCCTTCATAGCGGTACAGCACATCGAGCAGCGTCATGCCTCGATCATACCCCGGAAGGAGCAGGAGCCGGCTGGCGGTGCCCGGCTTTGGATGACGAAAGGAATCTCTGCAGGCTGAACGCTGTCCGCTCTACTCTGTCGTCAGAGCTTGACTCCCGGCCGCAGAAACGGATTCGCCTCGCGCTCCTCGCCGATGGTCGTCGCCGGACCGTGACCGGGAATGACGAGCGTTTCCTCGGGCAGGACCAGCAGCCGGTCGTGGATCGACCGCAGGATCTGGCGCCCATCGCCACCCGGCAGATCGGTGCGCCCGATCGAGCCGGCAAAGAGCGTGTCGCCGGCCAGCAGCAGATTGTCCGGCGCAAAGTGCAGGCAGATGCTCCCCTGCGTGTGTCCCGGCGTGGTCAGGATGCGCGCGGCGTGTCCGGCGATTCCGGCGGTCATGCCGTCCTCGGCGCTGGCATCCGGGGGCGCGACCTCGGGCGGGGCGATGCCCAGCCAGCCGGCCTGGACGTCCATCATCTCCAACTGCGGAAGGTCGTTTTGGTTCATCAGGACCGGCGCGCCGGTTGCGCGTTTCAGCAGCAGCGCTCCGCCCACATGGTCGATGTGGCCGTGGGTTACCACAATCTGCTTCGGGGTCAGATGGTGCTTTTGCAGAGAAGCCAGAATCTGGGGGATGTTGTCGCCGGGATCGACGACCATGGCCTCGCCGCTCGCCTCATCGCCGAGAATCGTGCAGTTGCACTGCAACGGGCCTACCGGAAAGGTTTCGAGGATCATGCTGCTATTGTCCCCCAATGGAAAAAGGGCAGGCTGGTCGCCTGCCCCTGCTGAGTCTTCGGGCGAACTATTTGCTCTTCGGCGTGGTCTGCGTGGTCGATGCGCCGGACAGCACGGAGTGCGGATGCGCGACCTGGTGTTGCAGCATCACGGTCAGCGTGATGGAGGTGATCAGGAAAATCCCCGCCAGCCAGGCCGTGGCCCGGGTGAGCATGTTGGCCGCCGAACGCGGGCCAAACGCGGTTTGGGAACCCTGGCCGCCGAAGGCAGCGGCCAGGTCGGCGCTCTTGCCCTGCTGCAGCAGGATGATCACGATGAGCAGAAGACTGACGATGATGTGGATGGTGGTAACGAGATAAATCACGGTATTTTCTACAACCTCTGGGCGCGCCGGAGAAGCTCAGGCTGGATTCGTTGGTGCGGAAGGGGGGACTTGAACCCCCATGCCTTTTGGGCGCCACCCCCTCAAGATGGTGTGTCTGCCAATTTCACCACTTCCGCACGGATACAACTCGTTTGTTTTAAACTGTTTGACCGGAATCGTGGTTGAGGGTCGATTCCAGCGTAATCAATTTTTGTCACTATCCTGGCCGCGAAGCTCTTGCGGCACTCCAGGCCGCCGAGGCGCACAAACAACTACACGGCGTCGGCCTGCGGATGCGCAGAGCGCATCGTTCTTAATGTTATCGTGGCCCGCCACGTACTGCAACGTGAACGGATCGGCATGCCACGCACGCGGCGACCGGCCCCGCCAATGGCCCGGCGATTATTCGCCCGAGCTGCCGGAAACAGAGGAGGATGCCAGCTCCTCCTCGCTGAGGCCCATGAATTTCTTCCAGAGTTCCTGGTTCGTCTTTCCAAGGATCCACAAGAGCGCCGAGGGGATGCGCAAACGGGCTGGAAGAGCCAGGGCGCGAGCCCCGCGCACCAGGTAAAAATCGTTAATGCCGGGCTGCTGTCCGAGCAGGCTGTCGTAGATGCGAACGATCCGCGGCTCGTCGCTAACACTGGCGCGATAGGTATGCAGAAGCAGGTCAGCCGCTCCGAGGCGCAGGGCTTTGTCAGAATTAACGAGCGCCTTCAGGATGAGCGTGTCTTCCACGAGACAGGCTATTTCAAAGGAGATGAGTTCTTTCCCGAGGAAGGCGCCGAGAATCATCGTCTCCGGAAACCGGAATAAATCGCGCGACCATTGGAGGAACACGTCTTTCCGGGTACGGCTGGAAGCAAAGGCATACTTCGTTCGCTCGTAAAACGACAAATAGCACGGGTAGGCGAACTCGAAAAATTCGCGTTCATCCTCGATCCGCGAGACCACCAGCTCGTTCCTCACCGCTTTCCTGATGTGTTTCTGGACGCTGTAGCGGAGCTGAGGAACGTCGTAGTTCCCGGGCTCTTCGAAAACAATGGGATTCAGGTAAGAATTCGAAGGTTCGCCTGACGCGACTGCATATTGAAACGCGCCAAACCTTCGCAAAGCCTTGGTCATGCGGACGGTTTCGCGTTGCTGATACGGCAACAGGGGGCGGTAGAAAAGAGGACGCACCTGATGCCAGCAGACGCCACCTGCCTCGATGACCTTAACGCCCGTCGCGCGCTCGAGCGCGGCGTAGCGTTCGACATCCATCGACTGCCAACGCAGCTGGATTTTTGGAACGGCGAAGGCGCACACGGCAGCAGCTCCAGAAAATAGCTTGCGAGTGGAATTGGCGCGGAAACGTACTGCGCAAGTGTAACAAGGCGTTCCGGCCAGAGAAAGCCGCTCCGATTGCCTGGATTGTGTTACAACGGCTAGCAACTTCGCCCGGACGGAAAAGCCTTCGCAGCCGCCGGTCGACGGCGATTCCCGGAGAAACTGTGACCCATCCATTGCGCTGCTGTGCTGTGCTCGCTCTGCTTCTGCCGGTCGCTGCATTTGCCGCCGCGCCCGCCAGTTTGCCATCGCTATCGCAGCCGGCGCTCTCACGGGACGGACACGAGATCGCTTTCGTCTCCGGCGGCGATATCTGGAGTGTTCCGGCCGAGGGCGGCGAAGCGCATCTGCTGGTGAGCCATCCAGCCACGGAGTCGCGGCCGTTGTGGTCGCCGGACGGCAGCCGTCTGGCCTTCGTCTCGACGCGCACCGGTAATGGCGACATCTACGTCCTCACCCTGGCTACCGGGCAGCTGAACCGGATCACCTGGGCCGACGCTGCCGAGGGCCTCGATGCCTGGTCGGCGGACGGCAGCTGGATTTACTTCACCTCCAACTCCGACGACATCGCCGGAACCACCGATGTTTTCCGCGTGAGCGCGGAAGGCGGAACGCCGCTCGAAGTCAGCCACGAGCGGTATCTCTCCGAGTTTGAGTCGGCGCCTTCGCCCGATGGAAAGACCGTGGCCATGATGGCGAAGGGCATCAGCCACTCGCAGTGGTGGCGCGACGGCCACGCCCACATCGATGACACGGAGCTGTGGCTGAAGCCGATCGATGAGTCTGCCGGCTACCGCGTGCTGCTGCCTGATGACGCGAAGCATGGATGGCCGATGTGGTCCGAGGATGGCGCGACGCTCTATTACATGTCCGACAAGACCGGCCCGGAGAATCTCTGGTCGGCCAGCGTGAAAGACGGCGTTGAGAAGCAGCTGACGCACTTCACTTCCGGGCGCGTGCTATTCCCGACCCTCGGCAATCACGGCAGGACCATCGTCTTCGAGCGCGCCTTCAACCTCTGGAAATACGAAATCGGCTCGGGCAAGGCAGAGAAGATCCCGGTAGAGCTGCGCGGGTCGCCTGCGGGCGCGGGTGTTCGCCACGAGGTGGTTTCGAAGTTCACCGAGATGGCGCTCTCGCCGGACGGCAAGAAAGTCGCCCTGGTGGCGCATGGCGACATCTTCGCGACCACGACGAAGGATGGCGGCGAGGCGATCCGGGTAACGAACACGCCGGAATTGGAAACGGACCTGCACTGGTCGCCGGACAGCAGGCAGCTCGTGTACGAGAGCTATCGCAACGGCCACGCCAATCTCTATGAGTACGACTTCACGACGGACAAGGAGCGGCAGCTCACGAAGGGCACGGCCGAGGACGAGAGCCCGCGCTGGTCGCCCGACGGCAAGACGCTGGCCTACATTCGGAATGAGAAAGAGCTGCACCTGCTTACGCTGAGCGATCTGAGCGATAAGGTTCTGGCCACCGATTACCTGCAGGATCCTGTGTTGGACTTCTCGCCCGCGGGCGACTGGATCGCTTTCGCTGCCGAAGGCTACGACGTTTTCCGCAATCTGAAAGTCGTTTCGACGAAAGGCGGGGAGGCGCGCCCCATCAGCTTTCTGGCGAATGGCCAGTCCGCAGAGCGCATCGCCTGGTCGCCGGATGGCAAGTACATCCTGTTTGAGACGGCGCAGCGCAGCGAGAGCTTCGACATCGCGCGCGTCGATCTGACCCTGCACGTCCCTACCTATCGCGAGGACGAGTTCCGGGATCTGTTCCGGACGCCGACGCAGCCCACGCCGAAGCCGGAAGCGAAACCGAATACGGCGGCGGGCAGCGCGGAGCTGGCCGATAAGGACAAGTCCGAGGCCGCGAAGAAGCCGGAGCCGATCGACATTCGCTTCGACGGCATTCGCGACCGGCTGAGCCTGTTGCCGATCGGGCTGAGCGCGACGGAGCCGGTGATCAGCCCTGACGGCAAGACGCTGGTCTTTGCGGCACGGACCGGCAATCAGGAAAATCTCTACAGCTACTCGGTGGAAGAGAATCCGAAGGAGCCGCCGGTGGCGAAGCAGCTCACCTCGAGTTCGAGCGACAAGGAGGACTGGCAGTTTTCGCCGGATTCGAAGGAGATCTACTACCTTGATTCCGGCCATCTGCGGCGTATCGCGCTGGAAGGCGCCGCGGCGAAGCCGGTCGAGGTGACGGCGACGTTCGATGTGGATTTCGCCACTGAAAAGAATGCCGCCTTTGAAGAGGCCTGGCACGATCTGGATCGCTATTTCTACGATCCGACCTTTCACGGCCGCAACTGGAACGCGATCCACGACGAGTGGGCGCCGTATATCGCCGGGTCGCAGACGCCGGACGAGATGCGGCGCGACATCGACCTGATGATCGGGGAGCTGGACTCGTCGCACTCCGGCATTTTCGGGCCTGACAGGCCTGCGCAGCTCGTGGGGCGGCTCGGGTTGCGCTTCGACCGCACGGCGTATGAGAGTGGCAAGGGGCTGGTGGTACGGGAGGTGGTGCCGCTGGGGCCGGCCGCGATTGAAGGCATCGTCGTTGGCGATCGGTTGCTGGCGGTCAATGGGCAGCCACTCGAAGCGCATACCAACCTGAACGCTTTGCTGACGGACACGATCGGGAGGCGAACGGTTCTGCACGTCGCATCGGCCGAAGGCAAGGAGCGCGACGTGGTCGTGATGCCGGTTTCGACGACGACCGAAGCGGGCTTGCTCTACCGTGCCTGGATTGACGCCAATCGCGCCGAGGTGGCGAAGCTGAGCGGCGGACGGCTGGGCTACGTGCATCTGGCCGACATGAGCGACCACGCGCTGAAGCAGCTCTATCTCGATCTGGACGCGCAGAACGAGAGTAAGGATGGGGTGGTCGTCGACGTGCGCAATAACAACGGCGGCTATGTGAACGGGTACGCGCTGGACGTCTTCACGCGGCGGAACTACCTCATCATGACGTTTCGTGGACTGCCCCCTTCGCCATCGCGCCAGATCCTCGGCCAGCGCGCGCTGGGGAAACCGACGATCCTGCTCACCAACGAGTCCACGCTCTCCGATGGTGAGGACTTTACCGAGGGCTATCGCGCCCTGCATCTGGGCAAAGTGGTGGGCGTGCCCACGGCGGGCTGGATCATTTACACCGGCGGCACGGAGCTGATTGACGGCTCCCTGCTGCGGCTGCCGCGCATCCGTGTGCAGGATCTCCGCGGCCAAACGATGGAGGAACATCCGCGCCCGGTGGACATCGACGTGGTCCGTAAGCCGGGCGAAACGGAGTCGGGAGACGACTCGCAACTGGCGCGCGCGGTGACGGAGCTGCTGAGCGAATTGCCGGCGAAGCAGTAGAAGTTGCAGGACTGGCAGCGAATCGCCAGGTTCGTCTGAAATCTGCTGTGGACGAGGAGGAGACGCAATGCATGTAGTCCTCGATGACACACAGGCGCTGCTGGCGCGCATGCCGGCGACGCTGAATACGCTGCTGCGCAACCTGCCGGAAACCTGGACATGCCGGCACGAAGGCAAGCCCACCTGGAATGCCATCGAAGTCGTCGGGCATCTGGCGTACTGCGAGCGCGCTGACTGGATGCCGCGGGTGCGCATGATCCTGGAATGCGGAGAGGCGCGGACCTTCGAACCGCTGGACCGCTTTGCCTTCATCGAGGAAAGCGAGGGGAAATCGCTGGGAGAATTGCTGGATGAGTTTGCGCGGCTGCGTGCCGAGAATCTCACCGCGCTCGACAGCCTGCATCTGGGCATGGAGCAGCTGGCGCTGCGGGGACGGCATCCGACGCTGGGAGTGGTGACGCTCTGCGAATTGCTGGCCACCTGGGCAACCCACGACCTGACCCACCTGCACCAGATCACGCGCGTCATGGCGTTCCAGTATCGGGATGCGGTAGGGCCGTTCCGCCGCTTTCTGGGCGTGCTGCAGTGCGAAGGACACAGCTCGGCCGCGTAGCCGAAGACACCGTCGTCGATGAGGATGGAGGCGAACTTCATGAAGGCATTTCTGTCGGTTGTTCTCGGACTGATTTTTGCGGGAACGGCGGCTGCGGGGAGTGCTGCTGCGCAGACAACGCCGGTATTTCTGCCAGCGAGCCCAACAACGGTGGCGTGGGGCTATTACTGGGCGAAGGCGAAGCCGGTGCTGACCGTGCATTCCGGCGACACCGTGCGCATTCAGACGCTCTCCACCTGCGGATCGAACCAGCGCCTGGAGGAAGAAGGCGTGCCGGCGGCAGAGATTCCGGCGTACAACCAGCCGATTTACGACCAGGTAAAAGATCGCGGACCGGGTGGGCACATCCTCACGGGTCCGGTGGCGATTGCGGAGGCTGAGCCTGGCGATGTGCTCGAGGTACAAATCCTGAAGATCGACATCGACGCGCCGTTTGCGTGCAACGGTTTCGGCGTGGGGCGAGGCTTTCTGCCCAATGACTATCCGTACGGGCGGACAAAGATTGTCCCGCTGGACCGGGAGAAGATGCTCGCTCACTTTGCGCCGGGTATTGAGATTCCTCTGCACCCATTCTTCGGCAGCATGGGCGACGCGCCTCCGGAATCCGCAGGACGCTATAGCAGCGTGCCACCGTGGATGCACGGCGGCAATATGGACAACAAGCTGCTGCTGGCCGGGACGACGCTTTACCTCCCGGTGCACGCGAAGGGCGCACTCTTTGAGGTGGGTGATGGCCACGCGGGGCAGGGCAACGGCGAGGTGGACATCACGGCGATGGAAACCTTCCTGACCGGGACCTTCCGCTTCATCGTCCACAAAGACCAGCATCTGCTGTGGCCGCGCGCGGAGACGCCCACCAGCTACATCAGCATGGGGTTCAGTCCGGACCTGAAGACCGCAACCGAAATGGCCGTCCGCAACATGATCGACTTTCTCGTAACGGAGAAGCATCTCTCCCGCGACGACGCGTACATGCTGACCAGTGTGGCCGTTGATGTGGACATCACGCAACTGGTCGACGGCAACGTCGGCGTGCACGCGATCTGCCCAAAGGATATTTTCAGGCAGTAGGCACTGGGGTCGGGCCGGAAGGCTACTCGAACAGGCGCGGCCCGGGGCGGCCGTCGTCCGGACGGGGCTTGCTTTTGGGCGCGCGGTGCAGGTAGCTCCGGGCGGGGGCCGCGGAGAGAATCCCGAGCAGCTCGCGCAACTCCTTGCGCAGGTGCTGCAGCTTCGCGTCGACTGCGGCTCCCTCGATCAGCGGCATCTGCTTCGCCTTGCTGGCCCGCGCTTCCTGGCCGAGAAGTTGCCGGGCGCCGGCGATGGTATAGCCCTCCTCGTGGAGGAGCTTTTTGATGCGCATGGCCAGTTCTACCTCGCGCCGGCGGTAGAGGCGCTGACCGGTGCCGCTCTTGTTGGGGCGCAGCTGCGGGAACTCCGTCTCCCAAAAGCGCAGGACGTAGGTTTCCACGCCGCAGAGCTTCGCCACATCACCAATGCGGAAGTAGAGCTTGTCGGGGATGACGATTTCGCGTGGAGCGCGGCGCTGGGCGGCGTGGCGGGGCATCGAGGGACGGTTCTCTCCGGGGCCAGTATAGGCCAGCGCACCCCAGCCGCAATGAGGAAATACGGGACTCAGGACTTCCGTGGGGGGCCGTCGATGGGCGGGCGGGCCACCGTGCCGCGCGGAGCGGCCCGCAGATATTGCACGGGCCACGGGGCCGCTTCTCCCAGCGCGGCTGCCGCGTGCAGCGGCCAATAGGGATCGCGGAGGAACTCGCGGGCGATGAAGATGAGGTCGGCCTGGCCGGTGCGCAGGATGTGCGCCGCCTGGGCCGGGTCTGTGATCATACCGACCGCGCCGGTCGCAATGCCAGCCTGCGCGCGGATCGCCTCCGAGAACGGCGTCTGATAGCCGGGACCGAGGGACATAGCGGCTGTGGCGACGTTGCCGCCGGAGGAGACATCGATCAGGTCCACGCCACGGTCGCGCAGGAGCGCGGCCAGCCTGATCGACTGCGGGAGATCCCAGCCGCCCTCGGTGTAATCGGTGGCGGAAATACGGACAAAGAGCGGGCGCTCGCGCGGCCAGACCGAGCGGATGGCATCGGCGACCTCGAGCAGCAGGCGGACGCGGTTCTCGAAGCTGCCGCCGTATTCGTCGCTGCGCTGGTTGCTGATGGGCGAGAGAAATTCGTGGAGGAGATAGCCGTGCGCAGAGTGGATCTCGATGACGTCAAAGCCGGCGCGATCGGCGCGCGCTGCGGCGTCGCGAAAGGCCTGGCGGATAGCGGCGATGCCGGCCTGGTCGAGCTCCTGTGGCTTCGGATAGGTGGCGGAGAAGGGAATGGGGCTGGGCGCGACGACGCTGGCCCAGCCGCCGGCTTCGGGCGCAAGCACGCCTTCGCCGCTCCACGGGCGATACGTGCTGGCTTTGCGGCCTGCATGGGCCAGCTGGATGCCGGCGCGCGCTCCCTGGGCATGAAGGAAGGCGGTGATCCGAGCCAGCGGCGCGATGTGGTCGTCGTTCCAGAGACCGAGATCCTGCGGGCTGATGCGGCCCTCCGCGGTGACTGCCGTGGCCTCGGTAAAGACCAGGCCGGCGCCGCCGACGGCGCGGCTGCCCAAGTGCACGAGGTGCCAGTCGTTGGCGAAGCCGTCTTCGCAGGAGTACTCGCACATGGGCGAAACGACGACGCGGTTCGGGAGGGTGACGGAGCCGATGGTCAGAGGGGAAAAGAGGTTAGCAGGATTTTGGGTGGCCACAGGGGTTTGGATGAGGGAAGGCCTGTTTGGTCGCAGCGTTCACCGCGTCGTCACCTATTCATGAATGCTTCAGGAATCTGAAGTAGAACGCGGCGAACACCAGGACAATTCCTATGTTCACGATTAGCCGTTCCAGGAAATGATGTCTGAAGAACAGGAAGTCCACAGCCACCACGATGGCTGCCATCAGCACGGCGTGAAGGACCGCGGTTGTCCCTCTGCCCATAGGAGTCCCCAGTTCTAAAATTAAACCTTCCGGAACAGCTGTGGGTCACAGGCCACCCCGTGGGCTGGCAGCAAGAAAAAAGAGGCTTCGCTCGGAACGAAGCCTCTGGAGTATGCCTGGAATGTGGGGGAGGGCCGAGGTTGAGCCTCCGTCGGAAATCCTTCTCCCAAAGATCTCCTGGTAAAACGTCAACCCTCTACAACATTCTGGCCAATAGCCGTTAAGCCATCTATATCTTGGGGTGGCATGGCAGATGTTGTCAACAAAATTTTTGGTTGGGCGTGGAAGTCTCCGTTATCGGCGACGGCGCCGGATCGAGGCAGGAACTGGGAGGCGGAGATTTCCGGCGGCTGGGACGGGAGGGTGAAAGCGGCCACCGTTTGTAAGGGAAGCCATCCCGCTCCTCAAGAAGCGGGATGGCGTTGAAGCTACTGCACGATGGCGGAGACGCCGAGGGTGTGGATCTGGCTGGCGGCGGTGCTGCCGGTCACTGTGAGGTTGTAGGTGCCGGCGGCGGCTGCAGTCACGTTCAGCGTGACCTGAGCCGACGGATTGGCACCGGAGGTTGGCAGAGTGACGCTTCCGGCTCCCAACGAGCAGGAGACACCCGCAGGCGCCGAGCAGCTGAGATTAACGGCTCCAGTGAAACCGTTTGCCGGATTGACAAAGAGCGTCGTGCTTCCACTGCCTGCCTTGAACGTGAAAGAAGGAACAGCAGTGATCGAGAAATCCGAAAGCGGATTGCCGATCGAGTTGCCGCTGTTCAGGATGGTAGCCGAGCCGTTGTAGGTGTTATCGCCGACGTACTGAAGCGTGACGAAATTCGCGCCCTGGTCGAGGGTCTGACTGGTGAGGATGCCGGTGAAGGTCGAGCTGTCGCCGGATCCTGGAGTGAGATTAAAGCCGGTCGTAGCGCCTTCTCCGGAAGGAAAGACGTAGACAGCACCGGTGGGCGCCGCATGACCGCTTTGCCCGGTCACCGTGCCGCTGACGGTCATGGCTGTGGTCGGCGAGATGCTGCCGCTGCTGGTGGCGCTAATGGTGCTGGTGAGCAGAGTGGAGGCTGTGATGGCGATCGTCCCCGAGGCTGCGCTGGATCCCGTCAGCGCGGCATAGTTGCTGTCGCCGGCGTACGAGATCGTGAGATTGTAACTTCCTGAGGCGGTGGTACCGCCGCTACCGCCGATCGGGCCGACATTGCCCGAGCCCCCGCCCCCGCCACAGGAGATTCCTGCACTGACCAGGCCAGTGAAAATCAGCAGGCAGACGAAACTGCGCCAGCCGCGCCGGCGGGCGGGAATCGCGAGCAGGACCACGCAGGCGAAGACCGCGGCGCCTCCGCCGGGCACCCAGGGATTGGGCTGATGGCGCAGATCGAGAGCGGAACTCGCGGATGCGCTGGCAGGGATGGTTACGACGCCGATGCCGACCGGCTGTCCTGTACTGGGATCGACACCGCCCACCAGGCTGATCGTCTGGGTGCCACTCGGCAGTCCGGTGACGGTGATGCTGCCGGTGGGTGGCGCTACCGTGGAAGTGAGAATGGTTTGCGCGCTCTGTTCAGCGCTATCGTTCGCGCTGTTCTCAATCAGGATGTTGAAGTAGGTATTCTGGCCACCTGCGAACGTCAATGTGGTAGTGGATGCAAGGTTAGAAGCGCCCACGTAGATATCCGGTGAGTCCTTGACGACAGTGAAAGTCACGGCCGCGGCGGACGATGCCTGGTAGCTGGCGTCACCGGCATAACTGGCTGTGACGGAGTGGCTGCCGATCGAGAACGGCGCGTTGAATTCCGCATCGCCCTCGGCATTCAGGATGGCCGTGTTGACGCCAGTCCCGCCATCGTTGAAGACGATGGGCCCTGTCGGCGGGGTGTAGGTCTGGCAGGCGGCCGAAGAACTGGAGGCTGTTACGCACTGGCTATAGTAGTTGCTGCCATACACGGCAGCATTCAGCAGGATTTGGGTGCCGTACGAAACATTCGTTGCGCCGGCACTGACGGCAGTGGTTCCGGCGGCCGTGAGCAGATTCAGAGCCGTGACGCTCGATTCGGGATTAACCGTAATCGACGTTTTCGCTGAAGAACTCGCACCGTTGGTGCCGTCCCCGCTGTACTGGCCCCAGATGTCATAGGTGCCGCCCGGCAGATTGTTGATACTGCTGGAGGAGAAGGATCCGTTGCTCAGCGTGAAGTTAGTCTGGCTGGCTGCCAGCGGCACTGGGCTGTCCGTCATCAGCGCGACGGTGCCCGTCGGCGTGCCCGAGCCCGTCACAGACCCGTTGATGGTGATCGCGCTGCCGTGAGTGAAGGATGTGGATGACGGCGTCAGTGTGACAGTCGACGTTCCAAATTTGCTCTCGACGTTGCCCCAGTCACTCACGAGCACCGCGGCGTCCACGGAGCCGAGGCCGGTGGCCAGGTTATAGCCCGCGGCGGCGTTGTAGTCCGGCGTTGTGCCGGTGCCAATCTCGCCCTCGGCGGCCGTTCCATACGTGGGATCGCTGACCGTGATGGGGTTGCTGACCGCGATGCAGTTCGTGCTGCCGGTCGCGCAGGGAACGGCATTGGTCCCCACCGTGATGTCGTGGAAGGCCGCCGCATACTGGGTCTTGAGCGGGTAGAGGACGAAGTCGGCCTGGCCCTGGCGCCCGTACTTCTCGTTCACCAGCGCCATGATGCCGGCGAAGGTGGGGGCCGCGGCCGAGGTGCCGCCAACGCCGGTGATCTGCACGGCGCTGCTCGAAGCCGGTTGGCAGTCGCCGTCCTCGTAGCACATGGCGTAATAGCTGTAGTTAGGTCCGTCGGCGGCGAAGAGCGAGACGTCGGGAATGTCGCGGACGCCGTCCGCCGGGACACCGGCGCCCGTCTGCCAGGAAGGCTTCGGATAGCCGGTAGTCGTGCCCTCACAGGCGCCCGAACTGGCGTTGTAGCCGCTCGAGCAGACGGCCGCGCTGCTGGCGCCGCCGCTGCCCGCGCCGATGCTGGTGACGCCGTAATCGGTGTAGTAATTCGAAGCATCCAGGCCGAACTGGCTGTCGTTCCAGGGTTGCTCCGCAATGGGCGCAAGCAGCGAGCCGGAAGCGGGCGGCGTGTTGGTGCCGGCCGTGTTCCAGTAGGTGCCCAGATTGGTCAGGGTCAGGGTGGCGTAATTGGAGCCGTAATAGAAGTCGGTGCCGCCGACGGCGACATCCCAGGGAGTGGAGGCGAAGCCGTTGACGCCGAGGCCGTTGACGGCGTAGTACTGCGTGTCCGGATCGTCGCAGCCGGCGGAACCGCTGTCGCCGGTGGAAACCATGACCGTGATGCCCTGGGCGGCGGCCTGCTCCATCAGAGACTGATTGATGAAGGCATTCGAGGAGCCGAGATCGGCCTCGCACTGGCCGAAGCTCATGCTCATTACGGGCGCGACGTTGCCATAGACGGCGTGTTCGGCGGCGAGAATCAGGCCGCTTTCGAGCGCGGTGTCGGCGGCGATGACCAGATCGACCGTGGCGCCGGGAGCAACCGCGCCCGACCATTCCACGTCGAGATAAGCCTCGACAGAGGCGTAGTTGGGGCCGTCGGGATCATTGATGCCGTCGATGCCGGGATCATTGCCGTCGATGATGACGTTCGGCGGATTCGGAGGAAGGCCGAAGAGCGTGCGGAACTGGTTGACCAGGGCTATGTTGATATTCGCCTCGTTGATAATGGCGATGGTCTGGCCGGTGCCGTCGTACGTTGTGCCCGTGTAGCGCGGGTTCAGGCTGGAATTCGGCAGATCGTACTGGACGGCGAAATCGGCCGGAGAGAGCGCGAAATTGACGCCGCCGACGGTGGGATATCCGGCCCCGCCGGGCACGGTCCACTCGGGGGTGGTTTTGCCGGTTTTCAGATCGTAGACGGCTTTGCCCAGAACGCGCGCGTAGCTCTTCGGGCGGAAGTTGTTCAGGGAGACAAAGCCGGCCACCACCGGCGCGAGAGCGGCTGGGATCTGCGGTTCCGTCGCTGTCGCATAGTGAGGATTCCCGTTCACCTCGTAATGATGGATCTGGACCGCGAAGGCGTCGCGCATCTCCGCGACGTTACCGCTGAACTCGATCACCTGCTTGCCGGGCAGGGCGCCGGTGACGGCGAAGCCGTGCGCGGCCAGCCAGGATTCGACGGTCGCGACATCCTGGTTGGAGGGGCCAAACTGCTGACCGAATTCCTGCGGCGTCAGCCATTTGTGGTAGCTCGGAGAGCCGGGGGTATGCGTGTCCGCGATGAACTGGTGCAGGGCGGCCTCCTGCGCTGCGCTGCGCTGGAGCACCAGGTGCATCCGCGTCAGGGGCATGGAGTCGGGCGCCGGTCCGCGATCGTTCGCGGCATTCGCCAGGGGATGCACGTAGCCATGCAGCGTGATGCGGGCATTGTCATCGACCGGCTGAAGGATGCGACTGGCGACCACGGTCTGGCTGGACGGAAGAGATTGCGCAGCGAGCGCAGGCGCCAGACCTGCCAGAACCGAGGAGGAGACAACGAGGGCGGAAAGGGGACTTACCAGGGAGCGAAACACGGAGGGAGACACTGAGCGAAACATGGCCATCCTTGTGAAAGGCGAGAAAGCTATACCGTGCGCCGCAATGGTATGCGGCGAGCCACTTCTGCAGCGGGGAAAATTACCTGTAGTTGCGTTTCGATGCGAACCATCATAACCCCGCCTGACGGAAGATACAGTTCAAAGAAGCGGACGGGTTGTTCATGATGGTGAAACCCTCGGATTAGCAAATGTGCCGGCGCGCACAGCCGGATTCTCCCCGGGCGAACGGGAACAAGGGAAGCTGAATCCAGAGGCTGCGTATGCTTTAGACAAGTGTCCGCGAGATAAGTTGCGAGGGCGACCGGAAAATCATCTTCGGACGACGATCCCGTCAAAACAGGGGCTTTTATTCGTTATCGCCTGCCATCACGGTGAGCCATTTGCCGCCCTGGTAATAGTGGATCGCGAGGGTGCGCTCCAGCCTGGCATCGTCAATGGCATCGTGGTCGGTGGTGAGCAGGCTGCGGAGTCTCGGCGACGACCGCAGTTGTTCGGCGCTGCGCAGCGCGATGCCCCAGGCCGAGCCCAGGATCGATTCCCCGGGATCGGCGCCGAGCCAGGCAGTATCGGGCTGGCTGCGTAAGGCAGTCGGCGCATCGAATTGTCCCGCGAAAAAGACGTATAGCGTGGTGGTGCCGTCGGCGGAGCAAAGGGCTGCCCAGTCGCTGCTCCCGGCAGCGTGAAAGGCGCCGTGGATGACGTTCTCCGGCTGCTTTGCCTCGTAGGTTTGCGGGATCATGCAGCGGCGGCGGCTGAGCTGGACAACGACCTCCACCGGCAGGGCGGGGAAGGACGAAAGTGGGAGAAGACGGATCCGGTAGTGGACAGGGGCTCCGGCCGGCGCAGCGATCTGCCCGCTCTCAATGCGCTCCGCAAAACCCCCGGACGGCGCGGAGTGAGCGGGTGGGGCGGTCTGACCGGTCGCCAACAGAACGCCGGCCAGTACCGCCGCCACCGCCGAGGGGTTCATTTTGAGCCGAGGATGTGGGTGTAGGAGTTCTCTTCCAGCCAGGCCGAAGACGAACGAAGCAGCTCGTGAAAATAGCCCACGCCTTCATTGGGCAGGCGGACCACGAAGCGCGGCTCGCGGAAGTCTTCGATCTCAGGAATGGCCGCCAGGCGATCGAAGAAGTTTTCCGGGTCGGGCCGCGATTCCGCGGGATGTCCCTGGACGCCCAGAGCGAGGCCTTCGCGGAAAGTGAAAGTCAGTCCTACCTGCCGCTGATCGAGGCGCTCGAACGCCGGCTGGAAGCGCGCCAGGCGAAGATAAGCGTCGAACATGGCCAGGGCGCCGGTGATCTCTTCCGCGTCGGCAACGACGCAGACGGCGTGCGTCCTGTCCGCGATCCAGATTTCGATGCCCTTGGCAAAGCCGGCGAGGAGCGAATCCTCTTCATCCCGATCGGGATTTGCCGCGGTCGCAGGCTCCGCAGCCACAGCGGGTTCTGCGGGTTCGTCGGCCTGCGGCGGATGGGTCAGATCGACGGCCAGCACGGCGGTGACGCGCACGCAGTTGCCAAGAAGGGCGTCATCGTAGCCGGCTGCCCTGGCGACTTGATTGCGGCGAAGCACCGCCGCTCCTGGCTTTTCGAGAAGAGTGCGCAGGCGGGTGGCCGGCTGAGGCCAGGCGCGGGCAGGCAGCTTGAGTTCCAGGCAGGGCATGCGAATCCTCTCAGGTGGCTGAATCGAAAGTACACGCAATGCAGAGCCACGGGAAGTGACCAGAATGGGGCGGGGCTTCGGGTGCGTGCCGTCACACGGCCAGCGATTCATCGGCGGCTGCTCCGCGCGCGTTATTGACACCCGCTTCCCGCAAAATTAGCGTCAGAAAGGAAGTGGCGCTGGCCGCAGGAACCCGCGACAGAGCCCCGCATACCAGGGAACAGATTCGAGGACACATGCGACTGGGAATTGTCATCATGGCTGCGGGCAAGGGAACGCGGCTCAAATCGAAGCGCGCCAAAGTGCTGCACGAGATCGGCGGCCGTCCCTTGTTGCGGCACGTCATCGACGCGGCGGCGCAGGTGGTTCCGCCTCGTGACATTTTGGTGGTCGTGGGGCATCAGGCCGAGACGGTGAAGGCCGCGGTCGGCGACACCGGGGTGCGCTTCGTTCTCCAGGAAAAACAGCGCGGGACCGGACATGCTCTGCAGTGCGCCGAGAGCAAAACGCGCGATTACGGCGAACTAATCGTGCTTTCCGGCGATGTGCCGCTGTTACGCTCGGAAACCATCCTCGCCTTGCGCGATTTCCATCTTCGCGAGCGGGCGGCAATGACGATTTTGACAGCGACGCCCAGCAATCCGTTCGGCTATGGGCGCGTCCTGCGCCGTGTTCCGGGTGCGCCGGAGGTCGAGGCGATTGTCGAGCAGAAGTCGCTGAAGCGCGCTCAGGAGAATGTGCGTGAGATCAACTCGGGAATCTATGCGTTTCAGCGGGAGGGACTCTACAACCAGATCGGCCGGCTTCGTTCGAACAATGCGCAGAAGGAGCTTTACCTGACCGATATGGCCCGCCTCCTGTCGAATGCGGGGGAACGGGTGGTGGCCCTGGAAGCGGTGGATCCCGTCGAAGTGCTGGGGGCGAACACGATCGCCGAGATGATGGATCTGGATCGCGAGATGCGACTGGCCACGGCGCGCCGGCTGATGGACAGCGGGGTGGTGATCCAGCGGCCCGAAACCGTCCTGATCGACACAGGCGTGGAGGTTGGGGTCGACACAATCGTCGAGCCCTTCGTTCAATTGCTGGGCACGACCCGGATCGGCAGCGACTGCCGGATTCGGTCTTACTCGGTTCTGGAAGACGCCACGGTGGCGGATCAGGTTGTGATCCTGCAGTCCTGTGTGGTGACCGAATCGCAGATCGATAAAGGGGCGCGTCTGGGTCCGATGGCGCACGTGCGGCCGGGATGCCACATCGGTGAAGGCGCGCATATCGGCAACTTCGTCGAGGCCAAGAAGACGCGGCTGGGCGCCGGATCGAAGGCGGGTCACCTTACGTATCTCGGTGACGCTGAGGTCGGAACGGGCGTCAACATCGGCGCCGGTACCATCACCTGCAACTATGACGGCGTCAACAAACACCGCACCCTGATTGGCAATCGTGTCTTTATCGGCAGCGACTCGGCTCTGGTCGCGCCGGTGGTCATTGGCGAAGGCGCCTATGTGGCGGCAGGATCCATCATCACTGACAATGTTCCGGCCGATGCGCTGGCCCTGGGACGAGCGCGGCAGGTAAACAAGCCAGGCTGGGCGAAAAACCGGCGCGCGCAGCAGCAGGCGCGCAAGGCCACGGCGTCCCGGAGCTGAAAGGATATTTGGAGAAATTTGCGAGATTCGCCCTTGTCAGGCGGCTTCCTGGTCGCTCTCGCGCATGGCGGCCAGTTCGGTGCGCAACCGCAGCCGCGCCGTCAGCGCAAACCGGAGCACACTGGATGGGGACATATTGAGTAGTTCGGCCACCCGGTTTGCCGGGTAACCTTCGACATCCGTGAGCAGGAAGATCAGGCGTTCGGTGGAGGGCAGATACCGGATGGCCTCTTCCAGTTCCGTGCGCAGGATGTTGTGGCGCTGGGGCAGGTAGCCCGCATCGGGCGGAGGCAGGGCATCGCCTTCCCCAAGAACCTGTTCCTGCTTTAGTTGATCCACGAGGGCGGTATCGATGAGGGCGTGGTCCGGCTCCGGAGCGGCCTGGAACGCGCGCACGAAGGCGTCACAGAGGATCTGTTCAGCCTCCAGTTCACTGCCCGTCATGTAATAGGAGACGGAGAAGACACGGTGGCGGTGACTGTCGTAGATGTCGCGTTGTCTCTCTTCGAGAGACTGAGGCGCCATGGCTCGCGCAGTTACGTTGGAGAGATGCTTATCCAGTTCAAAAAGCATGCGTTGAGTCGGCCTGGGGAATGAATGGACTCCCTGCAGGAAGAAGCTTATCACGAACATTGGATGCAAACCGGCGCCCAGGAAGGAACCACTCCCATGGCGGAAATTGGCGCGCCCTTCGGAAAATGCACGGGCGGCGGGTTGACCGGGAATAGTCCACTGGTATTCCCCGTTTCGGGAATTGCAGGATGCGAGCCAATGAGCCAGGATACGATGGATCGGGATTGTTCGTGCCCCGACCTAACCCCGGATCGTTGAAGGCTTTCAAAGGTGGTGGAGCAGTGCCGGCAGAGCGAATCCTGATCGTGGACGACGAACCGTATGTGCGGACCCTCATGGCCGCCATGCTGGAGAAGTCGAACTACACGCCGGTTCTCGCTGCAAACGGTCTGGAAGCGGTTCAGCATCTGGAAATGGATCCGCCCTACGATCTGATCCTCTCCGACATCGTGATGAACGGCCTGGACGGGATTGGCCTGCTGGAGCGGCTCCGCGAGATTCATCCCGAGACGCCGATGGTGATGGTTACCGCTATCCACGATGTGGGCGTCGCCATCTCCGCAATGCGCAAGGGCGCCTACGACTACCTGCTGAAGCCCTTTGAGAAAGAGCAGTTGCTGGTCACCGTTCGCCGCGCCCTCGACTATCGCCAGCTCGTCCAGCAAAATCAGGTCTACCGGCACAATCTGGAGCAGCTGGTTTCGGCCCGTACCGAAATGCTGCGGCAGGCCATGGCCGACCTCGAGCGGTCGTATGACATCACCCTCGAGGCTCTGGGCGATGCTCTGGATCTGAAGGATCAGGAGACCGAAGGCCACTCCCGCCGCGTGACCGCTTATACCATCGCGCTGGCCCGGCACTGCGGTGTGGAAATGGCACAGACCCGCGTCATTGCGCGCGGGGCTTTCCTGCACGACATCGGCAAGATGGCCATTCCCGACGCCATTCTGCTGAAGCCGGGCAAACTCAACGAGGAAGAGCAGGCGATTATGCGGGAGCACTGCGCGCGCGGCTATCAGATCCTGCGCAAGATCCCCTTCCTGGAAGAGGCCGCCGAGATCGTCTACAGCCATCAGGAGCATTACGACGGCAACGGTTATCCCCGCCGGCTGAGCGGCGAAGAGATTCCGCTGGGAGCCCGGATCTTTGCAATCGCGGATACCGTGGATGCCATTACCTCCGACCGGCCTTACCGCCGGTCCCGGTCCTACAGCGTGGCCCGCAGAGAGATCGAAAAGTTCGCCGGCACGCAGTTTGATCCCAACATCGTCGAGGTTTTTCTCGGGCTTCCCGACTCTCTCTGGGAGGACCTGCGCGTGGAGATGACGCGCCACCCGCGCTTCTCACCCCTTTCCTTCGCCGGAACCATCGAAGATCTCAAGGTATGATCGGATCTGCCTGAAATCCCCTGCAGGGAGGAGCGGCCATGCCTGTCCTGGACGGCAAAATCGTTCGTCAAAAACTAGCGTCAATGCCCCTCTGGAGCCTGGAGAGCGGCGAGTTGGTCCGTCGCTGCACCTTTGAGAACTTCGTGGGAGCCATGCAGTTCGTCAACGGCGTGGCCGAGCTGGCGGAAGGAGCCGGACATCATCCCGACATCGATATTCGTTACAACAAGGTGCGCCTGGCGCTCGTGAGCCACGACGCCGGCGGATTGACGGAGCGAGACTTCGACCTCGCAGCCGCCATCGATGGCCTGGGCTAGCTTCAGTCTGATCCGATCGAAATCGCAACCGTCTACCACTCGTCCTCCCCGTCCGAACCACCAGGGGGTGGTGAAGCTGTCTCCGGTGGCTGGCGGAGTCTGGACAGAGAGCTTCGGTTCCAGAGAACGACCGTCAGACCGCCCAGCAGCGCGGATCCGGCGATCAGAAGGCCGGTGCGCAGTGCCTGCAAACGGGTTGGAGCGGGTTGTTCCGGCGTGGATTCAGGCTTGGAGTCCATCATTGCCTTGGAAAAGCCAGAGCTTTAGAATCAACAAATCTTGGCAATAAAATACTAAATTGTGTATGGGGCTTGTGCGAATGGCCCGTCAGGGTTACACTATTCTGGAGATCGGCGGTTAGGTTTGTCGGTTTCCGTTAGGTGCAGGCGATGCCTCCTCGGAAGGGCTCAGGAGCATCAGAAAGATTAGAGTTTGGTTCCAGACCGGTGACTGAGAATTCCCGGCTGGCGTTAAGTTTATAAGTTGCGTCACTGGCCTCCCGGCACGAACAAATTACCGTTCGTGCCGTTTTTTTTTTGCTTTTTCGGCCGTGATCCCTGCGCCCCGCGCGAACAGGATCAAAGTTTTCGTTACCATGGACCGCGGAGACTTCCTTGTGACCCGAGCCATCCTGACCCTGGCCCTCCCCGTTCTGATTATTGCCGGATACACCATTCCCCTCGCCAGTCTTCCCAGCCATGCGGTCCATGCCCAGTATTCCGACCCGCAGGACGACGTGCCCGCGTACCATCCGCAGCCTCCGGCCCCGGGCCAGGAGTTGCCGCCGATCCTTTCCGGCAATCAGCTTACCGGACCGTACTTCCGGGAAAAGTGGCAGGTGGAAGTCTATAAAGAGGCGGCGCAGATTCCCAGGGTGCTGTATCAGTTGCCCTGCTATTGCCGCTGCGATCGCGCGCTGGGACACACCAGCCTGCACAGCTGCTTCGAAGGAACTCATGGCGCGATCTGCGAGACCTGCGCAGCGGAGGAAGCCTACGCTTACAAGATGACGAAGCTGGGCAGGACTCCGGGGCAGATCCGCCAGGGGATCGAGCGCGGAGACTACAAGTCCATCGACCTGGACGCGCTGGGCCGGAGCTGAATCTGCTGGTGCGATTCCGTATTCTTCGGCGGACCCGCGATTGCGTGACGCTGACCGCGTTGCTGGCTGCCTCGACAGCCGTGGCCGTCTCCGCGGGAATCCCGCGCCACTCTGAAACGACGGTGCTTCCCTGCAGAGGCGTGAAGCTGACGGCGAGTTATCTGGCGGAAGTGTCGCCCGGCGCAGGCCCGGGGTTCCTGTTCCGCATTGAGAATGAAACCCGCAGAGACATTCGTCTGGAGAAGCCCGTGCCTTCCAGCGCGGACTGGTACGCGCATGTCGGCGATCGCTGGTTGTGGCGGGCCTCGGCGGGACGAGGCGGCGCGCTGGTCAACGCTCTGCAACCGGCGGGACCGATGTTTGCCTGGCGCCCGGCCACGACGCCTGCGGATCCGCAAACCCTGACGGTTGCGGCCAAAGGCTCGCAGCAGTGGGTGGAAGCGATGCGCGACCATCCGGCCATCGCCTATCGCCCCAGTTGCGCTCATTGCAACTATCCCGGCGAGAGCGATTATCAGGCGGTCTTTGCCTATGCCTACCTGCCAGGGCCGGGCCGGCACGCTCCTGACCTGCTGCGCTGCGGCCTGCGTTCCGATCCTGTGCCCATGCCGCCGAAGGCACTGCAGAGTGCGGCGACCGCGCGCTGAACCATGCAGCGTGACGCGGATTCCCGGGTAAAAGTTGCAGTGATTTATTGTGCAGCGCGAGTGCATTTCCGGCGCAACAACCGGGTCGCGACGCGGGTTCGAGTGGGGCAAGGAGGAATTGAAAAATTCCATGAGAAACACACTCTTTGCACTTGCACTCGGCGGGATGATCGCAGTCAGCGCGAATGCCGCCCTCTACGCGCAGGACAACAGCGCGCAATCCATACCTACGCCCCAGTCCGGTCAGTCCAGCGGCGACCAGCAGCCCGGGCAGTTTCATCGCGGGAACCGCATGAATCCGGACCGGCAGCTGGCCCACCTGACGAAAACGCTTGACCTGACCGCCGATCAACAGGCGCAGATCAAGCCGATTCTGCTGGCTCGCCAGCAGCAGATGCAGGCCCTCTGGCAGGATCAGTCGCTCTCGCGCCAGGACAGGCGCGCCAAGGCGCAGGCCATCCAGCAGGACACGCAGACCCAGCTGGAAGCGGCGCTGAACGACCAACAGAAACAGAAGTACGAGGAGATGCGCGCGAAGATGCAGGCGCGACGTCAGCAGAGGATGGGCGGCCAGAACCAGGCCCCCGATGCAACACCGCAGCCTGAATAACCATCCCGGGTGCGACTGCAGGGCCGCCGAGCAACAAATTCGGCGGCCTTCTTCCTCTCCGAGGCCAAACAGAACCGTGGCAGCTACAGATTCCGAAGTTCAGGACGGCAGCTGCTACAAATTCCCGAGCCGAAGTTCCAGGTCTTCAGGGATTCGAGGGCGGGACGACCGTGCTGCCACTCTGTTGCTGCGCCTCGGCACGAAATTTCCTGTAGCCGTCGTCGGTCATGTGAATCTGCGCGCGGAAGCCGAGAAAGCCGATGGCATGCGCGACCAGGTGGATGTCCGCGCTGGTCGGCAGCCACAGTTCGTTATTCACGAGCTTCTGGTCGAAGGTCAGATTACTGCCTTTGGCCAGCGAAAGAAGGCCGAAGCCGGCGTGAACATTGGAGCCCAGGGTCGCCACCAGCCGCCGGACCTGGCGGTCCTTTTCGTCGATCCAGATCGTCCCGTAGGTACGCAGAGCGGCCTCTTCGGCCAGGCTGTGGGCCTTCGCCTTTGGGTTGCCGGTGAAATCGAACGCGATGGTGCTGCGTCCGTCGAGCATGACCCGCCGCGGCTGCGAAATCTTCGCCATGGACAGAATATTGCTGACGCTGATTGACTGATCGCCGTGCGGTGACTGCCCCGGTGGCGTCTGCTGCGCCTTCTCGACATCCTTCGCGACGCGGTCCTGTTCCTTCTTCTGCTGATCCAGGTCGAGGTCCCTGCCGTCCTTGCGGATGAGCCGGCGCACCGGGTGCGTGTTGACGAAGAAGACTTCGTACTCCTCTGTTTCGGTCTTCTTTACGCTCCCGTTCTTGTTCAGTTCCTGGGTCACGTCGGTTTCGTGGAAGGTGTAGTTCTCCTGCACCGCCTCCATCTGCCGCTGATGGTCCCGCACCTGCCGGATGAGCGTCGGGACGTCAGGCAACGGAGCTGAGTCATTCTGCGCCGAGAAGGGCAGAGCCATACCCAATGCCAAAAGGAAGGCTCCAAAAACGGCACAGCAGCGGCGGGCGGCGCTGGGGGACTGGAAACGGTACGGCATGCTTCCTCGTAAGCGGATCATAGCGTACCCTGTGTCAACCGCGGGTCAAACCGGGAAAGGACGCTGCGACCATGTTACGACTCCTGTTGAAATGGCTGCTGTATGCGCTGGCGTTGCTCATTACGGCGAATGTGGTGCCGGGATTCCACCTCCGCAGCATGGCCGCCGCGCTGATCGCCGTAGTGATTATTGGCTTTCTGAACATGACTCTGGGCCTGCTGCTCAAGATCATCACGTTTCCGCTCAGCATCATTACCTTCGGCTTGTTCCTGCTGGTGATCAACGCCTTCATCCTGAAGCTTGCCAGCAATGTCGTGCCTGGCTTCTACGTGTCCACCTGGAGTGCGGCGTTCATTGGCGCCGTGGTGCTGGCGCTGCTCCATCTGCTGTTGGGTCTCCTGCTGGATCGGGACGACCGCTGACAACCCGGATGGGCCGCCGGGCCTCCGATACAATGACGCTATGCCGCTCGACAACCCCTCCCGCCGCCGGCAGAAGACTCCACCTCCAGGCGAAACCGGTCAGGAAGCGCAGTATCTGCGCTCCCTCAGCGAGCGCCAGGTGCCTGTGCATGTGAAGCTGCGCGACGGCGAAACGGTGTCCGGCTGGATCGAGTACTTCGACGATCGCATGATCCGGCTCACCCGCGAAGGCAAGCCCAATCTCTTCATCTACAAGCACCAGATCCGCACCATTGCCGAGCATGGCCGGGACGGCCGCCGCCGCGCGCGCCGCGACGAGGCGGCCGAACGCCCCGCCGGGGATGGCCAGTGACCGATCGCGTTCCCGCCCAGCTCACCGTGGCGGCCCGGGCTGCCGAGATCGCGCAGGAAGCCGGCGCCCTGCTGCGCCGCTACTTCGACCGCGGCGTGGCCACCGAATATAAGGGTGACGTGGATCTGGTGACGGAAGCCGACCGCGCCTCGGAGCGGCTCATCACCGAGCGCCTCAGCGCGGCCTTTCCGGACCACGGCATTTACGGCGAGGAAGGCGTGCGGCAGCGCCTCGAAAGCGAATATCGCTGGTACGTCGATCCCCTCGACGGCACGACGAACTTCGCCCATGGTTTTCCTGTGTTCTGTGTCTCTCTTGGACTGGAGCACCGTCCCCCGGACCGGCCGTCCGGCAGCGATGGCGTCCTGGTCGCGGGCGTCATCTACGATCCCACCCGGGATGAACTGTTCGTTGCGGAAAAAGGGCAGGGGGCGTGGCTCAACGGCCGCCGCATTCAGGTCTCAGGAACGAAGCAGCTGGCGGAGGCCCTGCTGGCCACCGGATTTCCCAGCCGCAAGCGGCACGCGAGCCCGAACATTCACTTCTACCAGGAATTCACCCTCCGCTCGCACGGTATTCGGCGAGCGGGATCGGCCGCCCTGGACCTCGCCTACACCGCTTGTGGACGCATCGACGGCTTCTGGGAGTTTCACCTGAATCCCTGGGACACGGCCGCAGGCGCCCTGCTGGTCGTGGAAGCCGGGGGCACCATGACCCGCATCGACGGCGAGGCGTTTCGTCTGGACAGCGGAGAAGTCCTGGCCACCAACGGCCTGCTCCAGGACGAGCTGATCCATCTGTTCCAGGAGATGTTCGCCGGCCGCGATCTGCATCCGATCCCCACGCCCGCGGAATTTGCTGCCGCTCGGGCCGCCCGATCCGGCGGCTGAACCGCAGATGAACCGCGCACGGGCAGGCCCGCGCCGTCTACGTTCCTAAAGTCATTTCCCCATCCCACGACTCTTGTCGCTGCGCGCCAGCCCCCTGCTAGAATGGTCCGTTGTCGCACCAATCGGGCGGAAAGGCCGAGGGGCGGGAAACCGGCGTCTCAGGCGAGCCAATTGCCTGGGTTCTGTTTCCCGGCGCCTGAACCTCTTTGCGTGATTGCTCGACCTGACTACCACTCCCGAAGAGGAACTCCATGGCTTATGTAATTGCGGAACCCTGCATCGGCACCAAAGATACGGCCTGCGTCGATGCCTGTCCGGTGGACTGCATCCATCCCAAAAAAGACGAAGCGAAGCACGCGGAATCGGACCAGCTCTTTATCGATCCGGTGGAATGCATTGACTGCGGCGCGTGCGTACCGGTGTGCCCGGTTTCGGCCATCTATGCGGCAGACGATCTGCCCGAGAAGTGGCAGAGTTTCACCGCCAAAAACGCGACCTTCTTCGGACGTTAGGCCGCTGTTTCTTTTGACCCGCCGGACGCACAGCCCCTGCTGCTGTGCGTCCTGCGCGCATTACTCTTTTTCTCTCCCCTTTCTGTCTTCGTTCCGTTTGTTTCCCGTCGGGCCAGGCAACCAGACGATTCCGGGCAGCGTCGTACACCCATATTGCGTTTCACCGGTAACGTGTGCCTATGAGCCTGACTGCACAGAAGATTCGCAACAGCAGACCCCTGGGAGGTCCCTCTCATGGAAGAATTGGCATGGAAAGGTTTGTTCTGATGAATGCGGGACCCACCCAGCCCCGACCGGCGAACCAGCACCTGCGCCGCAATCCTCCGATTGCCGGCGAGCAGGAAGCCATTCATAAAGCGCAGAACGGGGATGGGCGCGCCTTTGAAATCCTCTACTCCATGCACAAGCGGCGCGTTTACTCGCTCTGCCTGCGCATGCTGGGCAATGTGGCCGAAGCTGAGGACCTGACCCAGGAGGCCTTTCTGCAGCTATACCGCAAGATTGGCACCTTCCGTGGCGACTCCGCCTTCTCCACCTGGCTGCATCGGCTGGCGGTCAATGTGGTGCTCATGCACCTGCGCCGCAAGGGACTGCCCCAGGTTTCCCTCGAAGAAACTCTCGAGCCCTCGCAGGACGACGGTCCGCGCAAGGATATCGGCGCCCGCGACCTCACGCTCTCCGGGTCCATCGACCGCGTCACTCTGGAACGGGCCATTGAGAATCTGCCCCCCGGATACCGGCTGGTTTTTGTGCTGCACGACGTAGAAGGCTACGAGCATAATGAAATAGCGGAGATGCTCGATTGTTCCATCGGGAACAGCAAGTCCCAGTTGCACAAGGCCCGGATGAAACTGCGTGACCTGCTGAAGACCGGGCAGCGGAAGGAGCAGATCGCGTGATCGTGCTGCGCGTCCCGGATAAAACCATGACCTGTGCTGAATTTCAGGACGCCCTTCCCGAGCTCTTCGAGTCCCAGAGCGACTTGCGCGGACATGACCATCTGAAGAGCTGTGAGAACTGTGCCGCTTTGGTTCGCGATCTCGAGTACATCGCGTCTCAGGCCCGCCTCCTGCTGCCCATTCACGATCCCAGTCCGGCCGTGTGGGAGAACATTCAACAGGCGATCCGCCACCAGGGTGGCTCCACTGGTCCCGAGGTTCCGGCTCCTCGTAAATAGCGAGTTTCTTTCCGACTTCGCTTCTTATAATCAAAATCCATGAGTGGGCATACGCCAGGGCCTTCCCTCCTTCCGGCCAGCATTACGCGCGTCCTCATCACCGGCTTTATGGGTGCGGGGAAGACGACCGTCGGCCGGCTGCTGGCGGAGCGCCTCGGTTGGGAGTTCGCCGATTCGGACCTTCTGCTCGAAGCGCAGACCGGCCAGGCCATCGCAGCCATCTTCGCGAGCCAGGGCGAACCGGCTTTCCGCGACCTGGAAGCAGCCACCATTCGCGCCGCCGTGAACCGGAGTCGCCTGGTCCTCGCCCTGGGCGGCGGCGCCCTGGAGAAGCGGGAGACCCGCGAGATGCTGGCCTTGCTCCCTGACTCCGTGCTCATTTTTCTCGATGCCCCTCTCGATCTGCTCGTCGCCCGCTGTTCCGGCCAGGCTAATGCCCCGGTTCGGCCGGTTCTGGCTGATCGCGCCCGGCTGCAGGAGAGGTGGACAGTCCGTCTGCCCGGCTACCGCCAGGCGCATCTGACGGTCAACACGGCGGGTTCTTCGCCGGAACAGGTGACGGAAACCATCGTTCATCACATCGTTGAAAGGTGCCCCGGAATCGCCGATCAGGGCTCAGTTTCCGCCTCTCTTCCCGCGGCTCGCAGGACAGGAGGGCCCGCATGAACCGGCCGCCCGGCCCTCGCAGCACCGTCCTGTTCGCATTTGGGGTCGGGATTGCCCTTTACCTGGCCTATCTGCTGCACGACGTCCTGGTCGTCATTTACGTCAGCGCCCTGTTCGCTGTCGTGCTGATGCCGCTGGTTCGCGCCATCATGAAGCTGCGCATCGGCCGCTGGCACCCCGGTCGAGGCGTAGCGGTCCTGATCCTGCTGGTTCTCACGACGGGCGGACTCACACTGTTCTTCATCGTCGGCCTCACGCCCGCCTTTAGCGATCTGCGGGAATTCATTAAAGAACTGCCGCAGCGCGGTCCGGAATTCTTCGCGCGCCTCCAGAAGCTCCCCGTCCTGCGCGACATCGATCTCGACGCCCTGCAGGAAAAAGTCCAGGACATGACGGCCAACCTGGCTACCTACATCGTCAGGTTCGCCAGCGACTGGGCCGGAACCCTGGCCCGGATTCTGGCCGGGATCGTCCTCACCGTGTACTTCATCATCGAAGGCGATGAAGCCTACGCCTGGTTTCTCTCGCTCTTTCCCGTCGATCTGCGGCTGCGTCTGGACAAGACGCTGACCCGCGCCTCAGCCCGCATGGGCCGCTGGCTGCTGGGCCAGGGTACGCTGATGCTCATCCTCGGGGTCTCCAGCACCATCGTCTTCGCGCTGCTGCATATCCGCTATGCCTACGCGCTCGGCATCATCATGGGACTGTTTAATGTGGTTCCGGTGGCGGGCGCGCTGGTTTCGGTTTCGCTGGTCGTTCTGGTGGCGGCTCTCGACTCCTGGGGACGAGTCGCCGGGGTCCTCATCTTCTATTTCACCTATGTCCAGGTCGAGAATACCTGGCTTACGCCGCGTATCATGCGCACCCAGGTGGACCTGGCCGGACTCACAATCCTGATCGCCCTGCTCATTGGCTCCTCGCTGGCCGGCATCATCGGGGCCATGGTTGCGGTGCCGACGGCAGTGCTCGTCGCCGTCCTCATCGAGGAATATGCGGTTCACGATGAGGCGATCATCGCCGAGCCGTATCCGCTGGATGTGCCGCCTCCGTCCTCGTCCACGACCACCATCCTGCCGTAGTTTTTTCGCGCTCACCCGCCGTCTCGTCCTGAGGCGCCGCCGCCGGGTATCATGGAAAAGCAGGTCGTCTCCACGCCGGTCGGCATCCCACTCTCGATGGTTCCCTTCTCTCAGTTCCGCGCCAGCCGCTGTTTCCAGGTGCCATGCGCCTGAACTCCGCCGCTGCCCGTGTCGACCCCGCCGGCTCGCTCGATCCGGCGCCCGCGGCCTGGGAAACCGCGCCCGCGCATCTGCATGCGCCCCGCGCCGGAGCCACCGCTTCGCTCCTCGTCGATTATCGCGAATTGTTCAAGCTGCGAGTGACCGGCATGGTCACGCTCACGGGGTGGGCCGGCTTCTATTTGGGTTCCATGCGCTCGGGCATCAGCAGCCTGCAACCCGGGCTGGTGGAAACCCTCGTGGGCATCACTGCCGTTTCCGCTGGAGCTGCCGCGCTCAACCAGGCCATTGAGCGAAAACTCGATGCGAAGATGAAGCGGACCGCCGATCGTCCCATGGCGACCGGGCGTATCGGGCTCGCGCACGGCATTACGGTGGGTTTGCTGGCCATCGTTCTGGGTAGCCTCTGGCTTACCCGCGAGACGAACCTTGTCACCGGCGGCCTCGCGCTGCTGACCGCCTTCCTCTACGTGGCTGTCTACACGCCGCTCAAGCGCGTGACCACCCTCGCGACCTTTATCGGAGCCTTCCCAGGTGCGATGCCCCCGCTGCTCGGCTGGACGGCCGCGCGCGGACTCATCGAATGGCAAGGCGTGGCGCTGTTCGCCATCCTCTTTGTCTGGCAGTTCCCCCACTTCATGTCCATCGCGTGGCTCTATCGCGACGACTATGCGCGCGCCGGCATTCGTATGCTGCCCGTGGCACAACCGGATGGATGGTCCACCGCCATCGAGGCGCTCACCTATGCCGTCATCATGATTCCGGTCAGCCTTCTGCCGTTCTGGCTGCACATGGATGGCAGGATTTATGCCGGGATTGCGATCGTCCTCGGCCTTCTGTATCTGGCCTACACGATTCGGTTCTCACGCATCGTTCGTGCCCGCGATGCGTCGCAGTCCAGAATGTACGCGCGCGATCTGCTCAAGGTCAGCGTGGTCTACCTGCCCCTTCTGCTGGCGGCGCTCATGCTGAACGCCGTGGGAAAGTGAGTTGCGACTGGCAACGGCTCTCCATTCCGAAACGGCGCTCAGCCGCAGCGGTGTGTCAACACCACCGATTGAGCTGGATCGCGTCTCCCACGACTACGGCACGCGGCGCGCTCTGGATGACCTGAGCTTCGCGGTCAACCGCGGGGAAATCTTCGGCCTTCTGGGTCCCAACGGGAGCGGCAAGACGACGCTCTTCCGCATCCTCTCCACGCTGATGGTGCCTTCCGGCGGCCGGGCCAGCCTGCAGGGCTTCGACGTCGCCCGCGAGCCGAATCAGGTGCGGCAGCAGATCGGCATTGTTTTTCAGGCGCGCAGTCTTGACCCGAAACTGACCGTGGCCGAGAACCTGAAGCACCAGGGGCACCTCTATGGCCTGCACGGGGCGCTTCTCCGGACCCGCATTCAGGAGGTCCTCACGCGCGTGGGCCTGCTGGATCGGGCTAAAGATATGGTCGAGACGCTCTCAGGCGGCCAGCAGCGGCGCGTGGAACTGGCCAAGGGGCTGATCCATTCGCCCGAAGTGCTCCTGCTCGACGAGCCCTCCACCGGGCTCGACCCCGGCGCCCGGCGCGACCTGTGGCTTTATCTGCGCATGCTGCGCGATCACGAGGGTGTCACCGTCCTGGTCACCACCCACCTCATGGAAGAGGCCGAGCACTGCGACCGGCTGGCCATTTTGAACGAGGGCAGGCTCGTGGCGCTCGGCTCGCCGGCCGAACTCAAGGCGCAGATCGGTGGAGACGTCATCGCTCTTGAAACGGCAGGTCCCGAGCAGGCCGCGCAGCTCGCGGCCAGGATTGCCGATCGTTTCGCCCTGCATCCGGTGATCGTCGACAAATTCGTCCGAGTGGAGCGCGAGCAGGGCCATCGATTCGCCGCCGAAGTGTTCGAGGCTTTTCCGGGGATGATTGAATCCGTCTCCGTCGCCAAACCTTCCCTCGAAGATGTCTTTATCGATCGCACCGGCCATCGCTTTTGGAATGAGCCCCCGGCGGAAGCCGAGCCGAAGCAGAAGAAGGGAAGGAGGCACTGATGGCCACCGTTGCAGCCACCGCCCCCCGAAACACCGCGGCTCCGCATCCCGGTGTTTGGACGCCGGCGTATTCGCTGTGGCTGCGCGAGATTGTCCGCTTCTATCGCCAGAAAGCCCGCGTCGTCGGCGTCATCGCTACCCCGCTGCTCTTCTGGATTCTGCTCGGCTCCGGCTTTGCCCGCAGCTTCCACTCCGGCCAGGGCTCCGGCTCGTACCTGACCTACTTCTTTCCCGGTTCGATCGTCATGATCGTCCTCTTCACCGCGATCTTCAGCATGATGTCGCTCATCCAGGATCGCAATGAAGGTTTTCTGCTGTCGGTGCTGGCCTCGCCGGCCAGCCGTTCGGCCATCGTTCTCGGCAAAGTCCTGGGCGGCGCGACTTTGGCTGCCATTCAGGGCATCATTTTTCTGGTTTTCACGCCACTGGTGGGCGCCCGCCCCGACGCTACGGCCATTCTGCTCAGCATCGCTGTCATTGTGCTGATCAGCTTTGAGCTGACCGCTCTCGGCTTCGCCATTGCGTGGCCCATGGACTCGCCGCAGGCCTTTCACGCCATCGTTAATCTGATTCTGCTGCCGCTGTGGATGCTCTCCGGCGCGTTGTTCCCCGCCGATCATGCTTCCACCTGGCTCGGCCTGCTGATGCGGCTCAATCCGCTAAGCTATGGCGTGGACGCGCTGCGCAATGCTCTCTTCCCGGCCGAGCACACCCTGTTCTCGCTGAACATCAACCTGGCCATCACCGGCGCCTTCTGCGCCCTCATCTTTGCGGCTTCCTGGGGCATCGTGAACCGCCGCACGCATAAGCCGGCTGCCTGAGAATGCGGGCACAGGAGAAACTAACAACATGACCACGGCGACCACCTCCAAACCCTCCGCGGCCATTCCAGTGGCGGTCATCATCGGCATCAGTGCCGTCGCCACGCTGTTCCTCTTCTGGCTGATTTACGTGCACCCTGCCTCCGATGCCGCCGCCCGGCACTACACCTTTTTGCCGAATCTGAACGCGCTGCTGAATGGCCTGGCGGCCATCGCCCTGCTCCTGGGCTTCTACTTCGTTCGCCACCACCGGATCGCCGCCCACCGCAACAGCATGATGACCGCCTTCGTGTTCAGCTCCTTGTTCCTCGTCAGCTACGTCGCCAACCACGCGCTGCATGGAGACACGCTCTATCCCGTGCATGACCCCACCTATTACCACGCCTACCTGCCGATCCTCATCAGCCACATCGTGCTCGCTACCCTCGCCCTGCCCATCGTTCTCATCACGTTTTATCTTTCGCTCTCCGGGCGCATCCGTCTGCACCGCAAGGTGGCGCGGTTCACGTTTCCCCTCTGGCTGTACGTCTCAGTGACGGGCGTCGTGGTGCGTGTCATGCTCGTGGAAGCACTGAAATAACTCCACGTGGCGAACGGAACGAAATCATCCTCTCCGCAACTCCCCGGCGACGACGGCACACGCGCGCTGCTGCAGGCGGGTCTCGCTATCCTGCTGGCGGGCATCCTGGCCGCTGCGCTCACGGCCACGGTCTTCGGCGGCATCGGCGCCCAGGGCCCGCACACCAGTGCCGGCTGGCTTTCGCTCATGGTCGCCATGATGTGTCTGCCCTTCGGCCTGATGCTTTTTGCGCTCGGTGCGGCCAAGTGGCTGCGCAACCGCCGTCTCCACCGCAGCTGACCGTGTCGCCGCCGGTTCCCGGGTAACCGCCGTGGTTCGCCGGGATCCCGTTGAGTGGCACGGATTTGCCGCTCAGGCTACGCTCTAGACAGGCCGGGCTCGTCCAGCGCGATCCCGGTGGCTTCTCCCCGCCGGTCGCAACTCTCGCAGTTGGATCGGGTTCTCAGGATCAGGCCGCTTCCGGCTGGGTGTGCAGCAAGGAGAATTTTCATATGAAGAGTCAGGGCCGAATCGCCATTTTGGCGGCGCTCGCCAGCTGTCTCGTGCTCCCCGCAGGGTTGGCTCAGTCCTCACAACCTGCGCAGAATCAACAGAACGCGCAGAACCAGAGCCAGGACCAGTCGGGCGTCTCGCATCCGCCGTCCGACTCCACCATCCAGGCTGACGAGGACACGGCGCCCGCTCCTGCACCGGCGACAACTCCGGCCCCGAAACCTTCCCCAGCGATTCCGATGGCGGCCGCTGCACCGTCCGCAGCTGTGGCTCCGGTCGACTCTGCGCCCGCATCCGTTGCCGCCACCCCGTCGAATCCGCTGGACAACACCGATTTCGGCATTGTGACGGTCGTTCCCTCCAGCACCAGCGGCGCCAGCGAGGCTTCGCTGCAAACGCGCGGATGGAATCCGGATGACGACATCGTGAATTACGTGCCCTCGGGACCGAATGAACTCGCGCCTGGCACCAACTTCACCATCCGCCTCTCTGAAGACCTTTCCACGGACGACGCCCATCGCGGCCAGAGCTTCCGCGCCGTCGTCGCCAGGAATGTCTATAAGGACGGACGGATCGTCATCCCCGCCGGGTCGGGCATTCGCGGCCAGGTCGTCCAGGTCTCGCAGGGGCACCACATCGGACCCCACGCAACCCTGCGTCTCCGCCCCGACGAAATCATCTTGCCCGACGGAACCGTGTACCACATCGACGCCGAGGCGGTGCAGTCCCTGGCCTCCGGAACGCGCACCAATGATGAGGGCGGCATTGAAGCCACGCACCACTACACCAAGGATGCGGTGGAATACGGTGCCGGCACAGGCGTCGGCGCGGTTGCCGGCGCGGAGATCGCCGGGCCGGTCGGCGCGGGCGTGGGATCGCTGGTCGGCGCCGGGCTGGTTTCTGCGCACATGCTCATCGGCCATCCTGAGGCCGCGAACCTGCCTCAGGGAGCGATGCTGGTCTTTAGTCTGACCGAGCCGATGACCATGACTCCGACCCGCAACTGACCTTTTCCGCATGGTTACCACAGGGCGGGCTACGGCTCGCCCGCCGCTTTTTTATCGCTAAATCGCCTTATTTGACACGCCTCAAAATTGCGCCCATACTCCGTTTTATTGAGGCCCGACAAAGCATCCTGTCGGGCCAAAGTTGTCATTTTCTTTCCCTTTGCGTGAACGAACCCGCACACCGTCAGGCGGCGAGAAATCGCCAGAGTTGTAGAACCAATCTGGCTGCGCCCCGGGGGCGGTGATTCTGCGGAGGACCCGAATGTCCTCTGCGCTCCTCCTCTTTCTCCTTATCTCCGCCGCGGTCCCGCGAAATGCGGATGGACCGGACCTATGAACTTGGCGGAACCCCCCAAGGGAGGAAATTCGATGGTCGATACCTGTGCCAATCCAAAATGTGCCCAGCCCCTGAAGTACCTGCGGGATGGCCGGATTTACATGTTCGATATGGGCTCCGCCCAGGGCGAGCCCGGCAGCAAACGCATGCGTCATATCGAGCACTTTTGGCTCTGCGGCGTCTGTTCCCAGACCCTGATCGTCGTTCAGGACGGCCAGAGCATTCGCGTTGCGCCGAAACCGGTCATCGTGCCGGAAGAATTCGACTCGATCGAATCCGCCCACGCCCCCTCAGGCTGGCGAACCGCACTTGCGCGTGGGGCCTGAATTCCGGCAAGCTGGGGGGAAGGCCTGATCATGCATCGCCTCCACACGCCCGGTCCGCCCCTTACGGCTTTTGTCCGGTGCTTCTGGTACGGGGAGGGCATTCCCCAGCCGCACGCGCGCGAACGCCTGCTGCCGAACGGCGAGGCCGCCATCATCTTCAATCTGCGCGACGATGCGATGCGCATCTACGACGCCGACGATCCGCAGCGGTATACCTCCTGCGGCCTGGTGGGCATCGCGGGACCGCGCACCAACTGCTTTGCGATCGATACCGCCGCCGAAGAGCGCGTGATCGGAATCCAGTTCCAGGCCGGCGGCATCTTTCCGTTCTTCCGCGAACCAGCCGCTGAGGTGGCCAACCAATCCGTTGCGCTCGATTGCCTCTGGGGTGCGCGAGCGGCCCTCATCCGCGAGCAGTTGCTCGCCGCCGCCTCGCCCGACGCGATGTTCGTGATCCTGGAGCGCGCGCTCCTCGCTCATCTGGCCCGGCCGCTCGAATTGCACCCCGCTGTCGCCTTCGCTCGTGGCCACATCTGCCACGCGCCGCACACCACGACCATTGCCGGCGTCACCCAGCGCATCGGCATGAGCCAGCGCCGCTTCATCGAGGTCTTTCGCGACCAGATCGGCCTTGCCCCCAAAGCCTTTTGCCGCGTCCGCCGCTTCCAGCGCGTGCTCGAAGCCGTCCACCGCCGCCAGTCGGTGGACTGGGCGCAGGTCGCGCTCGACGGCGGCTACTACGACCAGGCGCACTTTATCCACGACTTTCAGGACTTCTCCGGCATGACCCCCGCTGCCTACCTGGCGAAGGCGACCGAGCACCTGAACCACGTGCCGATCCGCTGACCAGCGCCAGGTCGCCGTTCCACCGTCAATTTTTTACAATCCCTCTCGCGCACGGGTCCGGCAGAATGGGTTCATGTCAGGAGGGAACTATGTCCCCAGTTAAAGCCATTCCCCACGGTTATCACAGCGTTCAGCCGTATCTGCACGTCCGCGGCGCGGCGAAAGCCATCGAGTTCTACAAGAGCGTTTTTGGCGCCACGGGAGTTCTCCGTATGCCACAGTCCGACGGCCGGGTCGGGCACGCGGAAATCCGCATCGGCGATTCCATCGTCATGCTCGCCGACGAGTTTCCCGAGCGCGGCATCCATGGACCCCAGCACTACGGCGGCGCGCCCATGACCCTCATGCTCTACACCGAAGACTGCGATGCGACTTACAAGAAGGCTCTGGCGGCGGGCGCAAAGAGTATGCGCGAGCCCGCCGACCAGTTCTACGGCGACCGCATGGCCGGATTCGAAGACCCCTTCGGCTTCCAGTGGTATGTCGCGACCCACATCAAAGACATGACGCCTGAGGATCTGCAGGCAGCAGCAAAGGAGCAGGCGCAATGACGCCCGCGGAGTTTCGCCGCCTCGCTCTCAGCCTGCCGGACACCGAAGAGCATGCGCACATGGACCATCCCGATTTTCGCAGGAGCGGGAAGATCTTCGCGACCCTCGCGTATCCGGACGAGAGCTTCGCCATGGTCAAGGTCTTTCCCGACCAGCAGGAGACATTTGTTGCTGCTTCGCCGTCGACCTTCCTGCCCGTGACAGGCGGGTGGGGCAAGCAGGGCTGCACGAATGTCGTTCTGAAGACCGCAGACAAGGAGAAGGTGTGCGAAGCGCTGACGGCGGCGTGGGAACGCGCCGCACCCGCGCCGAGAGCGAAGAAAACAGCAACCAGGCGTTCAGCGGCTGCCGGAAAACGGAGTTAAAGCTCCCGCCGGCCTTCCAGCGCCCGGGTCATCGTTACTTCATCCGCGTACTCGATGTCGCTGCCGGCGGGCACGCCGGTGGCGATGCGGGTAATGCGAACGCCGGACCCGCGCAGCAGATCGGCCAGCCAACTGGCGGTCGCTTCGCCCTCCACCGTTGGCGAGGTCGCCACAATCACCTCGTCCAGTTCACCGCGACTGGCTCGGTCCAGCAGGGTCTGCGTGCGCAGATGCTCCGGCCCAACGCCGTGCAGCGGCGACAGCGTGCCGTGCAGAACGTGGAAGACCCCTTTCCACGAGCGCGTTTTTTCGATGGTGGCGATGTTGGTCGGTTCCTCGACGACGCACACCAGGCGCTGGTCCCGCGTCGGACTGGCGCAGTAGAGGCAGGGATCGACGTCGGTAATGTTGTTGCAGATCGAGCACAGCCGCAGTCGCTCCTTCACCTCGCGAATCGCCGTCGAAAGCGCTGTGGCATCCTGATCGTCTGAGCGCAGGATGTGAAACGCCAGCCGCTGCGCGGATTTCGTTCCAACCCCAGGCAGCTTGCGCAGCTCTTCGATCAGGCGCGCCATCGGTTCTGCAAATCGTGATTCTGCGAATCGTGACACGGTGCGCCTTTCTATGCGGGATCCGCCACAGCAATTGACTGGGCCGCAGCCGCCGACCGGGTGCGTCCGCTGCGGACCGCCCGGGCCAGTTCGCCGAGCAGAGTATAGGTTTCGTCCCAGCCGATGCAGCCGTCGGTGATGCTCTGTCCGTAAACCAGAGCGCGCCCGGGAGCCAGCTTCTGCGCACCCGCCACCAGATTGCTTTCCAGCATCACGCCGACAATACGCCGGTCTCCCGCGGCGATCTGCGCGGCAACATCGCGGCAGACGCCCGGCTGGCGCGCCGGATCCTTGCCGCTGTTGGCGTGGCTGCAGTCGATCATCAGTCGCGGAGGCAATCCCGCTTTCTCCAGCAGTCGGCAGGTTTCATTCACCGACGCAGCGTCATAGTTCACCGTCTGCCGGCCGCCGCGCAGGATGATGTGGCAATCCGTATTGCCGGCGGTGAACAGGATCGCCGACTGTCCGTAGCGTGACTGGCCCAGAAAGGTGTGCTCGTGGTTCGCCGAAAGAATCGCCTCGATCGCGATCTGCACATTGCCGGAGGTCCCGTTCTTGAAGCCCACCGGGCACGACAGGCCGGACGCCAGCTGGCGATGGCCCTGGCTCTCGGTCGTCCGCGCGCCGATCGCTCCCCAGCTCACCAGTTCCGCCATGTACTGCGGCGAGATCATATCCAGAAACTCAGTGCCCGCGGGCACGCCCATCTCCGCCAGGTCCAGCAGCAGCCGCCGAGCCAGCCGCAGCCCGTCGTTGATGCGGTACGACTCGTCGAGATAAGGATCGTTGATCAGCCCCTTCCAGCCGACCGTCGTCCGTGGCTTCTCAAAATACACCCGCATCACGATCCGTAAATCCTGCGCGAACTCCGCGGCGGACTCCTTCAGGCGCCGGCCGTACTCGCGAGCCGCGCCCGGATCGTGAATCGAGCACGGTCCGGCGATCACCAGCAGGCGAGGATCGCGCCGGTTCAGTATTTCGACAATCTCGCGCCGCGCATGAAACACCGTCGCGGATGCCGCTTCCGTCACCGGCATCTCCTCCTCCAGAAAAACCGGGGGCAGAACGACTTTGGTGGCGCGGATGCGGAGATCGTCAGTGCGGTAAAACATAAGCTCTTTCAAGTTTAAGCGAGGCCTTCGCTGCGGGGCGGTTTGCGGTCGCCGGAGGCCCCTATCATGAAAGTATGCGTTGGCTGGCGGCGCTGGTGCTGGCGATTCATCTCGCGTGGATCCTTTGGGTCATCGTGGGCGCGTTCTTCACGCGCGGCCGGCCCGGCTGGACCGCGTTCCATCTCGCCTCGCTGGTGTGGGGCGTCATCGTTGAGGTCGGTCCCTGGCCATGCCCGGTAACGCTGCTCGAGCAGTGGCTTGAGGTCCGCGCCGGTGAGGCGGCCTGGCACGGCAGCTTTCTGGTGCACTATCTCGATGCGGTCATCTATCCAAACGTACCGGTCTGGCTCATCATCACCTGCGGCGTGGCGGTGTGCTGCATCAACCTGCTCATTTATCTGGTCCGCTTTGTCCTCTGGATGCGCCGCCGCCAGACCGCCGTTCCGCACTAGCTGGGACCATTGCCGTTTTTGTGGCGCTCGTCCTTGTTTGCCTGGAAGTACGCGTCCTGCTCCGTGGAGAGCTGTTTGGCTTCTTCGGTCGCAGACTGTGCGGCCTCCTGCGCGGTCTTCAGAGAAAAATCGTAGCTCGGATCGGTGCCGGCAGCATTCAAATCCGCGGGCCATTTGGCGCTCGAGGCGACCAGCTCCTTAAGCGCCTTACGAATATCGGCGTGCGCCGAGTCGTAGGTATCCAGGTTGTCCTGGAGCTCGTCGCAAAGATGCGTGAATTCCTCCAGCTTGTCTCGAATCTGGGCCGTGCGGTGGGACACGTCGGGATCGCCAGCCAGCTGGCGGATCGCGGTCAGCCGATCCTCGATGAATTTCATGTAGAGCTTAATGCGCTCGTTGGGATGGACCGCGTTGTCGCGAATTTGCTGGACTTCGTCCTGGGTGAGAGGATCCTGCTGATCGTCCTGGGCGCAGAGGCGAACGGCCGATCCAGCGGCGAGAAGAAGGATGAGAAAGCAGGCGATCCGGCGAACCATAGGAAACACCTCGTCTGACAATCATCTTGGATGCTCGACGGTGACACTTGCAAGTATCAGGAAGCCTCTCCTTTAAACTGAATTCAGACCCATGACTGTCCTCAAAGCCGTGCGCGGCACGCGCGATCTTCTGCCGCCGGAAACCGAACTGTGGGATCGCGTCGAGTCCACCACCCGCCGCGTCATGGCCCGCTATAACTTCGGCGAGATCCGCACCCCCCTCTTCGAGGACACCCAGCTCTTCGCCCGCGGCGTCGGCGAAGAAACCGACATCGTCTCCAAAGAGATGTACACGTGGGAAGACCGAGCCCGCGGGCAGAGCGAAAAACCGCAGTCCCTCACCCTCCGCCCCGAAAACACCGCCGGCGTCGTCCGCGCCTACATCGAGCACAAGCTCGGCGAGACCGGCCTGCTCCAGAAGCTCTACTACATCGGCCCGCAATTCCGCCGCGAGCGCCCGCAGAAAGGCCGCTACCGCCAGTTCTGGCAGATTGGCGCGGAGGTCATCGGTCCACCCTCGGCCGGCTCCGAATCTCCGCTGCGCGATGCCGAAGTGATCGAACTGCTGGCCAGCCTCCTCGACGAGCTGGGCATCACCGGCTGGACCCTGGTGCTCAACTCCGTCGGCTCGGCCACCGACCGCCCCCGCTACATCGCCGCCCTGCGCGAGGCGCTGAAAGACAAGGCCCCGCAGATGTGCTCCGACTGCCAGCGCCGCGCCGAGACCAACCCCCTCCGCGTCCTCGACTGCAAGGTCCCCGAAGACCAGCCCATCATCGAAACGCTGCCGCGCATCGCCGACTACCTCGACGACGCCTCGAAGGCGCACTTTGCCGCCGTCCTCGCCGCGCTTGATGCATGCGGCGTGAAGTATGAGGTCAACCCGCGCCTCGTCCGCGGCCTCGACTACTACACCCGCACCACCTTTGAGTTCACGCACGGCGGCCTCGGCGCGCAGAACGCCCTGCTCGGCGGTGGCCGCTACGACGGCCTCTCGGAGATGCTCGGCGGACCGAAGGCCCCCGGCATCGGCTTCGCCATGGGTCTCGACCGGCTCATCCTCACCCTGCAGGCGCAGGAGAAAGAAGCGGCCGTCGTTCTGGCCGACGCCTATATCGCTCCGCTGAGCGAGGCGCAGAACGCCCTTGCCCTTAAACTCGCGCGCGAACTGCGGCGAGAAGGCCTGCGCATCGAGCTCGGCGACGGCAGCTTCCGCCTGAAGAAGTCCTTCGAGATGGGGAACAAGCTCGCCCGCGCCATCGTCCTCCTCGGTGAAGACGAGGAGCGCTCCGGTATCCTGACAGTGAAGACCTTCGCCACCGGCGAGCAGACCAAAATCCCGCGCGGTGAACTCGCACAGGCATTGCGTCCTCGCTGATTTCTCCGGTGTTGGAAGTTTTGAAAGGGCACGGCTTCAACCGTGCCGTGCAGGACAGCGTCTCACTGGGCCTCAGACCCTGAGGGGAAGCTTCGTATCAGGGCACGACTTCAGTCGTGCCGAGAATGCCATAGGAAAGGGGCTTTAGCCCCTGCGCATTTCGCCACAACGGCAGTCAGGATTCTTAACTTTGCTCGACTTTTTAGGCACACGCCAACGCACCCACACCTGCGGCGAACTGCGCGCCGCCGAGGCCGGCCAAACCGTCACCCTCATGGGGTGGGTCAATCGCCGCCGCGATCACGGCAACCTCATCTTCCTTGACCTGCGCGACCGCTACGGCATCACGCAAATTGTTCTGGATAAGGACCTCACCCCCGACGGCCACGCCAAAGCCGAGCAGGCCCGCCCCGAATATGTCATCGCGGCCACCGGCAAGGTGCGTCTGCGCGGCCCTGACGCCGTGAACCCCAAAATGGCCACCGGCGAAGTCGAGATCGCGGCCACCGAGTTGCTCATCCTCAACGACTCCAAAGTGCCGCCGTTCTCGCCCGCCGAAGAGGCGATTCAGAACGAGGAAGTCCGGCTGAAGTACCGCTATCTCGACCTGCGCCGCGCCGAAATGGCCCGCAACATCGAAATCCGCCACAAGGTCGCGCTTGCGGTGCGGGAAAACCTCTCCGCGCAGGGTTTCTACGAGATTGAGACGCCGTTTCTCACGCGGTCCACGCCGGAGGGCGCGCGCGATTATCTCGTCCCCAGCCGCGTCCACCCCGGACAGTTCTACGCGCTGCCGCAGTCGCCGCAGCTCTTCAAGCAGATCCTCATGATCTCCGGCCTCGACAAGTATTTTCAGATCGTCCGCTGCTTCCGCGACGAAGACCTCCGCGCCGATCGCCAGCCGGAGTTCACCCAGATCGACCTGGAGATGACCTTCCCGCAGCAGGAGACCATCTTTGCCGTGGTCGAGAGCTTCATGCATGCCGCGTTCGAAGCCGTGGGCATCAGCCTGCCGGTCCCGTTCCCGCGCGTCACGTATGACGAGGCCATGCGCCAGTACGGCATCGATAAGCCTGACCTGCGCCTCCCTGGCCTGACCGACATTCGCAGCGCCTTCACCGCGGAGCAGCTGCAGACCCTGGCCGTCGATCCTGCGCTGCCCGTCGTTGCCGTGCGCATTCCCAAAGTCGGGGAACTGAGCCGCAAGGAGCGCGATGACAACCGGCCGCTCTTCGAGACAAAGCGGGGCGCTAAGCTCCTCGACGATGTCAGGCGGCTGGAGAAGTCTTTCCCGGAAGCCGTGGGCGAAATGCGCCAGCGCACCGGCGCTGCCCCCGAGGATCTCCTCGTTGTCGTCGCCGGCGACAGTGCCACGCACATCCAGGCCAGCGACACCAAGTTCGAAGGCCGCCTCTCCGAGCGCGAAATTGCCGTCCTCAGTGCCGCCGGCAACTTCCGCGTGGAGCTTGCGAAGAAGTACGCCGATCGCCACGGCGCTTTTGCCGTCACTGACAACGCCGTCCATGCGGCCGACGGGGGCGAAATCGGCGTCGACGGCTCTTTAGCCTTCCGCCCCCTCTGGGTCACGGACTTCCCGATGTTCGAGCACGACGCGGAAACCGGCTCCTGGGCCCCGGCGCATCATCCCTTCACCTCGCCACACGAAGAGGACATGGACCGGCTCGAGTCCGACCCTGCCTCGGTCCGCGCGCGCTACTACGATCTCGCCATGAACGGGCTCGAGCTGGGCTCGGGCTCGATCCGTATCCACCGCCAGGACGTTCAGAAGAAAATCTTCCACGCCCTCGGCATGAGCGACGAGGAGGCGAAGGCTCGCTTCGGCTTCTTCCTCGAAACCCTGCAGTACGGTACGCCCCCGCACGGCGGCATTGCCCTCGGTCTCGACCGCCTGGTCATGCTCCTCGCCGGCGCCTCCAGTCTGCGCGAGGTCATCGCCTTCCCCAAAACCGCCAAAGCCATCGACCTGATGATGGACGCGCCGACCGAGGTCAGCGAGCAGCAGCTGAAGGAGCTGCATATCCGGCCGGTACTGCGCAGCTAAGGCTTCGTGGCCTCGGACCTCTGTGTTCTCTGAGTCCTCTGTGGTGAAGGCCTCCGGGTGATACTCTTGAAGCTTGCCAATCCTTACTGTTTGAGGTTCCGGATCGCGTGAAAGCCGTGATGTTTCGTCTTGGGGCGCTGGCCGTATTGGGCGCCGGGTTCATAGCGCAGGCCACTCTGCACGCACAGGTGACGGCCACCGCTCCGGAAGAAGGAACGCCGCAGTACGGCGAACGCTGGGACTTCTACGGCGGAGCGCAGTACGCACACTTCAATCCCGGCCCAGGGGTGGGCGTTGAGGCCGTCAACCTGCTCGGCTGGCAGGCCGACGCAACCGCGTGGATGCGCACGCGTTTTGGGATTGAGGCGAATGCGCGCGGCGAGTACGGCGTCCTGGTCGTACCCACAAACGGATATGGTGTCCCGGTGAATCCCCCCATGTCCGAACACCTCTTCCTGTTCGGACCCAACTTCCGCATGATGATGCATCCCCACTTCGAAGTCGGCATGCATGCTCTGATCGGCGCGGCCTACGGCAAGTTCAGCGATGGCTTCCCGTCTGGCGTCACACCGCAGGAAGTCGGCATCTACAACGACAATCTGACCCTGGGCCTGGCCGTCGGCCCCTCGGTGGACTACAACCTCGGCTCCCGGCTCTCCGTGCGCCTCATCCCCGAATGGCAGCCGACCCACTACGGCTTCCCGTGGCAAAACGAGTTCGCTGGCTCGGTGGGAATCGTCTACAAGATAGGCCACCGGCCACAGTAGGTCGGCTCAGGTGCGGCTTGCAGGCTCTTCCTGGGCCTTCGCATCTTCCACCACTTTTTCCTTGTCCTTCCGCGCCTTTTCAACGTCTGCCTCGTGAGCCAGCCGCAGTGCGTGGCGGGTCGCGGAGTACTGCGCCCCGGCCAGCAGCAGCAGCCCCGTAAGATAAGCCCAGATCATCAGCCCCACCGACACCTCAAACGGCCCGTACACCGAGTGCAGGTCCATGTGCGGCAGCGCCCCGATGTACAGCAGCCGCCCAAAGTCCCACAGCAGCCCCGTCAGAATCGCCGTCGGCAGCACCGCCCGCACCGGCAGCTTGCGGTGGGGCAGAATCCAGTAGATGAAGAAGAACATCCCCACGCTCATGAACGCGACGGCGATTTGCAGGAACAGGTGGTGAATGAATCCATAGACCAGGTTAGTCGTGTGTCCAAAGAACACGAGCGTCAGAATGCCGGTTTGCACCGTCGCCGCGCAGACAGCCACCATGACCAGCACCCCGATGATCCCCGCCAGCCCCAGCGAGACCGCCTGGTTCATCACGTAGGACCGGTTGTCCGTCACGCCCCAAACCCGGTTCAGCGCCACCTCCAGCGGCAGAAAAACCCCCGTCGAGGAGATCAGCAGCATCACCACCGAGGCCAGCTGCACGCTGCCCGCCGGATGAACCAGCAGGCTCATGTTGCGAACCACGAAGTCCTGGTTGGAAGGCAGCAGGTCGTGCAACATACCGCCAATGACCGTCACCATGGTCGTGGAATGGAAGACCTGCCGGGCGACCGTGAACATCATCACGATGAACGGGAACAGCGACAGGATGGCGTTGGCCGCCACACTAAACGCGTAGGTGTGGACTTCTGTCTGGGCCAGATACCGGCCCAGGGCGGCCAGAACCGGCCACCAGCCCCGCCGGCGGGGGCGAGCGGGCGGCTTGGGAGTCTTCGGAAGGATGGCGGTCCCGGACGGTGGCGCCTCCAGGTCGGCTTTTGGGGGCATGGGATCCTGCCCAAATCGTAGCAGGGCCGCGGTGGCGTCGTGACCTGTTCGGAACCGAACAGCTTGGTACCAAAGTACGGACTACTTCCGTAACTCCGCGCAAAATCCCGCTTTTGTCCGCAAATTTCCTCTTGATTTCGCGACCGAATCCTGCCATAACAGGAGCACGATTCGCGTCCCCAGGAAGCGAGTCAGATTCGGAAGGCCAGTTGTTTGATGTATCTGCATAGCTGTCTCTTCGACTGCCCGGTAACTGACTGAGCTGCCCAAAACCGCCTTTGCCGGCGGACTACGGCAGCTTTTGGTGTCTCTACGGCTCATTACATCCGTAATGGCCCGGAGGCCGGGAGATCTGGAGGCAAGAACAAGATGACGCAAACAGATTAAGGAGTCCCAGTGAAAGAGCATGGTGTGGTCAAGTGGTTCAACGGCGCCAAAGGGTACGGGTTCATTCAGCGTTCGAGCGGCGAGGATGTATTCGTGCACTTTTCGGCAATTCAGGATTCGGGCTACCGGACGCTGAACGAGGGTGAGGCGGTCGAGTTCGAATGCCAGCAGGGCCCGAAGGGGCTCAGCGCAGCTAACGTGGTGCGCGCCAACGCTTAAGCAGCCAGGGTTTGCGGCTCACCGGCCCTCCCCGGTGAGCCGCAGGCTCGGGTCCTGCTGAATGCCTCTCTGCTCGACTTTACTGTCCCCCCAAGGTTCACTCCGGGATGGGCCAGTCTGTCAGGGTTCCGGATTGTCACGCTCCGGTTTGTCCTGGTTCCCGTTGTGTGCGTCCTCAAGCTTCCCCATAGCCCATCGAGCCGTCTCCGCCAGAACCGGATCGGCGTCCCTGGCCCAGTTTTCCAGGGTGCGAACGAACTGCGCCTGCCCGCTGTTGCCCATGGCGACGGCCACATTGCGCCGGAAGCCGGCGAACTTCGCGCGCCTCACCGGCGACCCGTTGAACCAGCGCTCGAACTCTGCCTTGTCCATCGCCGCCAGCCACTCGAGCGCCGGATTCACCAGCGCCTTCCGCGGCGCGAGATCCTGATCCGCGGCGATCGGCGCCCGCCGGTTCCACGGACAAACATCCTGGCAGATATCGCAGCCAAACACCTGTCGCCCCACGTCTGAACGCAGCGCCTCCGGGATCTCTCCCCGCTTTTCAATCGTCAGGTAGGAGATGCAGAGGCTGGCGTCCATCTGCCGCGGCCCGGTCAGCGCACCCGTCGGGCAGGCGTCCAGGCAGCGCGTGCACGATCCGCAGCGGTCGGGAGCCAGCTTAGGAGCCAGCGTCGCCCGGCGCTGTTCCGCAGGCAATTCCAGCGACGTGACGATGACCCCCAGAAACAGCCACGAGCCGAGTTCCTCGTTGAGCAGGCAGGTATTCTTCCCCGTCCACCCCAGCCCGGCGTAACGGGCATAGACGCGCTCCACCACGGGGCCCGTATCGACAAAGCAGCGGCCTTCAAAGGGGCCAAACTCTTTTGCGGTTGCCGCCCGCAGGGCCTCCAGCCGCCGCAGCAGCACCTTGTGGTAATCCGTCGGTCGGGGATCATCGGCGCCAGCCCGACCTGTCCAGGCGTAACGGGCAATCCAGCCGGCGTTGGGCGGTGCAGGGTCGATGGAGCGAGGCGCGTCGGACTGGTAGTTGGCGGCGCAGACAATGACCGAGCGCGCCCACGGAAATACCACCCGCACCGACGATCGCAGCAGGCGCCCTGCCTCATCGCGCCGCTGCAGATACTGCATCGTGCCGGCGCGCCCGGCCTCAATCCACTCCGCAAAGCGAGACCGCTCCTCCTGATCTTCGGGCGATCCTGGCTCCGGAACTGCGGTAACCCCGGCGGCGGTGAAGCCCGCTGCCCGAGCGAGGGCCTCCACCCGAGCAGGAACCAGCGCGTTCTGGAGTGGGGCCGCGGACATGGGAAAACCCTGCTGTCAGCCTACCGGCTTCGCCCCGCACGAGGGTACTCAAGGTTGCGCTCCCGCCATTTGCCCGGTTGAATGGCGGCAAAGATGACCGTATACTGCAGGCAACGAGGGCCGGAGACGACGGTTCTCCGAAAAGAGGTGCGTCTTCAGTCAGAGTGTTGCCCTGACGCATGAAGGACCGCCGTCCGATGTGTCGGCCTGGCGCGCGGTGGTTGGCGTGCTCCGAAGTACGGCGCGCGGCACCCTCGACAGCCTCTCCTCCGTTCTCTTCCCCTCCGACTGCCGCGTCTGCGGCCTCCCTCTTGCGCGCTTTTCCCTTCTTCCCCTCTGCTCATCCTGCTGGAACGATCTGCCTGTGCAGAGCGCGCCGCTGTGCGTCCGCTGCGGTGAGGCGCTCAGCTTCGACGCCTCCGGCCTCGGCCAAGATCCAGCCCTCTGCCGCCCCTGCCGCGTCACACCTCCCGATTTTGAGAAAGCCGTCGCCCACGGCGTCTATCGCGGGACTCTCCGCAGCCTCATCCACCTGCTGAAGTACGACGGGCTGGAGCCGCTGGCACGGCGGCTCGGCGCCCAGCTGGCTCAGCGGATTCTCGAGATTCCCAGCCTGCCCGGCTCCCTCGTCGTGGTTCCGGTGCCACTTTATCGCCGCAAGCGGCGCGAACGTGGCTTCAACCAGGCGGAGCGCCTGGCGCAGGCCGCGATCCGGGAATTGGGGCGCCGACGCCCCGCTCTGCACGTGCGGCTGGAAGCGGGGCTGCTGGAAAGGCAGCGCGCCACAGAAAGTCAGGCGGGCCTCAGCCCGCATCAGCGTCGTGCGAATGTGCGTGGCGCTTTTTTTGTCCCCCGGCCGGCAGCGGTGCAGGGGCGCGACATCCTGCTCATCGACGACATTTACACCACCGGCGCCACGGCGCGGGCGTGCGCGACGGCCTTGAAGCGAGCCGGAGCTGCCCACGTCTGGGTGGCGACTCTGGCGCGCGCACAGAAGGAGTTTGCAAGAGCAGCGGAGGCAGAGCCGGTGCAGGCGCCCATCGCGACCGAACTACCCATGGAAGAGGATTTTGTGTATTGGGACCACGGAGTTTCCGGGGGCCGCGCGGATCACGACGGGCGGCCGGGTACGAACGCACGCACCTGAGACGGAGGGATCATGTCGCTGGGAAAAGCTGGAGTGGCGGCTCGCAGACAAACGCTGGCGAAATCGGTGGGCATGCGCCAGGTGGTCGCGGAGGGCGGCCTGCGCGTAGTGACCACGCCGGCGCTGCAAACGCCCGTGCTGGTACTGAACGCCTCCTATGAGCCCATCAACATCTGCGGGGCGCGGCGAGCCCTGGTGCTGGTGCTGAAAGGCGTGGCCCGCACCGAAGAGGAGCAGGCCACCGAGCTGCACTCAGCGCGTCTGCGCATGGCCATGCCCTCGGTCATCCGCCTGCTCGAATACCGGCGTATCCCACACCAAACGAGGGCTCTCTCGCGCAAGAACATCCTGCTGCGCGACCGCAACACCTGCCAGTACTGCGGCGTGATTTTGCCCTCCGCCGAGCTGACCCTGGATCATGTCATCCCGCGCTCGCGCGGCGGCGCCTCCACCTGGGAGAACCTGGTGGCCGCCTGCCACAGCTGCAATCGGCGCAAGGGGAATTACCTGCTCTGCGAAATCGACCACATGAAGCTGCAGCGGGAGCCGCGCCCCTTCACGCTGCACACCAGCCGGCATATCATGCGCATGATCGGCCACGGCGACCAGAAGTGGCGGAAGTACCTGTACTACTGAACCGCGGACGCAGCGCAGCTAGTCTGCGTCCTGCTGGGTTCGGCGAATCGCGCTTAGTTTCCGTCGTCGTGGATCTGCACCAAAGCCGAACGTCCCAGCCCCTGGGCGGTAAACCCAGGACCCCATGACGTGAATTCCAGCTCCGGCATCGGTTTTGCCCGAAAGAGCCTCTTGCACTGCCGCGCCGTCCAGCGCGCCCACTTCTTTGACTTCTTCCGCCGCGCGCTGTCGCTGGAGATACCGGTGCCCGCGTACATTTGCCGGTAAAGCTTCGACAGGAAAATGAACGCGATCCTGGAACTTACATTGGGGCAGCAACCCGATCGTTCCCAGATGGCGCTCCAGTTGTAAAAACGGTCCCATACGCGCTGGGTGCGCTCCCGGATCTCGTCGGCGTTCATCGAAGGGTGGGGTGTGAACATCTTCGGGCGAACCTCGGTGGGGATGAGCCAATAGCGCGTGATGGGCACGTCGCCCACCATCGTGGGCGCCACCGACTGCTCTTTTTCCCAGCGAATGAAATCGACGGTTCCGGGAAACGGTGTCATCATCACGAACTGCGCGAAGGTCACCCTCGCTTTCATCGCCATTTCCACGGTTGCATCGAACGTGGCCGGCGTATCCGTGGGCAGACCGAAAATGAAGGACCCGAGCACATGCACCTCATGCTCGCGGAACGTTTGCAGCCGCTTCGCCAGCGCCTCGCCCGAGTAGTTCCAGTCTTTGAAGACCGCCTTCAGGCCTTCGGGCGTCACCGCTTCCACCCCGACCAGAGCGCCTTTGATATTGGCTTTGCGCATCGCATCCAGGAACTCGCCGTCCTCACCGGCCTCCATCGTGATCTGGGTGAAGAACACCATGTCCTTCGGCAGCTTCGCCAGTTCCTCCATAAGATGGAAACGATCGCTGCGGATGGCCGTCAACTCGTCCAGCCTGGCCTGGTTGTGCTGTTCGCGGGCGAGCCGCAGATCGGTGAGCGTCACGGGATAAAAATTGTCGTCGGCCAGCGCGACGAATTTGAATCCAAGCCGCCGCAGGGTCACGATTTCGTCGATCACGCTCTGATATTGCCGCTGCCGTGGCTGCTGTCCGTCGGTCCGCCAGACGCTGCAAAAGGAGCAGTGCTTGGGACAGCCGCGCGTGGTCTGCACCGACGCCCACATGTACTTCTCGGGATTCATCAGGTCCCATCGCGCCGCCAGGAAATCGGTACCGGCGATCCTGCCGCCCTCGTAAATTGTCTCCGGGTGGCCGGCGAGGCAGTCCTTCACCACCCGCGCCCAGATCACGTCGCCGTCGCCTTTCACTATGGCGTGAGCCGCTCCGCGCTCCAGAGCTTCCTCGGGAAACAGCGTGGCGTGGATGCCGCCGTAGATCACCCAGGCGCCGCGTTCGCGCGCCATTCGGCCCACCTGATATCCGCGCAGGGCGTTGCCGGTGTGCACGCTGATGCCTACGATGTCGCCGGGCTGAATGCTCGTGGGGACCATCGGTTCCAGCGACTCGTCGACCAGGATCGGATCCCCCGCGATCATGGGTGTTGCGGCCGCCAGCACGAACAGCCATCGTGGAGTGATGACCGCCGTGCCGAAGGAATTATCACTGGGATTTACCAGGTGAACGCTCATCTGATCTAACCTTTCTTTCCTACGAGCAGGGCCTCAGAGAGCGGATCCACGGTCGGAACAGTGGCAATTCACTTTCCGGTGTCGCTCGCAAATTGCGAGTCTTCTTGCCGGACAACGTTTCCCATCATACAGAGCGACTCTGACGATGGCTCGTTCGGTGGGGAGATTACGGGTATATTACAGTCCCGCCTGTTTGACCTGCAAAATTGATTGAAAAGCGCGCCGGGTGCAGCGGCCAAGAAGCTACTCCCAGCGGCGGAAGATCAACGAGCCGTTGGTCCCGCCGAATCCAAAGGAGTTGGACAGCGCGATGTGGAGCGAGCCTTTTTGCGGGTGGTTGGGAACGTAGTTCAGCACGCACTCCGGATCGACATTGTCGAGGTTGGCGGTGGGCGGAGCGGTCTGGTTCATCAGAGCCAGAATCGTAATGCCGGCCTCGAGGCCGCCGGCGCCCCCGAGCAAATGCCCGGTCATGGACTTGGTGGAGCTGACTTTCATCTTGTGGCTCGTGGCGTGCTCGCCGAAGAGGCGCTGCATGGCTTTCGATTCTGTCGCATCGCCGACGGCGGTAGAGGTGGCGTGCGCGTTGACGTAGTCCACCTGGTGCGGCTCGAGTTTAGCGCTGCGGAGAGCATTCTGCATGGAGCGGAAGCAGCCATCGCCATCCTCGGGCATGCCGGTGATGTGGTGGGCGTCGGCGCTCATGCCATAGCCGATGATCTCGGCGAGGATTTTGGCGCCGCGAGCCTGGGCGTGCTCCAGCTCTTCGAGGATCAGGATGCCGGAGCCTTCGCCACAGACGAAGCCGTCGCGGTCGCGGTCGAAGGGGCGGCAGGCGTGAGCGGGATCGTCGTTGCGCGTGGAGAGCGCGCGCATAGCGGCGAATCCGCCGATGCCCATGGGGGTGATGGCGGCCTCGGAGCCGCCGGCGATCATGACGTCGGCGTCGCCGCGCTCGATGATCCGGTAGGCGTCGCCGATGGAGTGGGCGCTGGTGGTGCAGGCGGTGGCGGTGGCCTCGTTGGGACCCTTGGCGCCGTAGCGGATGCTGACCTGGCCGGCGGCCAGATTGATGATGGAGGCGGGAATGAAAAAGGGCGAGATCTTGCGCGGGCCGCCATTGAGGTAATTGCTGTGCTCGCGCTCGATGACGTCGAATCCGCCGATCCCCGAGCCGATGAAGACGCCGACACGCTCCTCATTCTCCGGAGTGATCCTGAGGCCCGAGCTTTCCATCGCCTCGTGCGTGGCAGCGAGCGCGAGGTGGATGAAGCGCCCCATCTTGCGCGCTTCCTTCTTGTCGACGAACTGGAGGGGGTCGAAGTGCTTCACCTCGGCGGCGAAGGTAACGGGAAAGCCGGTGGTGTCAAAGCCGGTGATGGTGGCCATCCCGCTCTGGCCGGCCAGCAGGTTGTTCCAGACTTCGGGGGCGGTGTTGCCGACTGCGGAAACCAGGCCGAGTCCAGTGACAACGACACGTCGTTGCAAGATTACTTGCCGCCTTTCGCGTTCTTGTCGATGTAGTCGATGGCGTCCTTGACGGTCTTGATCTTCTCGGCGTCTTCGTCGGGAATCTCGAGGTCGAAGGCCTCCTCGAACTGCATGACGAGCTCGACTACGTCGAGGGAGTCGGCGCCGAGATCTTCCTGGAAGGAAGCGGCAGGTGTGACCTCGGCCTCATCCACCTGGAGCTGTTCGACGATGATCTGTTTGACCTTATCTTCCACACCTGATGCCATGCGTCTCTCCTGTGTACCGCAGTTGACGTTGATGCTGAAAAGTAGAGGGGGGGATGGTAACCTCCGCGCGCACTCGGCGAGGGTCGGTGTTGGCACACCTCACCTCTGCTCCGAAATTCTCAGTCTACTGGCGCCGCCGCGCAGTGTAAAGCCAGAGGAACCAATAGGGCAGAGGTTACGACGGAGAGGGCTCAGGAACGGCACTCTGAGGTGGAATTTATGGGGCGTATATTCGAGCCATGCTGGTGAGTCTGGGGATCGGATTGGCGGCGTTCCTGGCGGGCGTCGTGGTAGTTTGGGCGGTGCTGGCGGGGCGTTTGGCGCGTCTCCAGGAGACAGCGCGGCAACTGACAGGGCAGGTCGCCGAACGGCAGGGGGCGCTGGAGCGCGCCAGAGCCGAGATGGAGCAGAGCCGGAGCCAGGCCGAGACGGCGCGGATTGAAGCGGCCGAGCTGCGGACGGCACTGGAAAAGGAGAAGGGCGCGGCCGAAGAGAAGCTGGCCGTGCTCCAGCAGGCGCGGGAGGAGCTGTCGAATCAGTTCAAAGCGCTGGCCAACGAGATTCTGGAGCAGAAGGCGAAGACGTTCACCGAGCAGAACCAGGCCAATCTGACGCAGGTGCTGACGCCGCTTCGGGAGAAGTTCGGGGAATTCCAGCAGAAGGTGGAGGACCTCAAGACCGAGCACATCTCGGGCCGTGCGGAATTGAAGGAGCAAATCAGCAATCTCAAGACGCTGAATGAGCGGCTGTCGGCGGATGCCGCGAATCTGGTAACGGCGCTCAAGGGCTCCTCGAAGACGCAGGGGGACTGGGGTGAGTTGGTGCTGGAGAAGCTGCTGGAGTCAGCGGGGCTGCGCCGGAATGTCGAGTACCGGGTGCAAAACACCTACGGCCGCGAGGAAGGCGGCAATGCGCGGCTGGACGTGATCCTGGATTTGCCGGAGGATCGGCACCTGGTGATTGACTCGAAGGTCTCGCTGAACGCCTATACGGATTACTGCAACACGGACGGCGAAGAGGCGCGCAAGCAGGCTCTGCGGCAGCATCTGCATTCGGTGCGTGCGCATTTGAAGGAGCTCTCGGCGCGAGAGTACCAGGATTTGTACGGACTGCAGTCGCTGGATTTCGTGCTGATGTTCGTGCCCGTGGAGCCGGCGTTCATGCTGGCCATCGCGAACGACAATCGTCTGTGGCAGGATGCGTATGACAAGAATGTGCTGCTGGTGAGCCCGAGCAGCTTGCTGTGCGTAGTGCGGACGGTGGCGCAGATCTGGCGGCAGGAGCGGCAGAGCCGGAATGTGGAGGAGATCGCGAAGCGGGGGCGCATTCTCTACGACAAGTTCGTCGGCTTCACCGAGGATCTGCTGAAAATCGGTCGTAAGCTGGGCGACGCGCGCGAGGCCTATGAGGCGGCGTACAACAAGCTGGCGCGGGCGGACGGAAATCTGGTGTCGCAGACGCAGAAGCTGGTGAAGCTGGGAGTGAAGCCAAACAAGGCACTGCCGCAGCCGTTGCTGGATCAGGCGACGCAAGCGGACGAGATGCTGGAGCTGGCCGCCGTGAGCGAAGAGTCGGGGGAAGAAGGCTGATCAGGCTGCCTTACCGCGACGGCGTTTCTTATCCGTGAAGGAGCCGGTGGCGTGCTGGCCGGCGGGGGTGTCGGGGTGCTCTTCGGCCTGATGGCCCGGGCTTCCCGCGCCGCCGGATTCCTGGTGGCGTCCAACGTTGAGATCCAGGGCGCGCTTTTGCGAGTGGCTGGTGCCGGTCACTTTGGGGTCCTCCGGCTCGAGGGGATGGACGCTGGTTTCCGGCTGTTGGGCGGAGGCCTTGTCGTTATGGGCGCGCGTCCCAGGAGCGACATCCGTATGCGAGCCGGGCTGGGGGTGAAGCTTATCGGAAGAGGATCGTGGCATGGCAGCCCCTGGGTTGGGAGAGTCCGACGTGGGTTAGATGCGACCCGGTCGGCCTCAGGATGATGCGAAGGCCGGGCGCAGGCGCTGCCAGGTGATGGAAAGGTCTTCGGGCAGGAGTCGAGTTTCGCCGATGGTGGTGAGGAAATTGCTATCGCCGGTCCAGCGGGGCAGGACATGGAGGTGGAGGTGTCCGGCGACGCCCGCGCCCGCCGATTTGCCGAGGTTCAGTCCGATATTGAAGCCGTCCGGGTGGTAGGCCGCGGCAAGGATCGTCTCGGCGCGCTGGGCGAGGTCCATCATTTCGTGCGTGGTGGCTGGGCTGAGAGCCGCGAGGGAACTTTGGTGCTCATAGGGCAGGATCATGAGGTGGCCGGAGGTGTAGGGAAAGCGGTTGAGACACACGAAATTGTGGGGCGCGCGGTGCAGGATGCCGGCCGCCGCCTCAGCTTCTTCGCGGGGCATGCCGTGCTCGATGGCGTAGTCCACGGCGGTGATCATGTTGCAGAAGACGCAGCACCTGTCTCCAGGCCAGGCGCTGAGTTCCTCGGGGATTCCCTGGCGCTTTTTCTTGTCGAGTTCGGTGACGTAGGTGTAGCGCCAGGGCGTGAAGAGGTAGTCCACGGGGTCATTGTACGGGAGGGGGACGGGTGGACTGTTGTTTCGGGCGGGTTAACTTTCTGAGTGACGCGCCGGCGGGTGACCGGGATTAGACTGCGTTCGGCAGAGGTTGCAGAAACGGTGGCCGCAATCCGCTCCGGTTCTTTGCTCCGTCTGCCGGAAGGGGGGAACACTATGCGGATTTCGGTCAAAGCGTTTGCAATGGCTCTTGCGCTGATCTGGGGCGGAGGGATCGCCTTTGCCGGGCTGGTTCATTTGGCGGTGCCTGCCTATGGAACAGCGTTCCTGGAGTTTGCCAGCTCGATTTATCCGGGGTTCCACGGAGCGCGCAGCTTCGGCGACGCGCTGGTGGGGACTGCATGGGGCCTGGCGGATGGGGCAGGCGGAGGCCTGATCCTCGGCTGGCTCTACAACCTGTTTGCCGGACGATCGGTGGTAACGGCTCGTTCCGCCTGAAGCGGAAATGACTCCGATCAGCGTTCCTGGGGGATGCTCGCCGGAGTTCCGGCCTGCATCGCCTGCACCTTGCTGTGGCGGATGGAATAGCCGAAGTAGATGAACAGGCCAACGATCAGCCAGCTTAAGAAGCCGATCTTGGCGGGCGTATCGGAGGAGACCATCAGGGAGAGCGCGATGATCATGCCCATGATGGGGACGAACGGAACCCAGGGAGTGCGGAAGGGACGGACGACGTTCGGCTGCTTTTTGCGCATAACCCAGACGCCGAGGCAGACGATGGTGAAGGCGAGAAGGGTTCCAAGGCTGACGAGCTCGCCGAGGAAGTTGATGTTGAAGAAGGCCGCCAGGAAGGCAACGAGGACGCCAACGGCGATGGTGACCAGCCAGGGGGTGCGGAAGCGCGGGTGGATGGAGCCGACCCACTTGGGCAGCAGGCCGTCGTGGGCCATGGTGTAGAGGACGCGGGTCTGGCCGAGGATCATGACGAGCATGACGGAGGCGAGGCCGGCGATGGCTCCGAGATCGATGAGGCAGACGCCCCAGGTGGCTCCGATGGCGGCGGCGCCGTCGGCGACGGGGGCCGGAGTGTTGAGGCTGGTATACGGCTTGAGGCCGGTGAGAAGTCCGCTGACGATGATGTAGAGGATGGTGCAGATAATGAGCGAGCCGAGGATGCCGAAGGGCAGATCTTTTTGCGGGTTGCGGGCCTCCTGAGCGGCCGTGGAGACGGCGTCGAATCCAATGTAGGCAAAGAAAACAACGCTGCCGCCACGCATGATGCCGGACCAGCCGTATTCCCCGAAGTGGCCGCGGTTCTTAGGGATGAAGGGATGCCAGTTGAGCATCATGTGGTGCCAGTGGCCGAAGGCAAACATCGTCGCAATGCCGATGAAGAAGAGCACGACGGAAACCTTGATCATGACGGCGGCGCTGTTGAAATTGGCGGATTCCTTTACGCCGACCACGAGGATCGTTGTGACCACGATGATGGCGCAAAGGGCGAAGATGTCGACTTTGGCGTGGAAGGGGTGTCCGAAGAGCGTGAGAGCCAGCGACGGCGTGGGATTGAACGGGATGTGCACTCCGAAATAACCAAGCAGGCTGCTCGCGTAGCCGCTCCACCCGACTGCGACGGTCGCCGCGCCGAAAGCATATTCCAGGCAGAGCGCCCAGCCGATGATCCAGGCCGTAAGCTCGCCCAGCGTTGTGTAGCCGTAAGTGTAGGCGGAGCCGGCGATGGGGATCATAGAGGCGAACTCGGCGTAGCAGAGTCCGGCGAAAACGCATCCGATTCCGGCAACCACGAAGGAAAGCACGATGGCAGGGCCGGCGAACTGGGCGGCCGCGGTGCCGGTGAGCACGAAGATGCCCGCTCCGATGATGGCGCCGATGCCGAGAGTGACCAGATTGATGGGCCCGAGCGAGCGCCTGAGGGTATTCTCGCCTTCGGCGCTTGCCTCCTCGTGGCAGGAGGAAAGGGGTTTAGTCGCAAAAAGCTTAGCCATTCTCGGGCGTTCCTCCGGAAATATCCGACGATGCGGGAGTGGTCCTGCGGGACCACACGGCGAAGACCGGTACGCCGAGGAGCACGATTACCAGGCCCGGCCATGTGTATTGGGGTTTATAGCGCAATAGTACGACACAAATCCACGCGGCCATCACTATATAGACGGCGGGCAACACAGGATAGCCGAGGGCACGGTAAGGGCGCTCGGCATGGGGGCGTTTAACACGCAGCACGAAAAGGCTGGCGATGGTGAGGATGTAGAAGATGAGTTCCGTGCAGATGATGTAGTCGAGGAGCTGGGAGTAGGAACCGGAGAGGCAGAGCACGCAGGTCCACACAGCCTGCACGATCAGGGCCGCGACGGGGGTATGCCAGCGCGGGTGCAGCCTGCCGGCCGCCTTGAAGAAGAGGCCGTCGCGGCTCATGGCGTAGTAGACGCGCGCCCCGGCGAGGGTGAGTCCATTGGCGCAGCCGAAGGTGGAGATGAGGATAGCGCCGGCCATCAGGTACGCACCGGCCCGGTGGAAGATCATCTGGAGCGCGGCGGTCGCCACGCGGTCATCCGTGGCGTACTGGATGCCGCGGGCGGTGAGGCTGGCCCCGTGTGGATCGCCGTGGAGGGGGAGCGCCAGCAGATACGCGAAATTCGACAGGATATAGAGGAGCAGAACGAGGCCGGTGCCGAGGATCAGCGAGAGAGGCAGATTGCGCCGAGGGTTCTTCACCTCGCCGGCAGTGTAGGTGACGTTGTTCCAGGCGTCGGCGGAGAAAAGGGAGCCGGTCTGGACGACGGCGAGGATGGTGAGCAGGCCGACCATGGCGATGGGCCCGCCGACCCCGACCTGGAGGGGATGCAGGGTGTGCCAACCGGCGTTGCGCCAGAAGTTGGCGCCGAAGTTGGCCCGAATGGCGGCGGCGTTGCTGCCGAGGAGGAGTCCGAAGGCGACGAGGCCGAGGAGGGCCGCAGTTTTGGCGGTGGTGAAGACGTTCTGGACCAGCGCGCCCAGCTTCACCCCGAAGAGGTTGATGACGGCGAGCAGCAGGATGATGACGACACCGGCGAGGTTGGCGGTGCTAAGGCCAATATCCATGTTGCCGAGAACCATCGGCCCGACGCGCCAGGCGGGAACGTGGGCGATGTGCCAGATCCAGTTGGTTGAGGAGACCGACGGAAAGAAGACGCCGAGGAACTTGCCGAAGGCGACGGCGACGGCGGCGATGGTGCCGGTCTGGATGACGAGGAACAGGGTCCAGCCGAAGAGGAAGCCCCAGATGCGGCCGAGGGCCTCGCGCAGATAGATGTACTGGCCGCCGGCGTTGGGCATCATGGCGGCGAGTTCGCCGTAGCTGAGGGCGCCAATGATGGTCATGACGGCGGTGACGAGCCAGGCGCCGATGAGCAGGGCGGGCGAGCCGACATCGCGGCCGATTTCGGCGGGCACGATGAAGATGCCGGAGCCGATCATGGAGCCGACGACAATGGCCGTGGCGCTGAAGAGTCCGAGCGTGGGGACGAGTCCGGGCCGCGGCGGAACGGAGGAAGGAACTGGAGCGTTGGGCGGCGCTGGGGCGGGACGGGAACTCACGTGTCTAACAGTTCTACTTCAAAGAGGCTTCACTTGGAAATGGAAAGAAAGGCCCGCGCGGCCTCGCCGGGAGAACGGCCCGCGCCAAAGACGGCCCTGATGACCGCGAGGGAGTCAGCGCCGGCGGCCAGAACGGCGGGGGCGTTGGCGAGGGAAATGCCGCCGATGGCGATGAGTGGCTTGCGCGTGAGCGAGCGGGCGCGGCGGACGCCCTCGAGGCCGACGACCGGGTCGGTGTCAGACTTTGAGCTGGTGGCGAAGACCGGGCCGATGGCGATGGCATCGACCGGCTCACGGTCGGCGGCGAGGACTTCTTCGTCGGTGTTGGTGGACAGGCCCACGTGAACGTGCGGGCCGAGCAGAGCGCGGACCTGAGCAGGCGACGTGTCGCTTTGGCCGACGTGGACGCCGGAGGCGCGCGCGGCAGGAACGAGCGCGGCACGATCATTCAGGATGAGCCGGATCGAAGGTGCAGCTTCGCGGAGGATGAGAGCGTCTTCGAGGAAGATGTCGTCAGGATCGCGCTTGTTGCGGTACTGCAGAAGGGTGACGCCGACCTCGGCCAGTTCCCGGGCAAGACGATTGAGCCGTGTCCGGCGGGCGAACGACCCCGGCGGTGCATCGCGGAGGACAAGGTCCGCGTCGAGGATGGGATAGAGGATCGGGTAGATCCTGCCGGGAGCCAGGACTGGCGCCTGCGGGTCGCTGGTCATTGCCCTTGATTGTCGGTGATCGCGCAGTGCGAATCAAAACCAGCGGGACAATCTCTTCCAGCCGGGCGCCATTTCTCCCAGGGCAGGCGGAGACTCCGGCGATCGGGGACGCACACGTGGGCGAAAGGGGAACGATGCTATTGTCTCGGTGAGGCGCCGATGGCGTATTCCATCACAATTCAGGGGCGTACGCACAGCTTTGCCGATCTGAAGGTGCTGCTGGCGAAGGCGTCGCCTGCGCGATCCGGAGATGCGCTCGCGCGTATCGCTGCCGAGAGCGAAGAAGAGCGTGCGCTGGCCAGGATGGCGCTGGCCGAAGTTCCGCTGACGCGCTTTCTGGAAGAGCTGCTGATCCCGTACGAGCAGGACGAAGTGACGCGCCTGATCGTGGATACGCACGATCGCGAGGCGTTCGGCCCCATTGCGGGGCTGACGGTGGGTGCGTTCCGCGAGTGGCTGCTGGAGGACCGGACGGATACGCAGTTGCTGCGGCGTACAGCGCCGGGCATCACCCCGGAGATGGCTGCGGCTGTCTCCAAACTGATGCGCAATCAGGACCTGATTCTCGCAGCGCAGAAGTGCCGGGTGGTCACGCGCTTTCGCAACACGCTGGGCTTGCCGGGGCGATTGTCGGTGCGGTTGCAGCCCAATCATCCCACGGACGATGTGCGGGGTATTGCCGCGTCGATGCTGGAGGGGCTGCTGTATGGCTGCGGCGATGCGGTGATCGGTGTGAATCCGGCCTCTGACAGTCTGGCCGCGGCGTTGCGGCTGCTGGAGATGATGAACGCGTTTCGCGAGCGATACGAGATGCCGACGCAAACATGTGTGCTGGCGCATGTGACGAATACACTGCGCGCGATGGAACGCGGCGCACCAGTGGATCTGGTATTTCAGTCCATCGGGGGAACGGAGGCGACGAACCGCAGCTTCGGGGTGAGCCTGTCGCTTCTGGCCGAGGCGCGGGCGGCGGCTCTGGAACTACGGCGCGGCAGCCTTGGGGACAACGTGATGTATTTCGAGACGGGGCAGGGGAGCGCACTTTCGGCGGGCGCGCACGCAGGCGTCGATCAGCAGACCTGCGAGGCCCGGGCCTATGCGGTGGCACGGCAATTCCAGCCGCTGCTGGTGAACACCGTGGTGGGCTTTATCGGTCCCGAGTATCTCTTCAACGGCAGGCAGATTGTGCGCGCGGGTCTGGAGGATCACTTTTGCGGCAAGCTGCTGGGACTGCCGATGGGGTGCGACGTCTGCTATACAAACCATGCGGAAGCGGATCAGGACGATATGGACACTCTGCTGACGTTGCTGGCGGTTGCGGGCGTGAACTTCGTCATGGGCGTGCCCGGCGCCGATGACGTGATGCTGAACTACCAGAGCACGTCGTTTCACGATGCGCTTTACGCGCGGACCGTGCTGGGCCTGCGGCGCGCGCCGGAGTTCGAGGCGTGGCTGGAGCGGATGGGCATTTGTGACGGCGACGGTAACTTAGTGGGCGGCGGAGCGGAACGCAGGCTGCTGCTGGCAGGTGGCGAGTGGCTGAGCTGACGGAATCCGATGATGTTTGGGCGCGGCTGCGGGCGCTGACGCCGGCGCGGATCGGTCTGGGACGTGCCGGGAGCAGCCTCCCCACCCGGGCTCTGCTGGCTTTTGATCTTGCCCACGCGCAGGCCCGCGACGCGGTGCACAGGAGGCTGGACGCGGAGGCGCTCAGGGAGGAGGTGCGGGCCGAGGGCTTCGGGGAGCCGGTGATGGTGAGCAGCCAGGCTCGGGATGGCGAGGATTATTTGCTGCGGCCGGATCTTGGCAGGATGCTCGATGTGGAAAGCGAAGACCGGATACGCGCGGCCAGGCGTGAGCCCTCCTCGTTGGCGATCATGATCGCGGACGGGCTTTCCGCGCTGGCAGCGGCTCGGCATGCAATCCTGCTGCTAAGGGCGATGCGGGAACTGAATGCTGTTCTTCTGGAAAACGTCACCGTGATTGTGGCCAGCCGGGCGCGTGTGGCTCTGGGCGATGCGGTGAGCGCCGGGTTGGGCGCCGAGGCGGTGGCCGTGCTCATCGGGGAGCGTCCCGGGCTGAGCTCGCCCGACAGCCTGGCGGTGTATCTGACGTGGGCACCGCAGGTGGGACGCACGGATGCGGAACGGAATTGCATTTCGAACATACGCCCGGAGGGGTTGTCGTACGCCAAAGCGGCGCGGCGAGTCCTGTATCTGCTGGGTGAGGCGCGACGAATGGGGTTCACTGGCGTGGGGCTGAAGGACGACAGCGAAGAGAAGCCGATGTTCCCGCAGGTCTGGGCCTGACGCGGACGGGCGTTCTGCTGAAACAGATGACTGGCGAAGAAGAGAATTATTCAGCAGTAACTCCTTGATAATCCATGAGAAACACACGGCAGCGGGAGCATGATCGTCGCGTTTTTCAGTTCATCCACAACCTTTGAACCAGAATCGTGTCCGCCAGGAGGCACCTGAATTTTTGCACCTTGTTTGGCCGAAATCGCAGCCTAAAATGATTACTGATATGGCAATTCGTATGTTTCGAACCCTGTTGGCGGTGGTCGTGTGTGCGGCGGTGACTGTGCCGGCGCTGGCTGATGCAGCGCCGTTCGATCTGGTCGGCCCGAAGCTCGAAGTGAAGGTAACGCGGGCGGGCAAGATGCTGCCCATCGCGGAAGTGCCGAATCTGGCAGCGGGGGACCGATTGTCGATCCGCGCGGACCTGCCGCCGGGGCAGTCGGCGCACTACCTGCTGGTGACAGCGTTTCTTCGTGGGTCGACGAACCCGCCTCCGGAGAACTGGTTCTTCCGGCAGGAGACCTGGGACCGGAAGGAAGAAGGCAAAGCACTCACGGTGACAGTGCCGCAGGGCGCGCAGCAGGTTGTGGTGTTTTTGGCGCCGGAGACCGGTGGGGATTTCAAGACGCTGGTCGGTGCGGTGCGGGGGCGGCCCGGCTCGTTTGTTCGGGCTTCGCAGGACCTGAACCAGGCGATGCTGGACCGGTCGCGGCTGGATACGTATCTGACGGCGGTGAGGCAGCTAAGTAACGAGAATCCGACGAAGCTGAAGGAATCCGCACCGCTGCTGGCGCGCAGTCTGGGCATGAAGATTGACGACAAATGCCTCGACCGGATGCCGGAGTTGCAGGCAGCGTGCCTGACCCAGGGGCAGGATGAGATGATCCTGAGCGACGGGCACAGCGCGTCGATTGTAGAGTCTCTGACCTCGGGACCGGTGAGCGATCTGGCGGCGCAGCTGAGCTACACGCCGCAGGCCAGCTATGGCTATTACAGCCCGTACATCGGGTCGGTCATGGACATGGCGCGAATTCTGGACACGTTCCACACGGCGCAGTACCAGTACATTCCGGCGCTGGCGACGGAGAGCGCCGATCAGATGTCTCTGATGCTGAACACGCCGCCGTCGTTCCACAACCCGAAGTCGGTGCTGGTGACAGCGCTGCCCGCGGTAGAGGCCGCCCAGCCGCCGCCCCTTCATCCGGTGGATTCGAAGCAGAACTACTGCGCGGAGAAGAACTCCCTGGTGCTGGCGGTGGACGGCGCGCCCCTGGTGTTTTCCACCGGCTACGCGCACGAGATGACGCTGCGCCTCAAGACGAAGAGCGGCAAGATGGCGGATGAGGTGGTGCGGCCGGACGCGGAAATGGGCGGTCTGGTGCTGGAGGCGAAGGACCTGAGTGCGAGCGACTTCCCGAATGTGATCGTTGCGTCGCTGCACGGCTACTGGGGATTCGAGAAATACGACGGGCCGGCGTTTCGGCTGCAGAACACGCACGCGCAGCACTGGCAGCTGGCGGCTGCCGATCGCGAGGCGCTGATTGTCGGGCGCGAGGACACCATCCATCTCTCCGCCGACGACGCCAGTTGCGTGGACACGATTCTGGTGAAGGATTCGGCGGGCAAGGAACTGAAGGCGGACTGGACGGCGACGGGTCCGGACCAGGTCGCGGTGAAGGTACCGCTGAAGGAAACGCATCCGGGACCGCTGGAACTCGAAGTGAAGCAGTTTGGCACGGTGACCGCGCAGACGATTCCGCTGCGGGCCTTTGCCCAGGCCGGACACCTGGAGAGCTTCGATCTGCATGCCGGCGATGCGCAGGGCGTTCTGAAAGGCAGTCATCTGGAGGATGTGGCCAGCCTCACGCTGAAGGGTGTGACCTTCCTGCCGGGAAAGATCGATCCAACGATGGCCAGCGATGAACTGCCCATGGTGGCAAAGGACGCGAAGGCGGCCGCGAACCTGAAGCAGGGCGTGACAGGCGACGCGCAGGTGACGCTGACCGACGGCCGGATGCTCCCGGTGAACGTGGCGGTGGGCGCGCCCCGGCCGGGCGTGGAGCTGATCGGTAAGAGCGTGCAGGCATCGGCCTCCAGCGCGGACAGCAATATTCAGCTGGCGAATCAGGACGAACTCCCGCAGGATGCCAGGCTGCGCTTCTCGGTGCGTGCGCAATCGCCGGCGCGCTTCTCGCGGAACGAAAAAATTGAGGTCGCGACGGCCGATGAGGCTTTTTCGACGACGCTCAGCCTGGATAACGGCGGGATGACTCTGGAGAACTCGACGGTGGCGCTGGCGACTCTGGACCCGGCGAAGGCGTTCGGCTCTTCGGCCTTCGGGCCGCTGAAGTTCCGCGTGGTGGAGAACGGCGCCGAAGGGGACTGGCAACCGCTGGCTACGCTGGTGCGGCTCCCCGAGCTGCGCGATCTGAAGTGCCCGGCCGACGATGCGGAACAGTGCCGGCTGAGTGGTTCGAATCTGTTCCTGGTGGACGCAGTGGCGAGCGATCCCGCGTTTGCGAATCCGGTGCAGGTGCCGGATGGCTTTCCGGGCTATATTCTGCCGGTGCCCCGGCCGGAAGGCGGGCAGCTCTATCTGAAGCTGCGGGACGACCCCAGCGTGGTAAACGAGGTGATGCTGGCGGCGGAGCAATTGCCGCCACCCCCGGGAGAAGCAGACCGGCATGGGGCGCGCGCAGCGTATCACGCGGGCGAAGTGCCGCCGGCGCCGGGTGCGACCGGGCAGGCGGGATCGCCGAGTCCGGGGACCGAGGCCGCTCCCCAGAAGACGCCGCCTGGGAGCGAGGCGCAACCGCCGGTGAATGCGGCGCAGCCGCCTGCGCAGACCCATCCGCAGGGCGGGGCGAACTCGCAGAAGCAGAATCCGCCGCAGACGGACTCAAAGCCGCAGAACAACAGTGAACCGCAAGGCTCCGCGGGGCCATCGGGGACGGCGTCGTCGTCCCCGGACGCGAAGACGGCAACGGCACCGGGAAACGGTTCCGGGAACACACCGGCCCGCGGCCAGGGAACATCCGGTTCTTCCTCGGGGACGCAACCGAACGCAACCGCAGCGCCGACTTCACCCAACACTTCGACGCCACAACCGCAACTATAGATGGGTCCTGTCGCCGATGCTGCCCGTCAGACATAAAGAAATCGAGCCTATAGTGTTGGTTCGGAGAAAAAAAGTGCGAATGAGTTCGTTGGGTCTTGTTGCTGTCTGCCTTGCGGCTTCTGCCGTTGCGCAAAAGCCGATGCCCACGCCGAAGGTGCCCTTGCCGGAGGCAGCGACGCCATCGTCAGGGCCGATCACCCTCGACGTAGTCGTAACGGACAAGGCGGGACATCCGATTCGAGGTCTGCAGAAAAGCGACTTTACGCTCCTGGATGACCGCCAGCCCACGGAAATCCGCTCCTTTGCCGCCCACGATGGGTCCCAGCAGAGCACTGCACCGGAAGCCGTCTTCCTTCTGATCGACGAAGTGAATACGGGGTTCGACAGCGTCAGCATCGAGCGGGAGCAAATCGAAAATTTTCTGCACAGGGATGGCGGTCATCTTGCGGTGCCGATGGGAATCTTTGTGCTGACCGATACCGGTCTGAGCCTGCTGACGACGGTTTCAACCGATGGAAACGCGCTGGCCGATGTGTTGCACAAGAAGAATGGCGAGTTGCGGGCTCTGGGCCGTTCGGGCGGGTTCTACGGCGGCACAGACCGCCTGGATATTTCTCTGCGGGGCCTCAGTTCGTTGACCAACTATCTGGCGCATGCCCGAGGCAGAAAGCTGGTGGTGTGGATCAGCCCGGGGTGGTGGTCGTTTGACAATCCCAATGTGATCGTCAGCGACAAGCAACAGCGCACGTTCTTCAGCATGATTGTCGCGTATGCGGCGGCTATGCAGAACGCGGACATGACGCTGTACATGGTCGATCCGCGGGGAACCAACGATGCCGGCAATCTCTACGAGTTCATCTGGCAGAGCTATCTGCAACCGGTGAAGCGGCCGGGCCAGGCACAACCGGGCGATCTGGCCCTGCAGGTGTTGGCGCAGAACAGCGGTGGGCGCGTCCTTCTCGGCAGCAACGATGTGGCGGGCGAAATCGCGACGTGCGCGGACGACGCGTCCGCCTGGTATACGATCACCTTCGATCCGCAACGCGCGGACAAACCGGATACGTGGCACGACCTGCAGGTGAAAGTTGACAAACCGGGAATGACAATCCGCACGGAAAAGGGCTACTATGCCCAGCCGCAGGCCCCCGGGGCCATGCAGCAGCACTGAGCCAGAGGATCTTCACGCATGATCGAAGGCCGCCGCAGCGGCACCGCCGAACGTGTCGCCATGCGCCGCGCTGCGCATCAGTTGTGGGATGAGCCGGTGATCTTCCCGGATCCGCTGGCGTGGGCCATCCTGAGCGGAGAGGCGCGGGATCGCATCCGTACCGGCATTGAAGAAGAGAACCAGAATCCGTGGGCGCGAGGTTTACGGGCGTTTGTCGCGGTGCGCAGCCGCTTTGCGGAAGAGGAAATTGCACGCGCGGCGGCCCAGGGGATCCGGCAGGCCGTGGTGCTGGGCGCCGGCCTGGACACCTTTCCCTACAGGAATCCGCATGCGGGGCTGCAGGTATTCGAGGTGGACCATCCGGCGACGCAGGCCTGGAAGCGTGAGCGGTTAGCTGAGGGCGGCATCGCGGTTCCCGAATCCGTGCGGTTTGCGCCGGTGGATTTCGAGAGCGACACCCTGGCGCACGGGCTGGCCGCCGCTGGTTTCCGCAAAGACGAGCCGGCGTTCTTCTCGTGGCTGGGCGTGGTGCCGTATCTGACGCGGGAGGCGGCGTATGCGACGCTCGGCTTCGTCTCCGGCCGTCCGCAGGGCAGCGGCGTGGTGTTCGACTACTCGATTCCGCGCGAGCTCATGAACGAGCGAGAGCAAATGGCCTTCGATCGGCTGGCGGAACGGGTGGCGCGGGCCGGCGAACCCTTCCGCCTCTTTCTCGACCCGCAGCAACTGGCAGGCGATCTGCGCGGCATGGGCTTTACGGCGATCGAAGACCTGGATGGGGCGGCGATCCGCGAGAGGTGGTTCGGCCAGCCCACGCAGGAACAGCGGCTGCACGGACGAGCCGGGCGGCTGCTGTGCGCGTGGGTGTAACAGCTACCAGACGCCAGGAAACAGAGGCCGGGGCGTGGGCTCGCGCAGCGGTCTGAAGCGCTCATGGGCCACGTCCCGCCTACATATTGGTGTGGCCGGCGCGCATCTCCTCGTTGAAGGTGGGACGCGTGGCCGCGAGGGCGGAGTCGAGTCTCGCGCGGTATTCTTCCGAGCGCCCGAGCAGAGCGGGCGTGGCGGAGGCGTACTCGCCATCGAGTCCAATCATTCCCTGGCGGGCGAGATCGGCAGCCATGCGGGAGAGATCCTCAGGGGTGGTATTGAGATACTGCGCATCGCGTGGGTCTGGAATCCAGACTGGTCCGCTGCTACCCAGCACGCCGGAGAGCCAGTACACCTTAAGAGCGAGAAAATCCATGCGGCTGCGGTCGTCGGTATCGGTGAAGAAGAACTTCTTCTGCCACCGGCTGTAGTAGCGGGTCGTGACCGGAACAGGCTGGCGGTTGCCGCTCTTGAGCAACTCGAGCTGCCCGCGGTCGAGCGTCTTGCGGACGGCGTTGTAGATGAACGTCTCAGCGTAGGGCTGCTCGGGGGCGGGGACGATTTCGGCAAAGGTGACGGTCATGCTGGCAGAAACCAGAGCGTGGAGCGGCGACTGCGTGCCGTTTTCCAGATGGACCGTGCCGTGAACGATGTAGGTGTCGGCGCCGGAGCTCGAGCGGTGAAAGGGCCAGCCGAAGTGGCTGAAGGTGACGGGAAGTCCGGCCAGAGTAACGTAGGCATCGGGACGGGGATTACGGAGGCGCTGGGCGGCTTCGCGGAGATGGGTAGTCATCTCCGGCAGCAATTCGGGTTGATGAAAATCGAAAGTCTCGCTCAGTTCCAGCAGCAGGGAGCGATCAAGGGGCGCGTCCGGAGATGAGCCCAGGCGAAAACGGGTGGTGGGATGGCCGTTGATGTCCGCTCCCGTGTCGGCCGAGAGGACGGTAAGACCCGCCTCGCGGGCGGCATTGCGCAGCGTGGCGGTCAGATTCGTTTCCAGAGGAGTTGTCATAGAGCGTTGCAGGGTTCTGGCCTGATTGTAGCGGCTGGATCAGGCGGCGCGGAAGCGTTGCCGGTTGCGCCCCGGTCCGACGGAGTCCGTGCGGGTGCGGTGACGCGGTGAACCAATCGTGAGGCATGCTTTGGAATTGGGCGCGGCTATGGGTAAAGAATGCGGGCCGGGCCGCCATCGGGGCTGAGGACTTTAATCTTCCTGGCCAGTCCCAGCCAACCAAGAGCGCGAATACCCCAGTAGTTAAAGTCGAGCTCGTACCAGGCCATCCCGTGGGTGGCCGAGACGGGGTGGGCGTGGTGGTTGTTGTGCCAGCCCTCTCCGCCGGTGAGCAGGGCGACCCACCAGTTGTTGCGGGAATCGTCGTGGGTCGCAAAGCGGCGGCTGCCCCACATGTGGGTGGCGGAGTTCACCAGCCAGGTGGCGTGCAGGCCGAGGGTGATGCGCAGAAAAACGCCCCACAGAAACCAGGACCAGCCGCCGATCAGAAACAGTCCGATGCCAACAACGGTGAGCGGCACCCAATGCCAGCGGCTGAGCCAGCGGTAAAACGGGTCGAAGGCGAGGTCAGGGACGTAGCGCGTCAGCAAAGGATTGCGGTTGCGCAGGGATCCGTGGAGGATCCAGCCCATATGCGACCACCATTTGCCGTCGCGTGGCGAGTGAGGATCGCCAGGACGGTCGGTGAGCTGGTGGTGCATGCGATGGACCGCGACCCAGTAGATCGGCCCCCCCTGCAGAGCCAGCGTCGCACACAGAGCCATGGCGTACTCAACCCATTTGGGCGTGACGAAGCCGCGATGCGTGAGCTGGCGGTGGTAGCTCATAGCAATGCCGACATTTTGTCCGAGAACCCAGAGCACGGCAAACACAAGGAGCGCGCTCCAGCTGAAGAAGAAGAGGGCGGCGATGGCGCCGAGATGAAACAGGGTCAGGGTGACGGCGAAGATGAGATTCAGCTTTGCGGAACGCGTCTGCGCGAGGGCCTCGGAGTCAGCGCGGGCAGTGGCGGCGGGCACTCCAGCGAGGGTCGACATGGGAACAGACCTCCAGCTTTGACCATAGTCGCACTCCCGTTTCGGGGAATGTAAGACTTGCGTAATCCTGCACTGCCGGCCCAGGAAACCTATGAACTGGAGACTTCCACCACGGCAACGGTCTGCGGGCGCGGCGCTTCCTCGATGCGCCCGAAGATCATCTTCCCGGAGGCGGTCTGCAGGACCGAGGTGACCGTGATTTCGATCGACCGGCCGATGAGGCGGCGCGCATGGTCCACCACCACCATGGTTCCATCGTCGAGATAGCCGACGCCCTGGTCGTACTCCTTGCCTTCTTTCATGACCAGGATGCGCATCTTTTCGCCGGGGAGAACCACGGGACGCAGGGAGTTGGCGAGGTCATTGATATTGAGCACGGCGACGCCGCGGACCTGCGCGACCTTGTTCAGGTTGAAATCGTTGGTGACGATCTTGGCTTCAAGGTTGCGCGCCAGTTCAATGAGCTTCAGGTCCACTTCGCGGATATGAGGGTAGTCTTCCTCGGCGATCTGAATGGTGATCTGCTGATTGCCGCGCATACGCTGCAGCACGTCAAGACCGCGGCGCCCGCGCTGGCGTTTGGAAGAATCGGAGGAGTCGGCCACCATCTGCAGTTCGCGCAGCACGAATTCCGGGATGATGAGGGCGCCTTCGAGAAAGCCGGTTTCGGCGATATCGGCGATACGGCCGTCGATGATGGCGCTGGTGTCAATCACCTTGGTACTCCGCTTGCCGGGCCGCTCTCCGGAGAAGAGACCCCCGAGCGCTGCGAGGTTGAGTAAGTCACCTTTGCTGGCGCCGACCACCAGGCCGATATAGGTCATCAGCAGAAGCACCGCGATCTGGAGCAGGTCGCGCGTGCGGGGGTCGGGAAGGGCGTTGCGGAGAACCAGCGCGAACAGGAAGGCGCCGGCAATCCCAGTCAGGCTGCCGATGACCGCGCCAATCAGCCGGCGGAGCGAGAGCGCGCGCACCCGCAACTCAAAGAGAATCATGAGTGCGGCGGCTGCGGCACCGCCACCGGCGGCGGCCCAGGGATTGACGCCGAACGGACGGAAAAACCAGCAGGCAACGCAGAAGAAGATGACAAACAGGATACGAAGCGCAAATAAATCCATCGAGGCCCCCAACGACCAGCACTGGCCACCGGAAGACTGGGCGCGAGCAGCTCAAATCGATCGGCTTTGCCAGGCACCCGGAGTATACTCAGGCGCCTGAACGGTGGCAAAGGTCATTTGACAGGGCTGGAAAAAGACCAACGGGGGATTGACATGTGAAGTGAGGCGGCGCAGCGGCGGCCCGATCGAATCGAGCGCCACGCCGGATGGCGATTGACGGAAGTCAGGGAATTTGCCGGTTCACAGACCGTCAGTAACGCGAAACCGTGGGGTCGATCTCACTGGACCAGGCCAGGATGCCGCCAGCCAGATTGTGGACCTTCTCGAAGCCGTTGCGGCTCAGGAATTCGGCGGCGCGCTGGCTGCGTCCCCCCGACTTGCACTGGACTACGATTTCCTGGTCCGGATTGAGCTCGGCAACGCGTCTGGGCAGATCATTGAGCGGAATGAGTTGGCCGCCAATGTTCGCGACCTGGTACTCCCAGGGCTCGCGGACGTCGAGGACGCAAAGCTTATCGCCCCGGTCGAGCCGCTGCTTGAGTTCCTTCACCGACATCTGGGGAATGCCATTCTGCATGGTGGGCGCTCTCTGTTCCGGGACGATGCCACAGAACTGCTGGTAGTCGATTAGCTCGGTCACCGTAGGATGCGTGCCGCAGACCGGGCAATCGGGGTTTTTGCGAAGTTTAAGTTCTCGGAAACGCATTTCGAGAGAGTTGACGAGCAGCAGACGGCCGATAAGCGGCTCGCCCTTGCCGAGGACAAGCTTAATCACTTCGGTCGCCTGGATCACGCCCACAAGGCCGGGAAGAATGCCCAGCACGCCGCCTTCGGCGCAGGAAGGAACGAGTCCCGGCGGCGGCGGCTCCGGATACAGGCACCGGTAGCAGGGGCCATCCTGGGTGGCGAAGACGCTGGCCTGGCCCTCGAAACGGAAGATAGATCCGTAGGCATTGGGCTTGCCGGTGAGCACGCAGGCGTCGTTGACAAGATAGCGGGTCGGGAAGTTGTCGGTGCCGTCGGCGACCACGTCATACTGCCGGATGATCTCCAGCGCGTTCCTGCTGGTCAGCATCGTCTCGTGCTTGACGATGGTCATGAACGGATTCAGCGCCTGGAGCTTCTCGGCAGCGGAGTCGAGCTTCGGCCGCCCAACATCTTTGGTGCTGTGAAGAATCTGGCGCTGGAGATTGCTGGCATCGACAACGTCGAAATCGACCAGCCCGAGAGTGCCGATGCCGGCTGCGGCCAGATAGAAGGCGAGCGGCGAGCCGAGTCCTCCGGTGCCCACGCACAGGACTTTGGCGGCTTTGAGCTTCTGCTGCCCCTCGGGACCCACCTCGGGCAGGATGAGGTGACGAGCGTAGCGGGCCATTTCCTCGCCGGACAGCGGCGGCAGAGCAGCGGGTTGGGTGACAGTTGCCATGCTGGGGCCTCGCCTTTATTTTAGCCGCTCACGATCCGGTATCCAGCCCGCGGTCAACTGTGCAGCGCGCCCCCGCCGGCGATCGAAGGAATGATGGAGAGCGTATCCGATTCCCCTGCCTCGGTTTCCTCGCGTTCCGGCAGATAACGGACGTCCTGATCATTGAGATACAGGTTGACGAAGGCGCGCAGCGTGCCCTCGGGTGTGTAAAGGTGCTTCCGGAACTCCGGGTATTGAGCGAAGAGCGCAGAGATGGCCTGAGAAACAGTATCGGCTTGCACCGTGACGCTGGGAAGATTGCCCGTGTAGACGCGGAGAGAGGCGGGGATCTCGATTCTCATGGTCCTGGATTCCTCAATGAAAGACGCAGATAAGACGCGAAAGACGGCCAGGGGCACGACGGGCGTCGCGCCATGGTGCAGACAGCCGCGAACGGAATAGCCCGGAGAAGGCTCATCGCTCCTATTGTGCCGCAATTCCTCAGAAAATCTCTTCCTTCCCGGCTGGCTCCAGCCCTGGGTCGAGCTGTCCGGTGACTTCGATGGTTTCCTGCTCAAAAGCCTTCCCTTCCTCGGCCGCGCCGGTCAATCGAAACGAATTTGTCTGCCGGGCGGCGCCCTTTTCGACCGCGGTGATCACGTAGCTGCAGCCGATCCAGTGCGCTTCCTCGAGGTCGGTGGGCGACCACTGCGCCGGGTGGTCGGGATGCGAGTGGTAGAAGCCGACGATGTCGAGGCCGCGCTCGCGACTGGAGCGCTGGATCCGCACCAGCTCCTGTGGAGCAATTTGGTAGCGATTGTGCGCGGAGTCGGTGCGCGTGTTGGTGGCGCGGACGGCGTCTTCCACCTGATTTACAGGGGTGCTTTCTTCCGATGAGAAGTGGCCGAACAGGACGCCGCAGCACTCGTGCGGATACGTCTCCTCGCCATGCTGGCGGATCGCGTCGTAAATCTGCTGGCTCATCCGGAGCACGGTTCCTCCCGAAAGCGCTCGCCGGCCGGCCGTGCCGGGCCGAACGGTCACTTTCACCGTTACCGACGGGTGCGGGCCTCCATTGCGGCGCAGGGATGCATTATGCGACCCTGAAAGCAGGGAGCACCCGCTGATTTCAGTGTAGCGGCCTCCCCAGGAACCGGAGAATTGTCAGCCATGCTCAAGAAGCCGCACCGCCGCACGTGGGATGAGGTTCTCAGCGAACTGCGCCGTCTTCAGTTCGACGTTCAGGATGTACCGGCAACCGCCAATCAGCGGAGCATCAGCAAAGATGGATGCGCGATTGTGCTCGAAAAGGCGGACAACGAGGCGGGGTTGCGGATGGTGGTGCGCCCCGGGCCGGTGATCGGTGGGGAAATCGCTCACCTGGTGGATCGCGGTTTCCAGAAATTCTTCCGGACGAGCAAGGCCGAAATTCCGGCGACCGCGGAGCGGTTGCAAACCCTGCACCGGTTCGTGGAGGAACTCAAAGAGGCGGCGGGTTCGATCACCCTCTATAACGAAGCGCTGGGCACCGTGAGCGACGCCTATCTCTACGACCGCGTCAGGGGACGGGATTTGCCCCCGAACAAGCGGCCCATCCCGGCATGGGACCGTCCGCAGGGGCTCCCCGAGACCGCCCGCGAGCGGAAATAAAGAGAGAAGCCGCCGGAACGGGATTCGGCTGGTCTGCGTCTATGCAGACATGCGATTGCGTCTTCGGCCGGTGATGCCGGCGCTTGTCCTGCCGCTGTTCATGGCCGGGGCTTTCACTGCCAGCCCGCAGGCGATCCCCCATCCACGAACCTCTGCGCCCACGGGACCCGAGGGAGCGGTCCCGATGCCGGCTGACCGCGCGGATGATTCCTACGCCATTTATTCCGAGCTGATGCCCGGCGAGGTATTCGCGCGGATGGCTCCCGAACTGAATGCGCACTGGGCGATCGCCGAGATCACGATGAATGAAGGCGATCGGAATCCAGCCGTGGCGCCACAAACGCAGCTCAAGCCGCCCCCGGAGAATCCGCGTGGTTTCGAGGAGGCGGTGCAGGATTATGAGGCGAATAAATCTCTTCGGATTGAGCTGACCAGGCCGCCTTTTCATCTGGACCATGATTTTTCTCTGCTCTCGCCCCAGCAGGTCGCCGCGTTTCGGGCTGCGAAAAGCGGACCTCAGGTGTCCTCGCAGGCGCGGGCGCAATGGGCCGGATACCCGGGAATCACCTTGTTCAGTGAAGTGTATTTCGACACAAAGCATCGAGCGGCGCTGGTCTACATGAACGACTGGTGCGCACACTTGTGCGCGACGGGGACCTGGGTCTATCTGGAGAAGCAGGGCGGACATTGGGTGCGCCGCTCGGGCGTAGTAGTGCCAGGTGCTTAGATGGATGTCCGCCTACCTGCCACGGGCCGCGCGCTCGCGCTGCAGTTCACGCCAGAGTTCGCTTTTGGAGACGCCGCGTTCACGGGCGATGCGCTTGAGGGCATCTTTTTCCGGGAGACTTTCCGACTTCTCCAATTCGGCCAGGCGCGCCAGGAGGCCGGTGGCTGCACCAGCCGAAGCGGATGTGGCCGGGGTCGCTTCCACCAGCAGAACCATCTCGCCGCGCAGGGATTCACGTTCGGCAATCTGCTTTCGGATATCGGCAACCGTTCCGCGCAGGAACTCTTCGTGGATTTTCGTCAGCTCCCTCGCCATGGCAACGCGGCATTGTGCGCCCCAGACCGCCTCGACATCCGCGAGCATCTCGGCGATGCGGTGGGGAGCCTCGTAGAAAACGATGGTGGCCGGTTGACGGATCGATGCTGCTAAACCCTCCAGGGCCGTCCGCCTGGCTCCCGCCTTTGACGGCAGAAACCCAAAGAAAAAGAACGTTTCTGTATTGAGGCCGGAGCCGACCAGCGCCGCGAGCACCGCGCTGGGGCCGGGAATCGGAAAGACGGCGATGCCGGCAGCCATGGCCGCAGCGGCCAGCACCATGCCGGGATCGGAGATGCCCGGCGTGCCGGCATCGGAGACGACGGCGATCCGCGCACCGGCCTGTAGTTCCTCAACGAGCGGGCGGCTGCGGGCGGCTTCGTTGTGTTCATGGCTGCTGATCGTTGGCGTGCCGATGCCGTAGCGGTCCAGAAGCTTGCGGGTCTGGCGAGTGTCCTCGCAGGCGATGCGGTCGACGGATCGGAGCACGCGGAGCGCGCGCAGGGTGATGTCTTCAAGATTGCCGATAGGCGTGGAGACGAGGTAGAGGCCGGGCGCGAGCGGTTCGTCGGTCACCTTAGTCTTCGTTGCGTTCCAGGCGGCGGTACTCGGCCAGCAGCCCCATGCTGCTGCTGAGGTTCTGCCAGGTGACGATGCCGACAATGCGCCCGCTCTCGGCGACCGGGATCAGTGAGAGCCGCCCGCTTCCGATACGGCGAATGAGAGCGCCGAGGGAGTCGTCGGGCTGGGCCACCTGGTAGGCGCGGGACATGATGGCCTGGATGTAGCCGTTGCCGCCGTGACGCAGCGCCTGGATGATTCCCTGGCGAGAGACGACGCCGACCAGACTGGCGCCACGAACCACCGGGAAGTCGTCCTGCAGGCTGTGAATCGCCTTGTAGAGGGCGTCAGAAAGAGTATCCGAGGGGGAAAGCGTGTCGAAATCGGTGAGCATCACGTCGCGCATACGCACGGTTTCCACCACCGACTGGAAGAGCACGCCCTGGTCTTCCAGCTGGGCGCCGATAAAAACGAAGAATCCGCCCATGATGAGCCAGGGGCTGACACCGGCGGCGAGACGGGTGTTGGGGATGGCGAGCAGCGCCAACCCGGCAACAACCGCTCCGATCCCCAGCATCTGGCCGAGACTGGAGGCAGCCCGTGTGGCCTGTGCGACCCCGCGAGCGCGGGAGAATCCGCTGCGCACCAGGCGTCCGGCATCCAGCGGATAAGCGGGAATGAAGTTGATGACGGCCACTGCGACGTTGAGCCAGACGATGGAGCGAATCAGATGGTTGGGCGTGACGATCGGCAGAACCGCAATGGGCACCTGGGAAGATGCTCCCTTGATGAGCGCTGCAATGACCCCGGCAAAAAGAAGATTGCAAGCGGGGCCGGCAATGGCAAGCGCCCACAGCGATGCGCCTTCGTTGGCGTGCTCCGCCATCTCCGGGGTGGCATAGGAGAAGAGTCCGCCAATGGGCAGCAGGAGCACGCTGCGGACGGCCAGGCCATGCCAGGCGGCGGTCATCGCACGTGCGGCTTCGCGCCCCAAAACAGCGCCGAAGAGCAGGAACCAGAGCGCCACGCCGCGCCAGTCGGCGACGCCGGAAAAATTGGTGGAAAGAACGCAGAAGAGGAGAAGCAGAAGAAAGAAATAGTGAATGCGCAAATGCACTCCAAACCAGCGTCCCAGAGGCAATGACCATCCGCGCATTTCGGTTAGCGAATCTCCCGGCTTTATTGTAGAGGTTCGGCCGGCTTTGGCCAGATTTTTGGAGCGGACCCATGAGAGTGATCGCAGGGCAACACCGGTCGCGGATCCTGAATGCCCCGAAAGGTCTGGACACGCGGCCGACCAGCGATCGATTACGCGAAACGTTGTTCAATGTGCTGGCGCCGAAGATCGAGAGCGCAATCTTTCTCGATCTCTATGCCGGATCGGGCGCCGTGGGGATCGAGGCGCTCAGCCGCGGTGCCCGCGAAGCCATCTTCGTCGAACAGGCGGAGCCGGCTCTTCGCGCCATCCGCGCCAATCTGGCCTCGCTCGGCATCCGCGGCGGCTACGCTCTGGAAGCGAGCAGTGTGGCCGCAGCTTTGCGCCGCCTCGTGGAGGTGGGGCGGCAGGCCGACCTCGTCTTTCTGGATCCGCCCTGGCGCGAAGTGGATGAGTACGGGGCGGCGCTGGATCGGCTCGGCGGCGAGTGCGCCGCGCTCCTGAGTCCGGGCGCGGCGGTCATTGCGGAGCATGAGAAGCGGCGGGACCTGCAGTCTCATTACGGTGCGCTTGTCCGGTACCGCGTCCTGAAGCAGGGAGATGCGGCCCTGAGCTTCTACTCGCTGTCCCCGGGATGAAGCAGGAAGACTCAACCGGCAGGATCATCGATGCGCTCGCCGGTCCGGAGATCGAGGGTAAAGGGGAATTCGCGATCCGTCAGGAGATCCCATCCAAAGCCGTGCAGATGATCGCCGCTGATCCGGTCGAAGCGCAGCCCCTCGGAAGAGAGCCGCGGCGATTCCCACGCCTGTCCGTGCGGACCCCAGGCCAGCAGTGCGTGGTGTCCCGCAAAGAGCAGAAGCCGATGCTCCGGCACCGGTCGTACCTCGAGCACGGGGCGGAAGGCGATGTGGGTGAATCGCTCGGGTTGCCGCGTATCGATCACATAGGCGTAACCACCGGCGACGGCGCAAAGCTCGTCTTCCACGGGGCAACTCCAGAGTCCGGTGGGGGCGGCTGCATCCGCGAATCCCAGAGCAAAGGTCGCGAGGAACGGTGCGGCGCCGGCCGGCCGGACCATCGCTTCCAGCGCCCCGCGCTCGATCTCCTCCGCCTGGCGCGGATAGGTGAACTGGCGCGAGGGCAGGATGAGCGGCCGCTCGCGCAGGATCTGCGCTTGCCAGACATGCGGGAAAGAGAGATCGACGGTCACGATTACGGCTCGAAATTCAGGATCCACTCCAGTTGGGCGGCCGTGTCGGGAACCGGGAATCCGCGCGCCCGCTCGATGACCCGAAGCGCCTTTTCACCGTCCCAGCCCAGCGCGATCATCACCGAGGCGAGCAGCACGGTGGCCCTCCCAATGCAGCCGCGACAGTGCGCGCCAATGCGGAGTCCGCTGCGAACGCAATCCCGCAGATCCCGGACCCGCTGGCGAAAGCGGGCGAGGTCGGCCGGAATCTCGCGGTCCATAATGGGATACGAAATGAACCGAATGCCGAGCTGCTCGGCGATCCTGCCTTCGTCGGCTAGCCCGAGATCCTCGTTGTCTTCCGCTGTAAGCAGCGATACCAGGACGTGGACGCCAGCATCCCGGACCACCTGCAGGTCCGCTGTGAGTTCCCTGCCGCCACGCGGGCGCAACACGATGGCCAGCTGCGAAGGCTGCGCCTCGTTGATCCAGAGAACGGTCTTCATCCCGTACCGCCCAGAAACTGCTCCAGCCGTTCACGCACGCTGGGAACGTGCACGGGCAGATCGAGCCGGCTGCCTTCCTCGATGATTGGGATCAGCTTGTCGAACTCGGGACCGGAGTGGCTGCCCGTGAGGGCGATGCGGACCGGATGAAAGAGGTCTTTTCCCTTCGCGCCGGTTTCGGCCTTCACCTCGTTCATCCAGGTTTTGAATTGTTCCGGCGTGACGGTTCCCGCATGCGCCCGAACGCGCGCCGCGAAGGCGGCGAGAACCGTTTGTGAGGATGCGATCGCCAGGATCGCGGCGTTCCCCTCGTTGGCGCGCGCCGCAGCAGGATCGAAATGAAAGACGAGTCCGGCTTTCGCGGGCAGCTCATCCAGTTGATTCACAGCAGGCAGGAACAGAGCCAGCAGCTGGGCGAACCAGGCGTTCACTGCGGGCGATGCGGCTTCAGTTGCGGGCAGGAATCCGCTGATGACGAAGTGCGGCCAGGCGAGCTCGGCAATCCGCTCAGGATCGGCGGTCTTGAGATAGTGCCGATTCAGCCAGTGCAGCTTTTCCCAGTCGAAGACGGCGGGCGAGGCGGTGACGCGCTCGAGGCGAAACTCCCGGACCAGTTCTTCGAGCGAGAAAAGTTCGCGCGTGCCCCCTGCCGCGCCCCAGCCCAGCAGCGCCAGGTAGTTCACGAGTGCTTCCGGCAGAATACCCATCTCGCGGAAGCTGGCCACTGAGGTGGCGCCGTGCCGCTTCGAGAGGCGCTCGCGATCGCTGCCGAGAATCGTGGAGAGATGCGCAAACTCCGGCGGCGTCCAGCCAAAGGCCTCGTAGATGGCGACCTGCTTGGGTGTGTTCGAAATGTGATCGTCCCCGCGGATGACGTGCGTGATCTCCATGAGCGCGTCATCAAGAGTTACGACGTAGTTGTAGACGGGCATGCCCGAGGAGCGGACAAGGATGGGATCGCTCACCGTTTCATTCGGAAACTCGACGGTGCCGCGCACCAGATCGTGAAAGCGCAGTGGGTGATCGGGAATGCGCAGGCGCACGGCAAACGGCTCACCGGCCGCAGCCCGCGCAGCCGATTCTGAAGCCGGCGTGGCGCGACAGCGCCCCGAATAGACCTGCGGGCGATGCGCCGCAGCGGCCTCCTGCCGTTCGGCTTCCAACTGTTCGGGCGTACAGAAACAGCGATATGCCTTACCCTCGGCGAGCAGCCGATCCGTGTGCTCGCTGTAGATGCCGAGCCGCTCCGACTGGCGATAGGGTGCATGTGGGCCTTCGACGCCGGGGCCTTCATCCCAGTCCAGACCGAGCCACTGCAGATCCTCCATCAGCTGCAGCTCATGGCGCACCTCGCTGCGGTCGATATCCGTGTCTTCGATGCGGAGAAGGAAGACGCCGCCGCTGTGGCGCGCAAACAGCCAGTTATAGAGCGCCGTGCGGGCATTCCCCACGTGCAGAAAGCCCGTGGGCGACGGTGCGAAGCGAACGCGGGGAGCAGTACTCGAAGGAGGCATCCAGCTTCGATCTTATGCCGCAGCCGCACGAGTCACAAAGCTGGAATGGTCGGAAGACGTTTCATGCTTTGTTGTCGCGGAAGACACGCAGCGCGCGGCCGCCCACGATCACCTTTGCGCCGTTCTCGACGGGGGCAAAGGGATCTTCGATGTTCTCGGTATCCAAAATCTGAGTCCAGCGGGTACCTGCGGGTGTCACGGGCAGCGTGAACTCGACGCCTTCGGCGGCAGCATTCACCAGAAGCAGGAAGCTGTCATCGACGATCGGACGCCCATCTTCATCGCTGATGGCGAGCGTCTTGCCGTTTAGCAGCAGTGCCAGAGCGCGGTTCCAGGCGGTGCTCCAGGACTCATCGGCGAGTTCATGACCGTCGGTGTTGTACCAGGCGATATCGCGCACCAGGGAACCCCGGATGACGCGATCCTGAAAAAACTTGCGCCGGTGAAGATTCGGATGTTCGCGGCGCAGGTGAATCAGGTTTTGTGTGAACTCCACCAGGCGCTGCTGCGAGGGCGTGAGCTTCCAGTTGAACCATGTCAGCTCGTTGTCCTGGCAGTAGGCGTTGTTATTGCCTTTCTGCGATCGGGCCATTTCATCGCCGCCGCACAGCATGGGCACGCCCTGGGAAAGGATCAGGGTCGCCAGAAAGTTGCGTATCTGGCGTTCGCGCAGCGTGTTGATGGCCGGATCGTCGGAGGGACCTTCGATGCCCATGTTCCAGGAGTCGTTGTTATCGGATCCGTCGCGGTTATTCTCGCCGTTGGCTTCGTTGTGCTTCTGGTTGTAACTCACCAGATCGCACAGCGTGAAGCCGTCATGCGCGGTGACGAAGTTAATCGAGGCGTAGGGCTTGCGGCCATCCATCTGATAGAGATCGGAAGAGCCGGTCAGGCGATAGGCGAAGTCGGAAAGCAGTCCGCTGTCGCCCTTCCAGAAGCGGCGGACCGTATCGCGGTATCGGCCATTCCATTCGGCCCACAGCACGGGAAAGTTGCCGACCTGGTAGCCGCCCTCGCCGACGTCCCAGGGCTCGGCGATGAGCTTGACATCGGAGACGGTCGGGTCCTGGTGGATGGTGTCGAAGAAGCTGGAAAGTTTGGAAACCGCGTGCAGCTCGCGCGCCAGCGTACTGGCCAGATCGAAGCGGAAGCCGTCGACGTGCATTTCGGTCACCCAGTAACGCAGAGAATCCATCACCAGCTTCAGAACCTGCGGGTTCATCACATTCAGCGTGTTGCCGGTGCCCGTGTAATCCATGTAGTAGCGGGGTTCATCCTGCACCTGCCGGTAATAAGTGGTGTTGTCGATGCCTTTCATGGAAAGCATCGGCCCCATGCGATTGCCTTCGCAGGTGTGGTTGTAAACGACATCGAGGATCACCTCGATGCCCGCCTTATGGAGCGCCTTCACCATCTCCTTGAACTCGATAACCTGCTGGCCGGTATCGCCGCAGGAACTGTACCGCGCCATCGGCGCAAAGTAACTAAGCGTGTTGTAGCCCCAGTAATCGCGGAGACCGCGATCAATCAGGTGACCTTCGTCGATGAAATGGTGCACGGGGAGCAGCTCGACCGCGGTGACGCCGAGTTGCTTCAGGTACTGGATGCTGGGCTCGCAGGCCAGCCCCGCATAAGTGCCGCGAAATGGCTCCGGGACCGCTTCATTCAGTTTGGAGAAGCCGCGCACGTGCACCTCATAAATCACGGAGTCCGCCAGAGGAGTCTCCGGCGGGCAATCGTCGCCCCAGTCGAAGCCCGAGTCGATGACGATCGATTTCGGCACGCCGGCGGCCGAGTCGCGATCGTCGCGGGTGAGGTCGTTGCCCGTCTTCGTGTCATACGGGAAGATGGGCGCCTTCCAGTCAACGTTCCCGGTGAGCGCCTTCGCGTAGGGATCCACCAGGAGTTTGCTGGGGTTGAAGCGATGGCCATCCTCGGGCTGCCACGGGCCCTCAACGCGGTAGCCATAGCGCTCGCCCGGCCTGATCCCACGGACCAGTCCATGCCAAACGAAGGCAGTGCGTTCGCGCAGGGCGACGCAGTCCGTCTGATGGCCGGCTTCGTCGAAGAAACACACGGAAACCCCCGTGGCATGTTCAGAGAAGAGAGCGAAGTTCGTGCCTTTGGAGGTGGGGGTAGCCCCCAGGGGGTATGGCTTTCCAGGTAATAACGTGCGATCCATGCGTGGGTCTCGAACTCATTTTCAAGTGTCGATAGTCAGATGCAGAAACCGCGCACAACAGCCTCGGATGGGTAAAATGCAGCAGGCACTGAGGCTGCTCTTCACGCGCTTTCTGCTTCTCAGATGCTGTTGCTGCGGATCGGCGCTCGACCCAGGAACGAGCGGCAAGGGGAAATGCGAATGAAAGTGAAATCCACGCAGTGGATTGCAGCCTGCGTCTTTCTGGCCGCCGTCTGCGGCTGCTCAACAGCCAACAAGCCAACCGACGCCAATTTCATCAAGGCCCTGAATTCCTGGTACGACAATCACAATGAGTGCCTCTTCCCCCAGGGACACGCGTTCCCGTACGAGGTGGCGCCCGGCCCCACGGCGAAGCAGGACGAGAAGCAGCTGGACGCGCTTACCGACGCCGGACTGATGACACGCCTCAAGGATCTGACGATCCATGTGGAGAGATACACGCTGAATGCGGCAGGCAACCGGTACGGCCCGCGATTCTGCTACGGTCATCGCGAAGTGACCGGCATTGCGAGCTTCACGCCTCCAGGACCGCGCGACGGCTTCACCGAGACCACGGTAAGGTTTCAATACACCATGCATGAAGTACCGGTTTGGGCCAGGTCGGAGGCCGTGGAGAAGGCGTTTCCGGAGCTGGCGCAATCGCTGGGCAGTTCGCCAACGGGCCAGAAGATCCTGGCCAACGCGGGCGCGGGCTGGCACGTTCCCGAATAGAGCGATCAGGACAGCGCGGGAAGCTCCTCCAGCCGCAGGGCGCCGCTCGGGCGGGCGCTCGGTTCAATGCGCTCGCGAGCCGTCAGATGGGCGGCGAGGAAGTCCAGCGGCGCGGGAGTCGGTTTGCCCATCAGGTATCCCTGAACTTCATTGGTGCCGATCTCGGCAATCCTCTGCAGTTGTTCCTCCGTCTCAATTCCTTCGGCGATCACCCGCATGCCAAGCTTGTGCGCCAGGATCACCAGGGAGTGCACCAGCGCCTCCGTCTCCGGGCGTGTGCCCAGCTCGCTGACAAAAGAGCGGTCAATCTTCAGGGCGTCGAAGGGCAGTTGCGGCAGATAGCTGAGGCAGGAATACCCGGTGCCGAAATCGTCGATGGCGAGGCTCACGCCGAGGTCGGCAATGCGATGCATGGTCACCGCCGCGCTCTGCGCTCCGCTGAGCATGACGGACTCTGTGAGTTCGATTTGCAGCAGTCGAGCCGGCAAGCCGGTTTTCTCCAGGATCGCGCTCACCTCTTCGACGAAGTTGTCTCGCGTCAGCTGCAGGCTGGAAACGTTCACGGCCACCTGGACGGCTTCCCGCCCCGCCGACTGCCAGCGCATCGCCTCCCGGCAGGCGGCCTCCATCACCAGTTTCCCCAGAGGAACGATCAGCCCGGTCTCTTCCGCGATAGGGATGAATTTGCCAGGCGAGATCATGCCCAGAACCGGATGCCGCCAGCGCGCCAGCGCCTCAAACCGGACAAGCCGCCGCGAAACGACATCGAATTCGGGTTGGTACCAGACGACGATCTCGCCATTCGTCAGAGCGCTGCGCAGCTGCGTCTCCAGATGCTGCCGCTCACGCAGAGAAGCGCCGAGTTCCGGAGAGAAATAGACCATGCGATTCTTCCCCAGCTTTTTGGCCTCATACATGGCGCTGTCGGCCTGCTGCAGCAAGAGCGCCGGTGTCGCCCCGTTTTCCGGAAAGAGGCTGATCCCGATGCTGGCGCCGATGGCGATCTCGTGGTCCTGAATGAAAAAGGGAGGTGTGAGTACATCGAGCAGAGCTGTTGACACCTGAGCGGCATCGTTCGCCGCGCCCGCCCCGCTCACCACCACGGCAAATTCATCGCCGCCGAGGCGCGCCAGGGTATCGGACTGGCGAACCCGGGACTGCACGCGGGTGGCGACCTGACGCAGGAGCAGATCGCCAATACCATGACCGAGACTGTCATTGACGAGCTTGAATCCATCCAGATCGACATAGACCAGCGCGACCTGAAGCTGGTGCCGGTAGGCCACCGCGAGCGCGTGCTGCAGCCGATCGGACAGCAGGCGTCGGTTGGGCAGCCCGGTGAGGTCGTCGTTGAACGCCTGATGCTCCAGTTGGGCTGCGAACGCTCTCGTTTCGGCGGCCTGCCGCTCCAGTTCCTGCAGCATGGAGTTGAATCCCGCTCCCAGCCTCGCAATCTCGTCGCAACCCCGTGGCTCGACGCGGGCCGAAAAGTCGTGGCCGTCGGTCACCCGCTGCATAGCGGTGGCCAGTGCCAGGACCGGCCCGGAGACGCGCCGCTGGAGCAGCGAACCAGCCACTCCGCCCACAACCAGCGCTACAACGAGCAGCCACCCAGTTACCTTGAGCAGATGCTGCCAGCGCTGCTCGATCTCCTGCAGATCCGACTGCAGAAACAGGGTTCCCGCCAGGTCCCCCTGACGTGCGATGGTTCGCCTCACGCGAAGAAAACCGGGCTCGCGGCCCGGCTCATCCTGCATGTTCCCAGGGCAGTCGCGTATTCCATCCTGCCGTCCATATTGAGCGAACAACTGACCGTTGGGCCGGTAAAGGCAGGCCGCAACAATGGAGGTTTCCGCTCGCAGCGCCTGCAGCACTTCAACAGCGGCCGCCTGATCGTCGAAGACCAGAGCGGCCGCTGAGTTCTGGCCAACGATATCGGCCAGGGAGGTGAGGCGGTTCTGCATCTGCTCCCGCGCGCTGACGGAATCGTAACCAAGGAATGCCGCCATCAGAGTGATGGAGACGATGCCGCTGGTGACAAGCGCCAGCACGATCACTCTGTGAGCGAAGCTGCTGTTGCCCGGGAGTCGCATCAGTGCCCGCCGTTCTCTGCGGAGTGTACGATGGTCGCCAGATTCAGCACACGCGAGCTGATGCGGATGCCGGCCCGCTGGGTCGCGTCCAGATTCACCTCGATCCGGATGTGATCTCCGGTATTCACCAGGGCCACCATGCCGCCCTCGCGTGCAAAGGGGTCCGATTCTCCCACCGTGAGAATGGTTCTGCCGCGAATGCTGTCGAGGGCCCGGTGGGCCTCACCGGTGGAGTCGTCGCTCTGGTAGAGAATGCTGCAATTCTGGAGTTCCTGACTCGGCGGGAACAACGCGACACGAATCGGGCGCCCACTGCTGGTTCGCCCGTTCAGAAGCGTCCGAAGAATCTCTCCAGTCGCCGGATCTCCTTCGAAGCAGATGACCAAATCGGATTTCTGTTGCGGCCAGTCGACGTACTGCAGCAGGTTGTAAACATAGGCAGCGCGCACCACGCGCTCATCGCGCGTCTGGGCCAGGGCAAAGGACGGGGGTCCGCACAGCGCTGCGGTCAGTCCCGCGAAAAGTGCCCATCGCGCAGCAGAAGAGCATTTCAAGGTTCTCTCCCGGCGAGCCGGTAAGAAACCCGCAAACGCCACGTCCGCCCTTCCATCGGGATCTGATCTTCCGGGTCGTTCGGCCCCGCCGGACTGAACCAGCGGCGGCCCGAAGCGTCATAACAGCTGGATGCCAACTGCCATCCGTGCAGCGGGCGCGAAGACAACGTGAGATCGGGAAGCAGATAGGAGGGCACGCGCGTGCCCTGGCCATCCGTCATGGCGCTTACATCAATGGCTTCAAGGCTCGCGAATCCCCAGCGCCCCAGCGGAGCGGCCCCGAGGAACTTCACCTGGCTGTGGGGCATATTCCGCATCGAAATCCCTGCCGCATCGTCCCTGCCATCCGAGGCCGAGTAGCTGGCCCGCGCCGCGAGACCCGATTTCCGTTCCGCCGCCAGTTCAAACTCCAGCCCCTCTGCATGAACCTGGTCGTCATTCACGAAATAAGTAAGAAGCCCACTGCCGGCGGGCACCTGGTCGATCAGCTGCTTCAGCCGGTTATAGTACGCATCTGCCGTCGTGGAGAGCCACGGGGAGAAGTGATGCTCCACCACCAGCTCGTTCGAGAGAATGCGCTCCGGTACCAGAGGGCGCGGCGCCGTCGTCACCGTGACGCCGTCGGCGTAGTACTCTTCGTACGCATTAGGGGTGCGAAACGCCTGCCCGACGATATATTTCACCGTCGTCGAATCCTCGGGGGACCAGATCAGAGCCCCCCGGGGGCTCAGGGTGTGCCCGAAAACGCTGAAATCGTCGAGACGCCCGCCCAGATGCAGAATCACGTCGGGTCCCAGGCTCAGCTCCGCATCTGCATAAGCGGAGGCCATCCACGGCGACTGATCGGAGCGGAAGGCGTCCGGCTGGCCGGTCATCCCCGCGCTTTGCCGGATGTCAATGGAGTATTCGTAATTGGCGCCGAGCGTCAGTTTCTGCTGCCCCACGGACTGGGTGACCGTGACATCGCTCCCGATCCAGGTGGCGCGGCCGCGTACGAATGCGGACACAGGCTCCGGAAACGCCGGGTTCGCGTAGTCGCCCGAGCCCACGTAGTTGTACCCGTCATAGTAGCCGCGCACCTGAAGCTGCGTTCCCGACGAATAGAGCCGCTCGAAGCTCAAATCGAGATAACCGCGCGCATCGTTGTCGCGGTTGGCCGGATCGTTGAAAGCTGAACCGGCAGCGCCGGTGGGGAACTGCTTGATGCGATCCGCCAGCATACCCTGCAAACGAAAATCGCCCTCCTGCAGGTCCGCGAATGCCTGCTCGGAGTGCGCGCCATCGGCGTTATCGGCATAGCCGTTGTTGGTGGCCGGGGAAGCGAAGACTGGAAAGAACAGTTGCGGCTCTCCCGCAGTGCGGAAGCCGCTGCCGGAGAGCAAGGCGGATAATGCGCCGCGCCGTCCTTCAATCGTGGTTCGTCCGGTCCGGCTCCAGTACGATCCCGTGTCGCCCGTCACCTCAACCGCCTCATCCTCGCGAACCTGTCGCGTGATCACGTTGATCACGCCGAAGATCGCGTTGGTCCCGAACAGCGACGAGCCGGGACCGCGTACCACCTCAATGTGATCGATCAGGTCCATATCCAGCGGGAACTCCGTCCCGATCGCCGCTGTATCGTAGAGCCGGTCGTTCAGTCGATGGCCGTTCACAAGCAGCAGGATGCGCGGGTTGTCATCCCCGGGACGCATAAATCCCCGAACGCCCAGATAGGTGTACTGAAGGTTGTCGGAAATATAGAAACCGCGCAGCGTGCGCAGTGCCTCACCCAGCGTGCGCCAGCCGTACCGGCGGATGTCGTCGGCCGTGATGATGCTAACCGAGGCAGGCGCTTTCCTGGCTTCTTCCAGGTGTCGCGAGGCGCTGTACACCTGTACCCGCGAGAGATCCTCAAGCTTCATGCTCATCAGATCCCGGTCGGAGGCGGACTGTGCGCCGGCTGCGGCCCCGCAGGTCCCGAGGACTGTCGCAACCAGGACGGTCGCAAAACAGAACAATCCGCGCTGGAACCATGGATGCTTCACTCATGGGTTATCGGTCGAGAGCGCCCGGACTTGAGGACTGTGGCCCGCATCGGCCGGGCCGCCCTAAGGGCTTCGCCGGACATCAGTGCTCTAGCGAATGCCCGTTCGGCATGGACGTGCGCACTGCCGTATCGGCACAGCCGCGCTGCCTGCCTTCTTGTCTGTATGCGCTCTGTGCTCTCTGTGCCCTCCGTGGTGAATTGGTTACATAGTGCTGAGGGGTGTCTCTCCTGTTCTGCAACTCGCATCAGGCAAAGGAGTTAAGCAAGACGCGGACTTCGCAAAATGCATTTCTTTTCCCTTCGACGCCGCTCATCTGCGGGCCACCGCTGCCGACTCCCGGCTTCTTCCCATTTGCTCGCATCCCTCGCCCCTCCATACAATCGAATTCGGACTGACTCCCTCTATGACCGATCAGGTACCCGCGAATCTCCCGCCGGAGCCGGTTCCTCCGGCCTGGACCAAAACCCAGCTGGCGCGTCACCCGCAACGCCCGGATCCGCTCGCCTTTATGGAACGTATCTTCACCGATTTCAGCGAGATTCACGGCGATCGCGCCTTCGCGGACGATCCCGCCATTAGCTGTGGCATGGCTCGCTTTGAAGGCCAGGAAGTCATGGTGATCGCGAACCTCAAAGGCCGCTCCACGAAGGAAAAGATCCAGCGCCGCTTCGGCATGCCCGATCCCGAGGGCTATCGCAAAGCCCTCCGTGCCATGAAGCTGGCCGAAAAATTCAATCGCCCCGTCATCACCTTCATCGATCTGATGGGCGCCAATCCGGGCCTCGGCGCCGAAGAGCGCGGGCAGGCCGAAGCCATTGCCCGCAATCTCCGCGAAATGTCCCGGCTACGCGTGCCTACCATCGCTGTCATCACCGGCGAAGGCGGCTCGGGCGGCGCGCTCGGCCTTGCCGTCGCCGACCGCGTCCTCATCCTTGAAACGGCAATCTATTCCGTCATCTCACCCGAAGCCGGCGCCTCCATCATGTGGCGCGATGCGGCCAGGCGCGCCGAAGCCGCCGTCGCCCTCAGAGCCACCGCCGCCGACGCGCGCGGTTTCGGCTGCGTCGACGATATCGTCCCCGAACCGGAGGGCGGCGCGCATACCGACCCGCCAAAAGCCGCCGAGCTTCTTGCCGAAAAGCTGCGCTGGCATCTGAGGGAGCTGACAGCGCTGCCCCTCGACGAGCTCCTCCGACGTCGTTACAGGAAGTTCCGCAACATTGCGCAGTTCTACACCGTCTGACCCGACAGGCATCGAACCATCCTGATGAACGTAATCCCGTCCGTATTCCCGCCCTTTGGAGCCGCCGCGTGACCTTTGTCGAGCGACTCAGCGCGCTGGGGTGGTTTCTCATCGCCTCCGCCTGGTTTCTCTGCGCCGACCTCATCGCCGGCCGCGCCGCCGCCGGTCTTACTTCCGGCGATTTGCAGGATCCTCTTTACAGGATCTTCCTCGTCTTCCTCCTCGGCCTCGGCTACTGGACCATGAGCCGTCTCGGCCAGCGGAAGCTCGATCCGGCCCGTGCCACCGCCCTCGTGGTCCGCCCCGGCTGGTTCGGCGAATTCGGCCTCGGCGCCGCCATCGCCTGGGCCGGCGTCATCGCCTGCGTCCTGCCCGCGGCGCTCATCGGCGGTCTCGTCATCACCGCCTTTACCAATGCCCATCAATTCTGGATCGCCTTCCTCGACCTGGTCGCCATGGCCTTCGGCACCCTCGCCATCGAGATGGTCTTCCGCGGCTATCCCTTCCAGCGCCTGACCGAAGCGATGGGTTCCGGAATCGGTACCCTCTTTATGGCCGTGATTTACGCCATCTGGCGCACGCATGGCGCCGAAACCACCACCGCCGCCATGCTGGTCTCCTTCTTCCTTGGCTGGGTGCTCGCGCTGGCCGTTCTGCGCACGCGCGCGCTCTGGGTGAGCTGGGGATTCCACTTTGCCTGGGTCGCCGTGATGGGCGTCCTCTTCGGTCTGCCCATCGCCGGCTCGATGAGTGGGAACGCTTCGCCAGTCCTCATCACCAATGCCGCCGGTCCGGCCTGGATCAGCGGCGGCGGCCAGGGTCCCGAAGGCTCAGCGTTTGCTGTCCTGGTTTCCTTTCTGCTGCTCTTCGTCATGGCTCGCTATACGGCCGATCTGAAGCACAAGTACGGCTATCCGGAGATCGTTCCCGGCGGGGTTCCGGTGGATCTCGATGCCGCCGCCACCCGCCAGCATGATGCAGCTATGGCGCAGCAGGCGCCGCCGCCACAGCAGACTCTCGTACAGATCATGCCCGCGCAGCCGCTCGATTCGATGGAGTCGGCGCACGCCGAAGAGCCCGTTCCTCCCCAGAAAGACCAGCCGCCCACCGTCGATCCTCTGTGATGCCCGGTATCAGCGGATTCGGTAGCGCACGCCGACGCTCACGCTCACGTTGCTCATCGACCCGTAGGTGAATCCCGGCCAGTACTGATACTCGAAATCGACCAGGCGGATGCGGATGCGGGGTTTCAGCCAGTAATCGACTCCGCCGCCAGGAGCCAGCACGAAGTAGCTGCCGTGGGCGTAGTTGTAAGGGAAGTTGAACTCTCCGTCACCGACCAGGAACTTCGCGTAGGGCCGGAGCCGGTAATCGTGGAAGGCGTTCATCTGGTACCGCGGCCCGATCAAATAAGTTGTCGCGTGCGTGTTCGACATCTGGTTCAGATTCGCCCAGTTCGCTTCGCCCTCTACGCCAAACCGCCAGTTGAAGTTGCCGTCGACGAAGACGCCGCCGCCTTCCAGCCAATGTTGCCCATACTGCAGACGGGTTGCGTTGAACGTGCCGCCCGCCCAGAGTGACGACCAGTCTCCAGTCGCCGACTCCGGCGACTGCGCCCGCGCCGCGGGCACCCCGAACAGAAGCCCCGCGAACAACAGTGAGCGGAGAAGTGCCCCGTACCTTTTCATGGTTCTGACTCCGCTCACTGCGTGACCTGGACGGTGAGATTGGCGACGTGGGTGACGCCGGTTTGCGTCCCTGTGGCCGTGACCTGGATGACGTAACTGCCAGGCTTGGCGCTGTTCAGGGAGAACCCGCCGCAGCCCGCCATCAGGAAGGTCGTTCCCGCCAGCATGGCGACCACCACCAGAGCCTTCAGTGCGCCGGCATTCCTGCGGAAGCGCCAGAAGCCGAATCCAAAGAGCACCGCACCCGGGAAGACGCAGGCCGCCAGCAGGCCGCCGTTGCTGCCCAGCCCATCGTTCCTGGATTGGGTGCCTCCAGCCAGAGGCGAGTTGGTATCCACCGTCAGCTGTACTGAGGCCGTGCCGTTGGCGTTCAGGGTCACGTCGTTACTGGCAAAGCTGCAGGTGACCGAGAAAGGCAGCGAATCGCAGCCCAGCGCCATTGTGTCTTTGAACCCATTCTCCGAGGCCATATTGATGGCGACCACCGCCGACTGCGCCGACGGAATCGAGACCGAGGTCGGGTTCAGCGCGATCGTGAACTCGGTCGCCTGGCTTATGTTGACAGTCACCGTATTGGAGACCGACGGTGCGTTGATCGCATCGCCGCTGTAATGAGCCGTGATGTTGTAGGTGCCGCTGCTCGGGTTAATGGTCAGCGTCGCCGTTCCGTTTGCGCCCACGGCTGCCGTGCCCAGCGACGTGGTTCCGTTCATGAAGGTGATCGTCCCGGTCACCGCGCCTCCGTCGGTGGAGACCGTCGTCGTCAGGAGAGTCAGCGCCTGGTCCGTGTTCAGGCTGGTGGCCGAAGTGGCCAGATTCGTCTGCGTGGCGTAGGCCGTCACCGTCTCCACCAGAACCGCCGAGGTCACGGCGCCGTCCTTCGCATCGCCGGAATAGGACGCGGTGATGTTATGTTGCCCCACCGCCAGCGACGAAGTAGTGTAAGCGGCCACCCCGCTACCGTTCAGGGCCGCCGATCCCAGGGCCGTCGCGCCATCCAGGAACGTGACCGTGCCGGTGGGCGTCGCGCCATTGCCAGTGACCGTTGCAGTAAAGGTCACGGGATTGGTGACCACCACCGAAGGGTCGTTCGAAACCAGATGCACAGCCGTGGTCGCCTCGATCACGCTGAAGGACAGCGCCGCCGACGTGCTGGCCGAGTCGTTTGTAGTCCCCTGGTAAGCGGCGGTGATCGAGTAGGTGCCGACCGCAAGGCCGGCCGTCGAATAGCTGGCCACTCCCGCGCCATTCAGCGTTCCGCTGCCCAGCAGGGTTGCCCCGTTATAGAAGTTGACGGTCCCCGCGGCGGTTCCGCTGCTGGCGATCACCGTGGCCGTGAAAGTCACCGCCTTGCCCGCAACCACCGGGTTGGCGCTGGCTCCGAGGGCGGTGGTCGTCGAAGTGATGTTCACCGTCTGCGTCAGCCCCGCCGACGTGCTGCTGAAGTTATCCGCATCCCCGCCATAGGAGACGCTCAGGATATGCGTTCCCGCTGCAAGCGTGGATGTCTGGATCGAGGTCATCGCCGACGTCGTCCCGCTCGCGGTAAGGGTGCCGGTTCCGATCTGGGTGGCGCCATCGAAGAAAGTAACCGTCCCGGTGGGCGCTACCGTGCCGCTGGCCACGACCGTCGCGGTAAAGGTGACCGATGTCCCGTAGGTCGAGGGATTCAGGCTGGAAATTAATGAGCTCGTGGTTGCCTGCTCCACGATCTGCGTAAGGGGTGACGACGTGCCGGTCACATTGTTGACGTCGGTATAGCTGGCCGTAATCGGGTCGCTGCCCACCGGCAGAGCGGCTGTACTGAACGTGGCGACCCCGCTCCCATTGAGCGCGCCGCTGCCCAGATACGTGGCTCCGTTGTAGAAAGAGACCGATCCGCTGGGAGTAATCCCTCCCGAGACGGCGACATTCGCGGTGAAGAGGACCGCTGTGCCGAAGGTGGAGGTATCGTTCGGGCTGGAACTGGCGATGGTGACCGTCACCTGTTCCTGAATGACCTGGGACAGCGGGTTCGATGAAGAGGCGCCGTAGTAGGTGCTGCCGCTGTAGTTAGCGGTGATGACATGCGTGCCCACCGCCAGATTGGAAAGCTGCAGGCTGGCGTTGCCGCTCGCATTGAGCGTCTGCGTCGTTCCCAGCGGATTCGTCGCGCCGCCGAACGTATCGGTAAAGGTGACGGTGCCCGTGGGGATGCCTTTGCTGGAAGTCGGAGCCTGCGTGACAGAAACGTTCAGCGTGACGGTCTGTCCATAGGGCGCCGGATTCAGGTTGGAACTCAGCGTCACAATCGCGCCGTTCAGCGGAAGCGACTGCCCCACGATGGCGATGTCGAGAGGCGAGTCGGCGGGATTTCCCGTAACCGCGACGTTGCCGACCAGCGGATTGGGCGGGTTCGGGTTCGTGGGCGCAAATTCCACCGCAAGCGTGCACTGCCCGTCCACCGCGACGCTGGCGGTACAAGTCGACGTCGCGGTATCCACCGCGGCATTGGCATCGGGTGTGAATGCCGTCAGCGACAGCGGCTCATTGCCGTCGTTTTCGATGGTCTGATTCTGCGGAGGGCTAACCGAGTTCTGCCACAGTTCTGTCTTGAAGAACTGGGTCGCGGAATTCGCGAAGACCTCGCGAATGATGTGATCGAAATACTCGGCGATCAGCAGATTGCCGGCCGCATCCACGGCGACTCCATAGGGAGCGTAAATGCCGGCTCCGGTCGCGATCCCGTTGCCGGTGTAGTTCTCGCCCGGCTGCCCGTTGCCATAGGTGTAGGGAGTCTTGCCATCGCCGTAGACGCTGTTGCCATAGCTGCCGGCCACCGTCGTGATGGTGCCGGTGGCGCTCACTTTCCGCACCTCATAATTGCGCGCGTCGGCGATGTAGACGTTACCCGCCGGATCGCAGGCCACGCCCAGGGGCGAATACAGCTCCGCCGCTGTCGCGGGTCCGCCGTCGCCCAGGTACCCTGAGTTGGCGCTGCCCGCATAGGTGCTGATGTGGCCGGTCGTGTCCACCTTGCGCACGCGATTATTGTCGGAATCGGCGATGTACAGGTTGCCCGCGGGATCGAGCGCCACGCTGTACGGCGCGTTCAGCGTCGCCGCCGTCGCCAGGCCGCCGTCGCCGGAGAAACCCGACACGCCGGTGGGGCTCCCGGCGATGGTCGTGATGGTCTGCGTCGAAGCATTCACTTCGCGAACAGAATTGTTGCCGGTATCGGCGATATAGAGGTCGCCGGCCGCGTCCACGGCGACGCCCTCGGGCGAGTTGAGCTCGGCGGAAGTGGCCGCCCCGTTATCGCCGGTATACCCTGGCGTGCTGGTGCCGGCGGCCGTGCGGATGCTGCCCGTGGTCAGGTTCACTTCGCGGATAACGTTGTTGTTCGTGTCCGCGATGTAGAGATTGCCCGCGCCATCGATGGCCACCCCGCCCGGCACGTTCAGCGACGTACTCGTCGCGACGGTGGCGGTACCGTCATAGCCGGCGCTGCCATCGCCGGCGACCGTCGTAATATCGCCCGCGTTCGCGCCTGATGCGTAGACTTCCCGAACCCGATTGTGGTGGGAGTCGGCGATGAAGACGTCGCCCGCTCCATCGACCGCAACGCCGGTCGGCAAGTAAAGATCCGCCTGGGTGGCCGGATGGCCGTCGTTGAGCAGGGTCCATTCACCGACTTGTCCGGCGGCAGTGTCGATGGACCCGGGAATCATCACCGCCAGAGATCCCTGGCCGATGCCGCTCAGATATTCCGTTCCGAGGATGTTGTTGCTGGCGTCGAGCAGAACCACGGCCCCGTTGCGGGCTCCCGGGAACATCGGCGCAAATGCCACCGTGACGGTGCAGCTGCCGGAACTGATGCCGGCGCAGGCGTCGGATCCGGATTCGGTAAAGTCGAGGTTCGGGACGCCCATCGTCAGCACAGCCACCTTGCTCACTGTCCCGGCCGCCTGCAGGCTCACCGTCACAGCCTGTGCCGCCGGCGTTGTCGTTCCAACCGGTGCTGCGGCGAAGGAGGTAAAGTTCTGGGCGTTGGCGAGGGGTCCGTTCAACAGCAGCGCGGCTGTCAGCAAAGCGCAGGCTTTTAGGCTTCGCAGAGAGCGAGGAACAGACAGGCAGGAAGAAGACGGAACAGTCATAACGGGTCCTCAAAGGGAGTTCTTGCAACCCGCGCCGGGGGAACTCGCGTTGTCGGAAGGCCTCGGGGAAGAACTGCTGACCCGCATCCCCGCGGCGGCGCTCGCCGGGTTTGAGTGGCTCAGTCCCTGTACCGATATGGGGCAAAGGTAGCAGGCAAGGTAACTCTGGAGAATTACCCAGGTAAGTCATCCGTGGTACTTTCGTGGTATATGAGGGCGAAAAGTGCCGGAAAGGCACCGGCGGAGCGCGGCCAGGGTACCTTTGATCTCTATCTGCAGGATGGGGACTTCCGCTGGCCGATTAAATGGCCTCTGCCGCGATCGGGAGATTGGGAGGGAAACTGTGGAGGCGCAGCCTGGACTCATGCCCCAGACAGCAGAAAGGCCACAGCCTCCGTCGCTGTGGCCTCCCGATGCTGACGCGCCTGGCTATTTTTCCAGGCTGCGCATGTAGGCGACGACCTCTCGAATCTGAGCTTCGCTCAGCTTTCCCTTGTAGGCAGGCATCTTGTTCTTGCCGTCGGTGGTGGCAGCGACCATCTCGGATTCCGTCAGCTTCCTGAAATCCGGAGACTTGACCGAGGGTATTTTCATCATTTTCGCCATAGACGAGGTGGCCAGGCCGTCCGCCCCATGACACATCGCGCATTTCGCCTTAAAGGTGGATTCGCCGCTTTGGGCGAACACCGGAACGGCCACTGCAGTGGCCAGCAGAGCCACCATGCACAGTCTTGCCTGTCGTATCAGCATTGTCCTCTCTCCTTGTCGAAATCATAGGCCCGGGCGTTTCTGCCTAAAGAGGTTGCGATCCCGGGTCCGGCAGAACCGCCCGAAGTTGCGGCGACCGGGAACGTAAGCATAATACGCGGAACCGTGGGTTACAGGTGGATCCAGCCTTTGAGGATCAGCAGCAGCGACGCGGTTCCCACCACGATCCACAGCAGAACGCCCTGCAGCAGCGGGCGGGCCCCGACCTTGCGGAGGCTGTCGCGGGAGATGGTGGTGCCGATCAGGAAGAGGGTCACGCCGAGCCCCAGCCGGCCCAGGCGAGCCAGCTGCACGTATTCCGGATGGAGCCAATGCACGATGCTGTTCGCCACCGCGGCCAGGCAGAAGAAGAGGATGAACCAGGGAAGATGAATTTTGGCGCGGCTGCGGCGCACCAGCGCGGTGCCTATTGACACCGGGACGATCCACAGAGCGCGGGCCAGCTTCACCGTGGTGGCGATGCCGAGCGCCACGGCCCCGTAACGCGCCGCTGCGCCCACCACCGAGCTGGTGTCATGTATGGCGAGGGCGGACCAGAGGCCGAACTGCGTCTGCGAAAGATGGAGCGCGTGTCCGATCACGGGAAAGATGAAGAGGGCAACGGAATTCAGGACGAAGACCGTTCCCATTGAGATGGCCACGGCCTCATCGCTGGCGGCCGTTACCGGGGCCAGCGCGGCAATGGCGCTGCCGCCGCAGATGGCGGTTCCGGCGGAGATCAGAAAGCCCTGCACCTTGCCGACCCGCAGCATCCAGGCGAGGCCGATGCCGAGGAGCATCGCGAATGTGATGCCGAGCGCGGTATAGAGGAATCCGGAGCGCCCCACCCGAATGACCTCGCCAAGGTTCATGCCGAATCCGAGGCAGACGACCGAGGCCTGCAGAAGGAATTTTGAGAGGCGGCGCGCTTCGAGATGATAGCCGTGGGCCACACTAAGGCCATAGGCAAGCCCCCCCGCCAGGGCCAGCGGCGGAGAGAGAAGGCCGCTGGCGGCGAGGATGATGCCCAAGAAAAACAGGTTCTTCGTCATGCATCGATCGTGCCGGGCTTGTCGGTGACGGTCCAGACGGAAGATTGGATGGGTGATAAGCCAGGCTTATCGAGACGGGCGGGCGACCCGCGACTGCGCCAGCGCAAATCGCTCGAAGGCTCCGGCCGGGCCGTCGGGGATGGGGCCAAAGCGGCGGATCAGGCTCAGGTCGCGGCGAATATCAAGGTCCTCGACGGGAACAACTCGTACCGTGCCGAGGCGAAGCTCCTTCCGGACAGCCCACTCCGAGACGAAGCCGGCGCCAAGGCCGGCTTCGACGCCGGAGACGATGGCGACGATGGAGTCGAGGGTCAAAGTGATGTGAAGGTCTTTCAGGCGCAGGCCGGCGCGACGAAGGGCGAGCTCCACGACGCGGCCGGATCCCGAGCCGCGCTCGCGCATGAGCAGCGGAACCTGCCTGAGAGCCAGCACGGGGACGGGCGTCTTCGACGGCCATGGATACTTACGGCCGACGATCAGTACCAGACGATCTTCAAACACCCGCTGCCGGAAGACCTCCCGGCTGGAAGCTGGGCCCTCAATCATGCCGAGATCGATTTCGCCGCGGCTCAGGGCAGCCAGGATGTTCTCAGTGTTGCCGCTGGTGACCGACAGGGCGACACGCGGATGCTGCTCCCGAAACGCCCCGAGCAGGCGCGGCAAAATATATTGCGCCACCGTGAGAGACGCGCCGATGCGCAGCATACCGGCCGTTCCACCGCGCGTGCTTTCCAGCGCCGCCAGGGCCTGCTCGGCCAGACGAGCCCCCTTGTGCGCAAAATCCAGAAGCACAGTTCCGGCCTCGGTGAGCCGCACGCGCCCTTTGCTTCGGTCGAAAAGCGCCACGCCCAGTTCGCCTTCCAGAGCCTGCACCTGCTGGCTGACGGCGGGCTGGCTCAGGTGCAGGCGCTCCGCAGCCCGGCGAAAGCTCGCCTCGTCGGCAACCGTGCGAAAGACCTTGAGCCGAAAATTTTCCATGGACGTGCGCTCTTACTGTACTTGGTTCCTGGGCGCAGCGGCGCTCTGAAGCCGGATTCAGCGCCCCCTATAATCGTGCTTTGGACACCCAATCCAGTCAGCAGAAACCGAAGAGCCCAGGATCGAAAAGTCACGCCTCGGCCGTAGCTGCGGGCATTCTGCTCAGCCGCCTGGTCGGTCTGGTGCGCGACCGCGTCTTCGCCCACTACTTCGGAGCCTCCGACGCGGCCGACGCCTTTCGCGCCGCCTTTCGGATTCCGAATATCCTGCAGAACCTCTTCGGTGAAGGCGTCCTCTCGGCCTCATTTATCCCCGTCTATGCCAGACTCAACGCGGAAGACCGGCACGAAGAAGCCTCGCAACTGGCCGAGGCGGTCTTTGCCCTGTTGCTCCTCGTCACCACAGTGCTGGTGGCTGCGGGCGTCTTCGCCACGCCCTGGCTGATCGACGCCATCGCACCGGGGTTCCACGGGGCGAAGCGCCAGCTGACCATCCGCATCGTGCAGATCCTCTTTCCCGGCGCGGCGATTCTGGTGTTCTCGGCGTGGTGTCTGGGCATCCTGAACAGCCACCGAAAATTCTTCCTGTCCTATGCGGCGCCGGTGGTGTGGAACATCGCCATGATCACCACGCTGCTCTGGGGCGGGCGTCATTACGGTGAGTCGCGGCTGGCGATCCTGCTGGCCATCGGATCGGTGATCGGCAGCGCCCTGCAATTCGCGGTCCAGGTGCCGACGGTGATGCGTTTCCTGTGGCCGCTGCGCATGCATCTGGGGATCGGCGGCGAGCACGTGCGCACCGTGGTGCGGAATTTCTTTCCCGTCTTCGTGAGCCGTGGCGTCGTGCAGATCAGCGCCTATGTCGATTCGTGGCTGGGCAGCTTTCTGGGAACCGGCGCCGTGGCCGCCCTTGCCTACGCACAGACGCTCTACACGCTGCCGGTGAGTTTGTTCGGTATGGCGGTCTCCGCCGCCGAGCTGCCGGCGATGTCGAGCGCCCTGGGCACTGCCGAGCAGATTGCCGCCGACCTGCGGCGACGGTTGCAGTTCGGGCTACAGCAGATTGCGTTTTTCGTCATTCCCTCGGCAGTGGCTTTTGTCGTCCTCGGCGACGTAGTGGTAGCCACCATCTACCGCTCCGGGCACTTCCAGCACCGGGACGTGATCTTCGTGTGGGCGGTGCTGGCCGGCGCGTCCATCGGCCTGCTGGCATCCACGTCGGGGCGGCTGTATTCATCCGCGTTTTATGCCCTGCGCGACACGCGAACGCCGCTGAAGTTTGCCGTGATCCGCGTGACGCTGACCTTTGGGCTGGGCTACCTGTGCGCCCTGCCGCTGCCGCGGATGCTGGGTCTCGACCAGCGATGGGGCACGGCGGGACTGACGTTTTCCGCCGGGCTCGCGGGTTGGCTGGAATATTCGCTGCTGCGGCACGCCATGAACAAGCGCATCGGCGCAGTTTCTGCGGGGGGATCACGGATCGCAAAGCAGTGGGCAGTGGCCCTGCTGGCGGCTGCGGTCGGTTTCGGCATTAAGCGGGTTCTGCCGTTTCATCGTCCGCTGCTGGTGGGCCCCTGCGTCCTGATTCCCTATGCGGCGGTGTATCTGGGGCTGACCCAGTGGATGGGCATCGCCAGCATGGGTGCGATCCAGCGCGCCCTGCGGCGTGGGCGATAGAGCACGGCGCGCCGCCCGCAGCAAACAGGCTCCGAGGCGTCCTCCAATGCTCTCTGCATCAGGAAGGCGCCCCGGAGCCTTTTTTGTCGGTGAAGCTAGACCTGCGCGACGGCCGGCTGGGCAGCGTTGGTGGAGGCCTTCGATTCGGAAGCCTTCTCGTTCGCGCCCGGCTTGCGAATATCGATGCCGCCCTTGAAGAAGGCGCCGTCTTCGATGGAGATGCGCTGGGCGGTGACGTCGCCGGTCAGCGACCCCTCGCTGCGGATGTCCACGCGATCGCTGGCGGTGACATTGCCGCGGACCTTGCCGAGCACGACAATCTCGCGCGCGGTGACGTTGGCCGCGACCTGGCCGTTGCGGCCCACAGTCACGCGGTTGCCGGGCAGGCTGATCGCGCCCTCGACCTTGCCGTCGATGTAGAGCGACTCGGAGCCTGAGACCTCGCCCTTAATCACGAGGCTCTTTCCGATGGTGGCTTGTTCGCCAGTGGCAGCGTTTTGCGACGCCGGCGCGGGCGCCGGACGTGAAGAGGCCTCAAAGCTGGGAGACGTGGGTGTGGCCGGACGCGCGGGTTCAGGAGTTTGAGGTCCGGGGCCGCCGGGCTGATTGGGTTTCCACATGGTTCAAAAGTCCTTCCTTCTTCGGAATTGTTCGTGAAATGGCCGCCCTGCAAACTGGCCTGCCGGGTCGTTTGCCCGGGTCCCATGCAGAACTGCTGCAGCGCCGACCCTCTTGCCTCTGGAGATTTTCGTTCTCCCTCCGCGCAATCGCCGCCGTTACCTGCATCTTAAACACCTTCGGGCGAAATTGGCATCCCTTGCGTATCCCCTTTTTGTGGAATCTGCAGGCGAACCCGGTTTTCCCCCATCCGCGCAGGGACTGGCCGCATCTTTAGTGGGGCAACGAGATTTTTCATCAATTTCCAGAACGTGACAGGAGGAGAGGCAATGGTGAAGTTTGCGCTGTACGGCACTTTAAAGGCGAAACCGGGAAAAGAGGCCGAAGTGGAGGCTTTCCTGAAGCAGGGCGCCGAGATGGCGAAGAAAGAATCGGGCACCGTGACCTGGTACGCCATCCGGGAAGACGACGGCCGATACGGAATCTTCGACACGTTTAACGATGAAGCCGGCCGCGAGGCGCACCTGAACGGCGAGATCGCGAAAGCATTGATGGCAAAAGCCGGGGAACTGCTCAGCGAGCCGCCGAAGATCCACAAGATCGCGGTCCTGGCAACGAAGTGATCCGACCCCGGAGCCCGGTCCGGGAAGGGAGAACGCCGCACGCAAGTGCTCGCGTACCATCGAATCAGAGATGAACGACCGCGAGTTGCTGCGCCACATAGAGCGCCTGCCCGGTGGGCGCGCCGGGTACAAGCAACTGGTGCGCGAGCTGGGCCTGGGCGGCGGGCAGGAGCGGCGCGAGCTGCGCCAGCAACTGGGCCGCCTGACCGGGACACGACAACTGCGGCAGATTGACGGCGAACATTGGGTGCTGCCCGGGCCCGATGCCGCGACCTCGGACGGTCCGAAGCGAGAGAAGCCGTCACGCAGCGAGTCAGGTATCCGCAGGGAAAACCTCATCGCGGGGCGCCTCGACCTGCACCGCGACGGCTACGGCTTTGTCCGCCCCAATCCAGCGGCCGCGGGCGCTCCGGCGCCGATCGGAGAGGACGTATTCATCCCGCGCGGCGAAATGGCCGGCGCGATGCAGGGTGACCAGGTCCTGGTGGAATTGGCCCCTCCGCGCTTCGGCCAACGCGATCAGCGGCGTTCGGGGCGCGTTGTGCGGGTGCTGACGCGGCGCAATCCGACCGTGGTCGGCATCTTCCACTACGCGCGCGGCGGACGCGACGGGCATTTCGTTGTTCCATCCGACGAACGGATGACGCAGCCCATCGTGATTCCTCCCGGCGCGGAGGTGCCGACCCAGTCCGAGGCGCTCACGCCACACCGAGTCCTGGGCAGGGAAGCGCACGCAGTCCAGGCCGCGCAACACGCCGATCTGGAGGGCCAGGTCGTCGATGTCGAGATCACCGACTGGCCAACCCCGACCCGTCCCGCCCGCGGACGCGTCCTTGAGGTTCTGGGCCACGAAGACGATTTTGGCGTCGATGTGGAGATGGTCATCCGCAAGCATCAGCTGCCGCGGATCTTCCCCGATGCTGTTCTGGCGGAGGCGAGAGCGGTCGCGCGATTGGATTCGGCGATTGCGGCCCGCCGCCGCGACTTTCGCGATCTCCCCATTGTGACCATCGACGGCGAAACCGCCCGGGATTTTGACGACGCGGTGCTGGTACGCCGCAGTGACGACGACACCTGGGAGCTGCAGGTCCACATTGCCGATGTGGCCCAGTACGTCCGCCCCGGATCGGCGCTGGATCTGGAAGCGCGGCTGCGGGGCACGTCAGTCTACTTTCCGGATCGCGCCATCCCCATGCTCCCGCAGGAGATCTCCACAGACATTTGCAGTTTGCGTCCCGATGAAGACCGCCTGGTGCTCTCCTGCCTGATGCGCATCGATCCCCAGGGCGAAATTCTCGGCTACGAGGTCACCGAGGGCGTGATCCGCTCGTCGCGCCGCATGACCTACACGCAGGTGCACGGAATTCTCGACGGCGATGCGGAACTCCGTGTGGAATTTGCGCCGCTGGTGCCGGAGTTCGAGCGAATGCGGGAGCTGGCGCAGGTTCTCAACCGCAAGCGCGAGCGCCGTGGGTCGATCGACTTCGACCTGCCGGAGCCGATCATCGAATTCGACGAGTTTGGCGCAATGAAGGCGGTGACCCGGGCGGAGCGGAACTGGGCGCATCGCCTCATCGAGGAGTTCATGCTCTCGGCCAACGAGTGCGTGGCCAGCTGGCTCCAGAATCGCGGCGTCCCCTCGCTCTATCGCATTCACGAAAAGCCGGAACCGCGACGCGTGGTGGAATTCGAGGAGATCGCCGCGGCCTTCGGCTATTCGCTGGGCATCGGCAGCCTGCCGGTGCGGACCTTCCGCATGAAGAGCGAGCGCCGGGAGCAGCGGACCCAGCAGGAGCGCGGACGCGAGGGCCGGCCGCCACGCGGCTACGAGGTGCCGCAAGACATCCCCGTCACGCCGCGGATGTACCAGAAGCTGACCGAGAAAATCGCCGGAAAGCCGGAAGAGCGCATCCTCTCCTACCTGATGCTGCGCTCGCTGCGCCAGGCTCGATACAGCGAGAAGAACGAAGGCCATTTCGCTCTGGCGGCGCCCTGCTACACGCATTTCACCTCGCCGATCCGCCGCTATCCCGACCTGATCGTGCATCGCATCACGAAGGCGCTGCTGGACGCAGGCGTGGGTGGTCATGGGGTGCTTGCGACGGACGTGCAGCACGCAGGCTCCGCGCCGCACAAATCCGACAGCCACAAAGAGCCAGCGGCCGTGCCCTGGGAACCGATCCCGGAATCGGAATTGGCAGCCATCGCCCAGGAGTCCAGCGAAAGCGAGCGCCGCGCCGCCGATGCCGAACGCGAACTGGTCGACTGGAAGAAGATCAAATTCATGCGCGATCGCGTCGGCGAGGACTTCCGCGGCATGATCCTCAATGCGACGAAATACGGCCTGTTTGTTGAGCTCGCCGATCTCTTTGTCGAAGGGCTGGTGCCGGTCCAGAGCCTGGGCGCGCTCGACGGCGATCGGTACACGTATCGCGAAAATACGCGGCAGATCATCGGCGACCGCTGGGGACGCAAGTTCTCCGTCGGCGATCAGGTGCGTGTGGTGCTGGATCGCGTCGATGCCGTGGAGAAGCGCCTGCAGTTCTCGATTCTCGAGGATGAAGGGCCGGCGGCGCACAAAGGAGCGGGATCTGCCCCGTCAAAAAGCAAGCAGGCGAGGCGGGAAGAGAAGCGAGCGAAGGCCGCACGCAAAGATACTGCAGCGCAGGCGGCGAAGAGCACCAAACGTGGCAAGTATCGAGCCCCGAAGGCAAGCCAGCTGCGGAAGAAGAAGCGCCGGTGATCCGAAGCGTCAGCGCCGGTAGACGATCTCTCCGCCGGCAATCGTGCAGCGCACGCGCCCCTCCAGTTCCCATCCATCGAACGGCGTGTTCTTCGATTTGGATTTCGAGTCGGCGGCGCGGAAGGTCCACGCTTCGGCAGGATCGAATACAACCACATCCGCGGCCGAGCCCACCGCGAGACTCCCCCGCCCTCGCAGACCCAGCGCCTCCGCCGGCCGGCTGCTCAGCAGAGCGAGCAGCTTCGCCAGCGACATGCCATGCTCTGCATGCAACACCCGCATCGCCAGGCCCAGCGCGGTTTCGAGTCCGGTGATGCCGTTCGGTGCTCGGTCGAATTCCTGCTCTTTTTCATGCGCGGCGTGCGGGGCGTGATCCGTAGCAATGGCGTCGATGGTCCCGTCGAGCAGGCCTTCGATCATGGCAGCGCGGTCGGCTTCAGCGCGCAGCGGCGGGTTCATCTTCGCGTTCGTGTCGTACAGCCCGATGCGCTCCTCGGTCAGCGCGAAGTGGTGCGGCGTCACTTCGCAGGTCACGTGCAGGCCCTGCTTGCGGGCGGCCCGCACAGCGTTGAGCGCCTTCGCGGTCGAAAGATGGGCAACATGTAGTTGCCCCTTCGGCACTTGCCGGAGCAGGTTGATGTCGCGTTCCACCAGGCCGGACTCCGCTTCGATCGACATACCGCGCAGCCCCAGCCGGAACGCCAGCGCCCCCTCATTCATCGAACACCCGCCGGTCAGGCGCGTGTCTTCCGCATGTTGGATCACTGGCAGGCCCACTTTCGCCGCAGCCCGCAGCGCTTCGAGCATAATGGCGTCGCCGAGGATGGGTTTACCGTCATCGGTCACAGCCACCGCCCCCGCGTCCCGCAGCGCGGCATAATCGGTCAGCGCTTCGCCCATGGAGCCGCGCGTTGCCGCGCCAATCGGAAACACGCGGATCGAAGCCCCACGCTCCGGCGCCTGCATCCAGCGCGTGATCTCCGGCGAATCATTCACAGGAACGGTGTTGGGCATCGCGCAGACCGTAGTGAATCCGCCGGCGGCCGCAGCCGAGGTGCCGGTGGCGATGGTTTCCTTATAGCCCTGGCCCGGCTCGCGCAGATGCACGTGAATATCGATCAGCCCCGGCGCGACGATGAGCCCTTTCGCCTCGATGATCTCCGCGCCCGCTGCCCGAATCTTCCCGCTCGGTTCGATGGCGCCGATCTTGCCGTCGCGGAGCAGCACATCGCGCACGGCATCGGCACCCGTGGCCGGATCAATGACGCGTCCGCTGCGAAGAAGGATGGATTTCATCGCCGTCCCCCTTTCCTGCCGCCCTCGCCGAGCGCGCGAGCCACCAATGCCATGCGGATGGGCACGCCGTTCTGCACCTGCCGGGCAATCGCGGACTGCGGCCCGTCGGCCACCTCGCTGGTGATCTCCATGCCGCGAATAATCGGACCCGGATGCAGGATGGCCGCCTTCGGTGCGTGCGCCGCGATGCGCTCACCATTGGCCTGATAACGTGCGCGGTAGTCGTCGAGGTCGACCTGCAATCCCGCGAGCCGTTCCGCCTGGATGCGCAGCATCATCACGATCTGCGACTGGCGCAGCGCCGCTTCAAAGTCCCGCTCGATTGCGAGCCCCGGCCCCATCGCGGCAGCCTCTTCCGGCAGCAGTGCCGGCGGGCCGCAGAAGAGTACCTTCGCCCCCAGGCGAGGCAGCAGCAGCGCATTGGACCGTGCCACGCGGCTGTGCAGAATGTCGCCGACGATGCTCACCGTCACGCCGCGCAGCGCCTTTTCGCTCACCGACGAAGAACGAATCCCGAGAAACTGGAGAATCGTCCGCAGATCGAGCAGCGCCTGCGAGGGATGCTCGGCCATGCCGTCGCCGGCGTTCAACACCGGCAGGCCAGTGGCGCGCGCCAGCAGATACGGCGCTCCGGAATACGGGCTGCGCAGGATGATGCACTCCGGGCCAAGCGCCTTCAGCGTGATCCCGGTGTCCTTCAGCGACTCGCCCTTCTCAATGCTCGACGAAAGGGAACTGACCAGCGTGGTGTCGGCGCCAAGCGCCTTGGCTGCCAGCTCAAAAGAGGTACGCGTGCGCGTGCTGGATTCATAGAACAGCAGGGCGACCCGGCGTTTCGCGAGCCGGCGCGCTCTCCTCTGCGGTTCTTCCTTCTCCAGAGCGTCGGAGGACTTCAGAATGTGCCGGACCTCCGCGACCGAAAAGTCGCGGGCGGAAATCGCCGACTGCGGGTGGATGGATTGCTGGAAAAATGCGGGGCTGTTCGATTCCGGAGAAGTCTTGCTGGAGGATTTCCTGGTCTGCGCCATCCCCTTCTTCTTTCGACTGCGTTGCGCAGTCAGCTTTGCGGCGTCCCCTCAACCCGCTCGACGAGCAGGACCTGCTCGTCCTGATCCACTTCGCGCAGCTTCACCTCGATGATCTCCCGCTGCGAGGTGGGAACCGTCCTCCCCACAAAGGTCGCTTCGATCGGCAACTCCCGATGGCCGCGGTCGATCAGCACCAGCAGCTGCACGCGGCGCGGCCGTCCGTGATCGAACAGCGCGTCGAGGGCGGCACGAATCGTCCGGCCCGTGTACAGCACGTCGTCGATCAGGATCACATCGCGGCCGTTGACGTCGAAGCCCAGCGAGCCCGGCACAACGACGGGGCGCACATCCCGGGTGGAAAGATCGTCGCGGTAGAAACTGATGTCGAGGACCCCGGTGTCCACAGGATGCTTCTCGATGCCGCCGATGAGCGTGGCCAGCCGCTCGGCGATGGGTACCCCGCGACGCCGAATGCCGACCAGGCCCACGTTCTCGGCGCCGTTGTTCTTCTCGATGATCTGATGGGCCAGGCGAACCAGTGTCCGCTCAATCTCCGAGGCGGACATGATGCGGCCTTTTTCGCGCAATTTTGGCGTGGAAGCAGTCTGCAAATCAGACATAGGCGTAAAGGCGATGATACGGGCAGCGGCGCAGCGCCGCAAGACGGTTTCCTCGCCGGAATCGCTGCATTTTCCTCAGCTGAATAAAGTCATGCCGCCGCCGCGCTTACATCGTGCGCTGGGTTCCGGGCCGGGGAGCGAAAACCCGCCCGGCGATCGCGCCCCCGGTGGCCGCAAACAGCACCATCCCCATCGAAACGATGGCCGCGGTCAATAACTGGATCGACACATGGCCATTGCCGGAGAGCCAGAAGTTCGCCCAGGCATGGACCAGCTGTGGAGCCTGCTGCATCGCTTCAGTGTTCGTTTTCAGTGCCTGATCGGCCATCTGCTGGGCCACGCTCTGGAACTGCGCGTCAATGGCAGCAGCGTGATGCAGAGCATAGCGCTCCACCAGCATCTGCACCGCATCGGCGGCGGTGGCAATGGCTGCCGCCGCTATCCCCAGAATCGCCCCCAGCCGCCAGCCCATGCGGCCGTCGGTCATGGCGTCGGTGCGCCGCCGGTAGAGGAAAATCGTCCCAAAGCCCCCGGCAATGACCAGCAGCGTGCTCATGCCGCCGCTCAGGGCCGATAACAGCCCTACGGGGATCGCCAGCAGCAACGCGGACGTGATCCCAATGCGCCATTGAATCCGTCCCGTGTCGCCGCCCAGCCGTTGCGGAGGCGCCTGCGGACCCACCGGCTCCGATGTGTCCACCACCAGCTGCGGCGCGCCACAATGCGAGCAAAAGCTCTCCCCTTCATGCAGGGGATTGCTGCAGCGATGGCACAAAGGCTCCATATCCTGACCCTATCGCACGCGGGAGCCCCAGCGCAATGAAATCCCCGTAACAAAGCAGCCGCTGGCAGTTGCGCGCTCCTTCAGTCGCTGGTTTTGGAAGAGTCTTCCGCCAGGCTCGAAGGCAGTTGCAACTCGATAAGGGCAAAGCGCGTGCCTTCGTCGCTGTGCTTGAGGGCGAAAATATGCTGGTGCCGCCGCGAACCGGCCCGCAGCGTAAGGCCGCTGTCGTCGTCGTCCAGGCCGTTCACCTGCACCGAGCCCCGGCTCTCCTCATTGCAGCTCAAGCCCTCACTGGTCGTCGAGAGTTTGCCCACTGCATGGTGTCCCTGACATTCGATCACGTCCCCGAAACGGCCCATCGCGTTCCTGTAAAACGCAACCACTTTGTCGCTCGCATCCGGCGTGTCGTAGCTGACTACCCGCACGCTCATCTGCCACTGCCCGAACCCCAGGTGAACATCGGCGGATTTGTCGCCATCCTTATCCGGATTGATCTGGGCTCCGGGATAGACGGGCAGCCCCAGATCGACCGCCGAGGTCTGGTCGGTGCGCACATGCAGGCCTCCCAACGGCGTATCGATCCGGACTGTCTTGTCCTCGCCGTTCTTGCCCTTATCCACCTGAACGTGGCAACCGACGGCGAACAGCAGTGTGCTCAGGACCATCGCAGGCATCAGGACGCGCACTCGCATACCCACTCTCCTCAACCAACGATACGCGCCGGGCCAGCCTCCGGTTCCACGTTTCCACGCCATCAAAGCCGAGGCTCGACGCTACATCCGGCTGCGGAACCAGTCAGAACCGGCCATCTTTTGCCAGGGCCGGGCGCATCCCCGTCAAGGTGAGCTTTCGCGTGTGGCCTTCGGGCCATGGGCGCGCAGCTCCCTGCGGAGCTTTCGCGAGGCAACGCAGACCGCATCACGGCAGGGGCGCAGGTTTTCGCGATTTCCTCTGCTCGCCCTCACCGCAGGAGAATCGCGCCAGGTGAGGGACCCTGCCGGCACACGCGCCTGCAATGCCCCGGCGATGCACCGATCTGCGAAAGCAAGGATTTCGAGAGTTAATGGTCGGGACGGGCAGATTTGAACTGCCGACCCCTCGCACCCCAAGCGAGTGCTCTACCAGGCTGAGCCACGTCCCGACAACAGCAGAGGTCTGCTCGCAAGTTTATCATCTCCTCAGGGCCGGTCATTCTCAGGTCCTTTCGGCTGCACGCCGTGCTCCGCGTTCCCGGGCCTGCCGTTTCCGCTGCCATCCAAACCATTTCCACTACCATCCAAAAAGGATTCGACCGGAGGATTGTTTTGAAGCGTTCGATGGTTCTGCCTGTTCTTCTGATGACCGCCTGGGCTCTGGCTGCGACGCCGGCTTTGCGTGCCGCTGACGCGCAGGCCACCCGCGCCACTCTGCCCAACGGAATGCACGTGGTCATCATCCGGAATACGCTGGCGCCCGTCGTCACGGTGCAGACGAACTTCATGGTGGGTGGCAATGAGACCCCGGAAGGCTTCCCCGGCATGGCCCACGCCCAGGAGCACATGGCCTTCCGCGGATGCGCCGGCATGAACGCCGACCAGACGGCTGCGATTTATGCGTTGCTGGGCGGCGACGACGATGCCGATACCCAGCAGAACATCACCCAGTACTATGCCACGCTGCCCGCCGCCGATCTCGATGTCGCGCTCCAGGCTCAGGCCGCCTGCATGCGCGGCATCGACGACTCCCAGGCGGAGTGGGATCAGGAGCGCGGCGCCATCGAGCAGGAAGTCTCGCGCGACCTGTCCAATCCCACCTATAAATTTGTCAATCGGCTCAACGTGGATCTGTTTGCGGGGACGCCCTACGCCCACGATCCTCTTGGCACCCGTCCCTCGTTCGACAAGACAACCGGGGCCATGCTGAAGGCATTCGCCGACAAGTGGTATACGCCCTCCAACGCCATTCTGATCATCGTCGGCGACGTGGATCCCACCGCCACCCTGGCCAAAATCCGGGACCTGTTCGCGAATATCAAGAGCCATCCTCTGCCGCCGCGGCCCAAAGTTGAGTTGCAGCCGGTTAAGCCGGAGACCTTCACTCTCAACAGCAACCTGCCTTATGTTTTGGCCTACATTGCGTGGCGCATGCCCGGCAGCGATTCGCCCGATTACGCTGCCATGCAAATTCTCGCTGACGTTCTTTCCAGCCAGCGCGCGGATATCTACGCAATGGTGCCCGCCGGCAAGGCTCTCGATGCCGAGTTCGGGCTGGCCGAGACCTACCGAAAAGCCAGCGTGGGCTACGGGGTGGTCGCGCTGGCTGCCGGTCAGGACGCCGCGCCCGCCCTCGAAGAGCTGCGGCAAATCGTCAACAAATATGCGGCCAACGGCGTTCCCGAGGACCTGGTCGCTGCCGCCAAAAAGGGGGAACTGGCTCAGGCGGAGTTTCAGCGCAACTCCATTCCGGGACTGGCGCAGGTCTGGTCCCAGGCCCTCGCCGCCGAAGGCCGTACCTCGCCCGAAGAGGACATCGACGCCATTCGCAAAGTCACCCTCGCGGATGTGAACCGCGTGGCCAAACAATATCTGCTGAATGCCAACACCATCACCGCCACGCTGAAGCCGGTGCCCACCGGAGAGCCGGTGGCCGCCAAAGGCTTTGGTGGCGCAGAAAAGGCCACAGTCGCTCCCACCAAGCCCGTGCAGTTGCCGGAATGGGCGGCGAAACCCCTGGAAAAGCTCCAGGTGCCCTCCACCTTCATTCCCGTTTCCGACACCACGCTGCCCAATGGGATCCGCCTGATCGTCCGAACCGACACCACCAGCCCCACGGTCACGGTCCTGGGCGAGATGAAGCACGATGGCGATCTGCAGACCCCGAAGGACCAGGAAGGCGTCGGCGACGTTCTGGACAGCCTCTATTCTTACGGCACCACCACCCTCGACCGTATTGCCTTCCAGAAGGCCCTCGACGATATCGCCGCCAACGAGAGTGCCGGCTTTGAGTTCTCTCTGCAGGTCCTGAAGGAATACTTCTCCCGCGGCGTCCAGCTGCTGGCGGACAACGAACTCCACCCCGCACTGCCGGAACGGGCCTTCATGATCACCCAACAACAGACGGCGCGCTTCGTTGCCGGGAACATGCGGAGTCCTGGCTACCGGACCGGGCGCGCACTCGATATGGCCTTGTTGCCGGCCGGCGATCCGATTCTGCGCGAAGCAACCCCATCGACTGTCTCAAAGCTCACCCTCGCGGACGTGAAGCAGTATTACGACTCGACGGTTCGCCCCGACCTGACCACCATCGTCGTGATTGGCGACGTCACCCCCGAGGAGGCGAAGACCGTGATTGAAAAGTGGTTCGGCGGCTGGAAGGCCACCGGTCCGAAGCCCAATACGACCCTGCCGCCGATCCCGCCCAACAAGCCTTCGGCTGCCAATGTGGCGGATTCCGAAGCCGTGCAGGACTCCGTCACCCTCGCCGAACAGATCGAGGTCAACCGCTTCGATCCGGACTACTACCCGCTGCAACTCGGCAATCACGTGCTGGGCGGTGGATTCTACGCGACCCGGCTCTACCACGACCTTCGCCAGGTCGCCGGCCTGGTCTACAGCGTGGATGTGAGCTTCGACGCCTCAAAGACGCGCGGCAGCTATTCGGTCGACTACGGATGCGACCCGCCCAACGTCTCCAAGGCGCGGGCGCTCATCGTTCGCGATCTGAACCAGATGCGCACCGAGGATGTCTCCGACGCCGAACTGCGCCAGGCAAAGGCCCTGCTGCTGCGCCAGATTCCCCTCAGCGAATCCAGCGAAGAGGCGGTCGCCGGCGGCCTTCTGGGGCGCGCCATCGTCGGCCTGCCTCTGGATGAGCCGATCCTCGCCGCGAAAAAATACTCGGCGCTCACCGCCGCGGACGTTAAGGCGGCGTTTGCGAAGGACGTCGATCCGAACCGCCTGGTGCAGATCGTGCGCGGACCGGCGCCCCAATAGGGCGCTTATTCCCCGTGGCCGAAATGGTGGCGCCGCGTCTGGTACAGCACCAGCGCGAGCAGAAAACTGCCGTAGGTGCGGTGGTGGCAATAGCGGCAGCGCATCGGATACTGCAGAACCGCAAGATGTTCCAGGTCGCGAAGACGAAGACCCGACAGCCGGAACTCGGTTCCCTGACAGTGCGCGCACACCATACTGGCCCACGATACGAGGGTCCCGGTGCCGAGTCCAGAGCATCCCGCTATCCCTCGGAAGGGGCAGTCGCGGCGTGCCGCTTCCGGTATACCGTAGAGTTACCCCCGGCAAAGGAGAGCCCATGGTCTGGGACGTTTCGTTCACCTGTGACATTTGCGGCAAGAAGAAGGGCATGTCCAACCACTGGTGGATGCTGATGCTCGGCGACGTGCCCTGCTTCGAGCAGGGACAACCCGGCCGGCGCTTCACCTTGCTGCCGTGGAACTTTGCCGAGAGCCGCAATCCCGACATGCTCCATCTGTGCGGTCAGGGCTGTGCCATGCAGGCGCTGGAGCGCTTTATGACGAATCGCACCATCGACCGCGAAACCACCGAGGTCGCCTGAGAAACTCGGCCGCATCCGCTCGCTTGTGCCGCCGCTTCGGATTCCCGTCGTACCCGAAACAGAAACAGCGGCCGCCCAGCAGGTAAGTCGCGCGCAGGATCTTATCC
>JBAUOP010000156.1:0-1536 GCA_049579805.1 Acidobacteriaceae bacterium
CCCCAGGCTTGCGGAGGCGGCCGGCGCCGCTCATTCCGCCGCCAACACCGGCGCGGCGGCGCGCTTGTCGCGGCGCGCAAGACGCGCGAGCAGATAGTCGACTTCCGCCTTCGCGGTCGCGCTCAAACCGGCGCCCGGCTTCCGCTGCGCGTCCGATGCGATAACGCCGCGCCGCATCATCACATACTTGCGCGTGGCTAACCCGACGCCCTGCTGCTGCTCGTAGCGCACGAGCGGCAGGTGCGCGTCGAACAGGTCGTGCGCTTCCTCGCGCCGTCCCTCGTTCGTGAGCCGCACCACGTCGATCAGCATTTCCGGGAAGGCGTAGCCGGTCATCGCGCCGTCGGCTCCGCGCTCCATTTCGAAATCGAGGAACAGGCCGCCGTTGCCGGTGAGAATCGGGACGCGCCGCAGCTTGCCCTCTTTCTCGAACCGCCGGAGAGACGAAATCTTTTCGAGACCCGGCCAGTCCTCGTGCTTCAGCATCACGCAGGACGGATTGTCGGTGATGATCCGCCGGATGACGTTCGGCGTCATGACGACGCCAAGCGCCAGCGGATAGTCCTGAATGACGAAGGGAATGTCCGGCCCGATCGCTTCGACCGCCTGCGCGTAATAGGTCACGATCTGGTCGTCCGTGCGCAGCGACGGCGGCGGGGCGATCATCACGCCGGCCGCGCCCTTCGCCATGGCGGCGTGCGACAGAGCGCGCATCGCCGCGAATCCCGGCGCGGAGACGCCGACGATTAACGGCAGTTTCGGCGCGCGCGCCACGCAGTGCGCGACGATGCCGACCGCCTCGTCATGTTCGAGCTTCGGCGCTTCGCCCATGATGCCGAGAATGGTGCAGCCGTCAGCGCCGGCCGCGACATAATGATCGATCATCCGATCGACGCTGGCGGCGTCGATCCCGCCATTTTCAAGAAAGGGCGTTGGCGCAATGGGAAAGACGCCTTTGGCGTCGACTGAGAGCATGGAGATCCGCCTTGGCTCGAGGGGCGCCTGCAATGATTGAGGACCGCCGCCCTTTTGGCAACCGAAGGCTAATGGCGACAGTGTCGCCGGCTTGAGGTATATTGCCCGACTTCGGGATCATGCGAGGGAGGAACCCATGAATGAGAGCCTCGGCTCATTGTCGGCGACGGCCCGCGCCGCTCCGCTGCCGTTCGACAGCGCGCGCCTTGACGATCTGCTTGACGAAGCGGGCATGGACGCGGCGGTCATCTCCTCCAAGCACAACATCCAGTATCTGTTCGGCGGCTACCGGTTCTTCTTTTTCGATCATTTCGACGCGATCGGGGTGAGCCGCTATCTGCCCCTTCTCGTTTACGTCAAGGGCCGCCCGGAGCAGTCGATCTATATCGGGCACGGGATGGAATCCTACGAGAGGGACCTCGGGAAGTTCTGGACTCCCGTCTTCCAGACGGCGGGAGCGACGCTCGACGCGACGCAGCTCGCGATCGATCATCTCGCAAAGCTCGCCCCGAATGTGAGGCGCGTCGGAATCGAGCGCGCCTTCCTGCCCGCCGACGCGGC
>JBAUOP010000157.1:0-1694 GCA_049579805.1 Acidobacteriaceae bacterium
GTGCGGAAGTCCTCAGGCCGTTCGGACCAGCGCAGACCGCCGCGAGCTACCGCGCCGAAGCGCAGGTGGACCGCCTCAAGCCGCGGCGAGTACACGAAGATCTCGAACTTGGGCCTCGGCTCCGGCACCCCGGGCACGCTGCCGGGCGCGAGCTTGAGCACCAGGTACGGCGCGCGCTCGCCGTCGCCGAGGAGCTGGAAGTAGTTGGTGCGCAGGGTCGCCTCGATCAGCGCGAGGTAGGAGCGGAGGATCCGGTCGTGGTCGAGGATCATCACGTCATCGAGCGAGCCCCTGAGCTCCTCGCCGATCGCGCTGCAGCGCTCCTCGGCGCCGTCCTGCCAGACCGGGTCGAAGCGGGACTCGAAGAAGCGGACGAGCAGGCGGGTGATCGCCGGGTTGGAGCGCAGCACCCGCTGCAGGTAGGCCTGGCTGAACTGGGTGCCCGCCTGGCGCAGGTACCGCGCGTACGCGCGCAGCAGCACAACCTGCCGCCAGGTCAGCCCGGCGTCGAGCACCAGGCCGTTGAAGTCGTCGTCCTCGGTCTGGCCGCGCCAGACCGACCCGAGCGTTGACTCGAACCCGGTGCAGGCGGCGGTGACCTCGGCCGCCGTGAGCTGCCCGCTGCGTGTCCGCTGAAGGCCGAAGTCGTAGATCCAGAACGAGCGGTCGCCCGCAGCGAACTCGTAAGGATGCTCGTCGAGCACCTCGAGTCCCATGTGCTGCAGCTGCGGCAGCACGTCCGACAGCGTGATCGGGGTGAGCCGGAAGAGCCGCAGTCGCCACGGTCCGTTCGGGCTAATCGAAAGACGGATGTCGAACTGGCCGGCACCCTCCTGCAACCGCAGCACCACCGCGAGATCTTCCACCGCCTGGACCGGGGTGGTGTCGGTCTTGTAGGCCTCGGGGATGCCGTCCGTCAGGCTCAGCAGCGCGGTCGCGCGCGCGGGCCCGAGCTGACGCTCGGCCTCGGCGGCGAGGTCCTCGTCCCACGAACGGACCGCGGCCGCGATCCGCGCCTGCAGCTCGGCCTGGTCGACCACGTTGAGCGGACGGTCGGGCGCGGCGTACACGACCACGTGCAGCCGGGCTAGGGCCGAGTTGCCGACCATGGCGCCGTAGTCCACCGAGTCGCCGCCGAGGTCGCGGCGCAAGATCTCCTGGACGCGCAGCCTGACCTGGGTGGTGTACCGGTCCCTGGGCAGGTAGACCAGGCAGGACACGTACCGGCCGTAGGCGTCCGGGCGCAGGAAGAGGCGGACCTGCTTGCGCTCGCCGAGCCCGAGCACCCCCCGGGCGATCGGGGCGAGCTGCTCAGTGCTGATCTCGAAGAGCTCCTCGAGCGGGTATCCCTCGAGGATCTCGGTCAGCGCCTTGCCGTCGTGGCTGTCCTCGGGCAGCCCGGCGGCGGCGAGCACGCCGTCGAGCTTGCGGCGGAGCACAGGGATGCGGGTGATCGACTCGGTGAAGGCGACCTGCGTGTAGAGGCCGAGGAACCGGTACTCGCCGGTCACCTCCCCGGTCTCCTGGCTAAACGTCCGGATAGCCACGTAGTCGAGGAACTTGGGCCGGTAGACGGTGGAGCGGATGGACGACTTGGCCAGCACGAGCAGCGGCGCCCGCCGACCGCCCGCCCGGTCCTTGGGCGGGGTGACCGCGAACGAGTCGATGCGGTCGTGCCGGAGGATGCCGAGTCC
>JBAUOP010000158.1:0-76904 GCA_049579805.1 Acidobacteriaceae bacterium
ATGTGGGCGGGTCTGCGGAAACGGGGTGAAGCCGGTCCCAGTCGCGGTAGGCCTGCGGGGTGGAGACGCCGATTTCGGGCAGCGCCAGCACGCACGGGGTCGTGGGCAGATCGGCCAGGGGCGACACCTGCTCGCCACGACCCGTCCCAAGAACCGTTCCGCCGATGAGGAACAGCGGCACGTCGGAGCCGACTTCGGCGGCGATGCGGAGCTTGTCGGCGTCAGGCAGAGGGGCGATGCCGTGGCGGGCCAACTCACGCTCGAGGCCCAGGAGGGCCGCAACGGCGTTGGCAGAGCCAGCGCCGATGCCGCCCTGGACGGGGAGGCGCTTGTCGATGTGGACATGGGCTTCTGCTGCCGTTTTCAGGGCGGGGAGCGCCCGTTCGAGCATTTTCCAGACGGTATTGGCGGCGTCGCAGGGGACGCCTTGATGGTTGCTGGTGATGTGGATGGAGGTCGTCGCGGCCGGCTGCGCTTCGACGGTGAGAAGGTCATGCGCAGCGAGGGTCTGGTAGCCGGTGGCCAGGGCGTGGAAACCGTCCGCACGAGGCGGGCCGATGGCCAGCCCCAGATTGATCTTGCAGAAGGAGCGGATGGTCGTGGGCATCGCTACAGGATATAGCGGGACAAATCCTGGTTCTTGACGATGCTGGCGACCATCTGGCGGACGTACTCGGGATCGATCACCATGACCTTCTCGGTGCCGTTCGCGGTTTCGCGTTCGATGACCGGCAGCGGCGCGGTGGTGCCTTCGCCCACGGCGGCCAGTTCGACAACGGTTCCACCTTCTTTCGCCTCGCCCTTTTGCGAGGCGCGGGTCAGGTCGGGGGCGAGGAAGCTGATTTCGTCCAGGACCTTCTCCATGATGGTGTGGAGGCGGCGGGCGCCGATGTTTTCTGTTCCTTCGTTCACGCGGAAGGCAAACTGCGCCATCTCCTCGATGGCTTCCGGTGTGAATTCCAGTTTGAGGCCCTCGGTTTCAAGAAGCGCCGTGTACTGGCGGACGAGCGAGGACTTGGGCTCGGTCAGAATCCTGACGAAGTCTTCGACGGTGAGCGACTGCAGCTCGACTCGGATGGGGAAGCGGCCCTGCAGCTCAGGGATGAGGTCGCTGGGTTTGGAGACGTGGAAGGCGCCGGCCGCGATGAAGAGGATGAAGTCGGTCCGGACCATGCCGTAGCGGGTGTTGACCGTGGTGCCTTCGACGATGGGCAGGATGTCGCGCTGCACGCCTTCGCGGGAGACATCGGGTCCGTGGCCGCCTTCGCGGCCGGCGATTTTGTCGATCTCATCGAGGAAGACGATGCCGGAGGTCTCGACCCGCTCGACGGCCAGACGCGTGACCTGGTCCATGTCGATGAGACGGCCCTCTTCTTCCTGGACCAGGTATTCAAACGCATCGGAAACCTTCATCTTCCGCTTGCGGGTGCGCTGGCCGAAGATGTTGGGCAGCATGTCCTTGAGGTTGACGTCCATCTCCTCGACACCCTGGTTGGAGATGATCTCGAAGGAGGGCGAATTGCGTTCGCGGACATCGATTTCGACCATGCGGTCGTCGAGCTTGCCTTCGCGGAACTGCTGGCGAAGTTTTTCGCGGGTGCGGTGGTGCGAGTCGCCGCCGGGAGGGGGAAGGGTGATGGTATTGCCATCGACCTGAGCGGCAAATCCGGGGGTGTTGGGCGTGGCCTGGCCCGGGGCGGCGGGCTGCTGGGCCGGAGGCGGCAGCAGCACGTCGAGGAGGCGCTCCTCGGCGTTCATCTCGGCGCGATCCTCAACTTCTTCGAGCTTTTCCTCGCGCACCATATCGATGGCGATCTCGACCAGGTCGCGCACGATGGAATCGACGTCGCGACCGACGTAGCCGACCTCGGTGAATTTGGAGGCTTCAATCTTGAGGAAAGGCGAATCGGTCAGCTTCGCCAGGCGGCGGGCGATTTCCGTTTTGCCGACGCCGGTGGGCCCGATCATGATGATGTTCTTGGGCATGATTTCGTCGGCGAGCTCGGGCGAGAGCTTCTGCCGGCGCATGCGGTTGCGCAGGGCAATGGCCACGGCGCGCTTGGCTGCCTTCTGGCCGACAACGTATTTGTCCAGCTCGGCGACGATTTCGCGCGGGGTGAGCTCGTCGAGCGAGAGCTCCTGGTCTTCAGCGGTTCCGGGGAGATAAATGGCCATGATTCGCCTTTATGCGTGCAGTTCTTCGATGGTGATTTTGTCGTTGGTGTAAATGCAGATCTGGCCGGCAATGCGCAGGGCCTTCTCGGCGACATCGTGAGCGGAGAGATCGGTGTTTTCCATCAGAGCCCGCGCCGCGGCCAGGGCGTAAGATCCGCCGCTGCCAATGGCCGCAATGCCCTCATCGGGCTCGATCACATCGCCGGAGCCGCTGATGAGAAATGTCTGGCTCAGGTCGGAGACGACCAGCAGGGCCTCAAGGCTGCGCAGCATCTTGTCGGTGCGCCAGTCCTTGGCCAGTTCCACCGCGGCCCGTCCCAGATTGCCCGCGTACTGTTCGAGCTTGTTCTCGAAGCGGCCGAAGAGCGAGAAAGCATCCGCCGTGGAGCCGGCAAAACCGGCCAGGATCTTATCCTGGTAGAGACGCCGGATCTTGCGCGCATTGTGCTTGAAGACCGCTTCGCCCATGGTCACCTGGCCGTCGGCGGCCATGACCACGCTGCCCTCGCGGCGCACGCAGATTACGGTGGTGGAGCGGATCCGCGGACGGTTGCCGGAGGAAGATTGTGTTCTGACGGAAAAACGACCGCCCGAAGCGGCCGTTTCTTCAAACCTGCGATTCGCCATGTCTTTTTTGAGTATAGCGCAGCTACCAGTAACTTCCCGGCTGCGCAATAGCGCGATGGAGGGCCGCCAATCCAGGACATTCTGAGCTATCCTGCACTTAATCGGCACCTCATTTCCTTTCTCTTTTGTCGGAGTTCCTGGATGATGCGCGATCCCCATGTGATCGGGACAGTAGCAGCCGTGGTTGTTTGCGTCGGGGGCGCGGTGACCTATCTGGCCCTGCGGCGGCGTCCCACCGCCGAGGAGATCGAGCGGGAGCGGCGCGCGGAGCTGGTTCGCTCGGGACGCATTATGGACGGGACGATTCTCGATATAGCGGAATCCGAAAGGCCCCCGGCGCCGAACCGGCCCGTCGAAATCCACTACCTCCTCTATAAATATGAGATTGGCGGGGTGGCCTACGAGTGCTCTCAGGATGTGTCGATGCTGCGCGACCTTGTGGATCCGGCAGAACTCCGGCTGGGGTTTCCCTGCTCGGTTCGCTACGATATCCATCGGCCGGAGAACAGCATTGTGGTGGCGGAAAACTGGAGCGGGCTGCGGGACACGGCGCAGTCGGTGCCGACCCGGCCTCCGCTGGGGCGCAAATCCCGCAACGCGACGCCCGCTCAGCCGACGCAGCCTCCCGGTCATACCATCTAAACTGAGAGCCTATGCACGTTCACGGCGCGAACACCCGGTCCATGCAGAAGGTGCTGCGCCTCGCCCTGATCGCCACCATCGGCTACGTGCTGCTCACGCTGTTCGCGGGACTGCGCGCCCACTCTCTTGCCCTGATTTCCGAAGCCGGCCACAATGCGTCCGACGCACTGGCGCTGGTTCTGTCGTTCGTGGCCGTGTGGTTCCAGACCCGGCCCGCCACCGACCGCAAGACCTATGGCTACCAGCGCGCCGGGGTTCTGGCGGCGTTCCTCAACGCGCTTGCGCTCATCGTCATCGCAGGCTGGATTGTCTACGAAGCCATCCGTCGCTTCAGCTACGCAACCCAGGTCCGCCCCGGCATCATGATGTACGTGGCGGCGGCCGGCGTGCTCATGAATGGCATCGTCGCCGCCCTGCTGTGGCGGGTCAGCCACGACGTCAACATCCGCAGCGTGTTCATCCATATGCTGGGCGACACACTGTCGACGGCGGCGGTGATTGTGGGGGGCGCCGTGATTCTGTTCACGGGCCGCACCTGGGTCGATCCGGCGCTGTCGCTCGGGATTGCGGCGCTGATCCTGTGGTCTTCGTTCGCCATCGTCCGTGAAACTCTCAATATTCTTCTGGAAGGCACGCCGCGCGGTATTTCTCTGGTGGATATCCGCACCACGCTGACAAAGATCAAGGGTGTCGAGGATGTGCACGACCTGCACGTCTGGAGCCTGGGGTCCAACACCCATGCTCTCTCCAGCCATGTCACCATTGCCGATATTCCCCCTTCGGAGAGCACGCGCATCCTGGCCGACATCAATCTTGTGCTGCGGGAGCGCTTTCGGATCCTCCACACGACGCTGCAGTTCGAGAACGTGATCTGCGAGGTGGCACACGGCTGCCTGATGACGGTGGACCCGCCTGACGAACATTCGCATTCGCACGGGCACGCCCACTAAGGCAGGCTGGGCTGGCGCGAAGTTGCCTCCAGGTCAGAAATATTTGTGTAACTGCGAGGGGAGAAATTCCACTCGAATGGGAAAAATCCGACCCGACTGTTCTCACGATTCGCCAGAAAGCTGACCGGCAGGGTGAGGGTGCGGAAAAGTCGCCCTGAATCCGCCGCATCGTTGATTACAGACCGGTCCCGCTGCCAATCTCTCCGTGAATCCTGCGCGCTTTTGACGCCATATGGCGCCATCCACCCCGTAATCGGGTTCTTTGCCCGAAAGAACCGGATATCGGCCTTCCGCATGCGTCAAAAAAATTGGCAGGGGATTATGCGGTGCGATCGCCGGATGAAGAGATACACGTCGGTCTAATACCGAACGTATGTGTCTGATAGCGAACATAAAAAATCGGCTCAACTTCATATAATCCGCAAAACAGTCCAGACGGTTTTCCTTCGACGCAGAGGCTCCCTGATGGCGATCAGAGGGGCGTCGCGCTCGGAAGGGACAGGGAGATTATGGGCCAACGACAACTCGACAATCTCCTTCTGGAGGCCTTGCCCCAGCCGTACCAATCCTCGATCTGCTCCCGCCTGGAGGAAGTGGTTGTGCCCTCGGGGACCGTTCTCTACGAGGCGGAGCAGGTTCCTCGCTACGCCTGGTTCATCGCTTCCGGCATTGCCTCCAACATGGTTTCGATGTCCGACGGGCGCAGCGCCGAAATCGGACTGTGGGGGCACGAAGGCGTGGTGCCCTGCCATCACCTGCTGGGCGGGACGATCCGCGGGCCGGTGCGCTGCGTGGCGCAGATGGAGGTTAAAGCCTGGCGCATTCCGTTTGCGGAGTTGCAGCGGGAGGTTCAGCGCTCGGAACCACTCCGCGATCTGGTGCTGCGCTGCGCGCACCGTCGCGGCTCGATCCTGTCGCAGATTGCCGCCTGCAACCGCCTGCACGGCGCCGAACAGCGACTGGCTCGCTGGCTGCTCACGGCGCACGATCTGACCGGTATGAACCAACTTTCTCTGAGTCAGGGTTTTCTGGCGGACATCCTGGGATCACGGCGCACGACGGTCACGCTGGCAGCCGGAGCTCTGCGGCGGAGCCGGCTGATCTCCTACCGCCGCGGGCAAATTCAGATTCTCGATCACGCACGGCTGAAGGCCACCGCCTGCGAGTGCTACGGCGCGGTACGCAGCCTCTTCCAGAATTTCTACGGATAAGCGACGGCGGTCAGGCAGACAGACCGGTCGCGCCGGCGAAGGTTCGCGCGGGCAGGAATACGCGAATACAGGCCCCGAAAAGCTCCGGATCGTCGCTCGGCCCGATGTGAATCGAGCCTCCGTGCTTCTGCACGATGCCCATGCTGACCCAGAGTCCCAGGCCGGTGCCGCTGGCGCCCTTGGTGGTGACGAACGGCTGAAAAAGCCGAGACACCGTTTCGGGCGGAATGCCTGGCCCGCTGTCGACAATTTCGATGAGGGCGCCGGCTCCTCTGAGTTCTCCAGCCTCCGCCCGCTGCACGCGAATACGAATCCGCCCCTTCGGCCCGGAGGCATCCATGGCATTGACGATCAGGTTGGTCAGGACCTGGCGCAGCTCGGCGGGAAAACCTTCGACCGCGAGAGAGTCGGCAATCTCGGTTTCGACGCGGATGCCCTGATGCTGCAGGCGCCGGTCGAGCAGCAGAAGGACGCCATCGACGAGCTCGCGCAACTGGATCTCGATGGGTGCTTTGGGCTCGCGGTAGAGGCTGAGCATGGTGCGGCTGATCTGCATGGTGCGTCCCAGTTCCTGCTGGGCAAGGCGGAGGTACTCGGCGCGCTTTTCGGGATCGGTTTCGTCATCGAGCAGGAAATGCAGATTGGCAACTGAATCCAGGGGATTGTGAATCTCGTGGGCGATGCTGGCCGCCAGTCGTCCGGCGACCGCCAGCTTTTCGGAAGCGACCAGAGCCGACTGCATATGCCGCTCTTCGGTCACATCCCGGAAGACCAGCACGACGCCGATCATCCTGCCCGCGCCGCTCATAATGGGTGCCGCGCTGTCGTCGATTACGAATTCCCGGCCATCGCGGGCGATGAGAACCGTATGATTGGCCAGGCCGATGACCCGCTGCAGGCGGCGCACTTTGGCCACCGGGTTTTCGGCAGGCTCGCGGGTCTCTTCATGGACGATCCGGAAAACGGTCTCCAGCGGATTTCCCCGGGCGTCGGCCAGGGTCCAGCCGGTTAATTTTTCGCCGACGGAATTCATGAAGGTCACCAGGCCGTCCATGTCGCAGGCAATGACAGCGTCGCCGATGGATTCCAGAGTCGTCTGGAACCACTGCTGGCTGTCATGGAGTTCCTCTGAGCGTTGGGTCATCTCCGCGATCCGCCGCAGATAGCTTGCGGAAATGGAGCGGACATGGTGCCGTGTGAAGAGCGCCAGGATGGCGCCCACCATGAGGAAGGACACCAGAAGCGAAATCAGCTCGCGGCGCTGCAGCCAGCCTGCATGGCGGTACTGCTCTTCGCGCAGGTTGGTCTCATGGAGTTGCATGGCTCGAACTGTTGCGCGAATCGCGTCCATCATCGCTTTGCCGCGCTGGTTCATGCCCGCGGCATTGAGAGAGGCGGCATTCTGATGGAGAACGGCATCGGCAAATCCCAGCCACTGGCTGTACTGGCTGCGCAGATTGGTGAGTCGCGCTGCCTGCGCATGATTACCGGCGAGCATCTGCTGCAGATCCGCAAAACGGCTCTGGATGGGGGCGGCGGCGGCTCTCCAGGGCGCCAGCATGACGGGATCGCCGGTGAGCTGAAAACCGCGGAGACCGGTTTCCTGGTCGATGAAGAGGTTCTGCAGCTCCTGAAGCTGAGCGGTGACCTGGTCGCTGTGGTCCAGTTCACGATGGGCGCGGGCGGTCACCTGGATCTGCCAAAGGAGGAAGCTCCCCAGAATAAGGAGCAGCAGAATCGGGAGCGCCACCAACTGCCGGAGCGTCCGATTGAAGGCTGGCGGTTTCATGAGAGCCGCTCCGCCGCCGACGAGTGGACGAACCCCAGCATCAGACGCAGCTTTTCCAGGAGTTCCTGGGGGCCCTCGCCTTTGAGGAGCGTCATATCGACCAGCTCGACTACCTCCAGCGGCAAATTGATGTACGCGGACAGCAACAGGATGGGGACATCGGGGCGCTCCTGGCGCATGGTTTCCGCGACCGCGCCACCGTCCATCTCCGGCATGTAATAGTCGAGCACAACGCCGTCGACTCGCTCTTTGCGAAACGCCGCTAGACCGGCCGGGCCGTCAATCGCCGTGAGAACCCGGTATCCCGCTCGCTCCAGCACCGCCCTTCGGATCTGCAATCCGAGCGCTTCGTCATCAATACAGAGGATGGTCGACACGGGAAAAAATCCTGAGACCTGCCAGGCCCGGAACAGTTTGGCACTGTCCTTTTGCTGGGGCTGGGTGTTTACCGGAACATCAATGGCGGGAGTAAAGCACCCTGGAATGGCTCCAAACCACAGACAATGAAGGCGAACCGGGCAAGAGAGACGGGCGTGGGCCATCCCTGGACAGAGCGATAAGGGCTCGCGAAATTAACAGAAGTTTTGCATTCTCTTTGCCCGCGTGCGATAGCCTGAGTTCGATCAGGAAAGGACCCTCTCGCCCGTGAGCCAGACTGTCTTTGTGCTGGAAGACGATGCAGATATTGCCCGGTTAATTCAGCATCATTTGGAGGCCGCTGGGTTTGCGGCCCGGATTTACGCCAGCCCCGCCAGTCTGATTCCCGATGCGGAGCGGCAGGCGCCGGCCCTTTTTCTGCTGGACATTATGGTTCCCGGAGGCGATGGTCTCGACGTGTGCCGGCGGCTGCGCAACCACTCGGCCCTGAGCGCCGTGCCGATCATCTTCGTGACCGCCCGCGCCGGCGAAAATGACCGCGTGCTGGGCCTGGAACTGGGCGCCGACGATTACATCACCAAGCCCTTTGCGCCCCGCGAGCTGCTGGCTCGGGTGAAGGCGGTGCTGCGGCGCTTCGAGCGCCCGTCCACTCCGTCTGCCATTGCATTTGAAGACGTGGAGATCGATGCCAGTGCGATGCAGCTGAAGGTGCGAGGGAACCTTACCACCACCACAGCCACCGAATTTCGGCTGCTGGACTATCTGGCCAGGCATCCTGGGCGCGTCTTCAGCCGCGATCACCTGCTCGACGCGGTGTGGGGCGACGCGCGCTTCGTTACACCGCGCTCGGTGGATGTCTACGTTCGGCGCATCCGGGAAAAGATCGAAACCGACCCTGAAAACCCGCGCTATCTGAAGACCGTACGCGGGGCCGGCTACCGTTTTGAGATTCCCAAGGCGGCCGAACGCGCCGCCAGCTAAGATTGCAGACATGACCATCGCGGAACTGCTGCAGCAGGAATTTGCGGAAGAGAGCTCGGGAAGCCGGCGCATTCTTGAGCGCGTGCCGGAAGCCAGCTTCTCCTGGAAGCCCCACGAGAAGTCGATGACTCTCGGACGCCTGGCCTCCCACGTGGCCGACCTGCCGAATCGCTGCGTCACGATCGTCACCACAGATACTTTCGTTCGCAACCCCGGAACTGCTCCCTTCCTGGCCGCATCCGCGGACGAACTGCTGAGCCATTTCGACGAAGCCGCCGCTGCAGCCAGAGTCGCGCTGGAGTCGCTCCGCGAAGATCAGCTTTCGGCCGTCTGGACGCTGAAATTCGGCGAGCGGACGATCGCCGCTCTGCCGCGTGCCCTGGCGCTGCGCCGGGTCTTCATGAATCACCTGATTCACCACCGCGGACAGCTGGGCGTTTACCTGCGCCTGCTGGATGCACCGGTCCCAGGCATGTACGGACCTTCGGCGGACGACGCGCGCTGATTTTTCCGGGCATCGCCTTCCGGGTTGGGAGCAGGCGATAATGAATCCAACAATAATCGCAACCAGGATGGCTGCGTGACCGGCAGAGTCTTTTCCAAATTGCTCTTCTCGTTTGTTCTGGTGCTGTGCATCGGAACCGCCATCCTTGACTTCTCCTTCCGTAACATCGTCGAGCACTCTCTGCATGAGCAGGCCCGGATCGCTTCGCTGGGCGCGATGCAGCAGGCGGCGGCGCTGCACATTCTGCGGCGCGATCTGCTGATCGCCTCTTTGATTTCCCTGGTCGTAGCCACGCTGGTGTCCGCGTTTTTTGCCAGGCGGATCGCTGTGCGCCTGCGGCGCATTGTCGCGTTCTCGAGTCGGATCGCCGCCGGGGACTTCACGGCGCGTATTGAAGAAGATGCCACCGACGAGATCGGTGAGGTGGCCCTGGCGCTCGATGCCACCGCCGGCCGCCTCGAGCAGTCGTTCCAGGCCCTGCAAAGCAAGCAGCGCGAACTGGCGGCCCTGCTGGACTCGATGCAGGAGGCGGTCGTGGCCGTCAACGGAGCCGGCCAGGTGAGCTGGTCCAATGCGGTGATGCAGCGCATTACGCCGGGGGCTGTGCGGGCGGGCAAGGCGCTGGTGGTCAGCGTGCGCGATCCGGAAATCCTGCGCTGCGTAGACGAGGCTCTGCGGGAGCGCCGCATCGCGTCCGGACGGGCCATTTCCGTGGTGCCCGGCCGCGCCTACGAGGTGAGCGCCGCGCCCACGCCCGATGGCGGAGCCGTGGCCGTCCTGCATGACGTGACTGAAATCGAACGGGCGGAAAAAATGCGCCGCGACTTTATCGCCAATGTCTCCCATGAACTCCGCACGCCGCTCACCTCTATCTCCGGCTACGTGGAAACGCTGCTCGAAGATGAGATGGACCTGCCGGACCACGCTCGCGAGTTCATGGCGATCATCATGAAGAACGCGCGCCGCGTGAACCGGCTGACGGAGGACCTGCTCGCTCTGGCCCAGGTGGAATCCGGCGAGCACAAGCCGAAGGTGCAGCCGGTTCGGGCGTCGTCACTCGTGCACGATGCGATCGAATCGCTGGCCGGCATGACGGTCGACTCGGGGGTTGCGCTGGAAGCCGGGGACAAAACCGACATGCTGGTACTGGCCGACGTTGACGCCATGACCCAGGTTTTTGGGAACCTGATCGAGAACGCCCTGAAGTATGGCGCGTCAGGACATCGCGTGGTGGTGGGGGCGCGGCCCGTGGAGAACGCGGTGGAATTTTACGTGCAGGATTTCGGCCAGGGCATGGCCTCAGAACATCAGGACCGCATCTTCGAGCGTTTTTACCGCGTCGATAAGGCACGCTCCCGCGAATCGGGCGGCACCGGTCTGGGGCTGGCGATCGTGAAGCACATTGTGCTGGCGCATCGCGGAACGATCCGCGTGGAGAGCGAGCTGGGCTCCGGGGCGACTTTTTTCTTCACGCTGCCCGTGGCGCCGGTGGAGCCGGTCGCGGCCGTTGAAGAGCCGGCGGCCAAAGCCGAAATCCGCTGACACGAGCCAGATCCCACTACAATGAACCATGCCCACCAGGACCGTCCACGCCGTCTGTTCCCATGACTGCCCCGACTCCTGCGGCGTGCTGGTCACCATCGACGAGAGCGGGCGTGCGACCCGGCTGCGCGGCGACCCGGCTCATCCGGTCACGCGTGGGTTTCTCTGCGGCAAAGTCGCGAAATACCTCGACCGCGTCTACTCCCCCGACCGCCTGCTCTATCCCCTGCGGCGACGCGCGGGTGTTCCCAAAGGGCTCCTGCCGTGGCAGCGCGAGGCGGAGGCGTTCGAGCGCATCTCCTGGGACGAGGCGCTGGAGACGATTGCCACTCGGCTGGCGTCCATTGCGAGCGAGTTTGGTCCCGAATCGATCCTTCCCTACTCCTATGCCGGGACGATTGGGGTTCTGGGATACGGCTCGATGGACCGGCGCTTCTTTCACCGGCTGGGCGCCTCGCAACTGGCGCGCACGATTTGCTCCGAAACCGGCGGACAGGCCCTCAAATCGGTCTATGGCGAAAAACTGGGGACCGACATCGAGGCGTTCCGGCACGCAAAGCTGATCCTGGCCTGGGCCGCCAACATTCACGGCAACAATATTCATCTCTGGCCGTTCGTGGAGGAGGCGCGCCGTAACGGTGCGCAGTTAGTGGTGATCGACCCGTACGCAACGCGTACGGCGCGCGCGGCCGACTGGCATATCCCGATTCGTCCCGGCACCGATTCCGCCCTGGCGCTGGGGATGATGCACATCCTGATCCGCGACCGCCTGTGTGACGAGGATTATGTCGCGCGCTGGACCTCCGGCTTCGAGGCGCTTCGGGAACGCGCAGCCGCTTATCCTCCGGAGCGCGTCGCGGCCATCACCGGCCTCGCGGTGGCGGATGTGGAAAGGCTCACCCGACTCTACGGGACCACGGCTCCGGCGGTCATTCGCCTGAACTACGGGGTGCAGCGCAGCGACAACGGAGGCGCCGCCGTTCGCGCCATCGCGATGCTGCCGGCGCTCACCGGCGCGTGGAAGCACGATGGCGGCGGTCTGCAACTCTCGACGAGCGGCGCCTTTGGCTGGGATCGTGAAGCCCTGGAGCGCCCCGACCTGATGCTGGCCAGCCCGCTGGGTCGCCCGGCGCGCGTGGTGAACATGTCAACGCTCGGCGAGGCGCTGACCGAGCTGCGCGAACCCGCGGTGCACGCGCTGTTCGTCTACAACTCCAATCCCGCAGCGGTGGCTCCGGATCAGGCGGCGGTTCTGCGCGGGCTCTCGCGCGCCGACCTTTTCACCGTGGTCCACGAGCAGTTTTTCACCGATACCGCCGATTACGCCGACATTGTGCTGCCGGCGACGACCTTCCTGGAGCACAAGGACATTCAGGGCGCCTACGGCCACTACTACGTCCAGCTCTCAGAGCAGGCCATCGCGCCGCCGGGCGAAGCGCGCTCGAACGTCTGGCTGTTTTCGCAACTGGCCCAGCGCATGCGCTTTCCCGAGTCCTGCTTCCGCGACACGCCCGACGATCTGATCGCGCAGGCGCTGCGCTCCGCGGAGCCCGACCAGCAGGCCCCCCGGTTTGCCGGCATCACGTCGGACACGCTGGCCAGCTCCGGGGGCATGCAGCGGCTTCGCTTTGGCGAGGGCGAGAATGAAGGGCCCTTCCTCCCGTTTGCCGAGGGGCCGTTTGCCACGCCAAGCGGCAAAATCGAGTTCTACTCCCATGCGCTGGCGGCTCAGGGGGTCGACCCGCTGCCCGACTTCAAGCCTGCACCGGAATCGCGGCACACGGCCGCCCACGAGCGCTATCCGCTGGAGTTCCTGCCGCGCAAGGCAGACAACTACATGAACTCGACGTTTCCCAATCTCCCCGGGCATCGGGAGATGGAATCCCAGTACAACGGCGTTCTGGAAATCCACACCGACGACGCGGCTGCCCGGGGGATTGCCGAAGGGAGCGCGGTCGATGTCTTCAACGATCGCGGCAGTCTGCGGCTGCGCGCCCACGTTAACGGCGCGGTGCAGCCGGGAGTAGTGGCCGCGCGACTGGACTGGAACAAACTTTCCGCCGGCGGTCACAATGTCAACCTTCTCACCTCGCAGCGCCTCAACGATCTCGGGGACGGGCCGGTTTTCTATTCGGTTCTCGTGGAGGTGCGCGCTGCGAGGTGCGCCGATCTCCGGTAAACTGTTGCCAAATTTCTCCCCAGGCAGTTCCTGTCGCCATCGCTGCTGCACGGGGCATAGAAGTGGAGTGATGCTTCTGTCGATGGCGCGCAGGAATCAGCCACAGGCGCTGCCCTGTGGAGACCAACGTCCAGCCCGGGATTGGCGTCGCCGCGCCGCGGATTCGCGCTGATATAATCGCCTTTTCCCATAGAGTGGCCCGATTTTGAGCAGTGAGGGTGTGCTTATTTTTCCCGTGAACTCCTGGAGCACTGGCTCCCCGCACGTATTCAGCAGGAAATGCCGCCGGCTCCTAGGGCGCTGCCTGATGTTGGTTCTCCTTCTGGCTCCTGTGGTGCCGGGTACGCCGATACTTGCTCAGCAGGAAGAGGCCGGCGCTACCGCTGCGGCCGGCCAGCAGAAGATTGTTGAGATTCGCGTCATCGGCGCCCGCCGAATCCCGAGAGAAACGGTTCTGGCCCGCATGTTCAGCAGGGTCGGGGAGCCGTTCGACCCTCTGACGGTGGAGCGCGATTTCAATTCGCTGTGGAACACCGGGTACTTCGAGGACGTCCGCATCGAGAAAGAGGACACGCCCCAGGGCGTCATCCTCGACGTCTATGTCCGCGAGAAGCCCACGATCCGCGACATCACCTACCCGGGCCTGAGTTCCGTCACCCAGTCCGACCTGCTCGACCGATTCAAGAAGGAAAAGGTTGGGCTTTCCGTCGAGAGCCAGTATGACCCGGCGCGCATCGCGCACGCGGTCACGGTCATCAAGGAAATGCTGGCCGAGCACGGGCATCAGTTTGCGATTGTGCGCCCCGAGATCAAGGACATTCCGCCGGCGTCGGTTCAGCTGATCTTCCGCATCAAGGAAGGGCCGACCGTTAAGGTGGGCAAGATCAGCTTCAGCGGCAACAGCCATGTCGGTTCCCGCACGCTGCGCGAGGCGATGCGAAACCTGCGACCCGTCGGCATCCCGCATTCCATCATCTTTGAGAACCTTTTCGCGCGGACCTACGACGCCAGCAAGCTGGAAGAGGATTCCGAACGGGTCCGCCTGGCGTATGAGGATCGCGGCTATCTGCGCGCAGCCGTGGGCGAGCCGCAGACCCATATTCGTAATGAGAGCGGGCTCTCCCTGTTCACCTTCCGGCCGCGGAAGGGCAAGCGGATCGATATCCACATGAATATCGAGGAGGGCGAGCGTTACCGTCTGGCGGCCATCAAGTTTACGGGGAACACCGGTCGCGCCAATCCCAGGGCTCTGCGGGCCATCTTTAACATCAAGGATGGCTCTGTCTTCAACGCCACCGCCTTCCGCAAAGGCCTGGACAACCTGCGCAAGGCCTATAGCCAGGACGGCTATATTGACTTCAGCGCCATCCCAACCCCCGCCTTCGATGCCGCGAACCATACGGTCACCTGGACGGTCGACTGCGACGAGGGCAAACAGTTCACCGTGTCGAGGATCGAATTCCAGGGCAACACCGTCACGCGCGACTTCGTCATTCGCCGCGAGCTGCTCCTCCAGGAAGGGCAGGTGTACAACAGCCATCTGTGGGAGCTGAGCCTGCTGCGCCTGAATCAACTCCAGTACTTTAACGAGCTGCGGGTCGATCAGGATTCCGAGACGCACCAGAATACCGAGGCCGGCACGGTGGACCTGCTGCTGAAGGTACAGGAGAAGGGTAAGAACTCCATCGGCCTCAACGGCGGGGTCAGCGGTCTTTCGGGCGCGTTCCTCGGGCTCAATTACCAGACCAACAACTTCCTTGGACTGGGCGAAACCCTCAGCGTTCAGGCGAATGCGGGTAGTTTGAACCGCCAACTGCTGTTCTCCTTCAATGAGCCGTACGTCCGAAACCGGCCGCTCAACCTGGGATTCCAGGTCTTCGACAGCAAGACGGACTACAACGCCTCCAAGAGCTATTCGCTGACCGGCACCAGCGCGAACCAGGGCTCCGCTATCTCGTCGCTGCTGCAGAACTATAACCAGGGGCGCAAGGGATTCACCCTTTCCGCCAGTTACCCGGTCCGTCGTTTCAGCCTGTTCGGCTTCTCGCGGGTGGGCGCCACCTATTCGTGGGATAGTTCCACGGTGCGCGCCTTCAGCCAGGCGTCCAGCAACCTGTTCCAGATTCTGGCATTTCGCAGCGGCATTCAGGGGCAGAACGCCCTCGAGGGCATCATCACCAGCGCCGCGATGTTCAGCTACAACTCCAGCAACATCGACAGCAATTACCTCCCGCACAGCGGTCAGTCGCTGGCAGCGACGGTGAAGTTTGCCGGCATCTGGGGCAGCGTCCGGTTCGTCCAGCCGGTCGTCGAGTACAAGCGCTTCTCGCCGATGAAGGGGTTTTGGTTCAATAAGCAGGGGCGCAATACGCTGGGCATGCGCCTGCAGGCCGTTTACATAAGAGGATTCAGCGGGGACGTAGCTCCGCCCTTCGATCGCCCTTCGGCCGGCGGCGAGCAGGATATCCGCGGCTTTGACGTGCGCACCATCACTCCGTACGGATTCGTCCCGACGCGAGTGCAGTACGCCCTCACGAATCCCGACGGCTCAACGGTTCCCCGGGATCCAACCAATCCGACCCTGGGGCCGATCGAGGTTCCGTTGCCGGTTTACGGCATCGCAACGATCGGCGGCGATACGAACTTCACCGGCAACCTGCAGTACATGATCCCGATCTACGGGCGCACGGTTGGCTTTAACCTCTTCGACGACTTTGGCATGGACATGGCGGTGAGCACCAGTCAGTTACGCCAGAGCCCCGAAGGCATCGACGCGCTGAATTCGCCGCTCTACGGCTGCCCCAACTACGTCAACGGGACCTGCCAGGGCGGGCAGCAGATTCGCTTCAGCCCGACGATTAATCCCATTCCGGGCACCAACTACGTGCCGCGCGACTCGGCGGGTGGCGAGCTGGACGTGATGATGCCGATCATCAATGCCCCGTTCCGTATCTACTACGCCGTCAATCCGCTGAAGCTCTTTACGAGTTTCACGCGGCAGAACCTGATCACCCGCAACATGTTTCCTGCCGGGGGTGCCGGCGACTACTCCTACGCCCAGGCGGAACAGCTGTACAACGGCACCTACATCCTGCGCGAGCCCAGCAAGACCTTTCGCCTGACCGTGGCGACGACATTCTGAGCCCGGCAGCGGCCTCCGGGCGATGGGCTCCCGCGCCGGAGGTCCCCCGGTTCGCACAGGATTCGTTTGACGGCTCCTGCACCCGGACCTATAATTTGCCCAAGTTCCTGAGAAATTCTCTCTGTCCGCATTTTTGTCCTCCGGGCGGAACTCAATGGCCCGGACCTGCTCCGGCGAGTCCAGGGAGCAGCGATGGGAGAGAGCAGGAATGCGGATCAAGCCACCAGGAAACCCAAGGAGTTTGTGAATTCCATGAAGCGTTCGTTGTCACTCGTTTGCGTGCTCGCGTCCGGACTGGGCGTCGTAGCCGTTGCTCAGGCTGCTCCGGCAAGACCGGACCCAACTGCGGCCGCTGCCTCCGTTCCGGTCACCGGCGCCACGAAGATCGGCGTTATTAATTTCCAGCAGGCGGTTGGTCAGACCAACGAGTTTCAGCGCGACCTTGCTGACCTCCGCAAAAAGTACGAACCCCGCGAACAACAGCTCCAGCAGCAAAACACCGAGATCGACAGCCTGAAGAAACAGCTTCAGGACGCTGGCGACAAGATCAGCGATGCGGATCGCCAGGCCAGGCTGCGCACCATCGACGACAAGACCAAGAGCCTGCAGCGCTCTGCCGAAGATCTTCGCAACGACGAGCAGACCGATGGCCAGGAAACCTTCCAGCAGGTCGGCCAGAAAGTCTACAACGTGATGGTTTCCTACGCCCAGCAGCAGGGGTTTGGCCTGGTGCTCGACGCCAGCCAGCAGAACAGTGGCGTGCTGTGGCCATCTCCGCAGTCGGACATCACCAAGGTTGTAGTCGAAGCCTACAACACCAAGTCCGGCATCCCGGCTCCCGTGGCCGTTCCGTCAGCGCCCGCCCCGCACGCAGGTGCTTCCCGGACCACGCCCCGGACTTCCACGCCCCACGATTAACCAACCCGTCGCGCTCCAGAGAAGCGGCCTCCCGGCAGGGAAGGCCGCTTTTCATGTCCGCGTTCGCTGTGGAAATCTTTGTGGAAGACTTCCTGCCCCAATGAAACCGGCCGGGCAGACCTCAGCCTTTCATAGCGCAGCGGCCGCGATATGTGGCGTATTCTCTCGATTTTTCAATTACTTATTACGCCCGAGAGCAGCACTGAGCCCAGCAACACCAAAAGTAAGCAACCGTTTTGGTTTTCCACAATCGGCGATCAACGTCTCGTGAACGGCCAGTCCGGGACTGGCCCCTTACCGCACGATTCCCCGCTCCGATTTCTCGATGAAATCCAGCAGATAGCGGACATCTTCCGATTCAGTGGATTCGGCGCGGAGTTTCTCCAGAGCCTGGGTAGTATTCATTTTCGCGATGAACAGAAGACGAAAAGCGCGGTGGAGAGCGCGAATCCGATGGTCGTCGAAGCCCCGCCGCTTCAGGCCCACTTTGTTGATTCCGAAGGGGTGTGTCTCGCGTGTAGCCGACGTCAGTGAAAACGGCGGCACATCCTGCGTGATCACGGTACCCCCGCCGATGAAGGCGTGGCGTCCGATCCGGCAAAACTGATGCACCGGGCACAGAGCTCCGACGGTCGCATAATCTTCGACAACGACATGGCCCGCGAGCGTTGCACTGTTGGCCAGAATGCAGTGATCGCCGATCACGCTGTCGTGGCCGATATGCGCGTAGGCCATGATCAGGCAGCCGCTGCCGATCACGGTTGTGCCTCCGCCGCCGGCCGTACCCCGGGAAATCGTCACGCACTCGCGAATTGAATTGTCATCGCCCAGTGTGACGCCGGTGGGTTCACCGCGATACTTCAGATCCTGCGGGGCCACGCCAACGCAGGCAAACGAGAAAAACCGATTGCGGGCACCGGTCCGCAGATGGCCGTCCAGGACAACGTGCGAGACCAGCTCGCATTCCTCGCCCAGGACCACATGCGCACCCACCGTGCACCAGGGCCCAACGGTGCAGGACGCGGGGATGGCTGCGCCAGGCGCGACCATGGCCGTGGGGTGGATGCTCACTGCGGATTCACCGGTTCGGCCGCGGGTTGCGCGCTGCCGGCTGCCGGCTCCGGAACCCGCGGAACCAGAGCGCACATGACCGTCGCTTCGCAGGCAAGCTTGCCGTCGACCATCGCACGGCCTTCCAGCTTCGCGACGCGCGGCTTCCAGTTCAGCACATTGACCTCGAGACGCAGCTGATCGCCGGGGACAACCGGTCTGCGAAACCGGGCTCGGTCGATACCGGTAAAGACCATCAGCTTGGAATGGGGATCGGGTACCTCCGGCATCAGCAGCACGCCGCCTGCCTGGGCAATCGCTTCCACCACCAGCGCGCCCGGCATGATCGGATATGCGGGAAAATGACCCTGGAAAAAAGGCTCGTTGATGGTGACGCTCTTAAGAGCGACGATGCGCTTCTTCCGCTCGATTTCGATGACGCGGTCGATCAGCAGGAAAGGATAGCGGTGCGGCAGGATAGCCATGATATCGGCGATCTCAAGCACCTGACGCCCTTCCAGAATGCATTTTTCGTTTTCCATAAGTGGCAGCGCCGATTATAAATGGCGTGCTCGCGGTTCATCGCAGCGCGAGCAGGGCCAGCGCCAGCGCCACCGGCATCACGATCGCGCCCACTTTCAGAAACGACCAACCCGTGATCTCCGCATCCTCGCGCCGCAGCGCGATCAGCCAGAGAATGGTCGCGAGCGAGCCCGTCACCGAAAGATTCGGTCCCAGATCCACTCCGATCAGCAGCGCGTGCGCCAGCGGGCCGTGATGCCCCATCTGCCGAAGAGCGGTGCCCACAGCCAGACCGGCGGGCAGATTGTTCATCGCATTCGACAGCAGGCCCACGGCAAATCCGCCGGTGAACCGGTTCAGACCGTCATGCAGCGTCGCCATCCACGCAATTCCGGCGCGGGTGAGATGCATCAGTCCGGCTCGGTTCAGCGCCTCGACAATCATGAACAGACCCGCAACCAGCGGGAGCACGCTCCATGAGACATTGCGGATCGCGTTCTTCGGCGCGCCGCGATCCCGCATCGCCACCAGCCCGAGCGCCGCCACTCCTACCGCGCACGTGGGCGCTCCGAGCGGAATCCCGAGGCCGGAGGAAACCAGCAGCACCACGGCCGCGAGTCCGATCGCCGCTACCGCCAGCCATCCCGCGGATTGCAGCCGATACGGTTCCTCGACGGGGGCGGTGCGCTGGCGCAACGGCTCCCTGCAGATCGCGCGCAGGCACAGGAAGGTGGCTCCGATGGAGGCTGCCGAGGGCAACAAAAAAACCGCCAGCCACTTCCCCAAAGGAGGCAATTGCGCGTCAAACACGACCAGGTTGGCCGGATTCGAAATGGGCAAAACAAAGCTGGCCGCGTTGGCAATCAGAGCGCACGCCAGCAGGTGCGGCCGGGGCTCTACTTTGGCTCGACGCAGAGCCGCCAGCACCGCCGGCGTCATCACGACCGCAGTGGCGTCGTTTGAAAGCAGCGCCGTCACGACGACGCCCGCAGCGTAGATCCAGAGAAACAGCCGCGACGACGAACCTCGGGCGTGGTGCACCGCGAGATCCGCCACCCAGTCGAAGACGCCTTCCTCCCGAGCCAGTTCGGCCAGCAGCATCATTCCGGTGAGGAAGAGATAAACGTCCACTCCGTCGCGGATGGCGTGGCCCGCCTCTGCCACGGGCAATAAGCGAGTGGCAACCAGCAGCAGCGCGCCCCCGCAGATCCACACAAATTCGGGAATGCCCCGCGGGCGCACGAGCATGAGCGCGAGACTCGCCAGGGAAAGGGTCCAGATCAGGGCGACGGACATGGATCAGCTGAACTGCATTCAGTATGCGACAGTTGAGATGCGCCCGCACTAAACTGGAGCGAGGCTGGCCCGGCCTTCGAGCCATCAGGCGGATCCCCATCAGGATGCGCCGACCAGGAGTGTGTGTGTATGTCGATTGCTGAGCGCCTCTATTACAAAGACTCGTTCCTGACGTCCTTCGCCGGGGTTGTCACCGATGTGCGCGAGTTGACCAGCAGCGGGGGCGAATCGGTCTGGCAACTGGCCTTCGACCGCACCGGGTTTTATCCCGACAGTGGCGGACAGCCCTGCGATACGGGGCTGATCCGCGCCACTTCACCGGGCGGCGTCACCCTGGAGATCCCGGTCGAATCCGTCGAAGAGGATGATTCCGGGCAGGTCTGGCACGGAACGCGCAAGCCGCTGTCCGCCGGAACGCACATCGAAGCTCAGATTGCCTGGGACCGCCGCTTCGACCATATGCAGCAGCACACCGGTCAGCATCTGCTCTCGGCGGTCTTTCTCCGCGAGCTGAACGCGCCCACCGTTTCGTTCCACCTGGGAGAAACCATTTCCAACATCGACCTCGCCGCGGCTCCCCCTGCCCAGCACAGCCTCGAGCGCATCGAGCGCCTGGTGAATGATCTCATCGCGGAAGATCGTGCCGTTTCCCCACGCTACGTTTCCCGTGCCGAGGCTGAGTCGATGCTGGCCAGCGGCGTTCTGCGCAAGCTTCCGGATCGCTCCGGCGAGATCCGGCTGATTGAAATCGCCGGGATTGAAAGCAACGCCTGCGGGGGCACCCACGTTCGCTCCACCGGGCAGATTGGGGGAATGCTGCTGCGCGGAACGGAGAAGGTCAGCCGCGGCGTGCGCGTGGAATTCGCCTGCGGGCTGCGGGCCGTGCGGACCGCCCGCGCCGATGCTGCCATTCTTGCGAAGGCCACGGCCGCGCTGTCGGTCGGCGCCGCGGATATTCCCGCAGCCATTGAGCGCCTGAAGTTGGAGGCGAAGAGCGGAGCGAAAGAGCGCATGGACCTGCGCGAGCAACTCGCCGATTATCACGCTACGCGGCTGGTCGTGGAGGTTCCAATCACCGGAGGGCTGCGTCTGGTGGACCGTGTGTGGAAAGACCGCGATGCCGGTTATGTGAAACTTCTGGCCACGCGCCTCACTACGGCCGCCCCCTCTTCAGTCGCCATTTTCTGCTCGGAAAGCGGCGACACTGTCTCGCTCTTTTTCGCGCGCAGCCTCGATCTCAACTTCGACTGCGGCCGAATTCTGAAGGAAGCCCTCTCCCAGCTTGGTCTGCGCGGGGGTGGCTCCGCCAATCTGGCTCAGGGAGAAATCCCGGCCACGCAGGCGCCGGCGCTGAGAGCTTCTCTCGCCGAAGCCGTTCGCGCCGCCCCGGCGAAAGCCCGGTGAGTGCGCGAACCGAGGCGCCGCTCTCCCTGGTGGACCGCGCCACGGCATAGTAAAATCAGAAATGCTTCCCGACCCGTGGGGCTATAGCTCAGCTGGGAGAGCGCATCGTTCGCAACGATGAGGTCGTCGGTTCGATCCCGACTAGCTCCACCAAAACAAGCCTTGCAATTCAATCAAAGTGCTTAGCAGAGCCTGGCGCTACGGTTCCAGATCGCTCAGGGAGGGTGGCGCGTCCTGCGCGCTGGCGCCCCACTCGTGGTTGGGATCGGCGCCTAAATCGAAATGCAAGGTACCTCCGGCAGCGATATCGCGGAAGGAGATCCAGTCACGGGCATGTGCATGGCCGTTGAGCTGGACGCTCTGGATATAGGGATGGCTCTCGGGGTCATTCCCGGCTTCGATGGTGAACTCCGACCCCGAATAAGGCGCATGCAAATGGACGACGACCTTCGGGAAAACGGGACTCACCAGTTCATAGGCAAGGCTGGCAGGGTCGACCGTGTACAGGCCCATCATGCTCAGCACCGCCCACGATGACATTTCGCCGCAGTCGTCGTTGCCGGGAATGCCATTGGGATCGTCGGTGTAATTCTCTTTGAGCACCCGCCGCACCACCCGCTGCGATTGCCACGGCTCGCCCGAGAAGTTGAACTCGAAGGGAGCCTCGAGGTCCGTTTCGTTATAAGGGTTGTAGTACTGGCCGTACCAGCCCGGCTTCGCGTAAGCAAAGAACTGGGTGAGCCGCTGGTTGAACGAATCGCGGCCCATGGCCTGCACCAACCAGGCAAGATCGGACGGATCGAACCACTGGTAGTGCCAGCCGGAACCCTCAATGAAGCCGTGTTCCTCCTGGCTGGGATCGAATTTGGGAACCCACTGCCCATCGGCATTGCGCGGCCGGAAAAAATGATCCTGGGCATCGAAGACGTTGCGGACATCGAGCGCCCGCTGGTAAAAGGTCTTAGCATCGGCGGTCTTGCCCAGATCCTTCGCCAGGTAGTACAGCGAGGCGTAGGCAATCGCGTCCTCCTGAATCTGCGATACCGAGCCGTACTGGATCTTGTCGTTGGGAACGTAATGAATCCGATTGATCCAGTCGATTCCGGCTTCCCCGGTATACGGCTTGCCTGGCGGGGGCGCCTGGGTCGCATCCAGCAGCATGCCCTTCCATCCCGCATCCATGTCGAACCCGTGGATGCCGTCGCGCCAGGCGGTGGCCAGCACGATGCTGAGAGGACTCCCGGCCATCACGTTGGTATAGCGATTCACCTGGGGCCAGCGGCCCACCCAGCCGCCCTGCTGGTACATGAGCACGATCGATTCAGCGATATCCTGCATGCGCTGCGGATCGATCATGGCGACCAGCGGCATCTGGCTGCGGTAGATATCCCAGCCTGAATAATTGTCGTAGACATTGTGGCCCGGGTCTACATGGTGGATCTTGTCATCGAACCCGAAATAGCGGCCGTCTGCATCGTTGTAAAGACTGGGCGTCATCAGGCTGTGGTAGAGAGCCGTATAGAAGACAGTGCGCTCGGCGGGGCTTCCACCGGAGATATCGATCACCCGCAGAGCCTTGTTCCAGGCTTCCTCCGCCTGATGGCGGATCGTGGAGAAGCTCCTGCCGTTCGATTCCGCCTTGAGATTGTTTTTAGCGCCGGCCAGATCGACATAGGAGATCCCGATTCGGGCGGTGACGGTGCGGGCATGCGAAGAGGTGGGCCAGGTCGCGTAGGCTCCAATCCACTGGTCGTGGGTGCTCTGGGTTGCCGAGCGGCTGCTGGCAGTAACGGTCCCCGGGCCTCCATAGGGTGCACCGCTCCAGGTTCCGTACGTCCCGAACGCATCGCTGAAGGTCATATCGAAATAGATCTTGTAGTTCTGGTTGCCCCCGCAGAACGCCTGATTCTCCACGTAGCCTTCGATCTCACGATTCCCGACCAGGTGAATCGCCGCTGCCATGGTGTGATTCAGCGTGTGGCTGATGGGCACAAGGATGTTGGCCGGCTGACCGGCGGGAAACGTGAACTGGGCGATGCCGGTGCGGTCGGTGGCGCTGAGCTCGGCCGTGATACCCCAGCGCGCCAGGCGAACGCGGTAATAGCCGGGCGAGGCGGCTTCATCGCTGTGGGCATACGGCGACTGGAAATCGGCCACCTGGGTTTTCACCGCTCCGGTGGTCGCGGTGAAGAAGACTTCGCCATCGTTGGGACAGCCGACGCCGCTCATATGGGTCATGCTGAAGCCGTGAATGGCGTTCTGGGCGTAGTGATAACCGAAGCCTTTGTCCTCTGTATCGGGGCTGAGCTGCACCATTCCGAAGGGGAGCGTGGGTCCGGGAAACAGGTTGATGGTGTCACCGGGCCCGGTTCCGGTGCCAATGATCGGATTCACGCTGTCCGTCGGCGAGGCGGCCGCGCCACTCTGCGCGATTGCGCACGAGGCGAGGACTGACACTGCGGCAAAAATCGCGAGCGCGGCCGCGGAAGGACGCAGCGTTCCCCGGCGGACGGTTAGAGAGGAGACCCGAGAGAAACTACGAAGCAGGCAGAGCATACCGATCTCCTTGCGATGCAATCGATTGAATGGAACAGAATCGGGATCCCGGAGGCCTGAAGGTGTGATGCGGCGTCCGCCCTCATAGTACGCCGGATGGGGCTTCCAATTTCCCCACCGCGGGTGTAGCGGGGCGGCGGAGTCGCGCCGCAAGACGCGGGACCCGGGCCGCGTCAGCACAGGCAACCATACACCGGCAATGTCACGCACTACGCGCGATAACCCGTTGATGTCCGGACTTATGACCCATCTTTCCCGAGCGGTCTCCCGCTCCAGGCACACTTATACCGCGATGATATCCAAAGGTAACGTCCTGCAGGGAGCGCCGTGATCTCTGTCACATCCAACCGTATTTCGCGATGCCTACTGTTCCATTCGTCGCCTGTACTCCGATGCAGGTCAACACTCAGCCGTGATCGCGCGTGAATAACCAGCACATCGATCCGGCACAAGGACATCAGAAGTAGCTGCGCCTGACTACGGGTTGCCGTTGAAACCGCAGAGATACCGCGCGTCCCGAGGCTGGACAGCGGACACACCACATTGCATTCGAAAGGAAAATCATGGCTTTAGCAGATCAGGTTTTCGGCTTTTATCTTCCCACCGTCTCTCTGATGGGAGTCGGCAGTTCGAAAGAAACGGGCGCGCAGGCCAAAGCTCTCGGCGCCACAAACCTCCTCATCGTCACCGATGCCGGAATGAATAAGCTCGGCGTCGCAGACCAGATCAGGAAGATGATCAACGATGCAGGTCTGAAGGCAACGATCTTTGCCGGCGCGGAACCGAACCCCACCGACAAGAACGTGCGCGATGGCGTCCGCGCTTACACTGAGAACAAGTGCGACGGCATCGTCACCCTGGGTGGCGGAAGCTCGCATGACTGCGGCAAAGGGATCGGCCTGGTCGTCTCCGGCGGCGGCAACATCCGCGACTATGAAGGTGTGAACAAATCGTCGCGGCCCATGCCCCCGTTTCTGGCCATCAACACCACGGCGGGAACCGCCAGTGAAGTGACGCGGTTCTGCATCATCACCAACACCGACACCCATGTGAAGATGGCCATCGTCGACTGGCGGGTGACGCCCAACGTGGCGATCGACGACCCGGTCCTGATGGTCGGGATGCCTCCTTCCCTGACCGCTGCCACCGGCATGGACGCACTGACGCATGCCATCGAAGCCTATGTTTCGACGATCGCCACGCCGGTCACCGACGCCTGCGCGATCAAGGCAATCGAGCTGATCCGCGACTTCCTTCCCGCGGCTGTGGCGCATGGCCAGAATATGGAAGCGCGCGACAAGATGGCCTATGCCCAGTATCTGGCAGGCATGGCCTTTAACAACGCGAGCCTTGGCTATGTTCACGCCATGGCCCACCAGTTGGGCGGCTTCTATAACCTGCCGCACGGCGTTTGCAATGCAATTCTGTTGCCTGTGGTCTGCGAGTACAACCTGATTGCCTGCCCGAAGCGCTTCCGCGACATCGCGATCGCGCTGGGCCAGGACGTCAGCGGGCTCTCCGATCTGGAAGCCGGCGACAAGGCCATCGCGGCCATCCGGCGGCTGTCCCGCGCGGTTGGCATTCCGGCCGGCCTGATGGAACTCGGCGTCCGGGAAGATGATCTGGAGATCATGGCTGATAACGCGAAAAAGGATGCGTGCCAGCTGACCAATCCGCGGACCGCCACGCTCGGCCAGGTGGTCGGTATGTTTCGGGCAGCCATGGGCACGACCCATACCGTCAGCCTCGAAGAACTGGCTCTGGCCCGATAGGGCCGCAGCCTCACCTGAAACTCCCGCCGGATTTCGATCCGGCGGGAGTTTTTTTCGGCCCGAGCGCCGCCCTGCTCGGGTGCGCCCTCTCGACGATGCTCACGGCAGAAGTCGCAGGCTGACCCCGGCTCCAATGCATGCACTCAGCGGCCGACCCCATCCGTCGCGTTGGATGATACGATAGAAATTCGTCTAATAGTCGTGATTTGATCTGCATTGATTCGTAGTTCGCCCGGGCCCGGATTGCCACGACCATTTCCCCAGAATCGCATTCCTCGGAGGCAGTCATGTACTTTGACCGCGCACAGGCGCGTCTCTCTCTTCCCGCCTGCATGACCCGGCTGGCCGGAACTCTGCTTGTGGCTTCGGTATTCGCGGTAGCGCCGCTGGCGTCCGCCCAGGCCTCGTCCAGCCTTTCGGGCGTGGTCACAGATCCCTCGGGAGCCGCCATTGCCGGCGCCAGTGTCCAGGTGAAAGATGTGAACACCGGCGCCGATCGCAGCACGGTGACCAGCCCCGACGGCGAGTACCAGATCCTTTCTCTGCCTGTGGGCGACTATACGATTACGGCCCACCATGCCGGATTCGCCGATCAGGTGCGCACCGGGATTCACCTGGCTGTGGGGCAGGAGGCCACCGCTGATCTTCAGCTCCGCGTGGGCGGTGTGCGGCAGCAGATCACGGTCAATGCGGATGCGGCCGCTGTCAGCGTGACCGCCACGGACATTTCGGGACTGGTCGGGGAACAGCAGGTCAAGGATCTGCCGCTGAATGGACGGAGCTACGACGAGCTCCTGACGCTGGATCCGGGAGTCGTGAACTTCACGGCTGAAAAGACAGGCGGCATCGGCGTTTCCAATTCAACCGTCGGCAACAACTTTTCGGTTTCCGGCAACCGGCCGCAGCAGAACCTGTTTCTGCTGAACGGAATCGAGTTCACCGGAGCAGCCGAGAACAACATGCAGCCCGGCGGCACCAGCGAGGAGATGCTCGGCGTCGACGCAGTGCGCGAGTTCAACGTCCTGCGCGACTCCTATGGCGCCGAGTATGGCAAGCGACCCGGCGCGCAGGTGCTCATCGTCACCCAGGGCGGAACGAATCAGGTACATGGCTCAGCCTACGAGTTTCTGCGAAACAGCGCGCTCGATGCCCGGAACTACTTCAACAAGGGAGCCGTGCCGCCGTTCCAGCGCAACCAGTTCGGCGCCTCACTGGGCGGCCCAATCCAGCGAAACAAGACCTTCGCCTTCGGGAATTATGAGGGCTTCCGCCAGCACCTGCATCAGGCCGGCGTGGGGCTCGTTCCGGACGCGAATGCGCGTGCCGGACTGCTGCCCTGCAAACTGGTGACGCCGGCTCCGAACCCTTGTCCGCCCTCGGGGCTGGTGGACGTCGGAGTGGCGCCCGCCGTCGCACCGCTGCTGAATCTGTGGCCGCTTCCCGCTGCCAATTCCCCGGATTTTGGCGGCATTGCCGAGGTCTTCAACAGCCCGCTGCAGACGATTCGCGACGATTTCGGCACGGTGCGCATCGATCGTGACTTTGCCAGCCACGACACTGTGACCGGCGTGTATACCGTCGACGACAGCAATGATGTGACGCCCACCAGCGCCGACCTGTACAGCACCGATCTGGAAACACTGCGCGAGCAGGTGCTGAGCCTCGAGGAAACACACGTCTTTTCGCCTGCCCTGCTGAACGTGGCGCGCGTCGGCTACTCGCGGGCTGCCTACTTCTATACCGGCGAGCCGACGCCGGGATCACCGGCGGCGAGCGTCGGCAGCTTCGTCACCGGCAAGCCAGTCGGAGCCGTAGTGGTAGGCGGCAGCGCGGCCGCCAATCCTTCGGCGCAGGTCAGTCTGGCGGGCAGCAATGTCGGCAGCGATCTGCATATTGCCCGCAACCTCTATACCTATGAGGATCGGTTGACGTGGACACGGGGACGGCACGACCTCAGCGCCGGCATCTGGCTCCAGCAACTCCAGGCCAACGAGGATCTGGCGCTGACGCAGTTCGGCCAGGCGACGTTCACCGGACTGCAGCAGTTTCTGCAGGGAACCGTCGGGACCTTCCTCTACGATCCAACTCCGACGGAGATGAACTGGCGTTCGCTGCTGGGCGCCTGGTACGTGCAGGACGTGATTCGCGCCACGCCCAAACTGACCCTCTCGCTCGGCTTCCGCGACGGGTTTACGACCGGCTGGAATGAGGCGCACGGACGGGCCGCCAGTTTCGTTTTCAGCAACGGCGTCATTCAGACGGCGCCCCACATTGGCGACTCTGCCTTTACCCAAAACAACGCAAAGTTCCTGCCGCAGCCGCGCATCGGCCTGGCGTGGAGCCCGTTTGGGACGAAGACGGTGGTGCGCGCGGGCTTTGGTCTCTACAACGACCTGCAGGACGCGCTCGGCTATCGCATGGACCAGAACGCGCCGTTCAATCCCTCGTACAGCATCGCCAGTTTGCCGGTCTCCGACTTCCCGCTGCCGATTTCGCCGGTGCCGGCCAGGGCGAAGGTCGCCCCTGCCGGCGTTCAGCCGGACATGGACACGCCGACGCTGATCTCCTGGTCGCTGCGGGTGGAGCAGGAACTGTCGCCGAATACGGTGTTCACCCTTGGCTACGTCGGCTCGCACGGAGTTCACGAGATGGTGAGCCTCGACGATAACGAGCCCAAGCCGGCGGTGTGTCCGTCGGCTCCGTGCCCGGCGACGTATCCCTCCACCTTCCCTGCACCGCTGGCGGGCGGGGCGGTTCCGGCCGGGTCGTACTACATCCCGGCGGGCACGCCGTCGGCGAATCCGGCGCTGGGAGCGGCGTGGGCCTGGTTCTCAGTCGGCGACAGCTCGTACAACGCGCTCGAGGCGGATCTTAACCACCGGCTGAGCCATGACCTGGCTTTGCGCGGCGTCTACACGTGGGCAAAGGCACTGGACGACGGCGATTCACTGAACGCGACAGCGGCTGGCAATGCGCCGGGGCTGGTTTCCAATCCCTTCGACATCAAGTCGGACTGGGGACCGGCGACCTACGACGTGCGCAATGTCGCGACGATCGACGCCGTCTACCATCTGCCGTTTGGCCGGCACGAGCGCTTCCTGGGCGGCGCGGGACGGCTGACGAATGGCCTTATCGGCGGATGGACGGCCAACTCCATCGTGACGCTGCAGTCGGGCTTTCCCTTCACGCCCCAGCTCAGCTACAACCCCTCGAACAACGGAGACACGAAGAACCCGGTGCGGCCGTTCGCGAATCCGAGTTTCACCGGCAACGCGATTGTCGGCAAGCCAGGCGAGTGGTTCAACCCAGCGGCCTTTCTGGCGCCGCCGGCCGACAGCGGCTTCCAGGGGAACCTGGGCCGCGATTCACTGGTCGGTCCCGGGCTGGGCGAGTGGGACTACTCCATGTTCAAGGACACATCGCTCCACGAACGGATGCGGCTGCAGTTGCGGGCGGAGTTCTTCAACATCCTCAACCACTCGAACTTCAACACGCCGAACCTGGTGGTGTTCACGCCTTCGGGGGTTTCGCCGACGGCGGGCGTGATCACCAGCACGTCGACGACGTCGCGGCAGATCCAGCTGGCGGCGAAGCTGCTGTGGTAATCGATTAGCCTGGAGGCCAGTGCATCTGGCGTCCGCCCAGCAGGTGCAGGTGCAGGTGGCCGACGGTCTGGCCACCTTCCGCGCCAGTGCTGATCACAACACGGTAGCCTTTGCCGAGCCCGTGCTCGCGGGCGATCTGCGCGGTCGCGGCGAGCAGACGGCCGAGGAGAGCTTCATCGCCAGGCTGGGCATCGGCGAGCGAGGCGAGGTGTTTCTTCGGGATCACGAGGATGTGCTTCGGCGCCTTCGGGTCGATGTCGTGGAAGGCATAGACCGCCTCGTCTTCGTAGGCCTTCTTCGAGGGAATCTGGCCGGCGACGATTTTGCAGAAGAGGCAGTCCACAGCGATTTCCCCGGTCAGAAGTGGAAGTAGATGCCCGCCATGGGCAGAGAGGTGTCGCGCCAGGCGTTGGTGGTGAGGTTGGCCTGGCCGAAATCCGGAGCCTTATAAAGGACGCCGTGGTACTGGACGCGGATGCCGAAGGCCGAGGTCAGCAGCGGGATATCGACGCCGACGCCGTAGTTGACTCCGACACGCCACTGGCGGGGCACATTCTGGCCGCCGTTCAGAGTCGGAGAAAAGAGCAGGCCGCTGACACCGGCGAGAGCAAAGGGCTGGATGCCGGCAATGGTGTGAGGTCCATGCACGAAGTACGAGCCGCTGATCTCGTGCTGGTTGTTCTGGATGCCGAAGACCTGGCCGGTGTAGTAGTTGGTGTAGCGGGCGTAGTCGTAACCGGCCTGATAGCCAAGCCACCAGTGGTAGCTGTGGCTGAAGGTCCCGGCAAAGCCTGCGGAATGGGTGGAATGGAGATCGATGCCGTTGCCGCTCGAGTCGGGCGTGAACTCGTAGAGCCCATCGACCGAAACCTCATTGTTCATGAGGGCCTTCTGGGCCTGGGCAGCGGAACTGAACAGCAGCCCGGCCAGCGACGCCAGGCAGAACCACGCAAACTTGCGAACCACCATTCGGACGGAGAACCTCCTGTTCCATAGTAAAGGCCGCGTGGGAAAACGCCCAACCACAAGCCGGGAGGCAGGAGCCGGGTCCACCCCCGGGGGGTAGCTTTTGGGCGAAGTACCATGTTTGCCGGTAAGTGCGGATTTCGTTTGAAGGCTTCAAACGGGAACTGCCGGGAAACAGGGTACTTTTCGGAGGCTCCAAAACAGGGGACAGCGGATAGCGGACAGCGTACAGCAAGGAAACGCGGTAGTTGTCCGGAGACCCCAAAAGGAACTGGGAGCCGGGAGCTGGGAGCCAGGAGTTTGGGTCGCAGAGATTGGGGTCCTCGGCTCCCACCCTGTCGCCAACAGCGGGCGACAAGGATGGGGCACCCCGGGGGTGAGCACCTGGATGGATTTCTCTCGGGTATGGCGGCGTGTTGGCAAACAACGAGCGGCTCCTTGAGGAGCGTGGTCCTGGGACCGGCTGATCCCAAATGAAAAGGACTCGCATTGGCGAGTCCTCCTGGATCAGCTTCTGGAACTAGTTTGGGGGAGTGCGGGAGCGTGGGCAAGCAAAATCGGCATGGCAAGGAAACGCTGGTAACGGGGGGAATCTGGGGAGACGTTTTGGGGGCACCTGTGACGCGGCCCTGTTTTTGGGTCAATCCAGAAGGTGCGGGAGCTTCGGGACGCTCGATCTGGCGCTCGCCTCGCCAAGGGGCGCGTGCAATGCGTAACGATGGTGCCTGGCGTGCACCAGGTAAAAACATGTCCAAGAGCGGTTAGAGCCTCTACCTGTTTGAAAAACCGGTATTCTCTTATCAACTAGGAAATGCGGATTGAGCGGATGCCCGACTCCACACGTGTGATGACTGAAAGAGCCCTTCCGAGGTTTGAGAAACCTCCTGCTGTGGAAACGATGATGGGCTGCCACTTCGTGGATCTGCCCGGCTGGAACCCGATTTATTTTGGGCTGCTTTACGCAGAGTTTCGCGATCGCTATCCAATTCCGCAAATGCTTCCCTTGGTGATTGATCCTCGCAAACCTCAGGAAGTGAACCTTGGAATGCCGCCCCTTCGCGCTGGCTTTGCTGATACCCGCAATTCGGAGCTAGTACAAGTGCAGTCCAACCTCTTTTTTCGCAATTGGCGCAGGACTCCAGAATCCGGCTACAACCATTACGCTAATCTGAAGCCGCTATTCGTTCGTGATTGGGAACACTTCCTCGCCTTTCTGGGTCAAAATGGACTTGGACGGCCTGAGATTCTGCACGTCGAAGTCAGCTATGTGAACCAATTGGTGCGCGGTACGGAGTGGGACTCTTACCCTGATTTGGCGAAGATTTTGAAGCCGTTTGCTGCGCGCGCTGAAATTGAGAACCATGGTAGGCACTATGCGTTCCTGCCTGGAGCGGCGACTCTTACCATGCAGTTGGGCTACACTCTTCCTGACCTCGGCGTCAGCTTGCAAGCCCAAGCTAATGCCGCAATCAGACAACCCGATGGTGCGGAAGTCATTCAACTCGTCATATCGGCGAGGAGTAGTGCGGGAGTGCAGAACTTAGACGAACTCACCTTCACCCTGGACAATTGTCACGATGCGGTGATCCTCGGATTTGAGGATTTCACAACCGAATATGCACACAGCCTGTGGGGGAAACAATGAGTATCGCTGCACCGGGTGGAACCGGAACGCTCTCAAACAGTGATTTCAAACCGGCCATGTGGTGGCCGATGAACCCGCAGATGAATCCTGCCGGCTACCATGCCGACGCTCCATGGCTTTTCACCGCCTTGGCGAATCTCCGCGACCTGGAGGGTGATCCGAAGTCTTTAACGGGCTTCCACACGCTGATTGTCCAACCCCACACCGCGGGGTACACACGCTCGATTCTCGGTGCCTTGAACGGGAGAAAACTCGACAATCTACCCGCACCGAGAGTTGCACCCATCGAAGGTGGTGGCGTCGGTCTAGCTTGGTCGGTCGGAAAACGGGACGTCGAAATGGTGGTCTATCCCGATAACCTAACAACGTATGTCTTCTACGAGAACGATGAAGCGGGCGATGAGGGGGAGTTTCGAGAACCGGATGTCATCGGTTTGGAGAAGGCTCTGCAAAGGTTAATCTCCTGCTGATCGCAGTCAAGAGTGAGATTCGATGATCCGAATATCGGAAACGACGCCTTCTTTCTGCGTGTCCTTGTAGGGAAAGACTGGTGGAAAAACGAGGGACAGGTCACCCGGGCGACGTCTTTCGCATTCATGGATCAACTCACGTTTGAGACGTCCTGCTATCTGGACACTCCGGGCAGGCGCGAGAGGATAGCTGAACGCTATCCCGGCCTCCCGGTCGCGCGCTTCACCGCGGGGGACGCGCGGAAGGCCGGCTTCAGGGTCACACCGGACCCTGAAGGCGATGTTCCGGACCAAAGTCCAGAACATCACGTTTTGACTTACGCCGACTCTGTGAACCGAACCAAATACCAGAAGGTCGCAAAACCATTGGCGAAGGCCTCGGAATTCATTCCGGCTGCACAGCTTGTCCCGAGAAAGACCCCGAACGAAACCTGAGCTAGTATGAGGTCCGCTCTGAGGCGAACACTGTAATCGCTGCGATCGTCAGACGTGAGCAAACCTGGAGCGATGCAAGGGGCGCTTCTTGTTGTCGCCTAGACGCGCTAACGACAGCGAGAAATCTGCAATTTAGCCGGTCGCGGTTCCCGTTTGCCGGCCGGGGCCGGCATTCGACGCCTCGATGGGGAGAATCGCCACTACTCCAGTGCCCTCAAATTCTCCCGCAGACGATCCGCCTCGGCTGCTCCCAGCATGGCCTCCAGTTCCGCATGGGCTCTTTCCCATATGGGTGCAGCCTCCGCGAGAAGTTCCTTCCCTTCCGGCGTCAAACGCAGCAACCGGCCGCGCCGATCCTGGGGGTCCACCATCACCTTGACCAGGCCGCGGCGCTGCAGCGGTTTGAGAGCCGCGGTTAATGTGGTTCGGTCTACCGCCAGCAACTCCGCCACCGATCCCATACCTGGAGCCTGCGGACGGTTGAGCGACATCATCAGCGAGAACTGGCCGTTGGTCAGCCCGAGCGGCTGCATAGCCTGATCGAAGCGCCGGGCAAGAGCGCGCGCCGCTCTCTGCACGTGCAGACAGAGGCAGCAGTCCCGCACCCGCTGCGTTGTTTGAAAAGAAACCGGCTCAGGCCTTGACATACATCTGATATGTTGATATCAACATTATCCATGAACGTCAAGCCCGCAGCGGCTTGCCGTTAGGGTCAGCGCGCAGTTTGCCTGACAGACCGAAGTAGTACAAGATTGGAAGTCCCCGGCCCCGGCGCACGAATCCCGTTCCCAGACGGAGAAGCCCCATGTCCTTCCTTCGCGATCTCAGGATCGCAATTCGTTCCTTATCCCGCGTTCCCTCGCTGTGGATCACTGTGGCTCTCACGCTGGCGCTGGGCATCGGCGCGAATGCCGCGATCTTCTCGGTGGTGCGCGCGGTGCTGCTGCGGCCGCTGGCCAATCGCGACGAAGGGCGGCTGCTGTACATTCGCCAGAGCGCTCCCGGCATTCACGCGGACAACACGACATTCTCCATTCCGGAAATCGACGACCTGGGAAAGCACCTGAAGTCCATCTCGGAGCTCGGCACTTTTTCAGAGATCGATTTCACCCTTCAGGGGCTGGGGCAGCCCCGCGAAATCCCCGCCGGTGTAGTGGACGGCCACTACTTCGAGGTGATGGGGCTGCGACCCATTCTCGGCCGCCTTCTGGGGCCGGACGACGACGGACCGAACGCATCGGGAGCGGTGGTTCTCACCTATAAGTTCTGGACCCAGTCGCTGCACTCCGACCCAACGGTGATCGGAAAAACCATTCGCCTGGACAGTTTCGCCGGGTCGCGGCCCGCGACGATCGTGGGTGTTCTGGAGCCCGCGGTACCGTATCCGGTCTCGACGGAGATTATCGCTAACGTTGTGACCAGCCCTCACCACCTGTCCGCGACGATGGTGACGGGCCGGGAACACCGGATGACCGAGCTATTCGGGCGTCTGGCGCCTGGCGCGACGCTCAAGCAGGCCCGCGCCGAGCTGCGCACGGATTACGCCGCGATGCTGCATGCCCACCCTGAGGTTTACAAGCACGACGATCAGTTCACGATTTCCGTGCGCCGCCTGCACGACCAGATTAATTCCCGCGCCAACACCATCCTGTGGGTACTTTTCGCGGCCTCGGCGCTTCTGTTCGTCATCGCTTCCTCCAACGTGGCCAATCTGGTGCTTGCGCGCACGCTGCGCCGCGAATCGGAGCTTGCTGTGCGCTCGGCGCTGGGGGCCAGCACCGCGGTCCTGCGCCGATCGCTCCTCGCGGAAAGCCTGGTTCTTTGCGGATCGGGGGTGGTTGCGGCGCTCCTGATTGCCGCTCCGATGGTGTCGATTCTGGGCAGGTACGCCGCGCGCTTCTCGGTCCGCGCCGATGACCTTCACCTCGACGCCAGTCTGGTGTGGTTTGGCATTGGCCTGGCACTGGTTGCGTCGGTTTTCCTCGCCTATATTCCGCGGCTGCCCTCCACGAAGGCCTCGCCGGCGTCGGGACTGGCCATGGGCGGAACCCGCAGCGCCACCGGCTCCAGTCGCCGTCTCCGCATCTTCGCGGTCACGCAGATCACCGCGTCATTCCTGCTGCTGGTGGGCGCGGGGCTGCTGCTGCGGACGCTCTACGATCTGGAGTCCACGCCGCCACCCTTCGACACATCGCACGTGCTCGCGATCAATCTTCCACCGGTCACCTATGGGCGCACGCCACAACAGCAGCAGGATTTCGATCACGAGGTGGTTCGTCGCGTGTCTGCGCTGCCGGGCGTAAAAAGCGTGGCCACCGGCTTCAGCGTTCCATGGCGTGACTCGCAGGGCCTGAACATCAGCTTTGCTTTTGCCGTGCAGGGGGCAACACGCAGGAACGGCGACGAAGATCTGCGGGCCAATTTCCGCTCGATTTCGCCAGGATTCTTTTCGACCCTCGGCATGCCGATCCTCGAAGGGCGTGATTTCCGCGATACGGACAAGGACGGATCCGACCGCGTGGTCATCATCAGCAAGAGCGTGGCGGACAAGCTGTTTCCAGGAGAGGAGGCGATCGGGCGCACGATGCGCTGGACCGACGGGGTCATGAAGTTTATCGGCATCAGCTACGACACGCGGCGCATCGTCGGCGTGGTGCCGGACTTCGATGACGAGAACATCATCCCCAACCCCTCCATGACGATTTACCAGCCGGTCGACCAGGAAGGATGGGGCGGGCGCTTGTTTGTGCGCACAGAAGCCGATCCCTATCCGCTGGTGCCCACGATCGTGAAAACCATTCAGGGCATCGCGTCGGATCAGCCGGTGGAGCGGGCCGCCAGTCTTGAGGACATTCGTGCCGAGGTCCTCTCACCCGACAAACTCAATGCCCTCGTCTTCGGAGGATTCGCCGCCGTTGCCCTGCTGATATCGGTGATCGGGGTAGCCGGCGTTCTTGCCTTCTCGGTCAGCGGACGCACGCGCGAATTCGGTATCCGGATGGCTCTTGGCGCAGAGCCGCGGCACATTCTCACCGATGTCCTGCGCGAGGGGCTCATCATCGCCGCCCTTGGCGTCCTCGCTGGTGCGATCGTCGGGATCGCTGGAGCGCGCGGCCTCGCGGTCTGGGTTGGACCGGTGCATCTGCCAGGGGCGCTGAGCTTCGTCGCTTCAGCGGGTGTCATTCTCATGGCCGCGGCGATCGCTTCGGCGGTCCCCGCGGCCCGCGCTGCTCGAGTGAATGCTGTGGAGGCACTGCGCGCCGAGTAAACGGGGCTGAGCTTCACCCCACCTTCACCACAGAGGGCACGGAGAGCACAGAGGTCGCAACGGGGGTAGACCTCTGAGGAAGAATTGCGGACCGCTGGAAGCCATCCATGCCGCGCCTGGCTCGGAAGGACAAGTTGTTTTGGCAGTAGCGGTTCCCCGTTTACCGGCGCGAATTGCCGCCTGGGGGCGGATTTTCGCCATTCAGCCCCGCGGCATTCCTCTTTGGGGGGAGGATGCCTATGCTCAAGACTGGTAAAGTCCTGGTGTAACGTTACTTATCTGGTTCCCAGGCAACCCGGGCAGGAGTTCCGGCAACGCGAATCCTGCAATCTGAATCCTGAAAGACCAGGGAGACTTCTGCAATGTCAAAAGCGGTTAAATATGCTGAGCGAGCGGTGACCCTCGCGGCCCAGGGCGCCTGGACCGTTTTCGAGAAGGTAAACAGCATTCGGCCCAATCCGTCGTTTACGCCGAAGTGGTCCGACAAGCCGCTGCTGAAATCGTGGCAGAAGGAAAAGCCGCCACTGGGGTGGCCGCGCACCACCGATTCGCTGTGCCCGAAGTGCGTGCCGGAGATTCGGCAGCAGATTATCGACGGCAAGCTGCCCCACGAGATCCTGCTGAACGAGAAGGTCGGCGAGATCAAGGCGCAGATCATCGAGCGCGACGGCAAGATTCTGATGGTGAAGGACTGCCCGAAGCACGGGCACTTTGAAGACGTGATGTCGATCGACACAGCGTTCTTCAAGCACCTCGAAGAGGTCTTCCCGGGGCGCGACATTCGGGCGCACAACGACGACAAGCTGCACAACCACGGCACGTCGACGGTGACGCACGGGCGTGGATCGGTGCTGACCATCGACCTGACCAACCGCTGCAACATGATGTGCGATCCATGCTTCATGGACGCCAACCAGGTGGGCTTCGTCCACGAGTTGACGTGGGACGAGATCAAGACCATGCTGGACAACGCCATCACCATCAAGCCGAAGCGGCAGATGAGCGTGCAGTTCTCGGGCGGCGAGCCGACGTTGTCGCCGTACTTCCTGGATGCGGTCGCGTACTCGCGCAAGGTGGGCTACAACTCGGTGCAGGCGGCGACGAACGGGATTGAGTTCGCGAAGTCGAAGGAATTGTGCCGGGCGGCGGCGGAAGCGGGTCTGCGCTATGCGTACCTGCAGTTCGACGGCATCGGCAACGCGGCCAACTCGCACCGCAAGGTGGGCAACCTGTTCGACGTGAAGCTGCAGGCGATCCACAACCTGCACGAAGCGGGCGTGGACATTGTGCCGGTGACGACGATCATTAACGGCATCAACAACGAGCAGGTGGGGCACATCATCCAGTTCGCGCTGGACAATCCCAAAAAGATCAACTTCCTGAGCTTCCAGCCGGTTTCGTTTACGGGCCGCGACGAAGCCGTGACGGACGAGCGGCGCGCGGCGCAGCGGTACACGCTGAGCCACATGGCGCACGACGTGAAGAACCAGACGGGTCTGGGCGAGCCGACGCGGGACTGGTTCCCGATCAGCTTTATGAGCACCTTCAGCGACTGGGCGGATCTGGTGCACGGTCCGAACCACGAGTGGGGCCAGCTGAGCTGCGGCTGCCACCCGAACTGCGGCATCGGCATGGCGCTGATGATCGACAAGGAAACGAAGGAAGCGGTGCCGGTGACGGCGTTCCTGAACGCCGATCGTCTGGCGAAGGACATGGCGAAGATCAACGACGCGGCGCGGGGCAGGACGCTGTCGGTGGTTGGCGCGGCGTTGTCGCTTCTGCGGAACTACGATCCGCGGAAGTCGCCCACGCACTTCCGGATCGTGGACCTGCTGCAGAAGTTCGACAAGTGCTTTGGGGCGACCGGCCGCAGCTATGGCAAGGTAACGGGCGACCGCACGATGAAGGACATCGAGCAGCGGCGCGCGGACCGGTGGAACTTCCTGTTCATCGCCGGCATGTGGTTCCAGGACCTGTTCAACTACGATTTCCGGCGGACGGAGCAGTGCATTATTCCGTACGCGACGCAGGAAGGCGAGATCAGCTTCTGCGCGTACAACACCGGGGTCGGCTGGCGGAACATCATCGAGAAGATGCACATGACGTCCACGCTGACGAAGTGGTACGAGGAGCACGGGCGGCATGAGATCTTCGCGGGCGGCAAGAAGGTCGGCATGGAGACGGCGCAGCACACGCTGGTTCTGAACCAGGAGCACGTGGACGCGGCGGCCAACCACAGCCTGGACAAGCTGGGCATCGCGAAGAATGCGCGCGAAGAGAAAATGCGCGCACGCGAGGCGAAGCTGAAGCAGGATGCCGAGAACGCGAAGATGGCGAAGCTGTATCGCGAGCATGTTCTGGGCGAGAAGCCGGTAGAAGGTCTGGTGTCGATCGATTCGATCGCGCCGGCGCCGAAGTCGGCGACCGAGCCGAAGGGCGAACCCGTAATGGGGGACTGAAACAGAGCACAGAGCTCAGGGCGCAGGGCACAGAAGACACCACACACGCCAATCTGCCTTGATCGAAACAAAGGCCACCTGGAAACGGGTGGCCTTTGTGTTTGGACTCGCCGTCCAGGCGGATGCGCCTTGCGGCGCTGGGGAAATCAGCCGCGGTCGGGCGGGGGGCGATTCGCGCCCTGGGCGGGATGACGAAGGTGCCGACCTGGTGTGACATCCGCCACGGGCGCAGGCGGGTTGGGGCTCCTACAATCGGGGCAACAGCCATGAAACTTCGATCCTGCTTTCATCTTCTCGGCGCCGCGGTCCTGCTTGTGGGGACCGGGATGGTCTCGATCCCTGCGCGGGCTCAGTTCTCGAATCCGGAGTCGGCGACGACGGTGGTGCATAACGCGGAGGCGCTGCGTCCGCCGGCGGGGGCGCGGGTGGCTCTGGTGGAGTGGGAGGACCTGGAGTGTCCGGACTGCGCGCGGGCCAATCCGGTGCTGCAGGAGGCGGCCGAAAAATATCACATCCCCTGGGTGCGGCATGATTTTCCGCTGCCGCAGCATACGTGGAGCTTTCAGGCGGCCGTGGATGCGCGCTGGTTCGACACGAAATCGAAGAAACTGGGCGACGGTTTTCGGGACGCGGTGTTTGCGGCTCAGCCGTCGATTCACTCCCAGGACGATTTGCGGACCTTTGCGCAGAAATTTGCACAAGAGCACGGGCTGACGCTGCCGTTCACCGTCGATCCGCAGGGACGGCTGACGGCGCTGGTGAAGGCGGACTATGCGCTGGGGCAGAGCGTGGGAATCCGGCACACGCCAACGATCTGGGTGGTCACGAACCAGACGAGCGGGACACCGTTTGTGGAGGTGCTCGACCGGTCGCGGCTCTTCGCGATGATCGAGCAGGCGCTGGCGGGCCGGTAGCGGGCCGGGACTCCACCACAGAGGATACGGAGAGCACAGAGGATCCAGATCGAGCCTTCCCACATCTGCCAAAACCGGGCAGATATGGGGCACCCGGGGTTGTGCCCTGGCTTTACTGTTGCTGCGATTGCTGAATCTGGAGCAGGGGTTCGGCGGGCGGCGGCGGGGCCTGCGCTTTTTCGACGAGCATCGACCAGTCTTCAGGGATGGGGAGATCGCGGTCGAGTTCGGGAGCGGTATCGGAGGCGGTGACCTGGACGGCGACATAGAGCTCGCTGCCGGTGCGGCCGCGGAAGAGGCCACGGGTGGGTGGGACGTCGGCGTAGTCGCGACCGAGAGCGGTACGGATGTGGCGGTCGCGGGCGATGAGGGCGTTGGTGGGATCGAAACCGACCCATCCCAGCTCGGGAAGAAAGGCTTCGACCCAGGCATGGGTGGCGTCGGAGATGGAGCGGTCGTGGTCCTCATGGCCGTGATACAGATACCCGCTGACGTAACGGCAGGGAATTCCGATGTGGCGGACCAGCGCAATCATGATGTGGGCGAAGTCCTGGCAGACGCCGCTGCGGATGCGAAGCGCCTCGTCGATGGGGGAGTCGACGCGGGTGGACTGTTTTTCGTAGCTGAAGTGTTCGTAGAGGCGATGGTTCAGCTCATGGAGGAGCGCGAGGGGATCGTCGCGGCGGGTGACGTCGAGCTGGGCGGCGAGTTCGAGGAGCGCGGGAGTGGGGCGGGCGAACTCGCTGGGGATGAGCATCTCCCAGTAATCGCCATTGGCGACGAGGGCGTCGAGTTCCTGCCAGGCCTCGGGAACGAGGGCAGTGGGGATGGCGGCGAGGGGTTGATGCTCGACGACGGATTCGGCGATGACCATGAGCTGGCCGTGACGGCCGGGAATGTCGAAGTGGTGCACGTTGTTGCCGAGGTGGTCGCGATAGGTGAAGACGCGGCAGCGCGGGCTGACCGAGAGGGTAAAGGAGAGGCAGCGCTGATTGCTGTCGCTGCGGGGGTGCATGCGCACCTCCATCGCGCTCTCGCTGACGGCCTGGTCGTAAACAAACTTGGTAAGGTGCCGGACAAAGTAGAAGCGCATGGGCTACACCGCCAGGGCCGTCTCTACCGAGTACTGGATATAGACGGCGTAGATGAGGTCATGGATTTCGCGGCACTGATCGAGGATGCCGCGGAGGAAGCGCACCGGGTCACGGTCGAGGATCTCGGGAATGCGGGCGAAGGCGAGGGTGGCGCGGAGACGGCCGGCGACGCGCATGAGTTCGCCGCCGTGCTGGGTGCGGGTGTGCTGCTGGATGGCTTCGAGGGCATTGTGGAGAGCGTCGGCGGCGTAGCGGACAGAGTGGGGGAAATCGGGATCGAGGAGGAGGAACTCGAGGATGCGGTCGTGGGTGAGCTCGGCGGTATGGACGCGGCAGAAGGCCTCGAAGGCGGTGCAGACCCGGAGCAGGCCGACCCACTCGAGATAAGCGCCTGCGTCTTCGGTATCGGCGCCGGGAAAGACATCGCGTTCGTAGACATCGAGGAGGGTGGTGAGCGACCAGGCGCGTTCGAGATAGCGGCCCACCCGGAGCAGCTGCCAGCCCTCACCGTGGCTGACGGTGGTATCGGTGACGCCCTGGAAGAGATGGACGCCGTCGATGATGGTGGGGAGGAATTCCGCGAGGTTGCGCTCCGAGGGGGTGGCCGTGCGCAGACGGCTGATCTCATGAAAGAGACCGTTGAGGCGGTGCCACTGTTCGGTGCTGATTTCGTCGCGAATCTGGCGGGCGTTTTCGCGCGCGGCGAAGATGCAGGCGGTGATGGAGGAGTGTTTCGCGGTGTCGAAGCAGAGAGCGTGCACGAGCGTGCTGACACCGAGCCAGCGTTCCGGTTCGGCAGCATCCTTCCAGCCGAGGCCGTGGACGCCGAGAGCGGAGAGGACACGCTGCCAGCGGCGCTCGGTGCTGACGCGGGAGCGATCGAGCATGAGGCCCATGTTGATGTCGATGAGCCGGGCGGTGTGCTCGGCCCGCTCCAGATAGCGGCTGGTCCAGTACAGGCTGTCGGCCACGCGCGAAAGCAACGATTGCCTCCCTATTCTGCTGCGATGAGCCCAGGCCCTGGTGGCCGGAGCCACCTGAACTTCAGCTTCCCATTGCGGGGGTTTCGAGTGGGGGGGCCTCGAGGCCGCGTTCGCCGTGGGCGCTCAGGACCCAGGTATCCTTGCTGCCGCCGCCCTGAGACGAGTTGACGACCAGCGAGCCCTGGCGGAGGGCGACGCGGGTGAGGCCTCCGGGGACGATGGTGACCTTGTCACCGAAGAGGATGTAGGGGCGCAGATCGACGTGGCGCGGGCCGATGGAGCCGTCCTCCAGGAGACAGGGAGCGCGGGAGAAACTGAGCGTCGGCTGGGCGATGTAGTTTCTGGGATCGGCATCGATGCGGCGGCGGAATTCCTCGCGCTCGTGGGCGGAGCTCTGGGGTCCGACGAGCATGCCGTAGCCGCCGGATTCGCCGACGGCTTTGACGACCAGCCTTTCCAGGTTTTCTTTGACGTAGGCGCGGTTTTTGGGATCGGTAAGGAGCCAGGTCTCGACATTATTGAGGATGGGATCTTCGTCGAGGTAGTAGCGAATGATGGCCGGGACATAGGCGTAGAGGGCCTTGTCGTCGGCAACCCCGGTGCCGAAGGCGTTGGCGAGGGTGACGTTGCCCGCGCGATAGGCGTTGAAGAGGCCGGCGGCTCCGAGGATGGAATCGGGGCGAAAGGCGAGGGGATCGATGAAATCGTCGTCGACGCGGCGATAAATAACGTCGACGCGCTTGAGGCCGGCGGTGGTGCGCATGTAGACGATGTTGTCGTGAATGACGAGATCGCGGCCTTCGACGAGTTCGACGCCCATTTGCCGGGCGAGCCAGGTGTGCTCGAAATAGGCGGAGTTGTAGACGCCCGGGGTGAGGACGACGACGGTGGGCTCGGGGCGGCCTTCGGGGGCGAGGGAGCGAAGGGTGGAGAGCAGCGCCTGGGGGTAGTGATCGACAGGGCGCACGCCATAGTCGCGGAAGAGGCTGGGGAGGGTGCGCTTCATAATGCGGCGGTTGGTGAGCATGTAGCTGACCCCGCTGGGGACGCGCAGATTGTCCTCGAGCACGACGAATTCGCCATTATCGAGGCGGAGGAGATCGGTGCCGGCGATGGCGACGTAGACATTGCGGGGCACGCGGAGGCCGCGCATCTGGCGGCGAAACTGGGCGCAGGTGTAGACGACCTCACGAGGGACGACGCCCTGGGTGAGGATCTTCTGGTCGTTATAGACGTCGTGGAGAAAGAGGTTGAGGGCGGTGATGCGCTGGGTGAGCCCGCGCTCGATGCGTTCCCACTCCTGGCCGGTAACAAGGCGGGGGATCAGATCGTAAGGGAAGATGCGCTCGGTGCCCTCGTCGCGTCCATAGACGGTGAAGGTGATGCCCTGCATGAGAAATGAGGCGTCGGCGGACTGTTTGCGGCGGCGGATCTCGTCGGGGGGCAGGGTGGTGAGTTCCTGAAAGAGCGCCTGGTAATGCGGACGGATCGTACCGTCCCCGTCGAACATCTCGTCGAAGGCGCTATCCATGAAATAGGTGCGGAGCAGCGAGTGCTCGTGCGGGGTGTGAACGGGTGTAGTCGTCATGACGATTCCGACAGACTGCGAAAGATCTGCGAACCGTTTCGGACGGGGAAACACCCACGCTGCGACGGGGCAACGTATCTGGTTTGTACCACCGGGAGGGCAAAGACAGCAAGAGAAACGCAGATTGGGCACCAATGTTCGTCGCGCAGGGGAACCATGGGTACAGGTCGGACGGACTGGACCGTGCGGCTGTTCGCGATGATCGAGGGGGTGCAGCGATAATCGCTGTGGCCGGAGTAGCAGGCTGAATTCGCCCAGGGCGTTGTGCCGGCAGCCAACGACTCCCGGGGATGCGCACCTTACCTTTGTACCGTGTCCCTCGCCGATTCCTCTTGCTTCTCGCTCCAGGCCGCCCTACGCTGGAGGTAATGGGGATTCTCCGCTTTGGCGGCGAATCCCCATTGGCGTTTTGGGAGCGGGCCGGCATACAGGAGCCCCCTCCTAAAATTTCTGTTTTGACACACATAACTTAAGGGGGCTCTTCCCCAAAAGTGCAAGTGGCGGATAACACAACACTTAGCAAAAGTTAATTGAGAAATTTTCGGCTACCGCTTGTAGATCACGCCGCCCTTCATCACGAACTGCACGTGCTCGACAGCGGTGATGTCGTCGAGAGGATTGCCGGGGACGGCGATGACATCGGCGAAGTAGCCGGGGCGGAGCTGGCCGACCTCTTTTTGCCAGGTGAGAATCTGCGCGCCGTTGAGGTAGTCGGCCTGCAGGACGGCGACGGGGGTCATGCCGTACTTCGCCATCAGCTCGAACTCGCGGGCCTGGGTGCCGTGCGGGAAGGGTCCGACGTCGGAGCCGACGGCCATGGGAACGCCCGCCTCGACCTGGCGCTTGAACTCGTGAATCTTGTAGTCGAGCATGGCGTGTTCGCGGGCGGCAGCGGCCGGCGAGGGAGCGTGGTCGGCGAAGTACTCGAAGATGGTGAAGGTGGGCACGGCGGGAATGTGCTTCTCCTTCATGAGACGCATGGTTTCATCGCTGAGCTGGGTGGCGTGGTCCATAGAGGCGACGCCGGCTTCCGCGGCGAAGAGCGCGCCGGGTTCACCCTGGTCGTGGACGCCGACGTTGGTGTTGAGGCGGGCGGCTTCCGCAATGGCGGCCGCGAGCTGCGACTCCGTATATTGATACGGCGTGTGGAAGGCCCAGAACTCGGGATCGCCGGGCTGGGCGCCGAGGTGGTTGGCGGCGCAGAGAGGTTCATCCATGCCACAGGGGACGGCGTTCGCACCGCCGGGAGCCATGGAGTCGGGGCCGGTCTCGTAGATCTTGACGAAGTTGGAGCCGTCCTTGTGCTGCTGGCGGATGGTTTCGATGAGTTGCTCGGTGTCGTTGGCGTAGTCGGCGTTGGAAAGGACGTGCTGGGCGGGGTTGTAGTGGATGGCGTCCTCGTGACCGCCGAGGATGGAGATGGCGTTGGCGCTGATACGGAGGCGAGGCCCGGGAATGAGGCCTTCATTAATCAGGCGCATGACGGCGGTACTGGCGTAGCCCGCGCCTTCGGTCCCCATGTCGCGCTCCGAGGTGAAGCCGGCCATGAGGTCGGCCTTGGCGGCGAGGGTGGCGAGGATGGTGCGCCGCGGAACGGATTCCACGACGGTCTGGAGGTCTTCGGCGCCAGGATGCAGGAACAGGTGGACGTGGACGTCGATGAGGCCGGGCATCAGCGTGGTGTCGCCGAGATCGATGACCTGTGCGCCGGCGGGGTGGTCGACGGAGGTTCCGGCGGCCTTGATGCGGTCGCCTTCGACGAGGACTTCGCCGGGGGAGACAATCTTGCCGGATTCGACGTCGAAGAGGCGCGCGGCGTGGAGGACGATGGGATGCGGCTCGGGAGCCGCGGCAGGCGACGTGTCCTGAGCGCAGAGGAGGATGGGGAGCAGTGCGAACGCGGACAAAACGATGGGGGACAGAGAACGAATCTTCATGGCGACTCCCTGACGGCTCCCCAGAATAGCAGGATAGGAGCGGACTCGAAGCGCGGATGCGGAGTTGGCTCAGCGGCCGAAGGCCCAGGTGACCTGGAGCAGGCCGTTGTCGATGCCGGGATTGCTGTCCGCCGTATCGCCGTTGGAGATGTGGTGATAGCGGTACTCGACTCGGATCGAGTGCGTCCTGGAGCGAACCAGCTCCAGACCCACACCGGTATCGAAGAGGAAGTTGAAGGAGCCTGCGTCTGTGACGGGGATGGGCTGCGTGGAGTACATGAATCCGCCATGGGCATCGAGGAAGGGCTGGAGACGATGCTCGGGGCGGAAGTTCCAGCGCAGGCCGAGCGGGGCCATCGCCTCGCCGATGGTCCAGCGGCGCTGACAGGTTCCCGAATAGGTGATGCTCTCGACGCCGGGAACGACTACGGTTCCTGACGAGGCAACGCACTTTCCGACGGGGGTCTCGCCCGTGCTCTCTGTGAAGGTGATGGGCGGATTGGTTCCGTAGAGGGTGCCGGTGGTGGTCACGATCTCGATGGGATCGCTCTCCAGGGCAATCGGCGCGAACTCCGCCTCGTATTGCCAGTTCACCGTGCGGTCGAGATGGAGCCTGCGGTCATAAGAGACGCCGAGGTTCAGGAGCTTGCGGTTGGCGGCATCGCCGAGCAGGATATGGCTGGAATCGTTGGAGTATGCGGCGAAGAATCCGAAAGTATTGACCCTGGCGTAAGAGGGATTTCCGGTTGGAGTTTGCGCTGAAAGGCCCGGGACCGCAGCCAGGAGTATGAACGGGATGGCAACCAAATTTCGTGCTGCGCGGCAGAACTCTGCAATTCGCGATCCTGGCAACAGCATTCCGCAATGGTCTCCTGAGCAGGCAGGCGAGCGATCTAAGTATCGGAGGATGCCAGTGTATCTTATGGGTGCTCTTCGATAAGTTGGGGTATCGGGACGATCCTCGCGGCGCTCTGTTATGCTCCGGCCATGACCCTCCCCGCCATCGCCGTGCGCGATCTGAGGCGCTGTTTCGGCACGTTCACCGCTGTGGATAACATCAGCCTGAGCGTCGCGCCGGGACAGTTCTTCGGGTTCCTGGGGCCGAACGGCGCCGGAAAATCGACAACCATCAAGATGTTGACCGGGCTGCTGGCGCCGACGTCAGGGCAGATCGAGATTCTGGGACTGGATTTCGCGACCCATGCCGTGGAGGTGAAGCGGCAGATTGGCGTGGTTCCGGAGGGCCTGGCGCTTTTTGGGCGACTGACTGCGTCAGAGTATCTGAGGTTTGTGGGGCGGATGTACGGGCTGGAACGCGAGACGACGAACCGGCGGACGGAGGAGCTGCTGGATTTTATGAATCTGGCGGCGGAGCCAAAGAAGCTGGTGACGGACTTCTCGCACGGAATGCAGAAGAAGCTGGCGCTGGCGGCAGCGGTGATCCACGGGCCGCGGGTGCTGTTTCTGGACGAGCCGTTTGAGGGCGTGGATGCGATTGCGGCGGGCACGCTGAAGGCGATGCTGCAGCGGATGACCGAGCGCGGGGCGACGATCTTTCTGACATCGCACGTGCTGGAAATCGTGGAGCGGCTGTGCAGCCACGTGGCGATCATCCATCAGGGACGGCTGGTGGCGAACGGGTCGCTGGACGAGCTACGGGCGGGCGTGGCGGCGGGGATTTCGGAGGGGATCTCGGAACGAATCGCGGAACCGGGCGAGAAGCTGACGCTGGAGGAGATTTTCCTGCGGGTGGTGAACGGGACGGGCGGGGAGACGGCGGAGGAAGCGGTGCAGGAGCTGTCGTGGCTCGCATAACCCAGGCTGGCATGACCCAGGCTGGCATGAACGGGTCTGGCAGGAACGGGGCTGGCGTGACGCCTGGGCCGGCACCCGGAGGGACCCAAGCGCAGGAGCGGCGAGGATTTCTGTCGCGGCTGGCGCGGCAGCAGTATGCGGCGCTGGCATGGGTGCAGTTGCGCATCCAGGTGAACGCGCTGCGCACGCGTCGAGGGGGCTTTGAGCTGGGCGCGAAGGTGGCCGCGGTCTTGATCTTCACGGTCATGGCGGTAGGACCGGCGGCTGGGCTGGGGTTTGGCGCGTGGGCGATGACATCGGAGGGGCACCTGCGGGCAGTGGCTCTGCTGCTGTGGGTGCTGTGCCTGGTGTGGCAGGTGTTCTCGGCGATGGCGCCGGCGCTGGCCGGGCAGAATCCTGAGCTGAGCCACCTGCTGCGCTATCCGGTGACCTTTGGGTCGTGGATCCTGCTGTATCTGGTGTATGGGCTGGCGGCGCCGTCGTCGCTGATCGGGACACTGTGGGCGGTCGCGATCGGGATCGGCATCAGCGTGGCGCGTCCGGAGCTGACGGGGTGGACGGCGCTGACGCTGGCGGTCTTTGTGCTGTTCAACCTGCTGCTCTCGCGCATGATTCTGGCGTGGATCGAGCGCTGGCTGGCCCAGCGGCGGACGCGGGAGATCGTGACGGCGATCCTGCTGTTTCTGGCGCTGGGCGCGCAGGCACTGAACCCGGCCTTTTACAGTCACCATGGAGGACTGCCGTTTGGCCTGCGGCAGCAGACGGTGCAGCGGATCGGGGACAACGCCTGGAGGATTCAGTCAGCGCTGCCGCCGGGGCTGGCGGCGGAATCGATTGTTTCGGCGATTGAGCAACCGGGTGTGCGTCAGGCGGAGCCGCTGGGGTGGCTGACGCTGTACGCGCTGGGGGCTGCGGCGCTGCTGGCATGGCGGCTGCGGGCGGAGAGCCGCGGGGAGAATCTGAATGAGGCGCCACGCCGGGTGTCTCCGGAGAAAGCGCGGGCGCAGGCCAGAGCGGGCGGGCTGATGGACTTCTCGGGGCCGATCGCGGCCGTGTTTGAGAAGGACCTGCGCACCCTGCTGCGGAGCGGGCCGATGCTCTATAACCTTGCAGCGCCGCTGGTGATGGCCGTGGTGTTTGGGGGAGCCATGCACGGGGGGCAGTTCTCGCGGTTCCGCGTGGAGTATGCGCTGCCGGTGGGGATGATGTGGGCGTTTTTGGGGCTGACGCGGCTGGTGTGCAACAACCTTGGGGGTGAGGGGCCGGGGCTGCAGTTCTATTTTCTTTCGCCCACACCTCTGCGGACGATAGTGCTGGGAAAGAATCTGCTGCACCTGGCGCTGTTTGTGCTGGAAGCGGCGGTGATTGCGGCGCTGGTCGTCTTCCGGTTTGGTGTGCCGCCGCCGAGCATTGTGGCCTCGACCGTGGCATGGGTCCTGTTTGCGGTGCCGGCCAATTTCGCAGCGGGAAACCTGCTTTCGATTCGGATGCCCTATCGGCTGAACCTGACGCGAATCCGGCGGGAGCCGGGGGCGCTGGGGAACGGACTGACGAGCGTGCTGCTGCAGTTCAGTCTGCTGGTGGCGGGAGGACTGGTGGTGGTGCCCTGTCAGGCATTTCAACACCCCTGGGCGGCGCCCGGCATCTTAATGGTGATGGCTGCCGGAAGCGGGTTTCTCTACCTTCGGACACTGGAGGGCACCAACGACATCCGGCAGAGCCGCGTCGAAGCACTTATGTTCGAACTGGCAAAGTAATCGATTGACGGACAATTTCCTCCGGAGCTATGCTGCACGCCACATGGAAATCACAGGCAATGTCGGGATGCTGACGGGGAACAAGGGGGGGCACGTGTGGTCGCTGCCGCCATCCGCGTCCGTCTATGACGCCATCGCGATGATGGCCGAAAAACAGGTGGGGGCGCTGCTGGTGATGGACGGGCCTAAGCTGGTGGGGATCGTCTCGGAGCGCGACTACGCGCGCAAGGTGATTCTGCAGGGACGCTCATCCAGGGACACGGCGGTGGCAGAGATCATGACGAGCCCGGTGATCACAGTAACGCCCGTGCACTCGATTGGGGAGTGCATGCAGATCATGACGGAGAAGCGAATCCGCCACCTGCCGATTGTGCAGGGAGAGCAGGTGACCGGGATGGTGTCGATTGGCGACCTGGTGAACTGGGTGGTGTCGGAGCAGCAGGCGACGATCCGCCATCTGGAAGCCTTTATCGCCGGAGTCGCGAGCTGAGCCGCTTTCACCACAGAGAGCACAGAGTACGCAGAGGGTCTGCGGGCCGGCGGTAACTGACCGGGGCTCCTTCCAGCTAGATCCGCTCGTATCCCGCGAAGAAATAGCCGATTTCGAATTTCGCCGTGTCCTCGGCGTCGGAGCCGTGGATGGCGTTCTCTTCAATGGAGCCGGCGTACTTCTTGCGGATGGTGCCCTCTTCGGCATTCGCCGGATTGGTGGCGCCCATGAGCTTGCGCAGGTCGGCGATGGCGTTGTCCTTCTCAAGGACAAGGGCGATGATCGGTCCCGAGGACATGAAGGTGGTCAGGGAGCCGAAGAAGGGGCGCTCTTTGTGGACGTAGTAGAAGCCCTCAGCCTGAGACTTCGAGATAAAGAGCCTTTTGATGGCGACGATCTGGAAGCCGGCCTTGTCGAATTCGGCGAGAATAGCGCCGGCGTAGCCTTTGCGCAGGGCGTCGGGCTTGATGATGCTGAAGGTGCGCTGAGTCATGGTTAGCTTTTAGCCTCTGGCTGTTAGCTTTTAGCCTCTTGGGAGGCGGTTGTCACTACGCGCTAATAGCTAATAGCTAGTAGCTAATGGCTGCGCTTACGCTTTGCCGATGACGCGGGCGACGGTTTCTCCGATGGCGGCCGGGGTTTCGACGACGTGGATGCCGGCGGCTTTGAGGGCTTTCATTTTCTCGGCGGCGGTGCCCTGTCCGCCGGAGATGATGGCGCCGGCGTGGCCCATGCGGCGTCCCGGAGGGGCGGTTTGGCCGGCGATGAAGCCGACGACGGGTTTCTTCACGTGCTCTTTCACAAACTGGGCTGCGGTTTCTTCGGCGGTGCCGCCGATTTCGCCGATGAGGATGATGGCTTCGGTTTCGGGGTCGTCATTGAGGAGCTTCAGCGCGTCAACGTGGGTGGTGCCGATGATGGGATCGCCGCCGATGCCGATGGCCGTGGACTGGCCGATGCCGCGCTGTGTGAGTTGGAAGACGGCCTCGTAGGTAAGGGTGCCGGAGCGGGAGACGATGCCGATGGAGCCCTCTTTATGAATGCGGCCGGGCATGATGCCGATCTTGGCTTTGCCGGGTGAGATGACGCCGGGGCAGTTGGGGCCGATGAGGCGCGACTTCGAATGCTTGAGGACGCTCCAGACCTTGACCATGTCATTGATCGGGATGCCCTCGGTGATGCAGATGATGAGGGGCAGGCCGGCGTCGTTGGCTTCGAGGATGGCGTCAGCGGCGAACGGCGGGGGCACGAAGATGACGGTGACGTTGGCGCCGGTCTTGTCGACGGCTTCGTGGACGGTGTCGAAAACCGGCCAGCCTTCGTGTATGGTGCCGCCTTTGCCGGGAGTCACGCCGCCGACGACTCTCGTCCCGTATTCCGCGCAACCTTTTGCGTGAAATGTTCCTTCACGGCCAGTAATGCCCTGCACGATTAGGCGAGTATTTTTGTCAACGAGAACAGACATTAGCTTCTAGCTCCTAGCTTTTAGCCGTTAGCTGGCAGATCCAACCGACGCGATCAACGCACTGAGCATCTTGGCGACCTCGATACTGAGCTTCTGCGCCTCGATCAACAACTCTGGATTCCCTATTTCCAGCTGCTTCGCGACCAAAATCTGAGTTTGCAATTCACAGTTCGATCCCTGTGCGAGCCCGAGAAACTGCCGGAACTCGCCCTGCGTTAACCGTCCTCGTCCTTCGGCAATATTACTAGCGACTGAAACCGCCGCTCGCCGCATTTGCGAGGTTAGACCGTACATCTCTTCCCGTGGAAATGACCGCGTCGAACGGTAGACCGAGACTGTCATTTCCATTGCGCGTTGCCAAACCACCAAATCCTGAAAGTCCTGAGCCATGTCAGTCAGCTAAGAGCTAAGGGCTAACGGCTAACCGCTGCTCTTAGGCTCCTTTTGCCGCTGCGACGACTTTCTGCGCGGCGTCCTGCATGGTGTCGCCGACGATGAACTTGAGGCCGGATTCCTTAAGGATTTTGCGGCCTTCTTCGACATTGGTGCCTTCGAGGCGGAGGACGACGGGAACCTTGACCTTCAGGTTTTTCGCCGCCTCGACGACGCCCTGGGCAAGCGTATCGACGCGGAGGATGCCGCCGAAGATGTTGATGAAAACGGCCTGGACGTTCTTGTCGGAGAGCAGGATTTCGAAGGCGTGCTCGATCTGCTGCTGGTTGGCGCCGCCGCCCACGTCGAGGAAGTTGGCGGGCATGCCGCCCGCGTACTGAATGATGTCCATGGTGGCCATGGCCAGGCCGGCGCCGTTGACCATGCAGGCGATGTTGCCGTCGAGCTTGATGTAGTTGAGAGCGTACTTCGAGGCTTCCACCTCGAGGGGATCCTCTTCGGCGACGTCGCGCAGCTCCTTCAGGTCCTTGTGCCGGAACATGGCGTTGTCGTCGAAGTTGATCTTGCAGTCGAGGGCGAAGAGGTGGTCGTCCTTCGTGGTGATGAAGGGATTGATTTCGAGGAGCGAAGCGTCGGTTTCGACGTAGGCCTTGTAGAGGCCCATCATGAACTTGACGGCTTCGTTGATCTGGGTGGGCTTGAGTCCGAGGGCGAAGGCGAGCTCGCGGGCCTGATATGCCTGGAAGCCAACGCCGGGATCGATGTACACCTTGTGGATGGCCTTCGGGTCTTTGGCGGCAACCTCTTCGATCTCCATGCCGCCGGCCTGGGAGGCCATGAAGGCCAGCTTCGCCGCGGCGCGGTCGAGAACGATGCCAAGGTAGAGCTCGCGGTCGATGGCGGCGGTTTCCTCGATGAGGAGGCGCTGTACCTTCTGGCCCTGGGGGCCGGTCTGGTGAGTGACGAGCTGCATGCCGAGGATCTGGCGGGCATACTGCTCGGCTTCATCGAGGGTTTTGGCGACCTTCACGCCGCCGCCCTTGCCGCGGCCCCCGGCATGGATCTGCGCCTTGACCACTACGCCTTTGGCGCCGCCGCTGAAGAGGCGCTTCGCGATTTCGAGGGCTTCATCGAGGGTATTGGCGACTTCGCCATGCGGAACGGCGACGCCATACTTCGCCAGAATGTCTTTCGCCTGATATTCGTGAATTTTCATAGATGAACGGCCAGAAATATGATTTGCAGCGGTGCGGAAATGTTGGGTGTGAAGACTGCGCGTTTCCTGTGGGTTCCGCCGGACGGCGCGAGAAACCCATTCAGAGCCGAATGTTCAGTGTAACGAAGGCTTCGGGCCCGGGGCAAACTGGGTACGGGTAGCGAAACTTCATCCACGTTTCGGGCATTCTCTGCGATACACTGCGGCTCTCCCCGGGGCGCGGTCTTCCCTCACTCCGTTCCCGCCCCTCCCACAGGCCCCGATTCACAATTGGCACGGTCACAGGCACACACCTTCGCAGCACGTTCGGAGGAACACATGAATCTAAGCAAGAAACTCCTCGCCGAATTCTTCGGCACGGCATGGCTGGTTTTTGGCGGATGCGGCGCGGCGATCTTCGCCGCCGCCTATCCCGGCCTGGGCATCGGCTTCCTCGGTGTGGCCCTGGCTTTCGGCCTCACGTTGCTGACGATGGCGTTCGCCATCGGCCATATTTCCGGATGCCACATTAACCCGGCGGTCTCGATCGGACTGGCGATTGGGAAACGGTTCCCGCTGGCGCATGTGCTGCCGTACATCGCAGCCCAGGTGAGCGGGGCGTTTGTAGCGGCGTCTGCGCTCTATGTGATCGCCCGCGGCAAGCCGGGCTTCGTGCTCGGCAACTTCGCCGCGAACGGCTATGGCGCGCATTCTCCGGGGGGCTACACCATGCAGTCCTGCTTCGTCGCGGAGATGATCCTGACGTTTTTCTTCCTTTTCATCATCTTTGGCGCCACCGATGTTCGCGCGCCCAAAGGTTTTGCTCCCATCGCCATTGGCCTCGGCCTGACCCTGATCCATCTGGTCGGGATTCCCATCACCAACACGTCGGTGAACCCGGCGCGCAGCACCTCGCAGGCGCTCTTTGTGCACGGATGGGCGTTGTCGCAGCTATGGCTCTTCTGGCTGGCGCCGATTCTGGGAGCCGTGCTGGCGGGACTGATTTACAGGGTGTTCTTCGCCGAGAAGCCTGAACCCTCGTCGCACGCGGTTGCCGCCAGGCCGGAGTACGAGGCGCTCCCCGGAACGGCGGCCGGGGACTGATCGAGATGCGGGGCGGCGAGCTTTTTCCTGGCGCCGCTCCGCTGCCGGTCGGGTAGCATGGATCAAACCCATGCCCGCCCTGGAAGCATTGCTGAAGCAGATCGCTGAAGAGCATCGCACGCTGACGCGCGACGAGGCCCGGAGTGCGCTCCAGGCGATTCTGACCAGCGAGCCGGGGGCGGCGGCGGATCAGGAAATTGCCGCGCTGCTGTCGGCGATGGCCACGCGCGGGGAGACGGTGGATGAGCTGACCGGATTCGCGCAGGCGATGCGGTCGCTGGCGACGCCGGTTCCGCTGAGCGAAGAAGAGCGGGCCTCGCTGGTGGATACGTGCGGCACGGGCGGCGACGGCCAGAACACCTTCAATATTTCCACTGGGGCGGCGCTGCTGGCGGCGGCAGCGGGCGCGAAGGTGGCCAAGCACGGGAACCGCGGAGTGACCTCGAAGTGCGGGTCGGCAGATGTGCTGGAGGCGATGCGGGTGCCGGTGGCGCTGACTCCCGCGCAATCGGCCGAGTGCCTGCGGGCTACGGGATTCACGTTTCTGTACGCGCCGAACCTGCACCCAACGCTGAAGCGGGTGCAGCTCGTGCGACGCGCGCTGGGGGTGCGGACGATCTTTAACCTGGCCGGGCCGCTGACGAATCCCGCCGGGGCGCCGGCGCAGATCATGGGCGTGTTCTCACCGGACAAGCTGGACCTGGTGGCGGGGGCGATGGTGCGGCTGGGGGTGCGCTTCGGGCGGGTAGTGCACGCGCACAACGGCATCGACGAGATCGCCCTTTCAGCAACGGAGACGGTGGTGATCCGCGCGCTGTCGGATCACGAGGTGCCGTACGCGTTCCACATGGCGGTGCACCCGGAGGATGGAGGATTGGCGGCGGCGGACCTGAGCCATCTGCAGGGAGGCGACACGCCGCAGACGAACGCGGCCATTCTGGAGTCGGTGCTCGACGGCCGGGAGCGGGGACCGCGGAGGGATGTGGTCCTGCTGAACGCGGCCGCGGCGCTGGAAGCGGCGGGGATTGCGAGCAGCCTGAAGGACGGCGTGGCGCGGGCGCTGGATGCAATCGAGTCCGGGGCGGCGGGGAAGACGCTGGAGGCTCTGCGGGAGTTTGGGCGGAGCGCGGGCATCGCGGACCGCTGAGGCCGTCGGGTTCGCCGTTCAAAGGCGGACGACGGAATCGGGGGACTGCCTAGAATCGCAACAGATACGAGAGCTTCACGTAGACGTTCTTGCCGTCGTTGGAGAGCGAGGAGCCGGTGGGGGCGAGAATGGGCTCGCTGGCATTGCAGAGGCCGTCCTGCTCGCGCGTGCAGAGGGCACGGTCAATATTCGCGAAGTTGCCGATGTAGCCCACGTAGAGCGCCGTGCCTGGATGCGGCATATACGTGAAGAGAGCGTCGGCAAAGAGGTTCTTGGAGTTCTCCGCGTCGGTGAACTCGGGATTGGGCAGGGTGGCAATGTACTGGCCGATAAGGTTGAAGGAAGCGGCCTTGGTCAACTGATAATTCCAGCGCGAGATCAACTCATGATTGTCGTAGACCACAGCACCGGTAGCTGGGTTGGTGAAGTGGGTGTAGACGTAACTGTTCTGGAGGTCGAGAGAGCCGAGGGCCTTGACTTCCAGATTGAGGTTAGGGGAAGAGATATCGACCGGGCCCGGCCCCTGATTACCGGGCGGCGAGTAGTTGATGGCGGTTCCCTGATAGTAGCCACCGCCCACGGCCAGCCAGGGCAGCGGTGAGGAGTAGACGTTGGCGCCGGCCTGATTGCTGTGGTATTCGACGTTGCCGGGAAGGGCCGAGTAGTCGATGGGACGGAGGCGGTCCTGGCCGAGCTGCATCCAGCCGGAGAGCGAGGTGCGGCCTTTGAAGGTCACGTTCCAGGAAGGATTCAGATAGTAGTCGAGGGGGAGGCCGGTATGGTCCCAGATGCGCTCCGTGTAAACGCTTGGCCCCTGAGAGAGGATCGGCCCGTGGGCGGGGCGAAAGGTGTAACCGATGTGGCCGTTGGGCTCGCGCACGTCGGGCCGCTGAAAGAATCCCGTATCGGTGACGAAGCCGGCTGAGTTGTCGTTATAGGCGGTCCACCAGTTCCAGTGCAAATCGGAATAGCTGACCTGCTGATAGTATGCCTGGCCGCTGCAGGAGAGCGCGTAGTTTTCGCACTCCTGTTCGCCGGGGGTGGCGTTGGTGAGGTTTTTCGTTTGCGAGGTGACCGTCTGGCCGGTGACAGTCCAGCGATTTCCCATGCGAGCGCGGTAATCGAATCCTCCGGCGCGGTTGAAGGAACCCACATATTCGCGGTCGGCGTAGATGAGCCCCACGTCGGAGAGCCTGCCGATATCGCGGTTGACGCGGCCGGCATAAAACTCGGCGCGCGTATTGGCGTTGGGGTCGGTGGCGGGGACGAGCTGGCCGGGGCTGCGATCGTCCACGCTAAGCACGCCCATGGCCCAGGGGCCGAGCTTGCCGGTGAGCCGGGCGCCATACTGCGGAGTGACGATGTTGTCGGTGTAGTAGAGGCTGATGGGGGTCTGGAAATAGCTGCTGTTCTCGATGAAGAACGGCCGCACCTCGGCATAGTAGGGGGGAAATCGCTGGTTCGGGGTCGCCGGGTTGTCGATGCCCACCTGGCTGAAGTCAGGATTGACGGTCGTATCGAGAACGAGACTGTTGTGCAGGATGAACTTGGCATCGAGACCGCTGTAGGCCTGGAGGGAATGGTCTTCGAAGAAGGGATTGGTGGGATCGACGGAGTTGAGCTGGCGCACATTGCGCGCCAGCGTGTAGGGCTCGAACTGCAGGTTCTGGCCTTTTTCGATATCGCGGAAGCCTTCGACGGCCATATCCTGGGTGAGCTTCCCGGCGATATTGTGGTTGCTGCGCGGCCAGTAGTCGGACTCATTCAGGTGGGAGACGTTGCGCCCGAGGATGATGCCCCAGGTGCGCATCTCACCCGGCTCGGCGTTGGCGAAATAGAGACTGGCGAAGGGAATGCGCATGAGCACGACGTAGCCGTTGGGCGTACGCCGTCCCCACGTGTCCCAGACCGTGTCGAAAGAGAAGTCGTAGCCGGTCTGTTCGCTGTAAAGGCCATCGGTCTCGATGCCGAGGGGATTGCTCTGGAAAAGAAACGCGCGCCGCTGATCGTGGAAGGTATCGAGCATCACGAAGACGTCGTCGTCATCGCCGGGGGCGTCACGGGCCAGCATATGGGCGCGGATGAGATTCGGCGTCTTGTCCCTGCAAACAAACGCCACGAAGAGCGCCTCGTGGGTATAGCCGAGATACGCGACGGTGTCTTCCGGCGGCTTTTTGCCGTCCTCGGGATAGCGCTCGATGAAATGGTGAAGCCGGAGCATCTCCCCGGCGCCAGAGGTTTGGACGGGAGCGATCAGGAAGTCGGCCAGCTTCGGCGCAGAGGTGAGACGCGGGATCACAATGGTCCCATGCCGGCGCACCACCATATAACCGTCAGGGGAGGAGCCAACGCCGTCATCGGAAGGGGAAAGGGGGACATTTGCGGAGGGATGCCCGTTGTCCGCATCGGCGGGGCGCGACGCGGCGGCAAACGCATGGCACGGGGCGAATGCGATCAGCCAAAGCAGGAATACTGGTAAAGACTTCCAATCAAAACGCATGATGCGACGCTGGGGCTCGTCCGGTTTGCGGGCCGAGACGAATGCGGCTTCCGTGCTCCCGCAGAACCTCTCTTTCCGTTATATCGCAGGATTGTCAAAGGAAATCGCCAGCCGGAACTGAATTCGTGCGTTGGGGGGTGTTACGTCCCCGGGGTAACGCGAGGCGGGCCTGATTTCGTGCGTGTGCGCAGGCCGAAAGGGTTCGTTAACTCGTCTGGTTCCAATTGGGGACCAAACTGTCCCAAAGTTGTATGGCTTTGGTAACCAGCAGCCGCCGATTATTGTTGTATGAGCCGCAACAGTTTGACGGCACGCCTGGCCTTCGTGGCGGGCCTGGCGGTTTTCGGGGTTTCGGTATGTTACGGGTCCGCTGTCCGGCATGCGGCCGCGGCCCTGGGTCTGAACGATCTTCCATTCAATTCAAACGCGATGCTCGGTGGCGTACCCGCCTGGACGGAACACATGACTGCGGTCATGCTGGGGACTGTGGCTCTGCTGAGCCTCGCCATTCTGGCCGTGCTGTCGAGGGTGAACAAGCTGCGGCACCAGGTGAGCGACCAGGAAGGAGCGCTGCAGAAGGCTTCGGAGACCACGCAGGCGATCCGGGAGCTCTCCCGTTCGATGCTGCAGGTGGCAGCGCAGCGGCCCTTCGATGTGCAGTTTCCGGTGCGCGGCAGCGAAGAGGTCGCGGAACTGGTGGATGGATTCAACGCGATGCTGACAGAGATGCAGCGCCGGGATCGGGCGCGCAAAGACGCCGAGGCGCGGCTGCAGCAGATGGTGCTCTTCGACGATCTGACGGGGTTGCCGAATCGGCGACTGCTGATCGATCGGCTGACCCACAGCCTGGCCAAGGGATGGCGCGAGAATCGGAAAGTGGCGCTGCTGTACATCGATCTGGACGGCTTTAAGCTGGTCAACGACGGCCTGGGCCACAGCGCCGGGGACGCGCTGCTGGGCCAGGTGGCGCAGCGGATGAAGTCCCGCTTTCGGCAATCGGATACGCTGGCGCGCATTGGCGGCGACGAGTTCACGCTGATCCTCGAGAATGTACAGGTGGGGGAAGACGCTGACACCGTGGCCAAAGATGCTCTGGATCTGCTGAAGGAGCCCTTCGACGTGGATGGCCATTCGATCCGGATGACGGCCAGCATCGGCATCAGCCTGTTTCCCGATCACGCCCAGGAAAGCGGGCAGCTGCTGCGCCAGGCCGACTGTGCGATGTTCGCCGCCAAGCGCAACGGCAAAAACCGGGTGGTGCAGTTTGGTGATGGGCTGGGGACCGCGGCGCGCGAACGGCTGATGCTGGAAGGCGAGCTGCGGCGCGCCATTGACAACGGCGAAATTACGCTGCATTACCAGCCGGAATTCGATCTGGCGACGAATACAATCGTGCGCTTCGAGGCGCTGGCACGCTGGAAGCATCCGACCCTGGGGCCGATTCCGCCGCTGAGCTTTATTCCCATTGCGGAAGAGAGCGGGCTGATTGTGCCGCTGGGGGCGTATGTGCTGGAGCGGGCCTGTGCCGATGCGGTGAAGTGGCAGGCGCGCGCCAAACGGCCGCTCCAGGTGGCGGTGAATGTGTCGAGCGTGCAGTTTGCGCGGGATTCGTTCCTCGAAGAAGTGGAAGAAACGCTGCGCCGCACCGGACTGAGGCCCAGTCTGCTGCAGCTGGAACTCACGGAGTCGGCAACGCTGACCGGCGTGGAGCGGGCCGCAGACCTGATCCGGCGGCTCACCGGGCGCGGCATTGGGGTGGCCATGGACGACTTCGGGACCGGCTACTCGTGCCTGAGTTATCTGCCCAAGCTCTTTCTCGATGCGCTGAAGCTGGACCGCACGTTTGTGACGGAGCTCGCCGTGCGTCAGGAGACGCGGGCGTTCGTGCAGTCGGTGCTGTCGATGGCCCACAACCTGCATATGAAGGTGATCGTCGAGGGCATTGAGACACACGAGCAGCTGGAACTGATGCGGGCCCTCGGCACGAACGAGGCGCAGGGGTATCTGCTGGGACGGCCGACGCCGAATCCCATGGAGCAGCTCTCCTGGGGCACGGATATCGCGCGGAATAAGGAGCTGGTGGCGGTTTCGTAGAGCCGGCTTTCCGCCTCCGGTGTCAGGATTCTGAAAAGCACCTCGCCCAGCGTTACTTCTCTCCATCGATCGATGCCCGTTGCGAGCCGGCGTCGGACTGAAACATCTCAAGGAGCAGTTCGGCGGCCTGGTGGGCGTCGAAGGTGCGAAACTCCGGCGTGAGCTGGAGGGCGTTTGCGTGCGGCGCGACGTTACGCAGAGCGGCCAGCACCGTGGCGGCGGGGAGCTGCGGAGTGCCGGGCCCGACCAGGATGAAATTGACGGGCTCGGTCTGCAGCAGCACGCGAGCATCGCTGACCAGGCTGGCGGATTTCACCGCATAGCCGCGCGGAGCGAGGACGGCGCGGACGAAGGCGCCGAGATCGGGCGAACGATCGACCACAAGGACGCGATGGCCGGGCAGCGCGGCCACGGCTTCCAGCACAGGCTGGCGGAGGAAGGAGACGAGGGCTTCCTGCTCGGTGGGATAGGCGTGCAGGACGGTGTTGAGGAGCGTGATGCTGAGGAGTTCCTGAATGAGGGGCGGAGGCGCGGCGAGGCGCAGGTCGCCGCCGCGTTTGCGGAGGTTGGTGGCGTAGCGAACGAGGAGGCCGAGGCCGGTGCTGTCGAGGCGGGTGACATCGGCGGCGTTGAGCACGATGCGCTGGAATTCCGGAAGAGCATTCTGGACGACGGTCTCGAGCGCCCGGGCTTCTTCCCCGGCCACGATGCGTCCGCGAGGCTGAAGGATGGCGACGTTCCCGCAGAAACGAAATTCGATTTCGAGGGGCATGAAAATCCTCTGACCGGCGGGGAACCAGGATGTGAGCCAAGGTACCACACGGGTTTCGCCGAGGAATAGCTGAGGGCCAGCGGCTCCAGCGCGGGGCGAAGCTCAGTTGCCGGTCCGGAACAGCGCCTGTACACTGGCCTGCCAGGAGGATGGCTCGCGTGCGAACAAGCGGCTGGCGACGGCGCAGCGCGATCCTCCTGGCAGTGCCGGCCCTGCTGGCCGCTTCTGCCATCGCGCCGCGCACGGCGCTGGCGCAACTGGATGCAACGCAGTGGGAGTCGGGCAGCGTCGATCTGAATCGAGGCTGGCGCGAGCACGATGGCGACAATCCGGCCTGGGCGCAGGCGAACTTCGATGACAGCGGCTGGACGGCCGTAGACCTGGACGATTTGGGCGCGGCGCAGCCGGGCTGGCGCTGGTATCGGCTGCGCGTGCAGCTGGCCGCGGGGCAGCCGCACCTGCATTTGCTGCTCGCGGGCGGAGATGGCACGTATGAGCTGTATGTCAACGGGCAGAAGCAGCCGGGCGCAGTGATTCGCTCCATCTTTGGCGTCACGCGGCCCACCGAGCAGGTGTATTCGCTGGAAGGCGAAGGCACGGATTTGGTGCTGGCTGTGCGAACAACGGCGCATCCGGTCTATACGGGATGGCATTTGCCGTTGTTCCTGACGGCGGCTGTGGGCACCCCTGGGGCGATCGACAACGAGGCGCAGGCGCTTGAAAGCCAGCGGCTGTATGCAGCTCTGCCTTCGATCGCGATCAATCTGTTGCTGATCCTGGCGGGGATTGGGGCATTCGCGCTGTATCGCAGCCAGCGGAAGCACGCGGAATATCTGTGGCTGGGGCTGTATCTGTTTCTGCTGGGGACTTCGAACTTGCTTTTGAACAGCTCGACCTCGGGGGTGATTTCGCTGGCGTGGGACAGTCTGCTGGCCGATCCGCTGGTCTATGCCATTACGATCATGCAGATCGAGTTCACGTTCAGCTTTGCCGGGCAGCGGGTGAGCCGGGTGTGGCGCGCATACGAATGGGCGCTGCTGACACCGCTGATTCTCACGGCGCTGGCGAACATGGGGAAGTTCTCGATCAACACCTACATGCTGATCGAGTCGGCCGTGATCCTGCCTGCGGCGCTGCTGCTGCCGGTGATGCTGTTGATGTGGTACCGAAGAGGGAACCGTGAGGCTGGATGGCTGATCCTGCCCAGTTTACTGCCGGCGGCTACGGTTGCACTGTTCAACCTTGGATCGGTTTCGATCTTTTCGGGATGGGGGCGGCTGGATTTCCTGGCCGATCCGATTCCGGTGGGGCCGATTGCGCTGCAGTTGTCGGACGTGGGAGATTTTCTTTTTGTGCTGGCGATCGCGGTGGTGATGTTTTTCCGCTTCACGCGAGTGAGCCGGGAACAGGCGCGGGCCGCGGCGGAGTTGGACGCAGCGCGGATCATTCAGGAGCGTCTGGTACCGGCGCAGCTGCCTCCGGTGGCGGGCTATTCGATCGAGGCGGCGTATTATCCGGCGGAAGAAGTGGGCGGCGATTTCTATCAGGTGCTGAAGGAATCGGTCGAGAGCACGCTGGTGGTGGTGGGCGACGTGAGCGGCAAAGGACTGAAGGCGGCGATGACCGGAACCCTCGCGCTCGGCGCACTGCGCGCCCTGGCCACCGGGGACCTGGATCCGGCGGCCTTGCTGATGCGGCTGAACCGGCAACTGACCGGGACGAACAACGAAGGATTCGTGACCTGCCTGTGTGCGAGGATCGGCCGCGAGGGCGAAGTGACGCTGGCCAATGCCGGCCATCTGGCCCCCTATCACAATGGCGAAGAGGTGACGCTGCAATCGGGATTGCCACTGGGGATTCTGGCGGAGACGCTCTACGAGGACCGGGTCTTCCGGCTGCGGCCTGGCGACCGCCTGACGCTGATGTCGGACGGCGTAGTGGAAGCGCAGAACGGGCGCGGTGATCTGTTCGGATTTGAGCGGACCCAGGCGCTCAGCCGCGAGACAGCCGAAGCCATCGCCGGCGCCGCACGGCGCTTCGGACAGGCGGATGACATCACGGTGATGACGGTGACGAGGATCGGCGACGCGGAAACCCGCACACAGCTGAACGAGGCTGAGGCTGGCGCGCCTGCATAGCGACGCGCCTGAGCCGAGGCGCAGTCGGCTAGGATAAAGACGGCGCCCGGATGGCGAAACTGGCAGACGCAGCGGACTTAAAATCCGCAGACTCTAACAGGTCGTGGGGGTTCAAGTCCCCCTCCGGGCACCAGAAAGAATCCAACAAAATAGGGGGCTGGCTGGCCCTGAGTCCCGACCGAGAAACGCTGCACGACAGACGCGGCGGACTTCGAGCCTCATCTAAACACCAGTTTAAGATCTATCCCACTGAAACTGTTTAACTTATTCAAGACACGAGGGCGAGCAAGGCTCGCACATCTGTTACACATCTTCATGCCTGCTTCGAGAAACGCATGGGGAGCTAAACCGCCGCTGCCAGCTTTCGTGCTGGGCGTCGCGATGTTTGCTTCCGTCGACTCGTTGTGCGGCGGCTTCGGCCTTCGATGTGACGGACGGCGATGCTTGTCTGGAGATGGAGCCGGTCTGCATACCGCAACAGTTTTTCGATACTGACCTGAGAGATCCTGCCCCTGAGCAGGTTGCTCACCGACGGCTGGTACTCATCCAGGACGTCCGCGAGCTGCGCTTGTGTGTAGCCTTTCACTTTCACATGTTCCAGGATGGCGGATAGGAGTTCGGCCTTGATCTTGAGTGCGCTCGCTTCCGATGCAGAGAATCCCAGCGCATCGAAGACATTGCCTCTCACAATCTGTGTCGGCCTACTTTCCGCTGCGTTTTTCATGACTCTTATGCTCCTTTAATCGCTGTCTGACGAGTTTGAGACGCTGACTCGCAATCGCGATATCTCGCCGATCCGTTTTGCGACTTTCCTTCTCAAAACAGTGCAACACGTAGATCCTGTTTTCGATTTTCGAAAGGTAGATCACTCTGTACCATGCGCGCTCATCCGCTTCCTTCAATTCGTAGACGCCGGGTCCGATGGAGCTCATGCTCCGAGTCTGCGATGTTGGCTCCCTACCGATTTGTAGCTGCCGGAGCGAGAATCCAAGAGACCGCTTAACACCATCAGGAAACGCAGACAAAACTTCCAGCGAGTCCCCTTCAAAGTGGAGTTCCGCGGTTGGTGGGGAGTCCTCGCTGAGCGTCATCGTTTTGATCGTAGCGCGATCAACGCCGTTATACAAGATCTATTATAGACGTTTTGCCTGCGGGGCAAATTCGCATGTTCTGTCAGGCCAAGGCGGCTCCCGTGCGGGCAAGTCCCCTCCGGGCACCACGGAATCGATCCCCTGCACAATCCGCACCTCGACCACGGCTATGCCGTCACGAGCCATTCCGGTCGAGGGCAGACGGCTGACCGCGTTCTGATCCACGTTGACACCGATCTACCAGCTAAAGATCTGATTAATAACCGGACGGCCTACGTCGCCGTGTCGCGCGGAGCTAACGATGCTCAAATCTTCACCTATGATCGTGGCACGCCCGCCGAGACGTTAAGCCGAGATGTCTCACGCGAGTGCGCACAGAGCCGAGAGGGCGATTTCTCGCGTCCAGCAAGACGTTGCGCAATCGTCGCAACCTGCGCGTACCCCTGGAATGGAGGTTGGCATTGGTGTCCTGATTTCTAGACCAGACGAAGGCGCTCGATGGTAGCTTAAGAACCGTGCGAAAGGCTCGCCGGCCGAGTAACCGCGTCGGGAGGTAGGAACCTGGAGAGTCCAAAGTCGGCGAAGAGGCGCGGCTCGATGAAGAGGGTGATTCGAGCGATTACGTCGTTCTCCAGCGTGATGACGTGAATCGAGTGCGCGTTCCAGCGCTGGTCAGTGACAGAGTATTCATAGACGGCAAAGGCAGGCTGGCCATTGGCGGCCGTAGGTACAAGGTGAAGGCCGCCACAGGTCTTCCATGCGCCGGCAAAGAAGGCTCCGATGATCTCGCGCCCCGCGAGCCACTGCAGCCACGGAGGCATGACCGCAGCCGCATCCTCTTTAAGCAGAGCAACGAAGTTGTCAACATTGTGCCCTTCCCATGCCTGCAGATAGCGGCTGAGGAGTTCTTGCTGCCGAGGAGTTGGCGGTAATTGGATGGATGACCGGCGGTCAGAGTAGCTCTTCGAGAGGGTTTCGCGCGCTCGCTGCAGGGCGCTGTTGACAGACGCGGTGGTGCTTTCGAGCAGTTTGGCTGCCTCAGCCGATGCCCAACCGAGCACGTCGCACAGCATAAGCGCGGCGCGCTGGCGAGGCGGCAGCTTCTGGATCGCGGCCACGAATGCGAGCTGCACAGATTCGCGTGCCGTGAAATGCGCTTCAGGGTTCGGCGCGGCATCGGCGATGCCTTCGAGGTTGGAGTCCGGGTACGGCTCGAGCCACGGGATGTCGGTAGCTGGGGCGCCAAACGCGGCCGGATCAACGGCCGGCCCCAGCTGATCGGGCAGGTATCGCTGCTGATGTTTGCGGCTTTCGAGCGCATTCAGGCATGCGTTGGTGGCGATTTTGTAAAGCCAGGCGCGCATCGATCCCCCGTCAAAACTCGCAAAGCTGCGCCACGCGCGCAGATAGGTTTCCTGCACCAAATCTTCAGCTTCGTGCAACGAGCCCAGCATTCGGTAGCAATGCAGTCTGATCTCGCGGCGGAGTGGTTCGGCGAGCCGTTCGAAGCCCCGGTTCGCGTCGTCCGCTGTGGGCTCGATATGGCAGCTTTCGATCGCCATTGCGTCCGATTGTAGACTGGAGGCCTTAGAAAGCCCGACTATTCCTTCGGGTTGGGTGAGCCCTTGCCGGTGGCGATCAGACTTTTCAAACTGCCGCGGATGTAGGTGCCCCAGGCATCCGAGCAAACGTTGTAACACTCGTAGTCTGGAACCAGACCTTCGTGCGTGAAGTGAATTTCGGTCTGGGCGCCCTTCTTCGCGATGTCGAAGACAACCTTCGTGTTCTTCCACTCAGCCTTATCTTCCGTAAAGCTGAAAAAGTTGTCGGTCACCAGCCAGGCGACTCTCTTGCCGGGAACGAGTTCCACGAGCTTCATGGTGCAGTTGTGGAGATCCTGATAGTGGTACTTGAATTCGTCGTCGACCTTGTCAGTGTTTCCTGTGATTCCCTCTGACCACCACCCGCGAACATTGCGGATGGCATCGAATGCTTCGCTCGGCGACTGATCGACCAAAATAGTTGCTGTGTAGTTTTGCTGCGTCATGTTTGCACCTCGTTTTTTAGATTCGGTTGTGTGATTCCCCGTGTGCGAGCGAAGGCACACGTCGGGGCCTGTTCGTTCACTTACGCGAACATGTCCGGCTGATTCTTCCCCGTCGCTATCAGGTTGCGCAAATTCGTGCCCACCAGCATGCCCCACGCGCCTGAGCAACCGCCGTAGCACTCGAACACCGGAACCAGTCCCACATGCGTAAAGCGAAGCTCGGTCCTGGCTCCGGCCCTGGCGATCTCAAAGACGATGTCGGTTCCGACCCATTCCTTCTTGTCCCTGGCGAAGGTCAGCTCGGCGTCCATAACCCGCCACACAACCCTCTTGTTGGGAACGAACTCCGTTACTCTCTGCGTGGATCTGTGCATGTTCTGGTAGCGGTAAGTGAATTCTGCGCCAGCTCTGTCGGTGTCTCCATCAACTTCTCCCGACCACCACCCGCGAACATTGTTAATGGCCTTGAAAACCTCTTCCGGGGATTGATCAACAGTAAAACTTGTCGTGAAATCCTGCTTCTTCATAACCCGCTCCATTCTCTTTGTGTCCCTGTTTGCCCTGTTATGTGTTGCGCACGGCGTTCATTAGAGCGCCGCTGCGCTCTCGGGAACGAAACTTGCATATTGGCGTTCGAACGCTTTGGCCACGCCGTTGCGCCAACCGTCAGCGATCGAGCGAGACATTGCGTCGGGGAAGATGTCCTCTTCGCCGTTCTCCAGTCCGTCGAATATTCCTTGCGCGACGGATTCCGGCGATGCCTTGGGAATCTCGAAGCCCCGGGTCATGTCGGTGTCAACCGGTCCCAGAAAAACACCGTGGACACTTACGTTTTGGCCGGCCAGCAGCGCTCGCAGAGACTGCGTCATGCTGAGTGCGGCAGCCTTCGAAATGGCGTAGCTGGGAGTGAGCGGCAGCGGCGCAAGCGCCATCAGCGACAGGTTGTTCACGAGCGCACCCCTGGCGCGCTTCAGCATCGGCAGAAACGCCCGTGACACTTTGTACATGCCAAAGAAATTGACGGCGAGAGCCTGCTCGATGACTTCGGGATCGCTCAAATCGTCGTAGGGAGCGATGCCCGAGTTGTTGATGACCACGTCGAGGCTGCCCGCCTTCCGGACGGCCTGTTCGATCTGCGTATCGTTGGTTACGTCCAGTACGACGGGAACGACACGTTCGTCAGCGATATCGACCCCGCTGCGTGTGCCGGCGTAGACTTGTTTCGCTCCGCGCCGGAGGGCTTCAACGACGAGCGCATGGCCGATGCCGCGATTGGCGCCGGTAATCAGGATTGTTTTCCCAGTGATGTTCATAATGTTCTCCTCTTCAGGCTCGGGGCTGACTTTCCTGGTCGCCCGTTTTTGCCTCTCTACTGGGTAAAACCGGCGGGGTGGTCAAAACTCATCGGTGACCTGGGAAGTTTTTGGTGCCACCCGCGGGGCCGCTGGCACCAGCAACATCGTGAAGGGTTTAGGGTGGATTTTGATTTGGGAAGACAGACCCCTCTCATCACCGATGCCCTCCCCAACGCCCTTTACTGCCCCGGTCGGCCAGTATTGAGAAATACGCCGTCTGAGTTGAAAAGCGCATAGCGATAGTGGAAGTTGGGGTGGCGCCTAGGCAGATTTCGTTTGTGCCAAAATTTGGATCTTTTGAATTACGCAAAGGACGAGCAGCGCAATTCCCCAAAAATTCCAGGGAACTTACACACTGGCTTGCACATCTCGCACACGAGGCGAATATATGACATTTATTTTCAATTAGTTACAAGAATGAGCAGCGGACTTAAAATCCGCAGACCTTAACCGGTCGTGGGGGTTCAAGTCCCCCTCCGGGCACCACCAAGAATTCCGCCAAAAGTGCCCCTTCCAAGTTGGCTCGGTTTTCCTGTGGAAGACAAGTCGGGGCAGACGCAGCGGACACCTACTCCACTGCGGATGTCCGAAAGACACTGAGAGACCAATCCCTGAGGAAGCTGGTCTCAAAACCACATCAGCTACACAGTTCTGCTGGGACCGTCTCCTGCTCCAGGGCCAGCAGCAGACCCTGGAACTCCGCCATCGTCTCAACAGCATGGGCTTCGACAAACTCCCTCGCCTCAAAATCCGTACCTTCGGGAAAGAAGCGCCGATATAGCTCGTACTTCTGCGAGTCGGAGGCTTCGCCGAGATAGAGCTTGTAGTCGATGCGTCCAGGCCGCAACAACGCAGGATCCAAAGCCCCGGCGGCATTCGTCGTCATCACGAAGGCGACGTTCGACGGAGCGTGAAAGCCATCCAGCACATTCAGGAGGCCGGAGAGAGTCACGCCACCGGGATCCTGCTTTGGCTCAACGGTCGTCGCGGTCACAACCTGAGCTGGTTTCGCAGCTGAAAGTTCGGCCCGGCGATTGCCCGCCTTCATGCAGTCGATGTCCTCGAACAGAATGATCGAGTTCTCCGGCACCGAGTTCATCGCGCCCTTCAACGTTCGGTCGTTCATCTCCGTGAGATTCACGACGTAGATCGACATGCCGAACTTCGCTCCGATCGCCGAGACCAGCGAGGTCTTGCCAGTGCCCGGCGGACCATAGAGAAGATACCCGCGATGGTAGGGCACGCCGAGCCGCGCGTAGCGGCTGCGCGAGGCGCGGAAACGCTTCAGGTCCTCGATCAGATGCTCCTTCTCGCCGGGCTTCAGGAGGACAGAGTCGAGCGAACGCGGCGCATAGGCCGCGACGTAGTCCCATCCGTCGTCGTAGAGATAGAGATACGACGCCGACCTGCGCTTACGGCGATTGCAGGCGACTACCTCGTCGACAAATGCCTTGAGAAACTTCTGATCGCGGCCGATGGTTTGGAAGGTCAGCGACTCCATGCGCCTCTGGCTTGTCCCGTTTCCCTCCTTACTGCGGTAGAACCACACCCAAAAGGGGCGGCCGGCTCGCCAGAACCAGTGGCGGCCCGGTGCGGGGATCAGGGCGAGTTCGGCCCCGCGCAGAGTCGTGTCCAGATCGACACGACGAACGCGCCTTAGGAACTCCTGCTCGAGAAACCACTCCTTCACCCAGTCAAATGCATCGTCGTCATCCTTGACGGTGACCATCATCGTTGTCTGCGCTTCGAGCCACCACCAGAGACGCCGCGGCAGAGAACGCAAAAAGACGCCGATGCTGCCCAGGATCATGAGCAGCAGGCCGCCGGAAGCAAATTGGTTCTGGCCATCCAGAATGTGCTTCAAAAACGCTGGCATTACATTGCTTTCTAACCGGCTCATAGCCGGAGGTTAATGTGTTGTCATTTACCGTCCCATCCCACTGCATCCATCGCCGGTGTCGGCACCTCGCCGCGGACCTCGTGCAACATTTCCCCGAGTGGCAGCAATGGCTCCTTACCTGCGAGCTGCCGCGTCATAAGCCGGTGAACCAGGAGAACATTGACCGCTGCGCTCAGATTCAGGCAGAAGTGCGCCGGGATGTGCACGAACCGGTGGCAGAGCCGCCGGATCACTTGAGGAACGCTCCCGTCTTCCGGTCCGAAGATGTAGACCGCGTTCTCCGGATGCTCGAAAAGCGTGAGCGGTTCGCTGTTCTCGTACACCTCAACGCAAACGGGTGTGCAGTCGCCAAACAACTCGAGCGGTCGCTGATGGTTGAGAAACTGCACTCGCTTGTACCCCTTCATCCGCTCTTCGCGTGGCAAACGCTCATACTGCGATAGCTGAATCCGTGAGCCTGTCCACACGAGCGAATCCACGCCGAAGCAGGAACACGCACGAATCGCAGCCCCCACGTTGTGGGGATACTTCGGGTCGATCAACACTACTCCGGGCGCGTTCAACATAGACTTCTCCCTTCACCAGGACGCACTGCGGCGAAGAATCCCACCGCGACTCAAAAACCGCGAAAGAGATTCCGCGAGGCAGGAGAAACTGGTGCGGCAGTGCGCACGAGTGCTGCGACGCGAGCGATCTAAGTTATGCGGGGTAGTCGAGGAGCCGCGTTAGCGCGGACGAAGCGACGCCCCGCAGGTCAGCCGATAATTCGGCCGATACTGCCGGTTGCGCGAGTTATTGTCGAGAACCGCCATTCGGGCGTCCTTTCTTCAGATTGCTGTTACAAGATGCCATGATTTAGGAAATTCTGCAATCCCAAAACATCCAGGACCATACACACTGGCGCCCTGTCTTGTCAGATTCGATCGAGTTGTCCGAGGTTAGGCTACCGGCTCTTTCGGACGACCCACGTGGTCATCGAGCGTTGATTCTGGACGACCGTCGTCTTGAGCGGGTCGGCGAGTTCGCCCAGTCGCTCGGTGTAAGAGCGGAGCATCCCTTCGTCGGCCAGATACCGACTCGAACCGTCGGGTAGTTTGTAGCGCCGTCCCTCGATTCGTTCCACCTGGTCCTCGATCCCAATTGAGGATGCGAGCCGGCTGAAGAAGAGGCCACCGGGTTTCAGCACTCGCCACGAACCGAGAAGCATGGACTCGAAGTGCGCGTCGTCCCGTGCGAAGTGGAGGACCGCGCTGCTGATGACGACGTCGGCGCAGCCATCGTCGAACGACAGGTGCTCCACCGCTTCAGCCCGAAAATTTGACGGCGGCAGAGGCGGAGCCAGCTGGCGCGCCATACTGCGCACCTTATCCACTTCCTGCGCGTCGGCGTCCGCGGCATAAACGTCATACCCTTCGCGCAGCAAGTAGATTAGATTCCGCCCGGAACCGCACCCAGCATCCAGAATCCGCATTCCGGGCAGGATGCGCCCTCTCAGCAACTGATCGAAAAGATAAATGTCGATTGAGCCGAATTGTTCCTGCAGTGTGAACATAAACGTCTGACCACGATAACATCGCGACGAACTCGCCCGGCTGGATCATCTGCAATCAGAATTCTCCACTCGCGAGAGCGTACCTGCACGATGACGACAATCCGCCTTGAGCGATTGAAGAGGGAGGGACTGCCGTAACAGTCCCCCTCTTCGGAGTTCAATCCTTGTAAGGATCGAATTCATTGGCGCCCGCCATGGCGACGCCAACCGGTGTGAGTGTGTGCAGGATTCGCACGGTCGAATCGTGCGCCGCCAGCACTTCGTTGAGCCGCTTATAGCAGTGCGGCGACTCATCCACACCCGCGCCACGCAGCTCGACGCGAGCCTCCGTCACGCGCGCGTTCATCATCTCGCGCGTGATTTTCGGCGCGCGCTTCACCTCACCGGTCTTGCGATCGATGAGGCCCGTCGCCTCGCGGCGTCCCATCACGCGGCCGGCTCCGTGCACGGTGGAGTACAGAGCCATTTTCGACTCCTCGCTGTCGACGCCTTCGAGAATCACCGCCGGCTCCGACATCGTGCCGCCCACGAACCCCTTCTGACCGGGGAACGCCGGTGTCGCGCCCTTGCGCACGACCCAGTACAGTTCGCCATCGTGTTCTTCGCGCCAGGCGAAGTTGTGGTGATTGTGCACGCTCTCGACGATCGTCGCGCCCAGCAGCTTCGCCACGCGATCGCACACCCAGTCGCGTCCGGCGTAGGCGTACTCGCCGGCCAGCGTCATGGCGCGGATGTACTGTTCTCCGAGATCGCTCGACGCGGAAAGGACGCAGGGCGCTACTTCCATGCCATCCTTTGCGCCGGCGGCCTTCAGAAACCAGGTCGCAACGCCGTGACCGAAGCCACGTGAGCCGAAGTGCACGCCAATCCACACGCGGTCCGCCTCGTCGGTGAACAGATCGACGTAGTGGTTGCCGGAACCGATGGTGCCCAGCTGATTCTCAGCCTTCTGGCGAAGAGGACACGTTGCGTCGAGTTCCCAGCCAGCATGATCGCGCTCGAAGATGGCGTGCTCGACCTTTTCGGCATTCTTGCGGCCAACACCGAAGCTCAACGTCGCCCAGATCTCGTCCATGACCAGATCGACATTCGCGCGCAGTTCGTCGCCCGGCATGTCGAGACGCACGGCCTTGTTGCCGCAGGCGATATCGAAGCCCACGCCCGAGGGGCTAATCGCATCCTTCCAGGCAATGACTCCGCCAATGGGAACGGCGTAACCCAGGTGCCCGTCAGCCATCAGCGCAGCGCGATCCGCCAGCGCCGCGCAGGTGCGAATCTGGCCTAGCGTCTTGTCTTCGTGCTCTCCCCACACAGGGATCTTGTCCAGCATCTTCATCGTCTTGCTCTGCTTTCTTCGCCGCCCCCGGGTGCTCCGGTCTGCAGCGAGGCTCCTGTGATTTCTCTGATCAGGTCATGGCGTCTTGCGTCTCGCCGTGATTGCGCCGCAACGCGATATGGGCGATCTCGATTCGCGGTTGCACCGCGTGCCGTCGGAAGGCAATCACCTTAGCCGAGGGCACCGGCTCCACGGATCTGGCTGGGGCAGCGGGTCGGTGCGTCGCAGCCAACCGTTGCAGAACCGACCTCAGATCGGCATCGAAGGAATAGTGCTTCATGGCGGTCTCCTTTCTTAGGGTGAAAGAATAAGAGTCGAGCAAAAGCAAAAGCCCCGGCTTGTCGGCCGGGGCTCGTAGAGAAAATCCTGAAAAGGAGTTATCTCATGCGAAGCCCCCGGCCCTGAACGTCGACGAGCAGCCGCACCATTTCCGGTTTGCCGGAATTAGGGTGCTGCTGGCGAATTGGGCTTTGGAGTCGCATGAATAACTCACTTGTGGAGCTTCTATCTCAGCATAGTTCCGCGGATTTCGCAAGACTTCATGCCCTACACTGAAGTGCAATGCTCCTGACGCTGACAACCATACACGAGCCGGCAACCGACCTCGGGTACCTGCTCCACAAGAATCCGGCGCGCATGCAGACCGAGGAGATGTCCTTCGGGAAGGTGCACGTTTTCTACCCAGAGGCTGACCATAAGCGGTGCTCCGCGGCGGTCCTGCTGGAGGTTGATCCGGTAGGCCTGGTGCGGGGCCGTCGGGGTCCAGCCGGCGAGGGCGGGCAACTCCAGCAGTATGTGAATGACCGTCCGTATGCGGCGAATTCGTTTATGAGCGTCGCCATCGGCCGCATGTTTGCGACCGCCATGGGCGGGAAGAGCAAAGAGCGGCAGAGTCTTGCCGAGACGCCTATTCCTCTCGAGGCGAAGTTGCCCGTGATCGCGGCCCGCGGTGGCGAGGATCTGGTTCGCCGCCTCTTTGATCCTCTTGGTTATACCGTCGCCGTCGAAGCCCTCCCGCTGGACGAGAATTTCCCGGCGTGGGGGGAGTCGCCTTACGTTTCTCTCCAACTCTCTGCGACCGTCACTCTGCAGACGTTGTTGACGCATCTGTACGTGCTGATCCCGGTGCTCGACAACGAAAAGCACTACTGGGTTGGCGAAGACGAGATTGAGAAGCTGCTGAAGCGTGGCGAGGGCTGGCTGGGCCAGCACCCCGAGAAGGAATTGATCATCGCGCGCTATCTCAAGCGCCAGCGCAGTCTGACGCGCGAGGCGCTGGAACGGCTGGCGGAAGAAGCTCCTCCTGAAGAAGAGGCGCAGGCTACGGCTGGCGACGAGGGAGAGCAGAAAGTTGAGCGGCCTCTGGGCCTGCACGAGCAGCGCATCGGGACCGTTCTATCCGTGCTACGCGGGATAGGAGCGAAAACGGTTCTCGATCTCGGTTGTGGCGAAGGCAAACTACTCCGTCACCTGATCGGCGACGCTCAGTTCGAGAAGGTCCTCGGCATGGACGTATCGTGGCGATCGATTGAGATTGCCAGCGACCGACTGAAGCTGAAGCAACTCCCTGAACGCCAGCGTGCCCGCATCGATCTCGTTCAGGGATCCCTGATGTATCGCGACAAGCGACTGAACGGATTCGACGCTGCTGCCGTTATCGAGGTGATTGAGCATCTCGACGCCGCTCGCCTGGCAGCATTCGAGCGGGTCCTGTTCGAATTTGCCAAGCCGGCACACGTAATCATCACAACGCCGAACGCAGAGTACAACGCGCTCTTCCCGACTCTCCCCGCTGGACATTTCCGGCATCGCGATCACCGGTTCGAGTGGTCGCGCGCTGAATTCTCAACCTGGGCAGAGCGCCTCGCTGGCGAGTTTGGATACAAGGTGCGCATCCAGCCGATCGGTCCTGAGGATCCGGTCCACGGTGCTCCAACACAAATGGGAATCTTCAAACGTGCATGAAACCCCCAATTCGCGGCCCGAACTCATCGTTCCCATCGGAACGCAGGTCGTTCTTCGTTTCGAAGTTGATGCATCCGGAGAGTCGGATCAGTTTCAGAAAGGAACCGTAGCGGAGGTCGTCCGCGCTCCTCTGGATTCGACTCACTCGTATGGCCTGCGCTGCCCGGACGGGCGCGAGTTGAGCCTTAACCGCCAGGAATTCTCGATATTGAAGCAGGTAAAGTCCGGGCCGGTCGGCGACCTCGCGCAGGTGCTCGCCGAATACGATCTTCACCGATTTGTGATCTACCAGTGCGTGGTCGGTTCCCGCGCTTACGGTCTCAGCCGTGACGAATCCGATGTCGATCGCCGGGGAATCTATCTGCCACCGGTGGACCTGCACTGGTCCATCTATGGGGTGCCGGAACAGCTGGAGGATCGGGATACGGACGAATGCTACTGGGAACTCCAAAAGTTCATGGTTCTGGCGCTGAAGGCGAACCCCAACATTCTAGAGTGTCTGTACACGCCGATTGTCGAGAAGACCTCAGAGATCGGTGACAGCCTGCTGACTCGCAGGGAGATCTTCCTGTCGAAGCTCGTCTATCAGACCTATAACGGCTATGTGATGTCGCAGTTCCGCAAGCTCGAACAGGATCTGCGCAACCACGAAGAACCGTCATGGAAGCACGCGATGCATCTGATCCGGCTGCTCCTTCAGGGGATCTCCCTCCTGAACGAGCAGCGTGTTCCTGTAAATGTCGAAAGCCATCGCACTGAGCTTCTTTCTATTCGCGATGGCAAGATGAGCTGGGACGAGGTGAATCGCTGGCGACTGGCTCTCCATCGCGAATTTGAAGATGCATATCGTGACACGCGGCTTCCGGATTCGCCGGACTACGCGGAAGCCAATCGAATCCTTATCGGTGCACGCCGCAAGATGGTGGAGGTGAGCCTGTGATTCCAGATCGGATTCGTGCGGCGGTCCGTGAGCATCCGTATCCGCTGCAATTTGCTACCGTTAGTGGTGCTCATCTGTATGGCTTCCCCTCGGCTGATTCCGACTGGGACCTTCGCGGTGCGCATATCCTGCCGGCGGCGGAAATCTTCGGCCTGCACCCGTTGCGAGAGACCATCGAGGAATCGGAACGATCGAGCATTGAACTCGATCTTGTCACTCACGATGTGCGGAAGTTCTTCCGCTTGCTGCTCAAGCCGAATGGCTACGTGTTGGAGCAGCTCTATTCGCCGTTGATCGTCGAAGCGCGACCGGAACACGAGGAGCTGAAGCGAATCGCTCGTGGCTGCATCACGCGATTCCACGTCCACCATTATTTGGGCTTCGCCGCCAATCAATGGAAGCTCTTTCACAAGGAAAATCCTCCGCGCGTAAAGCCGCTGCTCTATGTCTTTCGCGTGCTGCTGACCGGAATTCACCTGATGCAGACGGGGGAGATCGAAGCAAATCTTGGGGTTCTGAATCGGGAATTCAATTTGCCGTTCATCCCGGAACTGATCACCCGAAAGACGAGTGGCGCTGAACACGAGCAGCTTGAAACCAACGAAATGGCCTTTTTCGAAGAGCAGTATTGCACGCTGCAGTTGAGACTGAAGGAGTCCGGAGAACGGACGTCGTTGCCCGCTGAACCCGCGGGCCGGGCTGAGCTAAGCGATCTTTTGGTACGTCTTCGCATGAAAACGATCGGAACACTCTCCACTGCAAGGCAATCATAGCGAGCAATGAAAATCCAGATTCCTGAACTCTCTCTCGTCCTTCTCATCGGCCCCTCCGGCTGCGGCAAATCCTCCTTTGCGCAGAAGCATTTTCTTCCGACGGAAGTGATCTCATCCGATTATTGCCGTGGCCTGGTTTCCGACGACGAGAACGATCAGGCGGCCACCGGCGACGCATTCGATCTGGTGCACGCCATCGCGCGGAAACGGCTTGGACGCGGACGCCTGACCGTCATCGATGCCACGAACGTCCAGCCCGAGTCACGGAAGCCGCTGGTCGAGTTGGCGCGCGAGTATCACGTGTTTCCGGTTGCGATCGTCTTCGATCTGCCGGAAAAGCTCTGCCAGGAACGCAATGCGAGCCGGCCCGATCGTCAGTTCGGACCCCATGTCGTCCGCAACCAGGCACAGCAGATGCGCCGTTCCCTGCGCGGTCTCGAGCGCGAGGGATTCCGGTACAACTTCCGGCTGTCGTCGCCCGAAGAAGTTGAGGCCGCCACGATCGAGCGGCAGCCCCTCTGGAACAATCGCCGCGAGGAGCACGGTCCGTTTGACATCATCGGCGACGTGCACGGATGCTTCGACGAACTGGTCGAATTGTTGACGCACCTTGGTTACAAGGTGGAACGAGGGGATGAAGGCTTCGAGGTAACGCCACCTGATGGGCGAAAGGCGGTCTTCGTCGGCGATCTGGTCGATCGCGGGCCCTCAACGCCCGATGTTCTGTGGCTCGCGATGAGCATGGTCGGCGCGGAGCAGGCATTCTGCGTTCCCGGCAACCACGATGTGAAGCTCGTCAAAGCACTCAAAGGCCGCGACGTGCAACTAACGCATGGGCTGGCCGAGTCGATGCATCAGCTTCGTGAGCAGTCCGATGAGTTCCGCGCCGGTACTGCGAAATTCCTCGACGGGCTGATCAGCCACTACGTCTTCGACGACGGAAAGCTGGTCGTCGCCCACGCAGGACTGAAGGAATCCATGCAGGGGCGCGGCTCAGGCAAGGTGAGGGATTTCGCTCTCTACGGCGAAACCAGGGGTGAGACCGATGAGTTTGGTCTCCCGGTTCGGTACAACTGGTCGCTCGATTATCGCGGCAAGGCGCTGGTGGTCTACGGACACACTCCGGTTCCCGAACCCCTGTGGCTCAACAATACCGTGAACATCGACACGGGCTGTGTTTTTGGTGGCAGGCTCACGGCGCTCCGCTATCCGGAGCGGGAAATCGCCTCGGTTCCGGCGCGGGCGGTCTATTACGAATCGCGTAAGCCCTTCCTGCCGGCCGAAGCCATTGCCGAACGTGCAGCGCAGCACGCAGCCGATGATGTGCTGGACATCGAGGATGTTGTCGGGAAGCGCATTGTCGACACGCGGCTCGTCTCGAAGATCACGATCCGCGAAGAGAATGCGATGGCCGCGCTCGAAGTGATGAGCCGTTTTGCTGTCGATCCGAAGTGGCTCATCTACCTGCCGCCTACAATGTCTCCGTCCGAAACATCGAAGCTCCCCGGTCTGCTCGAGCATCCGCAGGAAGCGCTCGCCTACTACCGGCATGAGGGCGTCCCGCATGTCGTTTGTGAGCAGAAGCACATGGGCTCGCGAGCCGTCATCATCATCTGCCGGGACGAGGGTGTTTCGGTGAAACGCTTTGGCGTAATTGAGGCGGCGATCGGCGTCGTCTATACACGAACAGGCCGCCCCTTCTTTTCGGATTCGAAGCTGGAGCACGAATTCCTGGAGCGAGTCCGGCAGGCAGTCACCGCGGCTGGTATTTGGGAGGAACTCAATACAGACTGGCTGTGCCTCGACTGCGAACTGATGCCATGGTCTGTGAAAGCTCAGGAATTGCTGCGGCAACAGTACGCGCCTGCCGGAACGGCAGGCGTCCATGCACTGCAAGCAGCAGAGCAGGCACTTGCTCAGGCCCGGCAGCGTGCCGACCTGACGAATGATTTCGGTACTGTAGTCTGGCCCAGCAGCGGCAGTTAAGTTTGGCCCACCTGAGGAGACTGGGTACGCTTCGTGGATGGCACGGAAGAAGCGTAGCTGGCTGAGCAGGAGGGACAAGGTGGAGC
>JBAUOP010000159.1:0-1729 GCA_049579805.1 Acidobacteriaceae bacterium
CGGCGGCCTAGCCGGGGCGCTCAACGCGCTCGAGAACAATTTCATATCCCCTGCGAATCTCTACTGGATCGAGTCCGGCAACTTCGTGATCATGGCGGTTCTCGGCGGTATGCGCAGCTTCTGGGGGCCCCTGATCGGCTCGATCATCTTGTTCGGCATCCAGGACTATGTGAGCACCTATTTCCCGAACAATTGGGAAATATTCATCGGCGTCCTGTTTATCATCGTCGTCATGTTCTTCCCCAACGGCATCCTCGGGATTATTGGTCGGCGGATGAAATCAGCATGAGTCTGCTATGTCTTAAAAACGTATCGCGGGCCTTCGGCAAGCTCGTCGCACTGCAAAACATCGATTTCGATATGGAAGCCGGGAAAGTCTACGCGGTGATCGGCCCTAACGGCGCCGGTAAGACCACACTATTCAATCTGATCAGTGGGTTTTTCCCCGCGACCACTGGAGAAATCCTGTTCGAAGATAAGCCGATCAACCGTTTCACCGCCGAGCAACGGGTCGCGGCGGGTCTGGTGCGCACGTTCCAAATCACCGAAGTGTTTCCGGAACTCTCCGTGGCCGAGAACATCCGCATCGGTGTGGAGGCGCAAGAAAACCACAGCGCGCACGTGTGGCCGAGTGCGCGGCTGATGCGCCAGGTGAATGGCAGGGTCGACGAGTTGCTGGAGATCGCCGGCCTCACGCAACAGGCCGACCGGGTCGTGAGCGAGTTGGCGCACGGCGATCAGCGCGTCGTCGAGGTGGCGATTGCGTTGAGCATGAAGCCGAAATTGCTGCTGCTGGATGAACCGACAGCGGGCATGGGCCGCACCGAGGCCGGCCGCATGGTCAGCTTGATCCGGACGCTGAACGATACGCGGCACCTCAGCATCCTCTTTGTCGAGCATGACATGGACATTGTGTTCGGCGTGGCCGACCGCATCATGGTTCTCAACTTCGGACAAATTCTGGCGATCGGCTCGCCCAAGGAAATCGCGGCGAACCCGGCGGTGCAGGCCGCCTATCTGGGGGATGCGGCGTGAATGCGATCCTGAAAGCCGCCAACCTGCAGACCTATTACGGCAAGAGTCATATTTTGCACGATGTCTCGCTCGAAGTCGGCGAAGGCGAGATCGTGGCGCTGCTGGGGCGCAACGGCGCCGGCAAGACCACGACGTTGCGGAGCCTGGTCGGCCTCACCGCCGCACGGCAGGGCAAGGTCGAGATTTTCGGACAGGACACCACCCATTGGCCGGCTTACCGCATTTCGCGCCTCGGTGTCGGCTACGTGCCCGAAGGACGGAAAATCTTTCCCAATCTCACGGTTCTGGAAAATCTCGCGGTTCCGGTGATGCGGCCCGGACCGTGGACTCTAGCGCGCATCTTCGAACTCTGTCCGAACCTCGGCGAGCGCCGCGACAGCTTCGGGCGGCAACTCTCCGGCGGCGAACAGGAGATGCTGGCCATCGCCAGGGTGCTGCTGATCAATCCGAAGCTGCTCTTGATGGACGAGCCTTCGCAGGGCTTGGCGCCCTTGCTTGTGCGCGAAGTGTTCCGTGTCGTTGCCTCGATGCGCAGAGAGGGCATTTCCATTCTTCTGGTCGAGCAGAATGCGCGGTTCGGTCTTGAAGTGGCAGATCGCGTCTACGTCCTCAACAACGGCGAGGTGGTTCACTCAGGCTCGGCCAGCGAGCTGGCAAAGGATGAGGAACGCGTGCGCGCTCTCGCGGGCGTGGG
>JBAUOP010000160.1:0-1525 GCA_049579805.1 Acidobacteriaceae bacterium
ATCGGAACCACCACGCGACCGCAAGCGTGGCGATGACCGTCGGAACCACAATGGCGAGCATAATGGCGACCGAATCGATCAGGATCTGCAGATTGGCGTCGCCGATCGGGCCTTTCGGATCGAGCACGCCCAAATCGCAGCCGCTTAGAAGCAAGGCGCTCGCCAGCGGCGCCAGCCGGAAAGCTAGTCTTCGAATCCCAACCCAGAGGATCATGGCGCCGCCCGCCTGTCGCACTCCTCGTCGAGATCTCTCGAGGAGCCGACACCGCTGTCGACTCGTCCAATCGCCCCAAGTCAACCCCGACTCACCCGCAAATTCTTTCGCGGGATCGAAAACAGCATGACACGGCTCGACGACCGGGATCAAGTTCAACCCCGCGGCCGTTTGTCCCATGTCGAAAAGAATCCGAGCGCGCTCAGCGTTAAGCGCGCTGTTTGCCATTAAGCTTAGACCGCAACCGCCCGTGAGCGACGGATGCACAACTTGGGAGGACGGAATGGCTGAAGATCAGGCGCAACCCCCCGGGCCCGATCTCGCGCTTGGAATCTCCACCGCTGAACTGCCAGATGGCGACAAGCTCGTTGGCCATGTGGAGAAAGAGCCAGTGCTGCTCGTGCGTCGCGGCGCCGAGACGTTCGCTATCGGCGCCCATTGCACGCACTATAGCGGCCCGCTCGCCGAGGGACTTATTGTCGACGGCGCGGTGCGCTGTCCCTGGCACCACGCCTGCTTTGACCTTCGCACCGGAGAGGCCTTGCGCGCGCCGGCGTTAAGTCCGGTTGATATTTGGCGGGTGGATGAGCGCGACGGAAAGATCATCGTGCGCGAGAAGCGCCCCCGGCCTGAAGCAAGGCCGCGCGCGACGCCTGATCAGCCCAGGAGGATCGTGATCGTTGGCGGCGGCGCGGCGGGATTCGCCGCGGCCGAGATGCTGCGGCGGCGGAAATACGAGGGCGGCATCATCATGCTGAGCAGCGACGACACGCCGCCGGTCGACCGGCCGAACCTGTCCAAGGACTATCTCGCAGGCGGCGCGCCAGAGGAATGGCTGCCGCTGCGCGACCCAAGCTTCTATTCCGACAACGCGATCGACCTTCGGCTCAATACGACGGTCGCGGCAATCGATACGAGAGCGCGCGAAGTCGCGCTCGCTGGCGGCGAAAAGCTCCCCTTCGATCGCCTGCTTCTCGCGACCGGCGCCGAGCCCGTGTCGCCGTCCATCCCCGGCGCAAAGCCGTCGGACGTGCTTGTGCTTCGATCGCTCAGGGACTGCCGGGCGATCATCGAGCGGGCGAAGACGGCGCGCCGGGCGGTGGTGCTGGGGGCAAGTTTCATCGGCCTCGAGGTCGCGGCCTCGCTCAGCGCGCGCAACATCGAGGTCCATGTCGTCGCGCCGGAAGAGCATCCGATGGAGAAAATTCTGGGGCCCGAGTTTAGCCGCCTCGTGCACGCGATTCACGAGCAGCATGGTGTCGTCCCCCACTTGGGCGAGACGGCGAGCGGCGTCGAGGGCAAGCGCGTAAC
>JBAUOP010000161.1:0-34106 GCA_049579805.1 Acidobacteriaceae bacterium
GTGCCGAAAAGCTTGCAGAATGAATCCGGCTTTAGCCGCTGAGGGACGGCTTTCGCTCTGCTGTGGCCTTTTTCCGCAAGCTGTTAAAGCCGTGCCCTTTCAAAGCGAGTTCTTTTGCCGCAGGCTCTGAAGCCGTGCCCTTTCGAACCGAGACATGTTTCGGAAGCTCTGATGGCGCGTCCTGATCCGGAACCTTACGAGAGCCCGCGATCCAGTCGGCGCCGCGCAGCGAAGGGTATGCAAATGAGGTACTACCGGAGCATTTGTTTGGGATTTTAGAACCCCGGGCCGGGTTCAGAGAGTCTCATAACTTTATACTGACTGACGGTTCCTACGAATGGCAACGAAGCAAAAGAGCCCGCGCACGGGCCGCGTCTGGATCACTACGGTCGTCGCGCTGGTTCTTGTTTTCTACGGCGTTCATCTGCTGACGCGGGGAAAGCTGCCGATCCGGGTAGCGACCGTGACGATGGGCAATCTGGTCAGTACGGTGGCGACCAACGGCAAGGTGGAGCCGGAGCCGCAGGCGAATTACGAAGCGCACGCGCCCTTCCCCGGGATCGTGCAGGCGGTGTATGTGCATGCGGGGGAGAAAGTACCCGCCGGAAAGCTGTTGCTGGCCATGGATGACACCGAGGCGCGGGCCCGGGTGGCGACCGCTTTGGCGGCCCTGCGCGGGGCGGAGGCTGCCGAGCAGGCAGCGCAGCATGGGGGAACGCAGGAGGAACGCATCTCGCTGGTCGGCGAACTCGACAAAGCGAAGATCGACCGCGATCAGGCTCAGCAGGATCTGAAGGCGCTGGAGAAGCTGCAGGCCTCCGGGGCGGCATCGCCCAGCGAGGTGGCGTCGACGAAGGCGCGTCTGGCGGCGGACGACAGCAGCATTGGGGTCCTTGAGAAGCGGCAGACCAGCCGGTACGACACGATGGATCTGGCCCACGCGCAGGCGGATCTGCAGGACGCGCAGGCCGGCTATGCAGCGGCACTCGATGCACTGCACCATGCCATCGTGCACGCGCCTTTTGCCGGCACGGTGTATTCGCTGCCGGTGGAGCGGACGGATTTTGTGCAACAGGGGGATCGGCTGTTGTCGATGGCCAATCTCTCTAAGCTGCAGGTGCTCGCGTATTTCGATGAGCCGGAAATCGGCAAACTGCAGGTCGGCCAGCCGGTGGTCATCGCCTGGGATGCGCGGCCGAATGAGGAGTGGCACGGGCGCATTCTGCGTTTACCTTCGACGATCGTTTCCTATTTAACCCGCAATGTGGGCGAGGCTCTGGTGTCGATCGAGGGCGATCGCGACGACCTGCTGCCCGATACGAATGTTCGTGTGACCGTGACGGTGGCGAATGAATCTAACGTTCTGACGGTGCCGCACGATGCGCTGCACTTTGAGCAGGGCGCCAGTTACGTTTACCGGCTCGAAGGCGATACTCTGCATCGGGTTCCGGTGACGGTGGGCACGGTGAACCTGACCGAAGTGCAGATTGTGAGCGGACTGAAGGCCGGGCAGACGGTGGCCCTGAATACCACCAACGGCCAGCCCATGAGCGCCGGGGTGCCGGTGCAAGTGATTCAATAATCCAGCGAAGGGGACAATTTTGCGGGGAGCATCCTTAGGAGCGGCCAGTCTTTTTCTTTTTTCGGCCACGCTGTGGGCTTTGCCCGCGCCCGCGGCGAAAGAGGTAAGGGAGGATCTGAACTTCGGCCGCGCCAACGCGGCTTTGCAGATCCTCGATCCGGCACTGGCCCAAAATGCGGCGGATGCCGAAGCGCACAACCTGCGCTGCCGGGTGTACTACGAAGAAGAGCAGTGGGACGCCGCGGTTGCCGACTGCGAAGCAGCGGTGCAGTCGGCGCCAAACAACAGCGAGGATCATCTGTGGCTGGGACGGGCGTACGGCAAGAAGGCCGAGCATAGCTCGCTGGTGGCGGCGTATAAGCTGGCCCACAAGGTTGGCATCGAGTTCCAGGAGGCGGTGAGCCTCGATCCGCACAATGCCGCGGCTCTGGCAGATCTGGGGGAATACGATGTGGAAGCGCCAGCCGTGGCCGGTGGCGGCATGAAGGGCGCGGGAGCGGTCCTGATGCAGTTGCGGAGTGTGGATCCGGTGCGGGCTTCTACGCTGCAGGCGGAGATTGCCGCAAAAAAGAACGACAATGTCTCGGCGGAGGCGGCGTACAAAGCTGCGATTGCGCAGTCGCACGATCCTGCCGAGCAGTGGATCGATCTGGCGGAGTTTTATGAGCGCCTCGGCCGCACGAACGACATGTTTTCAGCCCTGAACACCGGCGTGGAGGTGGACCGGCCGCACGGTCCGACGCTGGTGCAGGCGGCCGATCTGCTGAACGAGACGGGGCTGAATCCGCGGGCGACAATCGAGTGGCTGCGGGAGTATCTGAACTCGCCGGCGGAGTCGGAGCGCGAGCCGGCGTTTGTGGTGCGGGCCCAGCTGGCAAAACTGCTCGCGATGGAAGGCAAACCGCAGGCCGCACAGGAGCAGCTGGCGGCTGTTCATGCTCTGGCTTCCGGATATCGCATTCCGCGAGAGGCCTCCGGCGCCAGGGCCGGCGAGTAACAGTACACTCAAAGCGATGGGCAAGCGGCGACGGATGCGGACGCGAAATTTTAGGGTGGGACGAATCCTCTCCGCGGCGCTTCTTTTTGTCGCAGTGCCGGTGATGGCGCGGGCGCAGATTTCTTTATCCACCGCGGTGGATCTGGCGGAGAAGAACAGCGCCAGCGTCCGCTCCGCCCAGGCCAGCGTGCAGCGGGCCATGGGGAGCGTGTCGGAAGCGCGCGATGCGTATATCCCCAACTTTGTTTTTGGCGCGAATCCAGGCTATGTGTATGGCTATCCGCTGGGATATCCGTCGCTGTTTGAAGCCAGCTCGCAGTCCATTCTTTTTTCGTTTTCGCAGCCGGATTACATCCGCTCCGCGCGTGCGGGACTGAAGAGCGCGATGCTCAGCCTGAAGAACACCGAGCAACAGGTGGCGCTCGATGTCGCGCTCGACTACGCCGAGTTGAACCACGATCTGGCGGAGATTGCCGCGCTGGACGAGGAGAAGGGGTATGCGGACAGTCTGGTGGAGATTGAAGGAGACCGGGTGCGAGCGGGCGTCGATCCGCGGATGAGCGAACTGCAGGCGGAGCTGACGGCGGCGCAAATTGACGAGAAGCGCATCCACCTGGACAACGATGCCGACGACATGCGGCAGAAGATCGGGGACCTGACCGGCCTGCCCGCCACCGGCCTGACCACCAGCAGCGCGAGCATTCCCGCGGCACCGACGTTCTCCGCATCCGCCGACGATCGGCAGGCGATCGAAGACAACCCCGGCGTGGCCGCGGCCGACGCGAATGCCAAATCGAAGCTCTACGCAGCCTGGGGTGACGATCGGCAGAACTTACGGCCGCTGATCACGTTCGGAGGCCAATACAGCCTGTTTGAGAAGTTCGCGAATTACCTCCAATATTTTCCGAATGGGCTGCAGTACAACAACGCGGCGGTCGGGGTTGTGGTGACGCTTCCGCTCTTCGACGCCACGCGGCGAGCCAAAGCGCGGGAATCCGCGGCAGACGCAGATAAGGCGGCGGCGGACGCCGTGTCGTCCCGCAACATCCTGAGCGAACAGACCTCGGCCATGCGCCATGCGCTGCGAGAACTGGGCGCTCAGCAGAAAGTAAGTCAGCTGCAGAGTGAATTGGCGCAGGCGCAGCTGCAGACCATTGAGACGCAGTTCACCAACGGCACGGGGTCGCCCAACGCGGCGCCGGTGACGCCCAAAGAGGAACAGCAGGCGCACATCGAGGAGCGCGAGCGTTACGAAGACATGCTGGACGCGAACTTTTCGCTGCTGAAAGTGCAGCTGAACCTGCTGCGCGCGACGGGGCAGCTGGATACCTGGCTGCGATCGGCGCAAAGCGCACCGCCGCCGGCTCCCACCACGGGTCTAACTTCCTCGTTTCACGAACCTTAATCGGTACGCGCAAGGGCGGGTCCAGGACCCCTCCGCAACCGTGCCAAATGGTAAACTAAAAGGAATGCCCATGCCGCTCAAAACCTTGTTTCTGAACCCTCCCTCCTTCGAGAATTTTGACGGTGGCGCCGGCTCACGCTGGCCTGCGACCCGCGAGATTGAGTCGTACTGGTACCCGGTCTGGCTCGCCTATCCGGCGGGCATGCTCGAAGGGGCGCGCCTGCTCGATGCCAACCCGCACCACGTCTCCTGGCAGCAGGTGAACGAGACTCTCAACGATTACGAGTTTCTGGTGGTGTTCACCAGCACCATCGGCTGGTCGGGCGATCAGCAGTGGGCGGAGAAGATCCGCGACACGCACCCGCAGCTGAAGATCTGCTTTGTCGGGCCGCCGGTGACGACGGATCCGGACAAGGCGCTGGCGTGCAAGGCGATCGATTTCATCTGCCGGCGGGAGTTCGACTTCTCGGTGGTGGAGTTTGCGCAGGGCAAGCCGCTGGAGGAGATCCTCGGCATCAGCTACCGGAAGAATGGGCAGGTCGTGCATAATCCCGACCGGCCGCAGGTGGAGAACCTGGACGCGCTGCCATGGGTGACCGACGTCTATAAGCGCGATCTGGACGTGACGAAGTACAACGTGCCGTTCCTGCTGCATCCGTTTGTGTCGCTGTACTCGACGCGCGGCTGTCCGGCGCAGTGCACCTTCTGCCTGTGGCCGCAGACGCTGAGCGGGCACGCCTGGCGGAAGCGCTCCACGGACGATGTGGCGGCGGAGATGGCGCACGCGAAGGAGTTGTGGCCGAACGTGAAGGAGTTCTTCTTCGACGACGACACGTTCAACATCCAGAAGGCGCGCACTATCGAGCTGTGCGGCAAGCTGAAGCCGCTGGGGCTGACGTGGTCCAGCACATCGCGCGTGACCACCGATTTTGAGACGCTGAAGGCGATGCGCGACGCAGGCTGCCGTCTGCTGATCGTCGGCTTCGAGTCGGGCGATCCGCAGATCCTGAAGAACATCAAGAAAGGCGCCACGGTGGAGCGGGCGCGGGACTTCGCGCGCGACTGCCACAAGCTGGGCTTGACGGTCCACGGGGACTTCATCCTCGGGCTGCCGGGCGAGACGAAGGAATCGATCCGGAACACGATCAACTTTGCCAAGTCTCTGGACATGGAGACGATTCAGGTGTCGATCGCGCATGCCTTCCCGGGCACGGAGCTGTACGACTACGCGCGGGCGAATAACTTCATCACCAATGAGAACCGCATGACCGACGAGAGCGGCCACCAGCTGGCGCATATCGAATACCCGGGCCTGCCGGCGGAGTATGTGCTGGAGATGGTGAACCGCTTCTACGACGAATACTTCTTCCGGCCCAAAGCCGCGTGGCGGGTGGTGAGCAAGGCCATCGCCAACCACGATCTGAAGCGGCTGTATATCGAGTCGAAGTCGTTCCTGAAGCTGCGTTCGGAGCGGAACAAGATGGTGAAGGCATCCAGGGAGCAGAAGAGCACCGAGCCGGTCAACGCCGAGGCCTGAGAAGCAGGGCGCAGGGTACAGGGTGCAGGGTGCAGGACCCTGACGACGCAATCCTGGACGCCAATTGGTTTGAGTACCCTGCACGCCGTCCCCGTTCATGACCCATTCGACAATGACATTTCGCCGCTACCTGGTGCTGGCGGCGGTAACGCTGACCTCGGCCTTCGGCGATACGTTTTTGTCGCGCGGCATGAAGGTGATCGGGCCGGTCTCGCTGCATCATCCCGCCGAACTGATTCACGCTGTATTTTCTCCCTGGGTGGCCGCGGGCATCGTCCTGCTCATTGGATTTTTTGCGTCGTACATGGCGTCGCTTTCATGGGCTGACCTGACCTTTGTGCTGCCGGCCAGTTCCCTCGGGTACGTCATCATGACGCTGCTGGCTCGCTTCTGGCTGGGCGAGCATGTGTCGCCGCTGCGCTGGCTGGGGATCGTTTGCATCACAGCGGGTGTGGGGTTTGTGACCGGGGGGCCGGCCCGGACCGACAGCCGCGCGCCGCTGAATGACGAGCCGGTCGCGGTCGCGCGGGAGGAGGCGCGGTTATGATCGTTGGGCACATGACCCATGCGGCGCTCGCTACCGCCGGCATGATTGCGGCGGTTGTGGTGACGGCAACGGCCGGCGATATTCTCACGGCTTCGGCAATGCGGCAGGTCGGGGATCTGGACCGCATTCGCTCGGAACGCGGGCTTTTTGGCGCTGCTGGAGCGGTGCTGCGGAATGAGCGCTTCGGGATGGGCGTGGTGTGCCTCGCGCTGAGCTTTTTCTCGCTGCTCTACGCCTTCAGCCATCGCGACCTGAGCCTGATTGGACCGGCCGCCACTTCCCTCACCTTTGTGACGAATGCGCTGGCGGCGAAGTTCTTCCTGCACGAAAACGTGGACCGTCGGCGGTGGATGGCGGCGATTTGTGTGTGCGTGGGCGTGGCGCTGGTGGCGTTCTGAGGGCGGATTTCACCACAGAGGACGCAGAGAGCACGGAGAAATCGATATCCTAATGCGACGGGTCCAGGGTTCAGGACCGATCGAGAACGCCGCGATAGCGAATCTCGTTGACCGTGATATCCCACATTGTTTCGGTGCGGCGCGTGCCGTCAGGAAGCCAGCCGTCGGCGCGATAGAAACGGTCGGCGCGGAGGTTGCCCTCGAGAAGCCAGAGCATGGCTGAGGAGAATCCGCATGCGGAGAGATGGCGACGCGCTGCTTCGATGAGCGACCGGCCGTAGCCGCGGCCCCAGTCGTTGGGATCGACGTAGAGGGCGCACAGCTCACCGTGGTTGACTGTGTCGGTATCGCGGGAGGGCATGGTGGTGGCGAACCCGCCGATGGCGCCGTCTGCCTCGGCGACGATGGTTCTGGGCTTCGCGGGATCGGTGGTCGCGAAGTCGTAGCGTGCGGCGCGGTCTTCGGGGCGCAGTTGATCGAGATAGGCGTCAGGAAGCAGGCCGCGATACGCTGCCTGCCATGAGCGCACGTGGACGCGCGCCACGGCCATGGCGTCCGAAGGCTCGGCGAGACGCAGGTTCATGGGACGAGTATCGCACTGGCCTGCGATGGAGGGGCTGATTCGATCAACAGTCTGGTGGCGGCGGGCAGGATCGAACTGCCGACCTTGGGGTTATGAATCCCACGCTCTAACCATCTGAGCTACGCCGCCGTGAGGGGATGCAGTTCTCATCATACGAATCCCTCCCACAGACGGTCAATCACTCTCCGCTGCTCTGAGCGCGAGGGTGACTGTTCTGTGCAAAGTCGATTTTTTCGCGGATTGCGCATGGGGCGTTGCCTGTACGCCCCTGGGCGCCAGGGGTACACTGCCGAGGGCGGTCTTTGCCCACACCTTTAGAAGAGACACCACTGGCCATGATGCGTTCTTTTGTTGCGGCAGGCCTTCTTTTTGGCGCGCTGCTGATGGCGGGCAGCGCCTTCGCGCAGGATTCGACCTCGAAGCCCATCGTGCTGGAGCGGCGCGACGCGACGGTGACGCTGGAGGCTTACGCGCCCAACATCGTGCGCATCACGCTGAGCCTGAAAAAGGACGCGGCGCTGGCCGGGCCGGGGTACGGCATCAGCGCGAAGCCCGATGACGCAGGCTGGAGCTACACGCACACGGACACGACGGACACCTTCCGGTCGGACCGGATGACGGTCGCGATGCCGGTGCCTCATTACGGGCCGAACCGTTCCAAATACGCCTGCGACATCTGCCAGTACTTCTCGGGATCGACTCCAGGGATTCCGCTGACGGTGAATGGCGCGGACGGCAGGACGCTGCTGAAGCTGGACGGCTGGTCGATGTCCGTGCCGAACCACAAGGACGGCAATGCCGAGGTGCTGAACGAGGTGAAGCCCTCGATTGCCTACGACCATTACGACTCGCGGCCGGCGGATGCGGGGTATTTCCAGGTAGGCGCGACGTTCTATTCGCCCGACGACGAGCACTATTACGGCCTGGGCGAGAATCAGCAAGGCTATCTCGATCATCGCGGGCATCCGATCCGGTGCTGGAACGACTACGATGCGCCGGCGGCTCCTACCTTTTGTGTGCCGTTCCTTGTGACGAATAAAGGCTACGCCGTGCTCTGGGATAATCCGTCGAAGACGACGATTGAGCCGGGCTTTAACGAGCAGACGCGGTGGATTTCGCAGGTGGGCGACCGCGTGTCGTTCTTCGTGATCGCGGGCAAGACGACCGATGAACTGTACGAGGGCTATCGGCGGCTGACGGGCGACACGCCGATGCTGCCCAAGGCGGCATATGGGTACATCCAGTGCAAGCAGCGCTATTCGAGCCAGGCCGAAGTGATGGCGGTGGCCAACGGCTATCGCGAGCGGCACCTGCCGCTGGATGTGATCGTGGTGGATTGGTTCTACTACACGAACATGGGGCAGATGGATTTCGATCCGCGGTTCTGGCCCGATCCCAGAGCGATGAACGACAAGCTGCACGCGATGGGGATTCAGACGATGATCAGCGTGTGGCCGCGCTTTGTGCCGACGGACCGCTTCTACAAGGAGATTGCCGAGCACGGGTGGCTCGAGCATCTGGCCGATGGCACGCCGACGAATGGGCTGCCGTATGACAAGGCGGGATCGGACATCGACACCACGAATCCCGCGGCAGCGCAGTGGTACTGGGAGACGATCAAAGACAACATTCTGAGCAAGGGTTTCGATTCGCTGTGGGCCGACGAAACAGAGCCCGACCTGCCGCCGAACGGCAGTTACTTCCATATTGGGCCGGGGACGGAGTACTTCAACGTTTATCCGCTGTTCCACACGGGCGCGCTGTACAACGGATTTCGGCGGGATGAGACGGATCGGCGGGCGCTGATCCTGTCGCGCGACGGATACCTGGGCGTGCAGCACAACGGGACCATCGTGTGGTCGTCGGACATTTATCCCACGTGGGATACGCTGCGGCGGCAGATTCCGACCGGGCTGGACGTCGCGGCGTCGGGGCTGAACTACTGGAGCAACGACACGGGCGGCTGGCAGGCGCTGCCGGCGGTGCATCATTCGGCACATCCGCCGCTGCTCGACCCCTCGGACGCGCGGGCGAATGTGGGCGGCTACGACGACTATCCGGAGCTGTACACGCGGTGGTTTGAGTACGCGACGTTTCTGCCCATCATGCGCACGCATGGAACGCGGAAGTACAACGAGGTGTGGTCGTACGGGAAGCAGGCGGAGCCGATTCTGGAGTCGTATCTGAAGCTGCGCTACACACTGATGCCGTACATCTACTCGCTGGGCTGGCACACGCATGAGACGGGGGCGCCGTTTATGCGGGCGCTGTTCATGGATTTCCCCAACGATCCAAAGGTGGCGGAGATCGGCGATGAGTATATGTTCGGGCCGGCGTTCCTGGTGGCTCCTGTGACCGAGCAGGGGCAGACGACGAAGCCGGTCTACTTACCGGCGGGAACCGACTGGTACAACTACTGGACGCACGAGCGCGTGCATGGCGGGCAGACGATCGAGGTGGCAGCGCCGATCGACAAGATGCCGCTGTTTGTGCGGGCAGGTTCGATTGTTCCGCTGGGGAGCACGATCGAGAGCACGGCGGAGAAGCAGAGCATTATCCACGTGCAGGTGTGGCCGGGCGCGAATGCTGACTTTACGCTGTACCGGGATGACGGGAAGACGTATGCCTACGAGAAGGGCGACGACGAGATCACGCATCTGCACTGGGACGATGCGGCGCACAAGCTGACGCATTCCGGGGCCGCGGCGTGGAGCGAGCCCGACGGGCAGATCGTCGAGGTAGTGCGGTAAGAGGGATGGCCCCACCAGCGTTGCAGCCGGCGCCAGCACGTGCAGGCGCAGGTCCCCGTTTCGGCGAGGCGTGAGCGAGGTTTAGCTCGCGAATTTGTTGATCAGGGTAATTGCCACCACGATCAGAACCACTGCTGCTGCAAGGCCCGCCATTGTTATTGCTCCCAGACTCATGATCTCTCCTGTACCGTTCGCCCAGCATGGGGGAACGTACCAGGATAGAAGCAACCGTCGTCTGACTCAGTGACGGCGGTCACGGGGAGCAGGGTACAGGTCACAGGTTACAGGTTACAGGTAACGGCTAGTCGGACCAGGGGGCGGGGCTGCGCTCCCAGCGGTGGCGGCGCAGCTTTTGCAGGAGCGCGGCGTCGAGCGGGCCGGCTTCGCTGAGGGCGAGATTGCTGCGGACGTGCTCCTCTTTGCGCATGCCGGCGATGATGGTGCTGACGGTGGGCTCGGCCAGGATGAAGCGCAATGCAGCGTCGGGCAGCGAGAGGCCGCCGGGAATGTCGTCGCGGAGGCGGTCGACGCGGTCCATGGTCTCGGAGAGATTTTTGGGGTTGAAGTAGCCGCGGCGCCAGTCGCCTTCGGGGAAGGTCGTCTGGCGGGTCATTTTGCCGCCGAGCGAGCCTTCGTCGAGCGGGACGCGGGCGATGACGCCGATGTTCATCTCGCGGCAGAGCGGGAAAAGCTCGTCCTCGGGATTCTGGTCGAAGACGTTGTAGATGACCTGCACGCAATCGACGAGGCCGGTGCGCAGCGTCTTCAGGCCGTTGGCCGGTTGCCAGCGATTGATGCTGAGACCGAAGGCGTGCACGACGCGGCCGTGCTTCAGCTTCTCGACGGTGGAGCGGAACTCGTGGCGGTCGGTCCAGGAGTCGTCCCATACATGGAACTGGAGGACGTCGATGGTGTCGACGCCGAGGGCGCGGCGAATCTTGTCGGCGTAGTCGAAGACGTGATCCACAGGGAAGACGTCGTTGTAGTCGTAGCTGGGCAGTGCGGGCCAGCGGAGGTTTTTGGGCGGAATTTTGGAGGCGGAATAGATACGCTTGCCGGGGTTGGCGGCGAGGATCTTGCCGAGGAAGGTGTCGCTCTTCCCATCTCCATAGGCCCAGGCGGTGTCAAAGAAATTGCAGCCGAGATCGACGGCGAGCTGCAGGGTGCGCAGCGATTCGGAGTCGTCGGAGCCGCTCCAGCCGCTCATGCCCCACAGGCCGCAGGCCATTTCGGATACGGGAAAGCCGGTTCTGCCTAAAGTGCGATAACGCATAAGAAGACCTCGAAGTTCTGTTTCTTTCCTTATAAACCTTCTTCCGGGTTGAGGTGTCCCATCCAGCATTTCAAAGGCAAAAGCAGATTCTTCGACTCACCACCCCCAAACTGAAAAAGGTTTGGGGCCCCTTTCGCTCTCAGAATGACAAATTTCCTTTGTTGGGAAGTTCCGTGACGGACCACAGAGGTTCCGCCGCCGTAAGTTTTAGTTGCCCGAAAATGTCCTAAACGTTTAGTTGACAAATCGGAGAGATCCGGGCTATTGTCCTAAGGTGTTAGGAGTGTTGGGATGAAACGAGCGAAAAAGCCGGGGCTGACGGCTCTGGAACTGCGGATCATGCAGGTGATCTGGCAGCGCGGCGCGAGCAATGTAAGCGAAGTGCAGGCCGAGCTGGAGCCGCCGCTGGCCTACACGACGGTGCAGACCATGCTGAACATCCTGGAGCGCAAGGGCAGGCTGAAGCGCGAGCTGCAGGGCCGGGCGTATGTCTACTCGGCGCGGGTGAGCGAGCAGAAGGCGCTGGGGCAGGGCGTGCGGGACCTGATCGATCGCATGTTCGGCGGATCGAGCGAGGCGCTGGTGATGAGCCTGCTGAGAAACGGGGAGATCGATACGCGGAAGCTGGCGGAGTTGACGAAGCGCTTCAGCCGCGAGGAAGGAAGCGAATGATGAGCGTCTTCGAATCGTGGGTGCTTACGTACCTGGTCAATTCCGTCTGGCAAATTCCGCTCTTGCTGGCTGCGGGGTGGGTCGCGGCACGAGCGCTGCGGCCTCTGGGTCCCGGAGCGGAGCACAAAGTGTGGGTGGGCGTGTTGCTCGGCGAAGCCGTGATGCCGGCGGCTTCCCTGCTGCCTGCGGGGTGGCTGCGGATTTCACTGCCGTGGGGTGGTCCGGACGCAGGCGGTCCGGCGCATGTCGCGGTGACGATGGGCGTGGGGACGGTGCTGGGCTCTGGACCTCTGCGGCTGAACCTGTGGGCGATCGCGGCGCTGGCGTATGGCGCGGCGACCGCCTGGTTTGCGTTGCGGTTTCTGTGGCGCTGGACGCGTTTGGCGGTCCTGCGGCGCGAAGCGGCGGTCGTGGAGCTTGAGGGAGATGCCGCAGAGCAGTGGGCGCATTGCGCGGGGAGATTCGGCGTCGGCGAGGTGGTTCTGGCTGCGTCGCCGCGAATCCCGGGACCAGTGACGATGGGATTCATCAGGAAAATGATCCTGCTGCCGCCGGGGATGCTGGCGCGCGTCGGGGAGGCGGAGTGGAACACGGTGATGGCCCACGAGTTTGCGCACATCCGCCGGAACGATTTCCTGAAAAACCTGTTCTACGAGGCGCTGACGTTGCCGGTGAGCTATCACCCGCTGGTGGCCTTCACGCGCGAGCGCGTAACGGCGAGCCGTGAGATGGTGTGCGATCGCATGGCGGCGGAGATGACGGGAACGGCTCAATACGCGCGCTCGCTGCTGCGGCTGGCGACAGCGCTGAGTGGAGCGAGGCCGGCTCGCGTGCCGCATGCGCTGGGAATTTTCGACACCAACCTGCTGGAGAGGAGACTTATGCAACTGACCGAGAAACGGAATGAGGTTCGTGGAGTGCGGCGTCTGGCCATCGTTGGGACCTGCGCCGTGTTGGGGATGGCAACGTGCGGCTCAGCCCTGGCGCTGCGGATGCACGTGAACAGCGCCGCAGTTGCGGCTGGCGAGGCTCCGGCGCAGCCGAGGGGACCGATCGCAGTAAAAAGCAGCATCATGGCCGGACAAAGAATCAGCGGGTCAATGCCGGTGTACCCGGAAGAAGCGAAGAAGGCGCGGATTCAGGGGACAGTGCTGCTCGATGCGATCATTGGCAAGGATGGCAGCGTGAAAGAGGTGACGGTGGCTTCCGGACCGAAGGAACTGCGGCAATCCTCGCTGGACGCGGTGCATGACTGGAAGTACAAGCCCTTTCTGCTGAATGGAGATCCGGTGGATGTGAAGACGACGATCCACGTCAGGTACTCACTGAGAAAGTAAAGGCGGGGGGCAGAGGCGCGGGAAGGCGCTTCCCTTCCCGCACGGCCCCGGCAATCACTGTGGATCCGGCTCAGCCGTCGCGGCGAATGGCGGCCAGTTCGAAGGAGAGCCGCCGCACGAAGCCGAGGCTTTCGTAGACCCGGATGGCTGCGTGGTTCGAGGCCAGCGAGTGCAGGAAGGGCATACGGCCGGCCTGCACGATTTCCTCCATCACGCGCGACATGAGGTGGCGGGCGTAGCCGCGGCCGCGAGCGTCGGGATGGGTGCAGACCCCACTGACCTCGATGGCGCCGGGGACGTGGAGGCGCTTGCCGGCCATGGCCAGGAGCCGTCCCGACTGCAGGATGCCATAAAACGTCCCGAGCTCCAGAGTGCGCAGTTGGAAGGGACCGGGCTCGGTGAGGTGAGCCAACTCGACCATGGCCGGCGCGTCGGCAGCAGTCAGGCGGCGCAGATCAACGCCCGGCAAAGCCGCGGACGCCAGGGGAAGAGGTTGCGGCGCGATCATCTGATCGATGACGCCGCTGCGCAGGAGTGTCCAGCCCTCGGGCGAGCGGAGCGGTTCCTGCAGGAAAAGGCCGACGGCACCGCCGGGACCGGCCAGTCGCGCCAGGGACGCATAGCTCTCGGGGGACTGCGCGGGCATGCCGCTGAGCGGGCCGATGTCGGCGGGGTAGCGGCGCGCGCGGTCATCGCCCAGGGCGAGCGCGGCGTGATCCGTGGTAAGCGCGCTCCAGATGGGGTTGTCGAGGCGCTGCGCCAGAAGGCTGTCGGCGAGTTCTGGTGCGTGCTTCGCGGCCTCGGGCATGGCTGGCATGGTCGTTCGATGAGGGGATGGGGACCGGAGATGCGGGGAGAGCGAGGACCGCCGCGGCGGGTGCGCTACATCGCGGCCCGCCACCACGGGGACTTTTCCATAGTGATGAAGCCGGTTTTGCCGCCGCGCGCCAGCCACAAATCGTAATCCCGGTTGGGAACGAAGGTGGAACAGGGCGGCCAGCTGTTGTCGATGTGCAGGGTGGTGGGACCGTCGGGGCCGTCGAGGACAACCTGGCCATCGCCGCACGACACCACGGTCTGTTTGGTGAGGCGGAAGGTGGCGCCGCGTGGGCGCACGTCCTGGGCTACGTCGTTGGCATATTTGGTCAGGAAGAGCGTCCCAACCACCAGAACCGTCCACATCAGGATCTTCTTCATAAGCGGGCGGGCCAGCCCGAAGCTCCAGGGATCTCTCCCATTTTGCCATCCCCCATTCATCGCGAACAATAGTTCCTCGGAACGGCGGCTCTGGGTACTTTTGTGGGAGGCCGGATAGCCGCACGCCGGGACGGTCAGCGGGGACGGAGCGTCTGGCAGCGTGGGACGTCAATCCGTGTACAGAAATGCAAAACGGGCCTCGTCGGAAGACGAGGCCCGCGGCTGGAGAAATCCGTCCCGGTTTCCGGTTCCGGCTAATTGCTGTTCGAGTCGTCGCGGCGGTGCAGAGTGGGCTGGTCGCTGCCGTTATCCTGGGTGGTGCTGGCACGGCGGAGGGTCGGCTTACCCTTGCGGTTGTCGATCAGGCGCCGCTTGTTTTCGATGCGGGCCAGACGCGCCTTCACATCGTTGAACTCCGAAGTGGTGACGAGGTATTCATCGCGGGGGGGCAGAATGGTGGCGATTTCCCGCTCCGCGGCCTCGATACGGTCGGGAGTGGGCGGGTGATCCTCGAAAACCTTGGCCACAATGCCGGGCTTCTGCTTCTCCAGGTTCTCGATCTTCTCGAAGAAGGTGATGAAGGCCTGCGGATCGTAGCCGGCGCGATACATGTACTGGATGCCGAGGTAGTCCGCCTGCGCCTCGAACTCGCGGGAGAACTCGAGGAAGGTGATGGGGATCATGAGCTGGGTGGCTTCGTAGATGCCGTAGCCGGTCCAGCTGTAGCCGGTCATCATGATGAGGGGTACCATGCCGATCTGGGCGTAGTTGGCGCGGGTCATTTCGCGGGCGGCATGGTGGGCGCAGACATGCGCGGTCTCATGCGCCATCACGCCGGCCAGCTCGGCCTCCTCGTCGGCAGCCAGGACGAGACCGGAGTTGACATAGAAGAAGCCGCCCGGCAGGGCCATGGCATTGATCTGATCCGTATCGATGACCTTGATGGTGAAGGGTACCTTGCAGTCGGAATTCTTGACGATGTTCTGGCCGATGCGGTTGATGTATTCGGTGACGACCGGGTCAGTAATGAACTTGGTACTCTTCTCGATCATGTCGGCATACTGCTTGCCCATCTTGATTTCCGATTCGGTCGAGTACCAGTTGCCCATACCGCGGCAGCCGATGCACCGATCTCCCACCGCGCTCACGTCTTCGATGCTGCCCTTCTTCACGCCCGGCATGGCCCCGTCCGGCATGGGTTCCACCTGCTTAAATGGGTTCACGTTCGGGTCGGTGAAGGGCTTGCCGTTGATGATGGGGACGGCAGCGGCGTCGTTGTTGCCGGAGGGTGGCGGAGTGGGGAGCTGATCGGAGCAGATGCCGCCATCCTTGGTGTGCAACACGGGGCCGGAGCAGTCCTGGGGATCGGCGGCCGGCTTCGCGTCAGCGGAGGCCGAGGTTTGCGCCGCGGGGGTCGAGGCAGGCTTCGTGCCGCTGGAGGTCTGGCCCCAGCCAAAGGCGCCGGCCAGCGCCAGTGTCGCGCCGACGAAAAGGTTGAAAGTGAGCTTTGGGGCGGGCACGGAGAACCCTCCTGCAGGAACCACACGGAACCCTGCGGTATTAGACGTAGTATGCGCCATTTCGGTGGGTGGTGTCTCTGGACATCTTTTTGACCCCATGGAGCTGTCAGATTCCTGTAACGCCGCATTCCTATATTCGTGGGAAGCGGACCCCGAGCGCTTCGGGAGGACCGCGGACGGAGGCGGGCATGGACATGGTGGCGGTGCGCCGGACCGGGAAGCGATGGCATCGGCTATACCGGGAGATCCGTCTGGTGGCGCTAGCTCTGAAGTCGCCGCACCACCCGGTCTTCGCCCATGTTGTGGCCGTCCGGCGGTGCAATCTGGCCTGCACCTATTGCAGCGAGTTCGACACCTTCTCCCCGCCGGTGCCGACCGAGGAAATGCTGCGGCGGATCGACCGGCTGGCGGAACTTGGCACGACCGCGGTCACCATCACTGGCGGCGAAACCCTGCTGCATCCCGAGATTGAGACGATCATCGCCCGCATCCGGCACCACGGCATGATGGCGGTCATGATCAGCAACGGCTATCTGCTGAGTGTGGACCGGATCCGCAGCCTGAACCGGGCGGGCCTCGACCGGCTGCAGATCAGCATCGACAACGTGGAGCCGGACAGGGTTTCCATGAAGAGCCTGCGGGTGCTCGATCAGAAACTGCGGTGGCTGGCGCAGTACGCCGAGTTCCAGGTGCATATCCATTCGGTGGTCGGCGCGGGGACGTCGAAACCGGCGGACGTGCTGACCATCCAGCGGCGGGCGAAGGAGCTGGGGCTGGGCAGCAGCGCCGGGATCGTGCACGATCCCACGGGGAAAATGCAGGTGATCGACCAGGAATCGCGGGAGGTGCTGGAGGCGGTGGAGCGGGAGACGAAGCCGCTGTTCAACTTCGCGCGGCATAATCCCTGGCGGCGCAATCTGCTGATGGGCAAGCCCAATGACTGGCACTGCCCCGCAGGAGGACGGCACCTGTACATCTGCGAAGACGGCCTGGTGCATTACTGCATGGCCCAGCGCGGCTATCCGGCGGTGCCGCTGGCGCAGTACAGCCAGGAGGATCTGGACCGGGAAGCCAGGACGCCAAAATCGTGCGCCCCGTACTGCACGATTTTCTGCGTGCATCGTATCGCGCTGGTGGACCAGATCCGCACCGATCCGCGCCGGGCGCTGCAGCAGCTTTTCCCAGCCGACAGTGGGGCGCGGCCACCGTTGCCGGTGCGGCTGCTGACCTCAGCGTTTGCCCCGGCAAAGCCGTCGGCGGGTGGACGGTTTCTGCGCAAGGCGGCGCTGCGGATTCTCCGGATCCAGTAGGGTGGCTCAGGCCGCGCGACGCGCGGCGGTCGTATGGCGGCGGTAGGTCTGTTTGGAGATGGCCAGCCGATCGCAGATCGCCTGAACCGGCGCTCCGGCCCCGCGCTGCTCGGCAATCTGCCGCTCCAAGCGCTTTTCGCGCCCCACCACCTGCTGGTAATAGCCCTCGAGCTGGCGGGTCGCGGCGGCCCAGCCCCACTGTTCGGCGTCCTGGCGCGCCCGTCGGCGGAGGTCGGCGTGATGCGCCTCATCGAACAGGATGCGGCGGATGGCGTCGATGGCGCTGTGGGGATCGCCGGGGTCGCAAAGGTGGCCGGTGATGCCGTCCTGGATAATGTCCGAGGTGCCGCCGGAGCGCGACGTCACCGCCGGGCATCCGGCGGCCATGGCTTCGAGCAGGACGAGGCCGAGGGTTTCGGTGCGCGAGGGCAGATAGAACACGTCGCCCGAGGCGAAGGCGGAAGCCAGCTCCTCGCCTTCCAGAAATCCCGTGAAATGGGTCGGCGTGCCGGCGAAATAGTCTTCGAGCTTGTCGCGATGGGGACCGTCGCCCACCAGCGCCAGACGAACCCCGGGCAGCGCCTCCAGCACCTCGCGGCAGCGCTCGATTTCCTTTTCCGCGGACAGACGCCCGACGTAGAGCAGGAGCTTTTCTTCCGGGTGGCCCTCGGTGAGACGAGTGCGCATGGCCAGCGAGGCGCGCGAGGGGTGGAAGCGTTCGGTATCGACGCCGCGCTGCCACAGCTGCACCCGATGGATACCCTGCTCTTCGAGCGCGCTCTGCATGGCGCTGGAAGTGGCCAGGATGAGGTCCGCGCGGTTGTATCCCTGGCGCATGCCCCACCACATCAGCGGCTCCAGACGGCCCAGCCCGTAGTACTGCAGATATTTGGGCAGATGGGTGTGATAGGAAACCACCAGCGGAACTTGATGGCTGGCGCTAAAGAAGAACCCGGAGACGCCCAGCACTGCCGGGTTGACGGCGTGAACGATGTCCGGGCGGAACTCCTCGAGTACGCGGGTGATGGAGGGACGCGGCACCGAGAGCTTCAGGTCGGGATAGACGGGAAATGCGAAGCCCGGCACTCCGTGAACCGGAACGCCTTCAAACTCTTCGACGCCGCGCGGGGCCACAATCAGGAGTTGATTTCCGGTGGCCTGCAGATGCCGGATAGTCTGACACAGGCGCGTGACAATGCCGTCGATTTTCGGCAGGAAGGTCTCGGTGATGAGCGCAATGCGCAGCGGCCATCCGGGCGAGGTGGACGCAGGGCGATTCGATTCTCGATTCTCTCTCTCTATTTCCACGACACCGTCGGCATAATCTGGTTTGGATCGATGCGGCTCTTGTAGCGGCAGGCGACGCTGAGCAGCGACTGCAGCAGCGAGTCGGAGAGGCAGTGCGGCACCAGGCCCAGGTCGCGCAGCGCGGTGTTCTTCGCGTTGTAGTAGTGCTCTTCCTTTTCCACGCGCGGGTTTTCAAGGTGGCGGAGCTCGACGTTGATGCCGGCAACGGCGCCGACTTCCTGCACCATCGTCGCCAGATCGCTGACGCTGAACTGCTCGGTGAACTGGTTGAAGACGCGGAATTCTCCCCGGGCCGCGGGATTGGCGACCGCGATCTCGATGCAGCGCACCGTATCGCGAATGTCGAGGAAGCCCCGGGTCTGCCCGCCCATGCCGTAGACGGTGAGCGGATGCCCGAGCGCCGCCTGAACGCAGAAGCGGTTGAGCGCGGTGCCGAAGACGTGGTCGTAGTCGAGCCGATTGATCAGCCCCTCATCGATGCGCGTCTGATCGGTGATCACGCCATAGACGACGCCCTGATTGAGATCGGTTGCGCGCAGGCCCCAGATGCGGCAGACAAAATGAATGTTGTGGCTGTCGTGCACCTTGCTCAGGTGATAGAAGGAGCCGGGCTGTTTGGGATAAGGCAGGCGATCCGTGCGGCCATTGTGCTCGATATCGATATAGCCTTCCTCGATATCAATGTTGGGCGTGCCGTATTCCCCCATGGTGCCGAGCTTGACGAGGTGAATCTCCGGGTTGAACTCCTTAATCGCGAAGAGAAGGTTCAGGTTGCCGACGACGTTGTTGACCTGGGTCATGATGGCGTGTTCGCGATCGATCATGGAGAACGGAGCGGATCGCTGCTCACCGAAGTGCACGATGGTTTCCGGCTCGAACTCACGCATGAATTTCTGCACGAAGGGATAGTCGGTGATGTCTCCGACGAAGAGATCGATGTCGCGGCCGGTGAGCTGCTTCCATCGCGCGATGCGGCGGCCGATGGGCGCAATTGGCGTAAGCGTCTCAATGCCCAGGCTGTGGTCCCAGTGCCGGCGGACCAGACTGTCGACGATCCCGACTTTGTAACCGCGTTCGGACAAATAGAGGGCAGTCGCCCACCCACAGTAACCATCGCCACCGACAATGAGAACGCTCACTCCGTTTCGGCTCCCTCTGCAGATTTGTCCCGGGGATCGGCCTCGATCGACTCCTGCTGGGGAGGATCGTTTCATAAGAATGTGAAAGGGCCGTTGTGATTTGCTTACGGTTTGCGCCGGTCGTTAACTTTTTTGATTCAGATGGGCCGAATCTTCCACAACGGCGCAACCTGGCGGATCAGTTCACCTGCTGCAGGCGCTCGATCAGCTTGCTCGCAAGGCTCTCGCCGGATTCCGACCAGAGCAGCCGCGTGGAAATGCCGCAGTGCTTCTGGACACGATGCGTAAAATCCACGAGGCGCTGCACGTTCTGTTTCACGCGCACGACTGCATCGTCGTCCAGGTCCATGTCTTCGTACAGGAAGGGCGTGTCCACACCGAAATCCACACGGATATGGCCGTTGGTCTCGTAGGCGGCCTCATCGAACTCAGGTCCGAAGCCGATGATCCGTACGGCGCGCGGCTCCTGGCGCCACATGGTGTCGAGGCCTGCCTCCCCGGGCTCGGGAACCCACAGCTCCCAGACCATCTCGAACTCCCAGGCGTAGTCGTCGTGGGCATTCTCCATGGCTGCGGCAATTACGGCGCGCGGGCTGGCTTCCTCATCGTCGGCTTCGTTGCGATAGACGCGCTGGTACGCCGGCGATTCGTTCCAGGAGATGGGATAAGAGGTGGCCGCAGCGATGCGCCCCGAACCGCCGACGGCGACGAACTGCTCCATGACTTTCTCCAGAGCCGCCGGAAGCGCCTCGAGGCGAAAGTTCGGATACCAGAGACTGAGATAGAGCTGATCCACAGGTTTCAGGTTACAGGTTTCAGGTTTCAGGTGAAAAGCGGCTGGTCACGGCACATTGGCGGGCTGGAAGCAGCAGAGCCGGAGTACAACCGTAATCCCTGGACCAGCATTTTGGATATTTCCCGTACGCTCCCTATGGTCCACTGGCGCTAAAGACTGAGGGACGGTCATGGCCCAATCGTTTCGCGAACTGGTGGTCTGGCAACGCGCCAGAGAACTTGTAGCTCTGCTGTATCGCCTCACACAACAGTTTCCTCGCGAGGAGATCTACGGACTGACCGGGCAATTGCGCCGCGCTGGCGTCTCCGTCGCAAGCAATATTGCGGAGGGCTCGGGCCGCGGGACCAGAAGCGATTACCGCAACTTCCTGAAGATGGCGCGCGGTTCGACTCTGGAAGTCCAGACGCAGCTCATCCTGGCGCGTGACCTCAATTTCGGCGACGTGTCCCAGATTGCCGAGGCCGAGGAATTAGCGGAACAGATCAGCAAAATGCTCTGGGCCATCGTCGAAAAGCTGTGACCTGTAACCTGCACCCTGTACCCTGTACTACTCGATCTTCTCGTGGCGATAGCCGGCTGCGGTCAGCGCCGCGGCGATCTCCTGAATGTGGGCGAGGCCGCGGGTCTCCAGCGTGAAGTCGATGACCGTGTCGCCGAGGCTGACGCCGTAGTAGGCCCGGTCGTGCGAGGTCTGCACGATGTTGGCGCGCAGGTCGGCGATGATCCGGGTGAGATGATGCAGCGCGCCGGGCCGATCGGTTAGATGGATGCGCACGCGGGTGCGCCGCCCGTCCTTCACGAGGCCGCGCTCAATGATTTTCGACAGCAGCGTCACGTCAATATTGCCGCCGCACACCAGGACCGCGGTGCGCTGCCCATCGAGACGCGTCTTCTTCTGCAGCAGAGCCGCGAGCGCGGCGGCGCCGGCGCCTTCCGCAAGCGTCTTTTCGCGCTCCAGCAAAACCAGAATCGCGCTGGCGATCTCCTCCTCGTCCACCATCACCAGCTCGTCGACGTAACGCGCCACCAGGGGCAGCGTGACTTCCCCCGCACGGCGCACGGCAATGCCGTCGGCGATGGTGGCCTCGGCAGGAATCATGACCGGGCGTCCGGCTTCGACGGCGCGGAGCATCGACGGCAGCCGCTCCGTTTGCACGCCGATGACGCGGATGGAGGGATTTGTTTCTTTGATGGCGCAGGCCACGCCGCTGATGAGCCCGCCGCCGCCGATGGGCACGACCACGGCTTCGAGGTCGGGGATCTGCTCCAGCAGCTCCACCCCGATGGTTCCCTGCCCCGCAATCACCGCTTCGTCGTCGAACGGATGCAGGAAGGTGAGGCGATCCGCTTCGCTCTGGCGGATGGCTTCGGCGCAGGCATCGTCGTAGCTGGCGCCGTGGAGCACGACCTCGGCTCCGTAGCCGGAGGTGGCATCCACTTTGACCAGCGGCGTCATCAGCGGCATCACGATGCGGGCGCGAATCCCATGCCGCGTGGCGTGATACGCGACCGCCTGGGCATGATTGCCGGCGCTGGCGGCGATCACACCCCGCTGCTTCTCTTCGTCGCTGAGGGTGAGGATCTTGTTCAGCGCACCGCGTTCCTTGAAAGCCCCGGTGTGCTGCAGGTTATCGAGCTTGAGAAAGATCTGCTGCCCGGTCATCTCCGAAAGGCCCGCGGAGTGAGGCGCGGGCGACAGATAGATGGAGTCGCGAATGCGCTGGCGAGCGGCGTGGATGGATGCGAGTGTGACGCTCAAAGCGATGTTCCTTTCTGCAGCGAAAACAAAAGCCATCGGCGCGGGGAGCGCGATGGCTGGTGTGCTGTACGTCGATGCTCGCCTGGCTGCCCGCTCACCTGAGGATGGGGACGGTAATTCGCGCCATGGCAATGGCGGCGGCGCGCATGGGGTGCAGGCGGTGCATGGATAGAGGTAATCAGAGACGGCCGCGCCGTGTCAATCCACCGCGAGTGGCAGCCCGGTCTTTGCGGCGCCGCGAGAAGGGGCCCCGGCCGGGTGTGCCGGTTCAGACGATCGCGGGAGCAGGCTCGGCGAGGCGCACATCGGCGAAGACAAATCCGTCGCGCTCGACGACCTCACCGGCTTCGATCGGAATGGGCTCGCGGAACATCGGTCCCGCATAGACACAGGTGTGGAACTCGCCGTTCTCGCCGCAGGGATCGACGCCTGCGGGCAGATCCTGAAGCAGAGCCGCGTCAAATTCACGTCCGGCAAACTCTGGCGGCAGCTTGCGGGGATCGACGCAGACCAGCCGCGCGCGCAGGCCGCTGTCGATCATCTCCTCCGCCAGGCGGCGCGTGTCCAGGCCCCACACAGGAAAGACTGGCTGTAGTCCCGTGCCCGCCAGGTGCTCTTCGCGGTATCGCCGCACATCCTCGAGAAAAAGATCGCCGAAAGCTACAAATTCGACACGGGAAGCCACCGCCGAGGCACAGGCCTCGCGCATCAGGGCCTCATAGTCCTGGTTGGAGCACGGCCAGGGAAGCGGGACGGTCACCAGCGGCAGGCCGGCGGCACGGGCCTGGGCTTCCAGCAGCGCTCGCCGCGTGCTGTGCATCGCGACCCGGTCGAACGCCGAGTTGAGTGTGGTCAGCAGGCCGGCAAGCTCGTAGGCGCCGCTCTGCTGCAGGCGATGCAGCGCCCAGGCGCTGTCTTTGCCGCTGCTCCAGGAGATTAGAAGACGGGGGCTCACCCTTGCAGCTTAGCGCACCGGCTGGTCGACGGCTGCCGCGGGCGTTCGATCGTTGCCGCAGGCGCTCGGTCAGTTGCCGCTGGCGAACCGGCCGGGGGAAAGGGTGGCCGTCTCCGTGACCGCCCTGAACGGCCGCAGAACCGGCACCAGCCCGCGATTTGTGGCCAGGCGGGAGCGCTGCGTATACCCCCTTATCTTCGCCCGCAGGAGATCGTTGACGGTCTCCAGTTGTCTCATCCGGCGGCCGGCCAGCATCAGGACCGCCGCGCTGCCAATCGTCGCTCCAATCCAGCTGCCCACCAACAAACCGATCAACAGCCAGGCCCAGGGAAATGCTGCCAACGGTGCCATACCCTCTCCTCGGCTTTCTGGAGAAGTGCTTTCCGCTTTCGGGCATGAGGCGCCTTGAGGGGGGAGATCGAGGCCCTTACGATCCGGGGATGGTTGAGTGCCCGCTGGGAAACACCATCTTCCGCACGCTTTGATGCGCTTCGAGGATGAAGTGATCCGTCATCCCTGCCATATAATCCGCGATGACCCGCGGCGCCCCCTCCGTCGCCGCCTGACTCGCATAGGCGGGGGGCAGCCGATCCGGGTTCGCCATCCAGAACGCGAACAGCTCGGCCACGATCTGCTCCGCCTGGTCGTGGCTCCGATTCAGCTCCTCACACAGATACAAATTGTGGTAAAGGAAGGCTTTCGCCTCCTGCCGCAACGTCTCCATGGGGGACGAAAAGGCGGCCACCCGCTCCGCAGCCTGGCGGATTCCGCTCAGATCCTGCACGCCCCATGCTCGAAGACGCTCCTGAATCGTCTCCACCAGGTCGTCGGCGAGGGCGTTCAGCATCCGTTTCAGCGCTTCCTGGAAGAGGAGCTTCTCCGGCGCGCCTGGGTTTTCCGCGGCAGCTGGCGCAAAATGGCGCTCGAAAAGCCGCACGCCCTGCCGAATCTGGTCCACGGTCAGAATGTCGGCTTCCACCCCGTCGTCGAGGTCGGCCACCAGATAAGCAATCTCGTCCGCGAGGTCGATCAGCTGCGCTTCCAGCGGCGGCTTCTGGTGGAGAAAGTAGGCAGCCAGCTCCGGATATTGCCCGGGTGCATAGTCGTGCGAGTGCTTGACGATGCCCTCGCGGACGGCCAGCGTGAGGTTCAGCCCGCGAAAGCCGAGGTGCCGGTTCTCGAAATGCTCCACGATGCGCAGCGCATGGAGATTGTGGTCGAAGCGCAGACCATGCTGACGCAGCACTTCGTCCAGCGCCCGCTCTCCGGCATGTCCAAAGGGGGGATGGCCGATGTCGTGCGCCAGCGCCAGCGCCTCGGTCAGATCCTCGTTCAGGCCCAGCGCCCGGGCGATGGTTCGCGCGATCTGCATCACCTCCATGGTGTGGGTGAGGCGGCTGCGAAAGTGATCGGAATCGCGCTGGGTGAAGACCTGCGTCTTGCCCGCCAGGCGGCGGAAGGCGCGTGCGTGGATGATGCGTCCGCAGTCGCGCTGAAAGGGAGTGCGGTAAGGGTGATCGGGCTCCGGAAATTCCCTCTCCGCCAGCGGCCCGTCGTCAGGAACGGCAAAGGCGGCGCGCAGCCCAGGGACCCTGGTCGAGCTGCCGTTCTGCGATTCCTTCATGCAGGCTTTGGCGCCCTACTCCGGTTTGCCCGGCGCGCCGGATTCCTTCGCCAGTCGCACGCGCGCGCTGTCCAGCTTTTTCTGGACCTTGGTGATGTCGCCGGCGTCCATGTCGGCCTGCACGGTGTGCGCGTATTCGTTCAGGGACAACTCCCACTGGGCCGCCGCCAGCTTCAGCCGGCCGGTCTTTTCATACACATCGCCCAGATGGTCGTGAACGGTGGGATCGGTGGCTCCGCGCGCGATTGCACGCTCCAGGTTGGTCTCAGCCTGCGTGTACTGGCCCAGCCGGTAGTAGGCCCAGCCCAGTGAATCCAGATAGGCGTAGTTGGTCGGCTCCAGCTTCACGGCCTTCTCGATCATGGTCAGCGCCTCATCCAGATTGACGCCGCGGTCGGCCAGCATGAAGCCGAAATTGTTGAGGGTCAGGGCATTGTTCGGATCCACGGCCAGCACCTTGCGGAAATCGGCCTCGGCTTCGTCATAACGCTTCGCGCGGTCGGCCATCATGGCCCGCTGGAACAAGACCATGGTCTGATCGTCTTTCTTGGTGGCCTGTTTCTCCGCCAGATCGAGGGTGTCGGAACCGTCCTTCCAGCGCCGCAGGTCCGTATAGATCTGCGCCAGCTGGTAATAGGCTTCCAGATTCTTCGGATCGCTCTGGACCAGCCCCTTCGCCATGGCGATGCCTTCTTCCGGGTGGCCGGTATCGGCAAGCTGGCGGGCCAGGGTCAGCTTCGCATCCACGCTCTTCGGCTGCTTCTCCACGGCCGTGCGGGCTGTTGCTACAGCCTTGCCGTACTCGTGCGCCTCGCGCCAGGTTTCCACGATCTGGTCGAACGCCTGCTCTTCCAGATCGCCGCCCAGCGTGGTCATCTTCTGGTAGGTGGCGACCGCCAGGTCCGGTTTGCTCTCCTCGCGATAGACCGCGGCCAGGCGATCCAGCACCGCGGCGTAGTTCCCTTTCTCTTCGTCCGAGTACTGGCCGCTGGGATGCTCGGTGGCGCTGACCAGCTGTTCGAAGACTTTGGCCGAGTCGTCCAGGTGGCCGAGCGCGTCGTCGATCTTTGCTTCCTCGAACTGAATCCCGATCGAGTCCGGCGCTGCTTCGTGCGCCTTCCTCACCGCCACCAGCGCATCGTCGAACTTATCCAGATGCTCGTCGATGGTGGAGACCTGCATCCACGCCTCGGCATCGGTCGGATCGCCGGCAGCGATATCCTTCCAGGCCTGCAGCGCCGGCGCAGCCTGTCCGTCCGCCTGCAGATCCTTGGCCAGCGCCCGCTCCACATCCAGGTTGTCGGGCTCCAGCTCGAGCGCTTTGCGGAAGGCAATAATCGCGTCCTTCTGATCTTTCTGCTGGTCGTAGCTCGCACCCAGCTGGTATTCGGTGCGCGAGGTTTGATCGTCGTCCGGCAACGACTTCAGCACCTCGATCGCCTTCTGCGGCTGCCCGATGTCGGAGTAGAACCGGTTGGTGATCAGCGCTGTCTCTTCCGAGCCCGGATCGATCTTGCGCGCCGCCGCCAACTCGTTCTCAGCCTGCGCCGACTGGTGATCGGCCGCGTACAGCCGCGCCAGCATCAGGTGGTTGTCCGGGTCGTTCGGCTCCAGCTGCACAATCTTTTGATATTCCCCGATAGCCAGCTTCAGCATCTGCGTGGAGACATCCTGCTGGCCGTTCCCCAAAGAGCGCAGATAGACCTCAGCGAGGAGCTTGTGAGCTTCCAGATCGTTCGGATCCTGCTTGATTCGATCCTGGGCCGCGTTGATCGCCTCTTTAATCCGCCCGGTGCGGAAATACAGCTCCGCCAGATGGCTGTTGAGGAACGGCGAGCTGGGGTCGCCGTTCAGCGCCATCTTGTACTCCTCAATCGCGCGATTGGCGTACTCGCTCTGCCCCAGGGTCGTCGCCATCTCCTCATACTCGCGCGCCATCATGTAGTGGTAGTAGGCGCTGCCGCGGTTGTCGGTGGCCTGATCCGCGGACTCCGGACCATTCCCGGCGGCCGCTTTCGGCGTTTTGGCCGGGGAGTCGCCCTGGGCAAAGGCCGCAGGCGCGAGAGACACAGTGGCCAGGAGGCAAACTAAAGGAAGGAGACGGGCGGGACTCTTCATCGGCTGGGAATATTCCTGCTCCGGACGGTTCGCCGGGGTGATCTTCCGCCTCGGCTGAACGGTTATGCGATTCCGCTCCGGTCCGGCCAGGCGGGCGCTGGTTCTATGACGATTGTACCGCGCTCCAGGATGCAGAGTTGAGTCCTTTACTTCCCGGACGGAGTCGGCGAAACCGCTCCCAGGGTTCACCTTTTTCCTCAACCTCAGCCCTCGCGCCGCCGGCTCAAGTCGAGAACAGCGAACAAAATTACCCCCACCAGCGCGTTGACCAGTCCTCGGATGACTTCGTGGACCCCATGCCAGGCAAACGGCTGCCCCAGCATGTGCCGTTCCAGCAGAAACAGCACGCCGGTCTGGGCCAGGGTAAAACCGAAGATCAGCAGCAGCCGCGTGCCATGGTTCTCCGTATCGACCCGCACGCCCAGCGAAGCCGCCATATAGCCGACCACCGCCTTGGAGATGCCGAAGACTCCCAGGGGATTACGGGTCAGGGCGTCCTGCGCGATGCCAATCAGCGCGCCCACCAGGGTCGCCGTGATCGGCTCCCGCCGCGAAATTCCGTAGTAGATCGTGATCAGCAGGGGCAGATCGATCAGATCGAAACTGGGAAAGTGCAGCGAAACAAACGACTGCAGACCCAGGGCCAGCAGCGGCGCCAGGATGTAGATCAGCGGGGGAAACGAGCGAGCTCCCACCTCGTGTCGCGAGGATGCCAACAGGGCCATCGTTATGGCCCTCCCTGCGGATTGGTACCGGGAGGCGGCGTGGGCGGGTTGCTCTCGCCGGCCGACGGCTTCGCCGGCTCATGCACCTGCGGTTCGGCCCTCGCTGGCCGCTTTGCCGTAGACGAGCCTCCCTCCGCCGTTGTAGCTGCAACTGGCCGCGGGAACGGTTTCGCGGCGGATGGTTTCGCGGCGGACGGTTTCGCCTTCGCAGGGGCCACTGCCGGTTGGGCTGCAGGAGCTGTCGTCTCCGGCGTCGATTGCAGACTCGCCGATGTCTCCGGCGCCGCGATCCGCTGGCCCGGAATCAGAGCCGTCGCCGGCAGCGCGTCCGAAGGCGAAAAGCGGTCCGGATGCAGAGCCTGCGGCGGACGCGGCGGCTCTGTCTCCTGAATGGAGCTGGCCTGCTGCTGCCCGTTCCCCGGCGAGTTCGGATCGATCCGGGAGGGCAGCCGCTCGGCCAGCACATCGGAGGCTTTCTGCTCCGCCTCGGTAGCCTGTGTCAGGTCCTCCTGCATTTGCGCCGGCATCTTGTCGCCGGTGCTGGTGATGATCAGCACTTCCTCCAGACGGGCCAGATTCGCCGCTGGTTTGATCAGCACATTGTCCAGAGTGCCATCGGGATCGGGCACAACCTTCACCACCGAGCCCACGGCCAGGCCGCGCGGGTAGATGCCGTCGCCTCCGCTGGTGAGCACTGTGTCGCCCTTCTGAATCCGCTCGTCGGGCGAGATGTTCACGATCTCCGGATGCCCCCACGTGTCGCCGCGCAGCACGCCGCGAATGCGCGTCTTCTCCAGAACCACGCCCGCGCCGCTGGTGGGGTCGGAAATCTCCAGCACCTGGCTGGTATGAGCGAAAACGTCGCGCGTCTTGCCCACAATGCCGTCCGGCGTAATCACCGGCATGTCCGGCTTCAGGCCGTCGCGGGAGCCTTTGTCGATGAGCAGCACCTGCGACTGCTCGGTGCCCGATGTCCCGATCACCTGGGCGGCGACCGTTTTATAGATGTACTTCTCCCTGAATCCCAGCAGCGCCTGCAGCCGCTGGCCCTGGCGCGCGTCCTCGGCCAGGCTCTCTTCTTCCAGGCGCAGGCTGTCCAGTTCCGATTTCAGATCGCGGTTCCGCTGCCGTACGTGGATCAGGTCCACGTAGTTCGTCCACATGCCGCGAATGCCGTGGCCGGTAGCGCGCAGCACCCGCTCCGGCGGCGTCACCAAACCCACCGCCCACGAGCGAATCAGGCGCACGCTGCCTTTGTCCGAAGGGTTCGGTCCCGGCCGGCGCACCTGCACCGCCAGTCCCACGACCTGCACCATCAGGACGGCAATCAGAACGAGGGCGTTGCGGTAGCGGCTGTAAAACGATTCCATGACTCAGGACCTGCTTATGCCGGCGGGAGCGCCACCCATTATCCGTCGATCTTGATCTTGCGCAGCAGACGGAAGTCGCTCAGCATCTTTCCGGTTCCGAGCACGACGCTCGCCAGCGGATCGTCCGCAATCGAAACCGGCAACCCGGTTTCCTCGCGGATGCGCTTGTCGAGATTCTTGATCAGCGCCCCGCCTCCGGTGAGCACGATGCCCCGGTCGCTTATGTCGGCGCTCAGCTCCGGCGGCGTCCGCTCCAGCGCCACGCGAATGGCGTTCAGGATGGTGGCGATGCACTCGCCCAGCGCTTCGCGGATTTCCCCGTCGTCGATGGTGATGGTCTTGGGCACGCCCTCGATCAGGTTGCGCCCCTTGATCTCCATCGTCTGCGGCTTGTCCAGCGGATACGCCGAGCCCAGATCGATCTTGATCTGTTCGGCCGTGCGCTCTCCGATCAACAGGTTATATTTCCGCTTCAGATAGTTCATGATGGCTTCGTCCATCTGGTTGCCGGCCATGCGGACCGACCGCGAGTAGACGATGCCCGACAGCGAGATCACGGCGATATCCGTCGTGCCCCCGCCAATATCCACAACCATGTTGCCGCTGGGCTCCGTGATGGGCAGCCCGGCGCCGATGGCCGCCACCATCGCCTGCTCCACCAGGAACACCTCGCTGGCCTTGGCGCGATAGGCCGAGTCCTCGACCGCGCGCTTTTCCACCTGGGTGATCTCCGAAGGCACCCCGATCACAATCCGCGGATGCACCAGCATTTTGCGGTTGTGCGCCTTCTGGATGAAGTAGTTCAGCATCTTTTCGGTGACTTTGAAGTCGGCGATGACCCCGTCCTTCATCGGCTTGATGGCCACGATGTTGCCGGGCGTCCGCCCCAGCATCTCCTTGGCCTCTTTGCCCACCGCTTCCACTTCACCGGTGTTTTTATTGATCGCTACGATCGACGGTTCGTTGACAACAATGCCCTTATTGGCGGCAAAGACAAGCGTGTTGGCCGTTCCCAGATCAATGGCCAGGTCGTTCGAGAACACACTGAAGAGGGATCGCAGACTGTGCGATCGAGTAGAACGCGGCTGAAAACCATTCGATGACATCGAGGATTGAACTTTTCTGAGAGATTCGTTTCAATTGTAAGGCTTGCCGTTCCCTTCCGGCACTTTCACAAATTGGAAAGTTCCAGGCAATAGCACCTTTGTACTCACCCCCTGCATGTCCGGGTTATCCTGTTAGGTTTTGACCTGTTTCCAGGAGATTGTCGCCCCATGGCGCAAAAAACACACCTCAACCTGATCGGTGGCCGCTGGACCCCTGCCCGCACCGGCAAAACCTTCCTCAACATCAACCCTGCCCGCAAAGACGACATCGTCGGCGAGTTTCAGGCCTCCGGCCCGGAAGACGTCGATGCCGCCGTGGCCGCCGCCGCCCAGGCCTGGAAAACCTGGCGCCTGACCCCTGCCCCGAAACGTGCCGAGATCCTCAACCGCGCCGGCGACCTCCTCGTCCAGCGCAAGGAGCAGTACGCCCAGGACATGACCCGCGAGATGGGCAAGGTTCTGGCCGAAACCCGCGGCGACGTCCAGGAAGCCATCGACACCGCCTACTACATGGCCGGCGAGGGCCGCCGTCTCTTCGGCGTGACCACGCCCTCAGAGTTACGCAACAAGTTCGCCATGGCCGTCCGCATGCCCGTCGGCGTCTGCGGCATGATCGCGCCGTGGAACTTCCCCATGGCCATCCCCTCGTGGAAGCTCCTGCCGGCCCTGGTCTGCGGCAATACCTGCGTCATCAAGCCCGCCATGGACACGCCGCTCTCCACCCTGAACCTGGTGCAGACCCTCGTCGATGCCGGCCTGCCCCCGGGCGTCGTCAACTACGTCACCGGCTCCGGGTCGCTGGTGGGCACGCGCCTCGTCGAGCATCCGCAGGTCGCGGCGATCTCGTTCACCGGATCGTCGGAAGTAGGCAGCATCGTCGGCCAGACCGCGGCGAAGCACTTCAAGGCCTGCTCGCTCGAGATGGGCGGCAAAAACGCCATGATCGTGCTCGAAGACGCCAACCTGGACCTTGCCCTCGACGGCGCACTGTGGGGCGCCTTCGGCACCACCGGCCAGCGCTGCACCGCCACCAGCCGCATCATCGTCCACCGCGACATCGCGGAGGAGTTCATCTCGAAGCTGGTCGAGCGGGCAAAGGCGCTGAAAGTCGGCGACGGCCTCGACGAGTCCGTGCAGGTGGGGCCGCAGGTCAACCGCGCGCAGATCGAGACCTCCACCAGCTACTGCAAAATTGCGCAGGACGAAGGCGCGCAGCTCCGCTGCGGCGGCAAGGCTCTCACCGACGGCGCGTACGCCAACGGCCACTTCTTCGCGCCGACCCTCTTCTCCGGCGTGACACAGAATATGCGCATCGCCCAGGAAGAAGTCTTTGGACCGGTGGTCAGCATCCTCGAGTGCGCTGACTTCGACGAGGCCCTCGGCCTCTCGAATAACATTCCCTACGGCCTCTCCACCGCGATCTACACCCGCGACGTCAACCGCGCCTTCCGCGCCATGCGCGATCTGGAAGCCGGCATCACCTATGTGAATGCACCGACCATCGGAGCGGAAGTCCATCTGCCCTTCGGCGGCGTGAAGCAGACCGGCAACGGCCATCGCGAGGGCGGCATCGGCGCGATTGATTTCTACACCACCTGGAAATCCATCTACGTCGACTACTCGGACAAGCTGCAGAGGGCGCAGATCGACACGGGAGAATAAGGTAAAGACAAGAGAGGTTCACTTCATGCCTCAGCACTTCAAAGCCGTGCCTAAGTTCGCGACTGAAACCGAAGAGCGCAGGTTCTGGGAGAGCCACGACACCACGGAGTATGTTGACTGGAGTCGTGCGGCAGCTGTTTCTTTCCCGAACCTGTGCACAACGCAAAGCAGTCCCGCGGAGCGCTCATCCATGGGTGCTGCGCCAGCAGCACGGCGGAGAAAGCAACGGGCTTCAGCCCGTTGAACAACGCCATCCCTAAAGTTCCGGGCTTTAGCCCCGGCGCGTCACGATTTTTTTTTGCCTTCCCTCCTGCACCCTGCTCACAGCGAACCGCCGATGTTTTAGCATGGCTATGGTTCGCTGCGAACCGCATTTCACGCGCGTTCCGCAATTGCGGATACTCGCACCGCGGAGAATCCGGCCTTGATGGATAACCCTTCGCCCTGCGCGAAGTCCAAACCATAAGTCAGACGATGATCACTGTTACAGACCTGACCAAGCGTTACGCCCGCACCACCGCCGTTGACCACATCTCCTTCTCCGTAGAAAAAGGCCAGATTGTAGGCTTCCTCGGACCCAACGGCGCCGGCAAAACCACCACCATGCGCATGCTCACGTGCTTCTTCCCGCCCACCGCGGGAACAGCCACGGTTGCAGGCTACGATGTCTTCACGCAGTCTCTCGACGTGCGCCGGCACATCGGCTATCTGCCCGAAGCTCCGCCGCTCTATCTCGAAATGGAGACCGCCGAGTACCTGCGCTTCGTCGGGCGCCTCAAAGGCCTCTCCGGCACGGAGCTCGAGAAGCGTATCGCCTTCGTCTGCGAACGCTGCGCCATCGGCGACGTGAAGAAGAAGCTGATGGGCAAGCTCTCCAAAGGCTATCGACAGCGCGTGGGACTCGCCCAGGCCATCATCCACAATCCCGACGTCCTGATTTTGGACGAGCCCACCGCCGGCCTCGATCCCAAGCAGATCAACGAGACGCGCGACCTCATCAAGAGCCTCGCGGGCGACCACACCATCATCCTCAGCACCCACATCCTGCCGGAAGTGGAGCAGACCTGCGAACAGGTTCTCATCATCAACAAGGGCAAGCTGGTCGCCACGGACTCCGTCCACAACCTGCAGGCGCGCGCCCGCGGCGCGGAATCCATGCTGCTGGAAGTGGCCGCGCGCAGTGGCGAGCTGCCGGTCTCGCGGGTGCAGGAACGCCTCGCCGCCATTGCCGGCGTCAGCAAGGTTATTTGCAAAGGACAGGATGACGAGGGCGCCATCTTTGAAGTCGAGAGCCACAAGGGCCAACTGGTCCGCGGCGATCTTGCCCGTGCCGTGGTCGATGCCGGCTGGGACCTGAACGAGTTCCGTCCCGCTGCCATGAGCCTCGAAGAAATCTTCCTGCAGCTCACCGGCGCTGAAGCCGCCCCGCCGCCCGCCGGAACCGGAGCGCCGCCGCCCGAGCTCAGCGCGGCTCCGCCCCCTGAATCCAGCACTCCGGAGGCCCAGGCGTGAGAAATCTCTGGATCATCTGCCGCCGCGAATTGTCGAGCTACTTCTCCTCGCCCATCGCCTGGCTGCTGCTCACCATGTACGCCATCCTCTTCGGATGGTTCTTCTGGAACTACCTCGGCGACTTCGTGATCCAGGGCATCGAGATGCAGATGGCCGGACAGATGCAGCCCATGAACATCAACGAGCAGATCATCCGGCCGCTGATGCTCAACACCAGCTTCCTGGCTCTCTTCTTCGTGCCGCTCATCACCATGCGCCTCTTCGCGGAAGAAAAGCGCAGCGGCACCATCGAGCTGCTGGCCACCTCGCCGGTGCGCGATATCGAAGTGATCCTGGGCAAGTGGCTGGCCGCCACCATCCTCTACGCATGGCTGCTCGTCTACGCCGGCATCAATTTCGCGTTCCTCTTCGCCTACGGCCATCCCGACTGGAAGCCTCTGCTGGTCGGGTATCTCGGCCTGATCCTGCAGGCTGCCGCGCTGCTGGCCCTCGGCACTTTCATCTCCACGCTGACCAAAAACCAGATCATCGCCGGCGCCGCCACCTTCGGCCTCGTCCTGCTCTTCTGGGTCTTCTCCTGGGTCAGCAGTTACGACTCCTCGACCTGGGCCCAGGTGCTTTCCTACCTGTCGGTCCCCGTGCACTACGAATCCTTCGGCCGCGGCGTCCTCTCGCTGAAAGATGCTGTCTACTACGTCAGCTTTATCTTTCTGGGACTCTTCTTCACCGCCCGCTCGATGGAATCCCTTCGGTGGAGGTCCTAGTCAGGAATGGCCAGCCAGTGGTTGAAAGCCCGTCAGACCAAATACGCCAGTTACGCGACGATCTACATTCTGATTGTTCTGGCCATCGTGGTGGTCGCCAACGTCCTCGCCAATCGCTACGACAAGACGTACGATTCCACCGCCAACAAGCGCTATAGCC